>JANMXA010000253.1:0-39472 GCA_031394255.1 Gemmatimonadota bacterium
GGGCTCCAGAACTGATAGTCGAGCAGCGCGTCCGCGATCCGCGAGTAGGGCTGATCCATCCGGACGATGTAGCTCCCGGCCGGGAACGAACGCGTTTCCGGCGTCTTGGCACTGTCGGGTTTGGCGCAGCAGGCCATCTTGGCGCCGGGAGCTGCCTTGGCGGGCTTCCTGGCCGGAAGCGTGACGGTGAAGGCCGCCGTCGCACGCGAAATCTCCACTTGCTGTTTCTGGAGGATGCGAAGCATCTCGGCCTGAGCGCCGGGCCGCCGTTCGTCGGCCGTGAGCACGTAGGCGGCGGGGCCTTCGGTTTTCGCTTTGAGGATCGAGCGCTTGCTCTTCTCGTAGAAGTTCTTGAGGAAGAGCGCCCGGTGCTCGGCGATGTAGCTCATCGAGACCAGCAGGCCGGTCTGTTCGTAATTGTTGTTGTTCCGGAGCGACCAGCGGACTCTGGGAAGCGGCGGGTTCTGACGGTACCAGGTACGCGAGGTCTCGTTCGGTGAGAGCGTCCGTTCGAGCGTCTCGGCGCTTCCGCCATTTCCGAACGTCTCGTAGAGCCGGCTGATTCCGTTGTGCGTGGCCGCCATGAACATCAGGTACCCGGGAGACCAGGTGTCGAAATCCCCATGCGCGAAGACGCCGGGCATGCCGAGCCGGGTCATCTCCTGGACGTTGTTCCAGCCGATCATCTGCCACTCGTTGGTCAGCAGCGGATCGATCCAGGCGTTGAAGGGACCGTCACCGATGGTGTTGTCGTAGAGGTACGGCACCGATTCGTGGAGGTCGTGAAGGACCTGAGCCTTCCAGCCGACGTAGGTGTTGAGGACGTTCTCCGACAGCTTGAGTGTCATCCCCATCGCGTCCCGATTGTTGTCGTGGGCGACGTAGTGGCCCCAGTAGATCAGGTTGCTCCAGGTCTCGCCCGGGTGGGCCATGTGCCATTTGAAGAGGTCGACCTGGCGGTCCCGGCCGTCGACCTCGACGATCGGGGTGATCAGCGTGATCATGTGGTCGCGGATGTTCCTGATGTACGGGCTCTCGTCCACCGCCATCCGGTACGCCAGCTCCATCAACGCGGTGGGCGCGCCGGCCTCGGGTGAGTGAATGCTGCCGGTGATGTAGTAGACCGGTACCGCGCTCTCGGCCAGGGTGGCGGCGGCGGCATCGTCCATCCCGATGGTCCGGGGGTCGGCCAGCTTGGCGAGCTTGGCCTTGTTGCCGTCGAGATTCCGCATGAGGGCTTCGGACGCGATGGCCACCGCGATCATCTCGCGGCCCTCTTCGGTCTTCCCGATCGAGTAGACCTTGACCCGGGGCGACGCCTTCTCGAGGAGCCGCATGTACTGATAGACCTCGGTCGAGTAGGGCAGCTTGCCGGGCGCTCCGGCGATGTCGCCCAGCACCACGGAAGGCGTCGGCACGGTCTTCGAGGCCGGCAGATAGTCCACCAGCGGTGAGAGAAAGAAGCTCTCGGTGGTGTACTCCCTGATCTTCTTCGTGTAGGCCTCGTCCACCGGCTGGTTGGCGCCACGGCCGGGATGAATGGGCGAGGAAACACTCTGGGCCTGAAGCGCCGGCGTGGCGCCGGTGGCAAGGGCGAGAAGGGCGGCGGTGATTCGCATCGTGATGGCGGTCCGGGCTCGGGTCGGGGGGCGGCCCAGGGCGGGGCCGGCGACAGGTGACGATAGCACCGTGGGACCGATCCGGCCATCCGGTCGTACCGGCAACGGGAAACCCCGGGAAGCCATGGCGGCCTCCCGGGGTGGCGAGATTCCCTGCGAGGATAGTGGACTGCGGACTACGGGAGGAGCACGGTGTCGATGACGTGGATGACGCCGTTCGAGGCCTTGATATCGGTGGTGACCACGTGGGCGTTGCCAACCATGACCTTGCCGTTCATCACCATGATGGCGACGTCCTTGCCATTCACGGTCTTGGCCGACTTGAGCTTGACGACCTGATCCGCCGTGACCGCGCCGCTGACGACGTGGTAGGTCAGAATCGCGGTCAACTTGGCCTTGTCCTTGAGCAGGGCTTCGACCGTGCCGGCCGGCAGCTTCGCGAAGGCTTCGTCCGTCGGCGCGAACACCGTGAACGGGCCGGCGCTGCTGAGGGTCTCGACCAGGCCGGCAGCCTGAACGGCGGCAACCAGGGTCTTGAACTTTCCGGCCGCGACCGCGACGTCAACGATCGTGTTCGCGTGGGCGGGCGCGCCCTGGGCCACCGCGACGGACAGCGGCATAGCTACCAAACTCATCCCAACCATCAATCGAGCGATCACTGGAACCCCCTGAAGATTGTTTGTCCGGCTTATGTCCATCAAACATGACATAACAATACTCAAGGTCCGTCTTTTGTCAAGCTTTATGGAATTATATTTCTATACACAATCAGTACAAATATCTTAATTGTCGGCTGCCTTTGAGCGGACGATCTTGCCTCCGAACCGCGCCGCCGTGATCTCCGCCAGAATCGCCAGCGCCGTCTCGGCCGGTTCGCGGCTCCCCAGGTCCAACCCGATCGGTCCGTGCAGCCGGGCGATCTGCTCGGCCGAGAACCCGGCCGCCGCCAGGCGTTCCCGCCGGAGCTTCTGGGTCTTGCGGGAGCCGATCACGCCGATGTAGGCGGCCGGAGACTTGAGTGCCGCGTCGATGGCCGGTTCGTCGAACTTCGGATCATGGGTGAGGAGGCAGATGCAGGTCGCGCGGTCGATCCCCACCTCGGCGAACACCTCCGCGGGCCAGCCCTGGATCAGCCGGTTGGCGTCGGGGAAACGCTCTGGCGTGAGGAACGCCTCGCGGGCGTCGGCCACGACGGTCCGATATCCCAAAGATTGGGCCAGCTTGACGAGCGCCATGGCGATGTGAACGCCGCCGAAGATGAGCAGCGTCGCCTGACGCGGAAAGACCTCATACAGAACGCGGACGTCACCGCCGGCGGTGGGGATGGTTTCGGCTGATCCCGCGAGTCGGGCCAGCGCCGCCACCGCCCCGGCCGCCACCATCTCGGCCAGACCGGCGGGAAGCCCGTTCACCTCCCGGCTCCCGTCCTCGTGATACACCAATGAGGACGACAGCGGTGCCGCCCCCCCAACCACCGTGGCGACCACGCTGCCCTCGGCGCGCCGGGCGGCGGCCAGGATTTCGGGCCGGACGGTGGGTTCGATATAGAGTGAGATCGTCCCGCCGCAGGAGAGACCGAACTCCCAGGCCTTCTCGTGCGTGACGCCGTATTCCAGCGCTTTCGGCGCACCCCGCTCGATCGCGGCGATGATCTCTTCCACCACCGCGCCTTCCACGCAGCCGCCCGAGACCGAGCCCGCCATTTTCCGGTCGGGCGTGGCCAGCAGGACGGCGCCTTCGCTCCGAGGCGCCGAGCCCCAGACCTGGGTGACGACAGCCCGGCCAACCGGGCCCTGGGCTTGGAAGCGATCGTAATCAGCCAGCAATTCCCGCATCGGGCTCTCCACCTTCGAAAAATCCTGGGCGCTGTGAGCAGGTCGGACGATAGCACGGTCGACCGGTTCCGGCCATCTGAAGTCGCCCTCACAACGCCTTCACGGCCGGCCCCGCCTGCCGAGGATAGGTTGCGGCGCCCCAACCAGCAGACCCCATGACCTTCAAGACCATCATCGAGCCGTTCCGGATCCATTCGGTCCAGGCGGTCCGTCAGATCTCGGCTGCGGACCGTGAAGCCGCCCTCCGCCGCGCGGGCTACAATCTCTTTGGCCTCCACGGGGATGAGGTCCTCATCGATCTCCTCACCGATTCCGGCTCGTCGGCCCAGTGGGCCGCGATGATGGACGGCGACGAGTCGTATGCCGGCAGCAAGTCTTTCTACCGCTTCCAGGATGCCGTCACCGACATCACTGGCCTCAAGGAAGTGATCCCCACCCATCAGGGCCGGGCCGCCGAGCACATTCTGTTCACGGTGGCCGTGAAGAAGGGCCAGGTGGTGCCTAACAACACCCACTTCGACACCACCCGTGCCAACATCGAGTACGTGGGCGGCGAGGCCCGGGACCTGGTGATTCCCGAGGAGCAGGCGCCGTGGCTGAGACACTTCACGGCGCGGTTCGAACCGGATTGAGGGCGCCGGCTACGCCGGCTCGATCCCCACCGAAATCGACCGCCACTTCCCCTGCCGGAACCGGACCAGGCTCAGGGTGCACCGGGTCAGGTGGCCGAGCAGGATCGAGAGCCAGATGTCTCCGGGCGTGAGGGGGCGGATCGACTGGATCAGGGTGCAGAGGCCCAGGGGGATGACGATCTGGGAGATCAGGGTGATGTAGAACGGGCTCTTGGTGTCGCCGGTGCCCTGGAGTCCGCCGGTATAGGTGAGGGCCACCGTGATGAAGAAGGCCGAGACGCTCAGGTACCGGAGCAGCAAAGTGGCGATCTGGACCACTTCGGGGTCTTTCATCCCGAACGCGGCCAGCAGGGCGCCGGGTATCGTCAGGAACAGGACGGCCACGATCGCGGCCGCGCTCAAGCCGATCTTCGCCGCCGCGTGGACACCTTCGGACACCCGGTCGGGCCGCTTGGCGCCGAGATTCTGTCCCGCCACCGCCGACGTCGCGCCCATCAGACCAACCGACGTCCAGGTGATGAGCGAGAACAATTCGGTGTAGCCAATGGCGTAGGCCGCCTGGGCCGCCGCGCTGTGTTCCAGGGATCCGATGAAGCGGAGCAGCAGGACGCCGCCCACGTTCATGGCCACCCCCTGGAGACCGGTTGGCAGGCCGAACCGGAACAGCGACCGGATGATGGCCCAGTCCGGTCCCCAACTCCCGCCCCGCGGAAAGCCGACCACCCACTTGTGGGTCGCGAGCCGGTGGAACGCCAGCAGCGCCAGGAGGCCGCCGGCGATCGTCGTGCCCATGGCGGCGCCCCTGGTGCCGTAGGCCGGAATCGGTCCCAGTCCGCGGATCAGAATCACGTTGAACACGATGTTCATCACCGTGAGGGCGACGCCGTACCGGAGCGGCGTCCGGGCATCGCCGGCGGCGCGAAGAGCGCCCCCCAGCATGAAGAACGTCATCATGCCGAAGCTGAACACGAACATGATCCGGAGGAACGGCAACGCCTCAGCCTGCACCGCGGGCGCCGCATGCACGAAGCTCAGAAGTGTAGGGGCCAGGAAGTAGCCCAGCGGGGCGAGAATGCCGATCGAGAGCACGCTCGAGGTGAGGAACGCCTGATAGACCACCCGGTTGGCGCTGGCCCGGTCGCCGGCGCCGACGAAACGGGCCACCAGCACGGCCATGCCGGTGAACAGCGAACTGATGAACACCATCACGACCAGGAATATCTGCCAGGAGACGCCGATGCCCGCGTTGGCCGTGTAGCCGACGAAGTGTCCGACCATCGCGTGGTCGATCATGCCCTGGAGCCCGCCGATGACGTTCTGAAGCATGGTCGGCCAGGCGAGGCGCCAGACCGCTTTCGCGATCGGGCCCTCGACGATCGACCGGTCGAAGGACGGAGGACCTTCGCTGGCAGTCTGGGTCAGATCATGTCTCCGGGTTTGGGGCGGCTAGGCGGGTAAAGGATGGCCCCGGCCGGAAGTCGCCGCAAGCGGACCGGGCTCCCCGGCGTCCGTCCGGTCTTGCCCGGCGGCCCGACGCCACTTAGTTTCGGTGCCGATGCGTACTTCGACCTGCATGGCCATGTGTAGCTGTTGTCGCCCGATGATGTCGGGGGACGGCCGCGCGCATGGCAGAGGTGATCGAGGGTAGCATCCTCCGGGTCTCGATGACCCGCTGATCCGAAGCCCAGCTGCGGCCGCGACTCCTCCAGGATTCGCGGCTTCTTTTTTTCCCGTACCCGAAAGGTCGTCCCGATGTCGAAGCTGCTGCCGATCGCCGTCTACCACGAGCACCCGGACTGGTTCCGGCCCCTCTTTGCCGAGCTGGACCGCCGGGGCATCCCGTGGGTCCGGCTCGACGCCCACAGCCACGCCTATGATCCGGCCGATCTCGAGCGCCGCTACTCCCTGGTCGTCAACCGGGCGAGTCCCTCGGCGTATCTCCGAGGCAACGGGCAGGCCACCTTCCATACTCTGAATTGGCTCCGGCACCTCGACCGGACCGGCACTCCGGTGGTCAATGGCGCCGAAGTCTACGGACTCGAGATCTCCAAGGCGTACCAGCTCGAGGTGCTGTCGGAACTGGGGCTCCGGTATCCGAAGGCCCGGGTCATCAACCACCCCGGCGAGGCGGCTGCCGCAGCGAGCGGCTTCCGCTTCCCGGTGATCGTCAAGGCCAACATCGGCGGGAGCGGGGCCGGGATCACCCGGTTCGATCAGCCGGCCGATCTGGTCGCCGCGGCCACGGCGGGGCAAATCGATCTGGGCATCGACCGGACCGCGCTGGTGCAGGAACTTGCTCCGCTCGCCAACGGCCGGATCACCCGGGTTGAGGTGCTCGACGGCAAATTCCTCTACGCCATCAACGTGTATCCCTCCGGCGACTCGTTCAATCTCTGTCCGGCGGACCTCTGCCAGACCACCGACGGCCGTGCCCTCGAACGGACCTTCTGCGCCGCCGATGCGCCGAAGAACGGGATGCGGGTGGAGCGGGCTGATCCGCCCGCCTCGATCATCGCGGACGTGGAGCGAATCGCGCGGCGGGTCGGCCTCGATGTCGGCGGGATCGAGTACCTGGTGGATGAGCGGGACGGCGAGCCGTACTTCTACGACATCAACGCACTCTCGAACTTCGTGGCCGACGCGCCCAACGTGATCGGCTTCGATCCGTTCGAACGCCTGGTCGACTACCTCGAGGAGCGCGCCGGGCTCCGGGTCGGCGCCGGGGCGGGCCGCTGATGCGATACGGATACTGGCTGCCGGTCTTCGGCGGGTGGCTCCGCAACGTGCCTGACGAGGGGATGGAGCCGACGTGGGAGTACGTCAGCCGTCTGGCCCGGCGGAGCGAAGAGATCGGCTTCGATCTCACCCTGATTGCCGAGTTGTTTCTGAACGACATCAAGGGAATCGAGGCCCCGTCGCTCGACGCCTGGTCCACTGCGGCCGCCCTCGCGGCGGTGACCCAGCGGCTCGAACTGCTCGTCGCGGTGCGGCCCACGTTCCATCCGCCGGCCATCCTCGCCAAGCAGGCGGCGGCGGTGGACCAGATCTCAGGGGGGCGGGTCGCCCTGAACGTGGTGTCCTCGTGGTGGTCCGACGAAGCCCGGCGGTACGGCGTCCAGTTCGACCGGCACGACGACCGCTATGCCCGGACCGCGGAATGGCTCACGGTGGTGGACGGCGTATGGCGGGAGCCCTCGTTTTCCTTCGCGGGCTCGTACTACCAGGTGAGCGAGACCGTGCTCGAGCCCAAGCCGGTCCGGCGCCCTCGGCCTCCGATCTATGCCGGGGGTGAATCCGAGGCTGCCAAGAGTCTCATCGCGAGGACCTGCGACGCCTACGTGATGCACGGGGACCCACCGGCGGTGGTCGGCTCCAAGGTGGCCGACATGGCGGCTCGCCGTGTGCTGCTCGGCCTCCCGCCGCTCGCCTTCGGTGTGGCGGCCTACGTGATCGTCCGGTCCACCGAAGCGGAGGCCCGGCGCGAACTGGAGCGGATCACCAACGTGGCGCCGGGGTCGGCCGGGTACGGCAACTACCGCGACTGGATCGCCAATACCCAGCTGGAAAGCCAGGTGTCGCTGGAGGATTATTCCGTGTCCAATCGCGGCCTCCGGGCCGGACTGGTGGGAACGCCGGAGCAGGTGGCGGAACAGGTTGGCGCCTTTGCGGCCGCGGGCGTCGATCTCCTCCTGCTCCAGTCGAGCCCCCAGTTCGAGGAAATGGAACGGTTCGCCGAAGAGGTGATGCCGCTGGTCGGCCATGTTGGTGAAACCCTTGGGATCCGCTAACGTACTGGCCCGCACTCTAATCCGGATTATCCCATGCCCAGTCTGTTCCCCTTGAGATCCGCCGCCGCGGCCGCCCTCCTGCTTGCCGCCACGTCTCCCCTTGCGGCCCAGTACCGACTGCCGCCGGACTCGATGGTTCGCCGGATCATCGATGAGCAGGTCGGGCCCAAGCACACGGCCGGTCTGGTGATCGGCCTCCTCGATGCCGACGGCACGCGCCGAGTCCTCTCGGCCGGCAAGGCGGACAACGGCGCGGTCCAGCTCGACGCCAACACCGTCTTTGAGATCGGCTCGATCTCCAAGACCTTCACCAACGCGCTCCTGGCCGACATGGTGCGCCGGGGCGAGGTGAAGCTCGACCAGACGGTGCAATCCCTGCTCCCGTCCACCGTGAAGATGCCGACCCGGAACGGGAAGGAGATCACCCTCCTCGATCTGGCCACCGCCACGTCAGGCCTGCCGCGGATGCCGAGCAACTTTAAGCCGAAGGATCCGGCCAATCCATTCGCCGACTACACGGTGGAGCAACTCTACGAATACCTGAACGGCCTGACGCTGGCTCGTGATATCGGCGCGCAGTACGAGTATTCGAACACCGGGATGGGCCTGCTCGGGCACGTGCTGGCGCTCCGGCTCAAGAAGACCTACTTCCAGGCTGTTGAAGAGCGGGTCCTGAAGCCGCTCGGCATGAAGGACACCCGGATCGACCTCACGCCGTCGATGCAGAGCCGGCTGGCGCTGGGTCACGACCAGGCGGGCAAGATCGTGGCGAACTGGGATATCCCGTCGCTGGCCGGCGCCGGCGCGCTCCGTTCCACGGTGAACGACATGTTCAAGTTCCTCGCGGCCAATCTCGACAGCACTTCCAAGCCCCTCGGGCCCACGCTCGCCATCACCCATGGCACTCGGCGGCCCACCACGATCCCGAACATGACCATCGGGCTGGCCTGGCACATCCTCAAGAGCCCGGGCGGCACCATCGTCTGGCACAACGGCGGGACCGGCGGCTACCGGACCTTCACCGGCTTCGATGCCGCCAAGCGAGTGGGCGTCGTCCTCCTCACCAATTCCGCCGTCTCGGCGGATGACGTGGCGCTCCACCTGATCGACAGCCTGATTCCGCTCTCCAAGCCGCCCGCCAGGCGGACCGAAGTTGCGGTCGATCCGGCGATTCTTCCCAAATACGCCGGGACCTACCGCTTCTCGCCCGATTTTGCCCTGACGGTGACGGTGGAAGGCGGCAAGCTGATGATCGCGGCGACAGGGCAGGGCAAGACGGCGGCGCACGCCGCGTCGGACGTGGAGTTCTTCGTGGACGGGGTGGATGCCTCGGTGAGCTTCGTGGTGGACTCGGCCGGCCGGGTCACCAGCGCCGTGCTCAATCAGGGCGGGCAGAAACAGACCGGCCAGCGGGTGCCCTGATCGGGGCGCCCGCCTAACGGGTGAAGGTTATTCGTCGGGGCGGTTCGGTCGGAAACACCAGGTAGAACGCATCGGGTCCGGTTACGGCGCCCGGGAGCACGGTGTCCTTGGGCCCGTCGGGGTAGTTCACGATCAGGTTGATCTGGAGTTCGACCCCGATGTGGAGACCGGTGACCCTGAGAGTGCCGGAACCGGATCCCACGTCGGGCGTCCAGGTGCCGGCTCCGCTCACGTCGCCGCCGCTGTTTTCGGTCAGATTCATCGTGATGAATCCGATGCCGAAGGCCCCAATGGTGCCTCTCCATTGACCGGTGAGCGTGGCGGCGTTGGGTCCGGTTGCCTTGGAGCATCCGGCCGCCACCATCGCCAGCATCAGGCCCCACCCGTGCATCCTCACCGGATCACATCTTCCCGTCGTTCACGTCCTTCAGGAACTTGATCACGCCGCCGAACCAGGTCTGCTGGTCGTCGTAGAGCGACATGTGGCTTCCGTTCGGGCAGTCGAGATAGCGACCCTTCGGCAGTTGCTCCGCCATCCACTTCATGTAGGCCGGGTCCATGGTGTCGTATTTGGCGCCGATCACCAGCGTTGGCACGGTGATCTGCTTGAGATCCTTGCTCCGGTCCCACATCAGCAGCTTGCCGCTGGCGCCCAGTTCGCTCGGACCCTGCATCGGGATGTAGACGTCGTTGTTGACGTGCTTCAGGGCCCGCTGCACCGGGTCGGGCCAGTCGGCGGCGGGCATCCGGAGCATGTGCTTCTCGTAGTGGCTGGGGCCCAGCAGTTCCATGTAGCGCGGGTTACCCCAGTCCTTCTTCGCCTCGAGCGCCTTGATCTCGGCCAGGACCTTCTGGTCCATCGCCGGCATCAGGACCTTGTTGGCGTAGTCCACATAGGCCGGGATGCTCGCCATCATGTCGGAGATGATGAGGCCCTTGAGGTTGCCCTGGTACTTCATGGCGTATTCGATCGCCAGGATGCCGCCCCAGGAGTGGCCGAGGAGGTAGAAGTTGTCCTTGGTCAGCTTCAAGGCCTGCCGGACCTGTTCGACTTCCTCGACGTAGCGGTCGAGGTTTACGAGCGAGGTGTCCTTGGGCTGGTCGCTGTAGAACGAGCCCAGCTGGTCGTAGTAGTAGTACTCGACCTCGGCGCCGGGGAAGTAGCTGTCGGCGGCTTCGAAGTATTCGTGGGTCATGCCGGGTCCGCCGTGGAGCAGGAGGACCTTGATCTTGGGGTTGTTGCCGACCCGCTTGGTCCAGACCTTGAACGTTCCCTTCGGCGTCGTGATCGGGATCATCCTGACTCCGCCCGAGAGGGCGTCGTCGCGGCCGGTGTTGTCGTGGTAGCCGCCAGGGGCGGTGGTGGTCGTGCCGCCGGGCGTGGGGGTCGCGGGCTGGGCGCAGGCGGAGGCCGCGAGGGATGCGGCGGAAAGCAGGGCGAGTTTGTTCATGGGTTAAGGATACGGCGAGGGCGGCCGACCGCAACGGCCGGCCGTAACCGCTTGACCCTCATACCGCTTTGATATAGTGTACTAATACACCAATACACTTGGCGTCGCGCTTGCATGGTCAATGGCCAACCCGCAGTGGTGGAGCGCAAGATGGGCAGTCTGAGAATCCGGACCCTGGCCGGAGTGGCCGCCGCCGTCGCGGCGATGGCGTGTCACGACCGAGCGCGGCCGCGGCCGGCCGACCCGTGGGTGGTGGGCCGTGAACCGATCACCTCGATTCGGGGCGACTCGGTGGAGTTCGCCGGGATCGATGGCGTTGAGCGGCTCTCGAACGGTTCCGTGGTCGTGGCCAACACCGGCGCCAGCAAGGTGCTCGTCTTCGACAGCCGGGGACGCCTGACGATGGCCACCGGCGCCAAGGGCTCAGGCCCGGGCGACTTCCGAGGCACCCTGCGCCTGGTGGCCGGTTCAGGCGATTCGACGCTGGTCTACGACACGGCGTTGCTGCGGTGGTCGGTTCTAGCGCCCGGCGGGCAGTTCGTTCGGCCACTTCCCCAAGGCGCTGAACCGTCGCTGCCGACCTGGCTCTATCGGGGCGCGATGGTCGCCAACAGCGCGACCAGGCCGGTGGGCCGATGGGCGATTGCGGTCGTGGACCGGGTCCGCGCCACCGATCCCGACTATCGGCACCTGATCGAGGCGCGGATCGATCGGGCCGGATTGCTGTGGATCGCCGACTCGGGGAATGCCTCACGGTGGCAGGTCTTCACCGACTCCGTCGGCCCTGGCCATCCGGTCACCCTCCCCGCTGGAGCCGAATGGGTTTCCGCCGGACCGGGGTACGTCGTGCTGGTGGTTCGGGACAGTCTCGATCTCGAGCGGGTCGAGGTTCGGTCGCTCGTTGGGGTCCGCGACGTCGATGCCTCGCCTGGGGCCAGTGCCTCGGTCGGGCTCGATACCACGTTGGTGGCTCGTCGTCTCACTGCGCTGTTCCCGAGGCTCATGATGGCGCAGGAACTGTTCTATTCGAATCACGGCCGCTATAGCGCCGCCGCCGACAGCCTGGAATTCCGGCTCGACGGCGCCGGCCGGCTTCTGATTTCCGGTGACAGCAAACGGTGGCTTGGCGTGCTGGTGGACCCGCCCTCCGGCGTGACCTGCGCCGTCTCGGTCGGGTTTGCGTCACCCGCAGGCTGGTCCGATGGCACTCCGTTTTGCTCGTCGGTCCGTGGATTGGAGACTGCTCGATGATCAGCGGGCCCGGGGCTCTGGTCCTCCGCTGGCTCGAGGACGTCGACGGCCGGAGCGCCGTCCCTCTCTATGAGCAGATCGCGAGCCGGCTCAAGGCTGCCATCGGCGGCGGTGTGCTCTCCGCCGGCGATCCACTGCCGTCGGTCCGGGTCCTGGCGGGCGAACTGCGCATCAACCCCGCCACGGTGGTGCAGGCGTACCGGTTGCTCGAGGCCGACGGCTTCGCCGAGATGCGTCAGGGCGCGGGCAGCTTTGTCCGCCAGCCCGCCGGAGACCAGCGCCAGCGGGCCCGCGACGGGCAGGCCAGGAAGCTGGTGCGCGGTCTCCTGGCGGAGGCCGCGCGCGCGGGACTCACCCGGAAGGATCTCAACCGGGCGTGGAACGATATCATGGAGGATCCATCCGCATGACCACCGCTGTCCGTTTCGACGCCGTGAACTTCCGGCCGGGAAAGGGTTTTGCGATCGAAGGGCTGTCGCTCTCCGTGCCGGAGGGATCGATCTATGGATTTCTCGGTCCGAACGGCGCTGGCAAGACGACCACGATTCGGTTGATGCTCGGTCTCGAGCGCCCGGCCGCCGGTCGGATTGAAGTGCTCGGGTCGGTCATGCCCGGTGCAGCGACGGCCGCGCTGGCCCGGATCGGGTACGTGCCTGAGCGGCCCCACCTGCACCCATTCCTGACCGTGCGCCAAAGCATCGAGTTCCATGCGGCGTTCCATCCCCGGTTCGATCGCCGCTGGGCGGCCGAGCTCCAGGATGAGTTTGGTCTGCCGCCGAACCAGCTGCTGAACCGTCTGTCGAAGGGCGAGATGGGCAAGCTCCTGATGCTCCAGGCCCTGGCTCAACGTCCCGACCTCCTGGTGCTCGACGAACCGACCGACGGACTCGATCCGGTGGTCCGCCGGGATTTGCTGTCTGCCCTGGTCGCCTACGTCGCCGATCACGGGGCCACGGTGTTCATCTCGAGCCATCTGGTCCACGAACTCGAGCGACTCTGCGACTGGGTCGGATTGATGGACGGCGGGCGCCTCGTTTCGGAGATGCCGATGGCCCACCTCAAGGACGGCGTGAAACGGCTCCGGCTGGCGGGACCGGTCGAGGCGCTCGCCAATCCGCCGTTCTCCGTGCTGTCCCGGGCCGGTGTTGGTGACGCAGGGGGGGCGGTCTGGGTCGTCGACGGCTGGGCGGCCGATTGCGGCGGATGGATCGCCGAACGGGGCGTCCGGCTCGAGGCGGTGGATGATCTCGATCTCGAGGACGGTTTTGTCGAGCGCCTCCGGGCGAGGAGGGCGGCGCGATGACCATGTTGAGAGCGATGCTCTGGTTCCACTGGCGGGCGTGCCGGAATTGGATCGTGGCCGCCGCCGTCGTGGCGGCCGGGTTGCCGGTGGTGTCCCTCAGATTGTCCTGGCCGCGGGACCCGAGTCAGATGGCGAGTTTTCTGGCACAGCTCGAAGCCTGGGGTGTGTTCTATCCAGTGGCCGCGGCGATCGTGGGCCTCGTGATGGCGGTGATCATCTGGCAGGCGGACCGGCGGGGCCGGTTCGTGTATGCCGCGACGTTGCCGATCGAGCGGTGGCGCTACGTCTGGCTCCGGTTCGTGGCCGGAGCGGCGTGGATCGTCGGGCTCGGCGTGGTACTCTGGGTGGCCTCATTGGTGGCGCTCGCGACGGTGTCGCTGCCGGACACGTTGCGAACGTTCCCGACGGTGCTGGCGGTCAAGTTCACGCTGGCGGCGGTGTCGGTGTTCGCGATTTACTACTCGATCACGACACTGCCCGCATCGACCACCAGGATCGCATCCCGGGTGGTGCTCGGGCTGGTTGTGCTGCAGGTGCTCGCCCTGCTGCTCGGTGTCGAGGGTAATTGGCTTGTCGCGGTCGGCGAGGCGCTGATTGGCCGCTGGGGGCCGCTCGCCTTGCTCGGCGGCCGGTGGATGCTGATCGATGTTTGACCTGGCGGCCGTTGCCCTCGTCATGCTTCAGACGGCCGCCCAGCTTCCGTCCCAGTCGGTGCTGGCCCGCCGGGTGGACTCGCTGACCCGCGCCTATCGCGAGTCGGTCCACCGTGAAGACCGAGCCGAGCTCCGGCGGGCCACCGACACACTGGTCGCGGGCCCGCTCACGGTCGCGCTCCCGCCGAAGTACAGAGGGTGGTTTGCCCCGGCGTTGCCGCGCGTGGCCGAGCAGTGGAGCCGGTTGCTTGGGGTGAATCCACCCGCCGTCCTGATCTCGGTCTGGGGCCACGAGGGTCCGAGTATCGTCCAGGCTCGGTGGAGCGACGGCGGTACCGAGCCGAGGGTCGGCACCTCGGTGTTCGACAGCCGGGGAAGGGACGCGTCGCCCGATGTGTATCGGTCGCTCTGGGCCGCGCTGGCGGCCGGACTCTCCGGCACCGCCGATTCCGCGCTCAGGAACTGGCTTCCAGTGGCGATGAAACCGTTGCCGGAGCTCTATGACGATGACGAGTTGGCCTACCAATGGGCCGTGGGGCGGGGGTCGGCGAGCCGGGCCTGCCGGTCGGGCCAAGGGGGACGGTGCGCGGCGGCCCTGGGCCTCGAGAGCAGCAACGACAAGGAGTTGACCCTCGCCATTCGAGGTGCCGTGCTGGCGCGTGCGCTCGATCTGGGCGGGGCCGGCGCGTGGCGGAAGCTGATCGCAACCACCGGCCAGCCGCTTACGGTCAGAATTGAAGCGGTCGCGGGGATCCCCGTGCCCGATCTCGTCATGGCCTGGCGGGCGGCGCTGATGGAACGGCGCCGCCGCTCAGGCGTTGAAGACTCCGTTCGCTGGGGCCTTGGGGCTCTATGGCTGGTCGGCATCGGTCTCGTGGCGCTGATCGGGAGGCGCCGATGAGGTCCATGCTGCCGTGGCTCCTGGTCGCGACCCTGGCCGGCTGCCAGGGCCGTGACGAGCTCGCGAGGTTCGGCGGCACCAGCGAGCGCTGGGCCCGGCGTGGCGAGTTGAATGCGGCCCGCGTCGATCTTTCCCTCCGCACCTTGCTCGATTCACTCCCGGCCCGGCTGGCGGCACTGCCCGAACGATCGGTGACGATGGTGGGTCCGGCCGAATGGGAAAGTTCGGTGAAGCCCGAGTCGGCCCGTGACCGCCTGGCCGTGATCTGGAATCGGGCGGCGGATTCCGCGAGCGACATGCGGCTGTTGATCTGGTTCTATCGTCCCAAACCGGACACGGCGGATCTATCCGAACAGGGCGCCGACGCATTGGTCCGCCCTGGCAACGGATTCGCCGGCAGCTTCATGCCGGAAGCGACCGATGGACGAACCTGCGTGGTGGTGCTTCCCGTGGAACCGCAATGGGATTGGACCGAGGCGAGGGAGAGGGACTGGGGAATGCGGGCGCTTCCGGCCTGCGTCTTCCGGGCCCGGTTCGGACCTCCCGGTCCTGCCATGACCGAGTGGCTTGCGGCGACCGACTACTCGGGGGTGTCGAGTCTCCGGTGGCTTCAGGGGCTGGGACCGGACCGCTCGCCGTGGGCCGCGGAGGATGCCTTCCACGGGATGGCCGGCACCGACTGGCTCCACCCGTCGATGCTCCTGTATGCGTGGCATGCCACTCAGGGCGATCTGGTCCCGTACTTCGCCGGGCCGGCGGGAGTGCGGTGCGCGGCCGGGATCGGGGGCGGTTGCCTTGCCGCGGCGCTGGGGGATTCAGCCTGGCGGCGGTTGCGGGTGCGGCGGCCAGCGGGGGTCGCCGAACGGGAAACCGCCTGGTACGGCCTGGAAGTGCTCCGCCGGCCGGTTTGGATTTCAGAACTGATCCGCCGTGGAGGCGAGGCCCGCTTCCGGCAGTGGTGGCGCTCGAACGCCGGACTGGAGGAAGGATTCCGGGCGGCGTATGGGCAGTCGATCGACGAGTCGGCCCGCGAATTCACCCGAATCGACTGGCAACTCAGAGGGGGGGCGGGGCCGATCCGTCTGGGAACGCCAATCGATCCAGGTTCGGTCGCCACTGTTGTCGCGTGGCTGGCCTTGTTCCTCGTGCTCCCACTCGCGGCCGCGCGGAGGCGGGCCACCGCTCCGTAACGAACGCGTTCTAACCGACGACGACCTCGCTGATCTGCACCACGGGTGCCACGTCGGTGTAGTTCGGAATGTCCTTCATGATTTCCGCCGCGTGGGGGCCGAACCCCGCCTGAAACGCCTCAACCGTCTCGCAGAAGATGTGGCACATGGCAGCGTAGGGAGCCGGGGCGCCCGGCGTCCCGCCGGCCAGTCCCTTGTCGACCGTATAGGAATGGCAGTTGGCGCCCATGCGGGCCTTGACTAGCGGCATGTGCTTGGTGCGGTAGTACTCGTGATCGAACCGGGAGCCGGGGGTGTTGGGGTACAGCACAGTGACTTTGATCATGTTGGTGGACCCTTGAGGTTGGACGTTGGGTTCGTGGCGATGTCATGGCGCGGTGATTCCATCGGGCGGAAGGCGATTGTTGGCGATAGCTTAGGGCGTCCGACCTCGCCGAGCGGCTTGGCGGGGTCGACTTCGTTCCCTGAGATTCCGGCTCGCTTCTCCTCGGCACCGCCGCCCTCCTGGGCCGTGGCGCTGGTGTCGTACCCCACGATTGACTGGTCACCTCGGCGCTGGGAGAATATCATGAATCGGACGTCAGCGAAACTTGGGATGGCAGGGAGTCTGCTCCTGGCCGCCTGCAACCCGGCGCCGAAGGCCGGACCCATGGATGCCGCGCGGCTCACCGCCGCAGACGCCGATACCGCCGCATGGATGACGACGGGCCGGACTTACTCCGAGCAGCGATACAGCCTCCTCAGCGCAATCAACGTCTCGACCGTCGGCAAACTGGGCCTGGCCTGGAGTGCGGAGTTCGACACCGACCGCGGTCAGGAAGCCACGCCGCTGGTGGCCGACGGCGTGCTCTACACCACCACCGCCTGGTCCAAGGTCTATGCCTTCGACGCCAGGACCGGGAAATCGCTCTGGTCCTACGACCCCAAGGTCGAAGGATCCCGGGGCTTCTCGGCCTGTTGCGACGTAGTCAACCGCGGCGTGGCGCTCTGGGGCGGCAAGGTGTTCGTCGGCGCCCTCGACGGCCGGTTGATCGCGCTCGACGCCAAAACCGGTGCGGCAGTCTGGTCGGTGGTCACCGTCGATCAGTCCAAACCCTACACCATCACCGGCGCGCCTCGGGTGGTCAAAGGCAAAGTGCTGATCGGGAACGGCGGCGCCGAGTACGGCGTCCGCGGCTACCTCCGTTGGCGGTTTTCCCTACGGCGACGAAGGCAAGGCGACCCGTCATGAGGGGGCCGTCAACCTCGGGATCAACCTGTTGCTGGCCACCCTGCCCGACGAGGCGGCCACGCGGGCCGCCATGAAGGCCACCTTGAAGGGACAGCTGGTGGCGTGGGATCCGGTCAAGCAGGAGGCCCGGTGGACCGTCGAGCACCCCTATTACTGGAACGCGGGCGTGCTGGCGACGGCGGGCGGGCTGGTTTTCCAGGGTGACGCCGAGGGTAGGCTGGCAGCGTAATGGCGTCGTGGCCGCCCCGGCTACCTATTCGATCGGCGGGGAGCAGTACCTGGCGGTGATGGTGGGCTACGGCGGCGCCGCGGCCCTGTTCACGGCCTGGGCCCTGCCGAATCAGCCCCGGCTTCCGGGCCGTCTGCTGGTGTTCACGCTGAGCGGCACGGCCACGGTGGCGCCCTATCCCAAGCCGGCGCCGGTCACCATCGATCTGTCGACCGCCAAGCCGGCCGGTGAGGCGGCGGCCGGACTGCCGCTCTACAATGCGTTCTGCATGGCCTGTCACGGCGCAAATGCCAGCGGCCACTACCTGCCCGATTTGCAGACATCGCCAGCGATCCTGTCCTCGGAGGCTTTCAAGGCGGTGGTGATCGATGGCGCCCGTTCCGCCAAGGGAATGGTCAGCTTCTCCAAGTTCCTGAACGCCGATCAGGTCGAATCGGTCCGGGCTTACATCCTGTCCGAAGCGCGGAAAAGTCAGGCCGCGGCAAGCAAGGCGACGGGTAGGTAGTTGGCTGCTTGCGAGATCTGTCGGGGGAGTAAAGATTTTCATATTATCGTAGACAGGTAGACATGGCGATCAGCATCAATGACGCCGAAACCGACCGCCTCGCCCGGTTGCCCGTGCTCGACCACCCGCTCACCCGGCGAACTCCTCGGCGGCGACGAGCACGGCCTCCCGCGCTGAAACGATGGTCATCGATACCTCGGCGATCGTCGCCATCCTGCTGAATGACGTGTCGGCCTCCCGACTGATCGTTGCGGTCGAAGGCGACCGGGCCCGGCTCGTCTCGGCAGCCGCCGTCGTTGAAACGTCGCTGGTATGACTGGGCGAGGTCGGGGACTCGCAGCTCGATCGGTTGTTGCGCGCCATCGGCGCCGACATCGTACCGGTCGGTGAAGACCAGGTGGTGCTCGCCCGGGATGTTCGTGGGCGGCAATGTCGTCAAGACCGATGTCGCGGTCGCCGAGTGGTGACCCGCTCACACCGTACGACCTGAAGAGGACACCATGCCCGTCAACGCACCGACGCCTGACCAGTTGCAACAGATCGCCCGCCAGATGGGGCTGTCACTAACCGACAGCGACGTGGCCTCGTTTCTGGGACTGATGCAGCCAAGTCTCGAGGGCTACAATGTCGTCGACCAGCTCCCCGACAACCTGCCGCCGGTCAAGTATCCGCGCGGGGCGGGCTACCGCCCCGGCCCGGATGAGAACCCGCACAACGCCTGGTACTACAAGGCCCGGGTCGAGGGCGCCAAGGATGGCAAGCTCAAGGGCAAGACCGTGGTCCTCAAGGACAACGTCATGCTCGCGGGCGTCCCGATGATGAACGGCTCGGCCACGCTCGAGGGCTACGTGCCGGACATCGACGCCACCGTGGCCACCCGGATCCTCGACGCCGGCGGAACCATCCTCGGCAAGGCCCACTGCGAGTGCTTCTGTCTCTCGGGTGGAAGTCACACCAACGCGACGGGACCGGTCCACAACCCTCATAAACGAGGCTATTCTGCTGGCGGTTCGTCCTCTGGCAGTGGCGTCCTGGTATCCATCGGCGAAGCCGACATGGCGATCGGCGGGGACCAGGGCGGCTCGATCCGGATGCCCGCCTCGTTCTGCGGCGTGTACGGCATGAAGCCGACCCACGGCCTGGTGCCGTACACCGGCATCATGCCGATCGAGATCTACGTCGACCATACCGGGCCGATGACGGCCACGGTCCGGGACAACGCGCTCCTGCTTGAAGTAATCGCGGGCGCGGACGGGTACGACCCACGCCAATACTCGCCTCGGGTGCATCCATATACCCAGCTGCTCGAGGGCGGAGTGAGCGGCCTCAAGGTGGCGGTGGTGAAGGAAGGGTTCGGCCTGCCCAACTCGGAACCCGACGTCGACGCCTCGGTCCGTCGCGCCGCCGAGCGGCTGCGTGGGCTGGGCGCGGTGGTCACCGAGGTATCGATCCCGTGGCACCTCCTTGGCGGCGCGCTCTGGCTTCCGATCGGGGTCGAAGGTCTGACCCAGACGATGATGTGGGGCGACGGCTACGGCCTCAGCCGGCCCGACCTCTACGTCACCAGTCTGATGGACAAACATCGCGGTTGGCGCCAGCGCGCTGACCAGCTGTCGGAGACGACCAAGCTCTTCACCCTGTTCGGCACCTGGATCAACCAGCAGCACGGGAGCCGGTACTACGGCAAGGCGATGAACCTCTGCCGCCAGCTGATCGCGGCGTACGATGCGGTCCTCGCCGACCACGACCTGCTGCTGATGCCCACGACGCCGATGAAGGCGCCGCCGATGCCCGGGCCGGGCGCGTCGCGGGAGGAGATCGTGCAGCGGGCCCTCGAGATGATCACCAACACGGCGCCCTTCGACATCTCCCATCATCCCGCCATGGCGATCCCCTGCGGGATGAGCGATGGGTTGCCGGTCAGCATGATGCTGGTGGGCCGGCACTTCGACGAGCCGACGATCTATCGGGCGGCGTGTGCCTTCGAGCAGTCGGGTGACTGGCGCCAATTGTGAACCTCTTTCCCCAACCCCAGGTGGTGGCGTCCGTGCGAAAAGTCCTGATCACCCTGCTGGCACTCCCCGCGGGCCTCGCCGCGCAGCGCCCCGCGCCGGCGCCCCCGCGTGCCTTCGCCGCGATCCGGGAGGCCGACCTCCGGCGCGATCTCTTCGCCATGGCCTCCCCGGCAATGCGGGGCCGGGAAGGGGGCACGCTCGACGAGATGCGGGCCTCGATCTGGGTCGCCGACCAGTACCGGCGAATCGGTCTCACACCGGCGGGGGAGGGCGGGACCTGGTTCCAGTGGTTCAACATCACCCGGACCCGGGTCTCGGTGACGTCGAGCCGCGCGACGATCGCCGGCCGGTCGATGGCTCTGTTCAGCGACATCATCCCGTTAGGCGCGTTACCCGTGGAGGCCACGGGCCCGGTGCTCTGGCTCGCCAACCCCGAGGACACCACGATCGACGTACGCGGCAGGATCGTCGCGACCATGCTTCGGGCGCCGGCGCCGGGCTCGATCCGGCCGACGAGCTATCCCGCCGGGGTCCGCTACGCCAATGCCGCGATTGCCGGCACGTTGGCGCCCCTGGCGCGGCGTGGGGCCGCAGCCATGCTGCTGGTCGCCAATGCTCCAGTCGACAGCGTCTTCGAGGCCGTGGCGGTGATGCGGCAGCGGGGCGACTACGACGTCGACCGCGCGACCCCGCGGGCGGCGGGGCAATCGGATCGGGTGGCCCCGCCGCCGGTCTTCGGCGCGGGCGCGACGCCCGCTCTCCTGGTCCGGGCCTCCATGGCCGCGTCGGTACAGGCAGGAATCGAGGCCGCACTCTTGATTCGCCTGGAACGGTTCGAGACGCCCTCGGTGAACGTGATCGGATCGCTCCGCGGCACCGACCCGAAGCTTCGCGACGAATACGTCCTCTACAGCTCGCACCAGGACGCCAATGGCGTCCGCCTGCTGGTGCCGGGCGACTCGGTGCTGGCGGGCGCCGACGACAACGGCTCCGTGAGTGTCGCCCAGTTCGCCGCGGCCCGCGCCTTCGTGGCCCAACGCCCCAAACGCTCGCTGCTCTTCGTGCATCACGGCTCCGAGGAACGCGGGCTCCTCGGCTCCCGCTATCACTCCGCCCATCCCGTGGTACCGCTGGCGCAGATCGTGGCCGTGTTGAACGGCGACATGATCGGCCGGAACCATCCCGACACGGCCGCGCTGCTCGGCGCTCAGCCCCCGCACCGCGGCTCGCTCGAGCTGGTACAGATGGCGCTCCAGGCCAACGAGGCGACCGGGCGATTTGTGATCGACACGCTCTGGGACCGGCCGACGCATTTCGAGGGCTGGTACTTCCGGAGCGACCACCTGCCGTACGCCCGGCTGGGTGTCCCGGGGCTGATGTACTCCACCAACCTGCACGACGACTACCACACCGCGGGCGATACGCCGGATCGAATCGACTACGCCAAACTCACCCGGATGGCGCGGTGGATGTACCTCACAGGGTGGTATGTCGCGAATGCGGCCCGGCGGCCGGCCGTGGACGCCGGGTTCCGGCTGGAGCGGTGAGGACGTCTGTCTCGACGGGAGCCCGGCCCCTAATTTGCAGGCGATGGCCGTGAGAGGTTCCCTCGATCCCAAGGAGCAGACGATGAACATGCTGGCTTCAATGCTGCTGGTCCTGACCAGCGCGATCACGGTCGGGCAGGATCCGGCAACCAAGAAGGAGTTCGTCGCGCCCCACATCCTCGAGGCCATTGGCAAGGCGATCGCCCTGCCCGCGCCGACGGGGCTCACGCCCGGCGAACGGAAGCGTTATGCGGCCCAGACCGAGTGGCTCAAAACCGTCCGGACGCGGCTCGAGCCGCTGGCACAATCCGAGGTCACGGCCCCGCGCGACATGGCCACCGGCCAGGCGTCGGGCCGGCGCCTGCACGGTCCGAGGCTGGTGACCAACGAGTTGGGTCGGCTCCAGCAGACGTTCGAGCAGGAGGGTCATCAGTTCGATGATCTGTCAGGCGAGCTCAAGGCCCGCCACGATATGGCGATGGCCGCGATTCGAAACCTCAAGGGTTAGCGCTAGTTCCCGCCTGAAAACCGCTGGGCGATCCACCCCGCCCAGCGGCGCCACACGTCGCGCTGATGGATCGGATCGCCCGGGAAGTGCCCGCCGATCGGGTAGGCGATGAACTGCACCGGCGTCCCGTTGTCCTTGAGGGCGTGGTACAGCTTGTAGGACTGGGTGACGGTCACGCGCGGATCGCCCGTATCCGACAGAATCAGCGTCGGCGTCTTGATCTGGTGGGCGTACGCCATCGGCGATTGACGCCAGTAGTTCATGGCGTTGTTGTTCCGCCAGGGCGAGCCGCCGAGCCCGAAGCCGGCCCAGGTGTTCATGTCGGCCAGGTTGTACCAGTCGTACCAGTCGGTCACCGCGGCGCCGGCCACCGCGGCCTTCCAGACCTGGTAGTGCGCCGTGAGCCACGCCGTCATGTACCCGCCGTAGGACCAGCCCGACACCGCCATCTTCGTTTCGTCGACGATGCCGCGAGCCTTGAGCGCCGCGACTCCCGCCATCACGTCCCGTCCCGGTCCGTCGCCGGCGTCATTGATGACGGCGCTCTGGTACTTGTCGCCCAGGTTGTTGCTGCCCCGGTAATTGGGGCTGAACACGAGCCACCCCTGCGCCGCGAAGTACTGGTTGCTGGCGTCCCAGCCCTCGGTGGACGACCCCATTGGGCCGCCGTGAATGTTCAGGACGAGCGGATACTTCCGGCCGGCGACGTACCCGGGCGGATAGATGATCACGCCGTTTTCGGTATAGCCGTCGGGGCCCTGCCAGGTGATTGCCTCGACCCGCCCGGTCTCGAGCGCGGCCACGTCGTGATTGAGATCGGTGAGCCGCTTCGGCGTGGCGTCGGCGGACGCCAGATAGTACAGCTCGGTGGGATGGTTGGGTTCCTCGCCGATCACGGCGATCGCCCCGTCCCGGCCGACATCGAAGCCACCCGGGTCGACCGGGCCCCAGTCGAGCCGCCGAGCCGATCCGCCTGGCGGCTGGAGCCAGGCGGTGATCCTGGTGCCGTCGGATGCCAGCATGATCATGCGGCCGTCCGGAAGCCAGCGGACCGCGTTGATGTTCCGGTCGATCCCCGCCGCTCCGGCCTGGGCGGGGCCGCCGGCGAGGGGCGTCAGCAACACGCCGCCCGAATGGAAGCCGAGTTCCGCGCCGCGGCTGGCGATCGTCGCGATCAGTTTTCCGTCGGGCGAGATGGCGGGAGGTGATCCGAACCCTCGTTTGTCGGTCAACACGGTCTCCGCGCCGGACTCGAGATCACGCACGATCGTCGTCGCGTTGATCAGCTCGCCCGAATGCGGGCGGGGGCGCACCATGAGGATGATTCGCCGGCTGTCCGGCACCCAGGTTAGTCCGGCCACGCTCCGCTGGCCCGAGGTGACTCGGGTGGCCTGACCACCGTCGACCGGAATGGTCCAGAGATGGCTCGGCAGGCTCGCGGCCTGCTCGAGGTACATGTTGTCGCCGACTTCGAAGGACTTGTTGAACTTCTCCTCACCGGTCGCCTCGACCGGCTCGTCCTCCGTGAGGTAGGCGAACGCCTTGCCGTCAGGCCGCCAGGCAAAGCTCGAGACGCCCTTCTTGGCGTCGGTGATCCGGCGGGCCTCGCCGCCGGCGATCGGGAGCACGAAGAGCTGGGGCGGCTTGTCGCCATCGCGATCGAGGAAGGCGAGGGCGTCACCGGCGGGAGACCACTCGACCGAGCCGACGTTCCGACGTGCCGGGGTCAGGTTGCGGCTGGTACCGGAGGCCACGTCGACCAGCATCACCGAGCGTTCGAACCGGTTTTCGGCATAGTTGACGCGGCTCACGACCGCCGCGATGGACCGGCCATCGGGTGAGAGTCGCGGGTTGGACCATCCCACCTCACGGCCGAAGTCGTTCAGTTCGAATCGGCGGGTCTGAGCCCGGATGGCGGAAACGGCGAGGAGCGAGAGCAACAGCGGGGCGCCAATTCGGCGGAGCATGAGTATCCCGGAGTTTAGGTCGTTCGAATAATATCGCCCCCGGAGCGCTACGGTTACTCCGCCGGGCGGTGTTGTGGGCCCAGTTGTGATTCGGCACATTACGTCGATGCGGGCGTTCTCCCTTCTCGAACTTGAGAGAGTCGCTCCCATCGACTTTCGTCGACGGGCCCAGGGCGGCACGCTCCTCGGCGCCCCCCTTCACCACGATCATTGCGGCGGTGGCTTGCTGGCTGGCGGTCGCGCTGGTCAAGCGCGGTCGGCCGAAGGCCGGCGTCACCCTCGGGCTCGCCTCGGTCCACGGCACGGTGGTTCGGTGACCGGCCCGCCGGGCTGCAGGCCCTCCGTACGATCGAATCGACCGCCTCCGGCATCGCGCTGGTGGTGACCGACGTCACGATGCCGGGGCTGCCGAGCCTGGCGGCCACCATCCCGAGCACGACCTGCTGACCAAGCCGTTCGCCGCGGGGGAACTTCTCCAACGGGTAGGGGCCCGTCTCGCCGAGGCGCCGGTTCGATCCTAGGGCGGGCCGTGCCCGCCAGGCCGCTACTGGCTCGATGGCTGATTCGACGGTATTGTGATCCTGCGACGGTCGTCGCCCAGAACCCCCAACCGATCGAGCCTGATGCAGATCACTCGCGTGCTCAAGGACGTCGTCACGCGGAAGCCGGACGGCATCGCCACCTGCTGCGGGAGCCGGCGGCGCACCTGGACCGAACTGGCCGCCCGGGTGGCGCGCCTGGCCGGGGCGTTCCGCGGCCTGGGCATCAAGCCCGGGGACCGGGTGGCGATCTGGGCTCTGAACAGTGACCGCTACCTCGAACTCTACTACGCCCTGCCATGGGCCGGCGCCGTGGCCGTCCCGATCAACACGCGGCTGGCCCCGGCCGAAGTCCGGATGATTCTCGAGGATTCCGGGAGCGAGACGCTGGTGGTGGACGACATGAGCGTTCCCCTCCTCGCCGCCACACTTGGCGGGCTCGAGACTCGGCTGATCTACGCCGGCGACGGACCCGTGCCGGACGGAACTCTGAGCTACGAGGCGCTGGCGGCGTCGACCCCGGTGGCCGATCTGGGCCGGAGCGGCGAGGATCTCTACGGGATCTTCTATACCGGGGGCACCACCGGCCGGGCGAAGGGCGTCATGCTTTCGCACCGGAACATCATGGCGAACATGGCGAACGCGGCCCTGGTCTTCCAGCGGCAGGACGGGGTCTACCTCCACGCGGCCCCGATGTTCCACCTCGCCGATCTGGGCGCCACGTTCCAGACGACGGCCTCCGGCGGTACCCACGCCTCGATTCCCCGATTCGATCCGGCCGAGACGTTGCGGGCGATCGCCGACTTCCGGGTGACCGACACGGTGCTGGTGCCGACGATGATCAACATGCTGCTCCACTTTCCGGATTTCGACCGGTACGACCGGAGCAGCCTCAAAGGTGTCCTCTACGGCGCCTCTCCAATGCCACCCGCCCTGATGCTGCGGGCGTTGGAGGCCCTGCCGGGTGTCCAGTTCATGCAGGGGTACGGGATGACCGAGTTGTCGCCGCTCGCGACGTTTCTCGAGCCGCAGTATCACGTGGTCGATGGCCCGCTCAGCGGCAAGCTCAAGTCGGCCGGCAAGGCGGTGGCGACGGCGCAGGTGCGGGTGGTGGACGACCAGGACCGGCCGGTGCCGACCGGCACCATCGGGGAGATCGTGGTCCGCGGGCCTAACGTGATGCAGGGATACTGGAAACAGCCTGAGCTCACGGCCCAGGCGATCCGGGACGGCTGGATGCATACCGGGGACGCGGGGTATCTGGACGAAGACGAATTTCTCTTCATCGTCGACCGGGTCAAGGACATGATCGTGAGCGGCGGCGAGAACGTCTACTCGGTCGAGGTCGAGGCCGCCATCTATGCCCACCCGGCGGTGGCGATGTGCGCGGTGTTCGGAATTCCGAGCGAGCGGTGGGGCGAATCGGTCCATGCGGTCGTGGTCCGGAAACCGGGCGAGACGCTAACGGAGCTCGAGCTGCTCGACTTCTGCCATGGCCGGATCGCGGGGTACAAGTGTCCCCGAAGCGTGACCTTGCAGGACGAGTCGCTGCCGATCAGCGGGGCGGGGAAGATTCTCAAGACCGATCTGCGGGCCCCCTATTGGCGCGGCCACACCCGGAGGGTCAATTGAGCGCGCCGTCGAGCACCCGAGAGCGATTGCTTTCGCTCGACGTGCTCCGGGGCCTGATCATGGTCCTGCTGATGCTCGAGAGCACCGAGCTGTATGCCCGCCTCCTCGAATTACCCGAGGGGCCGGTTCACTGGCTGGCGCTGCAATTCCATCACCACCCCTGGCACGGACTCCGGTTCTGGGATCTGATCCAGCCCGGCTTCATGTTCATCGCGGGCACGGCGCTCGCGCTGTCGCTGCAAAGCCAGGCGGCGGCCGGGGTCCCGTGGGGCCAGTCGTTCCGGAAAGCGCTGCGGCGGTCGGGCTGGCTGTTCTTTTTCGGGGTGCTGGACTACGCCGTCAGACCCGGGGGCCTGTCGTTCGAACTCTGGGACGTGCTGACCCAGCTGTCCTTCACGTCGCTGGTGGCCTTCCTGATCTATCGGTGGCCGGCCCGGTGGCAGATCGGCTTCAGCATCGGCCTGCTCCTTCTCACCGAGATCATCTACCGGTGGACCAGCGTGCCGGGCTTCGACCAGCCGTTCACCGATCAGCACAACATCGGCAACTACATCGACTGGTTGCTGATGCGGACGATCAATCCCGAAGGCTGGGTTGCCATCAACTGTCTGCCGACGGCCGCGCACACGATCTGGGGCGCGGTGGCGGGCACGCTGCTGATGTCGGAACGTCCGTCGGCGGCGAAGATCCGGGCCCTGGTCACCGCGGGACTGCTGGCCCTGGCGCTCGGCTTCACGATGGACTCCACCGTCACGCCGATCATCAAGCGGATCGCGACCAGCTCATTCGTGCTGGCGTCGGGCGGCTGGTGCCTGCTGGCCCTGGCGTTATCGTACTGGTGGATCGACGTCCGGAATCATCGGACCGGCTGGCAGTTCTTCACGATCGTCGGGATGAACTCGCTCTTCATCTATCTGTTCTTCGAGATCGTCGGGAGCCGGTGGTTCACCGGGTACGTCGGGGCCATTACCAACGGGCTGATGGGCCTGGCCGGCGTTCCGACCGTGATCATGGGTCTGGTGAGTGCCGGGGTCGTGTTCTGGCTCGAGTGGGAGATGTGCCGGTTCTTGTACCGGCGAGGGATATTCTTCAAGATCTGACCATAACAACAGATGGAGATACCACCATGACGGCCACTGGTCGATTCATGCTCGCGGGCGTTCTCGTGATCGGTGCCGGCTGCCGGGCGGCTCAGCCTGCCACGACGCCGGCCCCGCAGGTTCAGGCGCCGGCCAACGGCGCCGCTGCCGGCGCTCGTCCGGCCGGTCCGGGTGCTCCCGGGCAGGACACCACGCGGCGGGGCCCGGGCGGGCCTGGTGGAATGCCCGGCGCCGACCCCGCGCCGAAGCCCTATGCCACGGTGATCACCGCTGAGGCCAAAAGCCGGTCAGGGCTGTTCAAGACCCACCGGATCGGGAGCCGCCTCTACTTCGAGATTCCCCGCGACGAACTCGGCCGGGACATGCTGCTGGTGACCCGGGCCGCCCGGGTGCCGCTCGACGCCGGCTACGGCGGACAGCAGGTCGGACGCTCCTACGTCCTCCGCTGGGAGCGGATGGAGCACCGGATTCTGGTGCGGGCCGTGTCCTACCAGACGGTGGCGGACTCCGCCAACCCGATCTACCAGGCGGTCCGGAATTCCAACAACGACGTCATCGTTGCGGCGTTCAACGTCGAGGCCTACGGGCCGGACAGCGCGGCGGTGGTCGAGGTTTCGAAGCTGTATACCGCGCCGCCGCCCGAGTTTGGTCCCGGGGCCCAGTTCAGGGGTACCCCGGACCCGACCCGCTCCTTCATCGAGCGAGTGCTCGCGTTCCCGACCAACATCGACGTCGAGGCCACGCTCACCTTCCCGCCACCGCCGCCGTTGGGCCCCGCGGCGCCGGTCAATCCGTTCGCGCCGGCCGCGTCGGGCACCGCGTCGGTCGGGATGTACTGGAGCATGATCAAGCTGCCCGAAAAGCCGATGATGCCGCGCCTCGCGGACAAGCGGATCGGGTTCTTCTCCCTCCGGAAGACCGATTACGGTCGTCCCGAGCAGCGGGCCCAGGAACGGGACTACATCGTGCGCTGGCGGCTCGAGAAGAAGGATCCCGGCGCGGCCCTGTCGGAGCCGGTCAAGCCGATCACCTATTACGTCGATCCGGCCACGCCGGACTGGCTCAAGCCGTACGTGAAGCGCGGGATCGAGCAGTGGCAGGTCGCGTTCGAGGCCGCCGGCTTCAAGAAAGCGATCGTGGCGAAGGACGCGCCGACCAAGGCGGAGGATCCGGACTGGGCGCCGGAAGACGCCAGGTATTCGGTCGTTCGCTGGTTCCCGTCAACGATCGAGAACGCCACCGGCCCCAACGTAAACGATCCCCGGTCGGGCGAGATTCTCGAGTCCGACATCTACATGTATCACAACATCATGAATCTCCAGCGGACCTGGTACTTCTCCCAGGTCGGGCATCTCGATCCGCGGGCCCGGATGTGGCCCTACCCGGATGCGTTGATGGGCCGGCTGGTGGAGTTCGTGGTGGCGCACGAGGTGGGGCATACGCTGGGATATCAGCATGACCAGAAAGGCAGCTCGACCTATCCGGTCGACTCGGTTCGGAGCCGGACCTGGGTCAAGCGGATGGGCCACTCGCCGTCGATCATGGACTACTCGCGCTTCAACTATACCGCCCAGCCCGAGGACAAGATCGACATCGACGATCTGATCCCGCGGATCGGGCCCTGGGACAAGTACACCACTCACTGGGGCTACACCCCGATCACCGGTGCCAGGACGCCTGACGAAGAGTGGGCCACCCTGGATCAGTGGTCGCGCGAGCAGGATGCGACGCCGTGGTTCCGGTTCAACATGTCGGATTCACGCGGTGCGGACCCCGGCGACCATTCCGAGGCCGTCGGCGATGCCGATCCGGTCAAGGCAACCGGCTGGGGGATGAAGAGCATCAGGCAGATCGTGCCGCTCCTCGAGGAAGCCGCCGTGCACCAGGGCCAGGATTTCGAGGATCTCGACCTGCTCTACACCCGGCTGATCGGTCAGTGGTCCACCGAGCTCCGCCATGTCGCGATCATGGTTGGCGGGGCCGACGCGCAGGAGAAGTACGCCGGCCAGAGCGGGATGCGGTACACCCCCTGGAGCCGGTCGCGGCAGCAGGACGCGGTGCGCTTCCTCAACGAGAACGCGTTCCGGACGCCGACCGAATTCGTGTTGCCGAATCTGCTCCGCCGGATCGAAGTGGAAGGGGCGCTCCGGCGGATCGGCGGAGCCCAGGCCTCGGTGCTGAGCACGCTGTGGACCGATCGACGGCTCGAACGGCTGATCGAAAACGCCGCCCTCACCGCCAATCGACGAGACGCCTACTCGCTCGCCGACATGCTGACCGATGTCCGCGGCGGGATCTGGAGCGAACTCTCGGCGCCTTCCGTCAGCATCGACGCGTTCCGGCGGGAGCTGCAGCGTGCGTACCTGACGCAAGCGCGCGGGAAGCTGTTCCCGACGCCGCCGCAGTTGCCGCCCGGGCTGCCGCCCGAGTTCCTGGCCCAGTTCGCGGTGGCGCGGGCCACCAGTGACGTGCAGTCGGCGTTCCGGGCGGATCTCATGGCGCTCGCGGCGTCGATCCGTCAGTCGGTCGGGCGGGCGGCGAATCCGGAAACCAGAGCGCACCTCGAGGATGCCCTGGCGCAGATCGACCGGACGCTCCATCCCGACAAATAGGGGTGGGGTGGCGGGCGGCTGTTGCTACAAGTCCGACAGCCCGCGGAAGAGGGCGGCGAGGTCGACCCGGAGCGGCGCCACCGGGTCGGGTGGCGCCCAGACGAACTCGTCCCGCGCCACGAGCAGATCGACACCCGGTCGGCCCACGGCCACCGTGCGGGCCACGGGATCGACCAGCCAGACTTCCCGAACGCCCATCGCGAGGTAACCGGCCAGCTTGTAGGCTCGGTCGTACGCCTGGGTCGAGGGGCTGGCCACCTCGATTGCCAACCACCGGTCCGATACGTCCACCCACGCCGCCGGAAGCCGGTCCGCCCGGTACACGAGCAGGTCGGGCTCGATCCGGTTCCTGGGGAGAAGGGCCACCTCGCTCCTGGGCGCGACGTGGGCTTCGGGCCAGGGTTCGAGGTGCCGGCCCAGAAGTCCGCAGAGGCGAAAGACCATTTCTTCGTGGATCGGACCGGGGGCCGGGGTCACGAACAGCACCCCGTCCAGCAGCTCGTACCGATTCCCGTCCGGGGGGAATGCGTCGAGCTCGTCGACGGTAAAGCGACGGAGGGAGACGGCCATGACCATAAAGTGGGGCCTCGGCGGCGGGGTTGGCAACTCGGCATCCCTTACCATGGGCATCGGCCGCCGGTTCAGTTAACCCGAATGCCGCACGGTGTGTTATTCCGACGCGAGCTCTACCCGCGGCTACATTCAGAGTGAGAGTGGTTCCGTCGGGCCGCCACCGGGGAAGCAGGCCGATGTTCTCGATCCTGATGTTGCTGAGCGTCCTCCAGCGCGGCGCCGATTCCGTCGGCGCCCGCATGAAGCAGGTCGCCACCAGGCACGCCGACACCAGCGCTGCCCGCGCCCGGGGATTCGGTCCGCTCCGCATCGGCCAGGTGTCCGACCTGACGCCGTTCCAGGGCCAGCACTGGCTGCATCCCTGGCGCGTCTTCAGCGGTTCCCCCGACCTGGATTCGCCGAGCTTCGTGATGTTCGTTCCCATCGACGGCACCTGGCGACCCGCCGGGATGGCGTACAGCCGGCGGATGATGCCGGGCGCACCGGTGCCTGATGACCTGGGCGGCGCCAAGGCACCTTGGCATGTCCATCAGCCGTGCGCCGTGGTGCCGGGCGAAGGTGAGGCGCTCGCGGATGGCGTCGATGATTGTCGCGCCCGCGGCGGGGCGCCTCGGCCCCCGGAGATCGCCATGGTTCACGCCTGGACGGTGGCCAATCCCGAAGGACCCTTCGCCCACGACAACGTCGCTCTCCCGTATTGGGTCACGGGGCTCAAGCTGCCGCAGGCGACCGATCTCTCGACCCCGCGCCGCGCTCGCCGGACCCGGGCCCTCGGTCTGGCGCTGGGCGAGTCCTTCGGCGCGATCATGCCGTACGCCCGGCTGGTGGAGGCCGCGTCGGCTATGGCCGCCCTGCCGGATTCGCTGGCGATCCATCGCGCCGCGATCCGGGCGCTGGTGCCGCGGCTCCGGAAAGCCGATCAATCGCGGAATCGGCGTGACCGGGATTCGCTGGCGGAACGGATGATCGGTGAATGGGAGGCGCTCCGCCGGCTCTATGCGGCCGCGGCGCCGAGCCAGGAGATCAGGACCCAGCTCGAGATGCAGCACGCCCGGGCGTTAGGCGAGGCGCCCGGACATCACATGCATTGACCGGCCCGCACGCGGCGGGTCGGACGGTGTTCAGGGCGCTTTCCTCGGCGCGACGTCGCCCTTGACCGAGCGGGTGGTGAACCGCCATCCCTGGGCGGTCTTCACCAGTTGGTCGGAGTAGTTGGACGACGCAATGACCGTCGCCGGACTGGTGGCGAAGTCCACCAGCACCATGTACACCTGGCCGGTGGCGCCCCGGGCGGACGGGGTGATCATCAGGTTGGTGTTCCAGTGCTTGACGTGGGCCCCGATCGTGGCGTGAAATCCCTTCGCAAACTTCACGATGGCATCGTGGCCGGCGTTGATGCCGGCCGCGCCCTGATCCACCACCGTGAACACGCCGTCCGGTGTGAAGGTGGCGGCCCAGCCGTCGGCGTCGCCGCTATCGATGGTCCAGTTGTAGCGGGCGTAGAGGGACTGGATCTCGGTCATGTCCTGGGCTGAGAGCGCGGGGCTCGCCGGCGTGGCGAGCCAGGCGCCACTCAGGATGACGGCGGCGGCGAGGGTGAGTTCGTGGCGGGTCGGCATTGTTGGTGCTCCAATTGGGTTGTGGTGATCCAGGTCCGATGTCGGAGTGGCGGACCAGGTGCCAGGCCAAGTTAGCGAGTCCGGCATCACTGGCCAGCCCTCGAGCGCATCGTTGAAGACCTTCCCGAACCGGTTCTTGGCCTCGGTGGAGGTGATTCGCCGGCGGGGCGCGGTCGATCATGCCGACAATGCAAGCCGCCGGTGAAGATCATGGGAAACATTCTCACATCGATGTGAAAATGTCGGCCCGCGGGGGGCTCGGCCCGGGGACCCGAGTGGACACCCCGCGCCCCACCCCGTACGTTGGGGGGGACGAAGGAAATTTCCATCCTGACCCGATCCCTTCTCGCCCGGTCCCGTTCGGGCGTGACAACGGAGAAAGCTGGTTCCTTGAGGACATGCGCGTGGCTAGTCGGGCTGCTGGTGATCGGCCTGGTCCCATCGGTCGCATTGGCGCAGGAGCGCCCGAGCGCGCTGTCCATCGACGCGCTCGTCGACATCAAGCATCCCTCCGGCGCGAAGTGGTCACCTGACGGCAGCCAGGTGGCGTACCTGTGGGACCGCGGCGGTGTCCAGAACGTGTGGCTGGTAGCCATCGCAGGCGGAGCGCCGCGGCCGCTCACCTCGTACCCGAGCGATCTGATCGAGAGCCTCGACTGGAGTGCGGACGGCGGGAGCCTCCTGTTCGTGCGACAGGGGCGGCTGTGGCGCGGGTCCCGAGGGGGCGGCGAGCCCCAGGCCGTGTGGCCCGCTTCGGTGCGGGTTGGCGCCCTGGCGCTTTCACCAGACCGCGCCCGCGCCGTGTTCGTTCGCGACCAGGATCTGTACCTGCGGCCAGTCGGCACTGGCGCCGAGCTCCGCCTGACCCATGGACTCGGCGCGGTCTCCGGCCCCGCCTGGTCGCCCGACGGCACCCGGATCCTGTTCAGCTTCGGACCAGTGAAGCGGGTGGAGGAGTCGGCGTCCTATGCGGGAGGCAAAGTCGTCTTCACGCGATCCGATCACGAGACGGGCCGGGTCGGGGTCGTTCCGATTGCCGGCGGACCGGTGGTCACCCTGGCGAAGTCGCCGGGCGGCGAGGAGGCTCCGCGCTGGCTCGACCGGATGCACGTCGTCCTTCAGCGCGTGAGCGACGACCTGAAGAGCCGGGAGGTCGTCGTTTCGGACGTGCGCACAGGGGCGGGCACGGTCGTGCATCGTGACGTCGATCCGAAGTTCTGGAGCCTGCAGTACCTCGGCGCCGAGCCGGTCCCGTCTCCCGACGGCAAATGGATCGCCTTCGTCAGCGACGGCGACGGCTGGGATCACCTCTACGTCGCGGCAGCGACGGGCGGCGAGGCCGTGCAGGTCACCCGGGGCCGGTTCGAGGTGACGCGGTTCTCCTGGTCACCCGATTCGAAGCGCATCGTGTTCGATCGGAACGAGGAGGAGCGTCCCGGCGTGCGGCAGCTCGTCATCGCCACCTTCGACGGAGCTCCGGCCACGGCGAAGCTCGAGACCGTGACAAGCGGTCGTGGCACCAATACCCACGCGCGTTGGTCGCCCGACGGCCGGCGGCTGCTCTTCGAGCACACCGATCCCAGGAACTCGGCCGACTTCTACGTAACTGAGGCGGCGGCGGGCGCGACGGCGCACCGATTGACCGAATCCATGCCGGCAACGGTCGATCGCGGCGCCCTGGTCGAGCCACAGTTCGTCCGGTATGCCGGACCGGACGGCGGGCAGGTGCCCGCGTATCTCTTCGTGCCGCCCGGCCTCGACCGCTCGCGCAAGCACCCGGCCATCGTCTGGGTCCACGGCGACGGCATCAACCAGAACTACGACGGCTGGCACATCAACCGCGACTACGGCGTCTACTACAGCATCCAGCAGTATTTCCTGCAGCAGGGTTACGTGGTGCTGTCGGTGGACTATCGGGGCAGCATCGGGTATGGGCGCGATTGGCGCCAGGGCCACTACCGCGACCTGGGCGGGAAGGACTACGGGGACATCGCGGCCGGGGGCGCCTACCTGAAGACCCTCGGGTACGTCGACCCGGACCGGCTCGGGATCTGGGGGCTGAGCTACGGCGGATTCATGGCCTTGCAGGCCCTCACGGTGACGCCGGAGCTGTTCCGTTGCGCGATCGACGTGGCGGGCGTCGTAGACTGGACCGACTGGTACCGTGACCCGGGCGGGCCGTGGATCCGCGGACGGATGGGCCGCCCGGAAGACGACCCCGACCTCTATCGCCGGCTCTCGCCGATCTACCACCTCGACAAGGTCGTCCGGCCGCTGCTGGTGTTGCACGGTACCTCCGATGAGAACGTGCCGTTTCTCGAGTCGGTGCGGTTGATGGACGAGCTGATCAAGGCCGGGATGAACGCCGAGTTCGTCATGTATCCCGGCGAGTTTCACTACTTCCAACGCGCGCACGTGCTTGGCCATGCGTGGAGGACCGCGGCGCGGTTCTTCGACCGGCACCTGAAAGGGAACTGAGCCCGGTTCCACCGTCACGAACTGCTCGGCGCCGAGGACGGCGGCCAGTTTCGGGCTTCAGGACCGAATTCCCGCTCGATGGTGTAGCGGTCGTGGAGAGCCTGGCACACTGACACGGCGTTACGCCGTCATCAGGAAGTGGCGTTCCAATACCACCGCAATGGTGGCCGTCACGCTGGTGGCGTTGTTGAGTGTGGCGGCGAGGAGATCGTCGCGGTACTCGTGCGCGAGCAGCCACCGAGTCCATTCCGCGATGAAGCCGGCCAGCGATGGCGGTGCCGCCCGCAACTCCGGAACCAACTGGGGACGCGAGGCGATGAGGGCGATGATGTCTTCGAGGTCGTGGCTGTTGAGTGGGTCGGCCTGGCCCCGATCCCGGAAGGCGCCCCATTTCAACGCGAGGAACCCCGGGGCGCTCACGTGGCGAATCGTCAGGCCCGGCTCGATGTCATGGGTCATCGCCGTCTCGATGGCCGCGGCATCCCGGGGATTCCCCGATCCGCCGACGTGGGCTCCAGCGGGCACGAGGTCGAACACGGTCCCATCCGGCGCCAACCACTGGTGCAGGTGCCGACCGGCCATCGCCGGTCTGAACCCCTGGGCCTCGAGCCGCCGGTAAAGCCGTTCAACATCGCCATAGCCGGCGGAGGCAACGATGGCGTCGACATCCTTGGTGGGCCGGACTCTCGGGAATGGCGGCGACGTCTGCAGCAACGGGGCCACGGCGCCCCCGATGAACACCACGTCGGTGACCAGGGGGCCTAACGCCCGGGCAACCGACGCGAGCGGGGCGAGGGACGGGTCCACTAGGCGGCGGCTCCTCGGGACCGGAGGTGTTTGCCTAACGCCTGCGACGCGAGCTCCCGTTCCCGCGCTCGGCCAACCCGAAGCGCGTCGACGAGCGTGAGCGCCTCGTACAGGTCCGGGCAGTGCTCCGGCAATTCCGCCGCCCGCTTGAGCAACGGTGTCACGGCGGCCCCTCGCATCGGACCGTGGGCTGCCGGCCAGACCGTGGGGTCGGTGGAGACGATCTGGGCCGCGAGCGGCGGTCCGGCGTGGGCCGTGGGAACGCCTTGAACCTGGGTGGTCGGCCGCACCGGGAAGGCATACCGGACCCCGTGTTCGAGAAACTCCCGCAATGCCAGGCGGTTGATCGTCCGGCTTCCGGGCACCACCAGTTGGGCCCCCTCCAGCCGCTTGACCGCCCCATGCACCGTGCTGGTGCTGATCAACAGGTCGCGACTCAGGGCCTCGAACGTGGCCTCGGGCGTCTGGGCCAGGCGCACCGCGACGGCGACATCCAGAGGGTGTAGAACGGCAAGGTCTGACATTGAAATTCTCTATTCGCGAATAACGAATAAATCTAGGCTGTCGCCTGGGGTACATCAAGTGCCGTGGCGCGACACCGGTCAAGTACTGCTTTCTAAGTCGTTATTGCAATAGTATTTAGGCTTGTATGACTGTCGAACAGGGACTGAAGGGCCACGAGGCCCGACCCTGGCCACGTCCCGGTTCAGGCGCTATGGTACGGCGTCCCCTGGAATGAGTACTACGAGCGTCGGAGTTTCTCATGCGCGTGTTGACGTTTGCGGCAATCGCCGCCCTCGCCGCCCTCGCGGCCTGCGCCGAGAAGGCCCCGCCCCCGAAGCCCGCGGCAACGGCGGACACCTGGACCGACCCGTCGCCCCACAAGTCCGGCTTCATTCGAGTCAACGGCGTGTCGCTGAACGTCCTCGACTGGGGCGGGACCGGCGACGGCCTGGTGCTGATCCACGGCATGAGCGATTCGCCCCATTCCTTCGACGATGTCGCCCCCGCGCTCACCGACGGGCACCACGTCATCGCCTATGCCCGGCGGGGTCATGGCCAATCCGATCACCCGGCCGCCGGTCCGTACGACAACGAAACCCTGGTCGAAGATCTCCGCCAGCTGCTCGACAGCCTCGGGATCAAGCGCGCGGTCCTGGGCGGCTGGTCCATGGGGGGGAACGAGATCACCCGGTTCGCCGAGCGCTACCCCGAGCGCGCCGCCGGGATCATCTACTTCGAGGCGGGGTACGACTGGTCCGACAGCGCCATGGCCCGCCTGTTCGGCACTCTCCCGATCCCGCTCTCGCCGAGTCCGGCGGACCTGGTGTCGTTCCCCGCGTATCGCAGCTGGTGGATCCGATGGCAGTGGCCGACCGGGACGCCCACGGGCAGTGCCGAGGCGGAGATCCGGGATATCAGCCGGGCCGATAGTGGAGGCGCCATCTCCACGCCGACCGACGCCGTGATGGACCCGATGGTCAAGAGTCTCTTCGGCTATCACCGCGACTACACCAAAGTGAAGGCCCCGGTCCTGGCGCTCTATGCCGAACGGTTCGTCTCGAACCAGCTGCCGGTGGCGGACTCGGTGCGGGGCAAAGTGGACGCCTGGAATGGAGAGGTCCAGGCATTCCAGAAGGCCAGCATCGCGCGGCTCCGCCGGGAACTCCACGCGCCGCTCGACATCCACGTGCTGTCCGGGACTGTCCACCCGAACTTTCCGATGGCGTCTCGGGACACCATGGTGGCGCTGATCAAGACTTTTCTGGCGAAGCCGGCTCGAAGCCGCTGATCGAGGGATGCCGCCCATCGAACTTGGCCTCGACACCTTCGGCGACCTGACCGTTGGGCCCGACGGCCGCCCGCTTTCTCCGGCCCAGACCCTCCGCAACGTCGTGGCCCAGGCCGAACTGGCCGACCGCCTCGGCGTGGACTTCATCGGGCTCGGGGAACACCACCGGCCCGACTTCGCCATCAGCGCGCCCGAGGTGCTCCTGGCCGCCATCGCCGCCCGGACCGCCCGGATCAAACTCGGCACGGCGGTCACGGTGCTCAGCACCGACGACCCGGTCCGGGTCTACGAGCGCTTTTCCACCCTGAACGCGATCTCCGGCGGCCGGGCCGAGATCATCCTGGGCCGGGGGTCGTTCACCGAGTCGTTCCCGCTCTTCGGCTACTCGCTCGACGACTACGACACCTTGTTCGAGGAGAAACTCGCCCTCTTCGCCGCCATCCGCGATGCCGACCAGACCGGCGGGCCCGTCCAATGGCGAGGCACCATCCGGCCGCCGCTTCAGGTCGGGGGCGTGTATCCCCGCGTCGAGGGCGCACCGCTCAGCGTCTGGCTCGGGGTCGGCGGGAGTCCGGAGTCGGTGGTGCGGGCGGCCCATTACGGATATCCGCTCACCCTCGCCATCATCGGCGGGGACCCGCGCCGATTCGTGCCTTATGTGGAGCTGTACCACGAAACGCTCGAGAAGCTGGGTCGGGCGCGGCTTCCGGTCGGGGTCCACTCGCCCGGGCACGTCGCCGAGTCGGACCAGGCCGCGCGGGACGAGCTGTGGCCGCACTACGAGGTGATGCGGAACCGGATCGGGTCGGAGCGCCGGTGGCCCCGGACCAGCCGGGCGGAGTTCGAACGAGAAGTGGACGCGGGGTCGCTGTATGTCGGGTCGCCGGAGACGGTGGCCCGGAAGATCGCGGCCACCGTGAGCGCGCTTGGCCTGGCGCGGTTCGACTTCAAGTACAGCGCAGGCACGCTGCCCCACGAAGCGATGATGCGGAGTATCGAGCTCTACGGCCGCGAGGTGATAGCGCGGGTTCGAAGCCTGATGGCCGCCGGGGCGCCTGGACGATGAGACGTCGTTCCGTCGTGTTCATCGCCGCGTCGGGAGGCCACCAGCCGGATGACCGCGCTTCCGAGACCGGTTACTGACGTTCTTCGTAGACTTCGACCCGAGCGTACTTCTTGCCCTTGGCGACGGGGTGAAGCAAATCCCTATCCCTGACGTGTTGTCACCGCGACTCCATTGGAGGACATCGATGTGATCGATCGCCGCGAGTTGCTCAAATCATCTTTGTTGGGGTGCGGGGTGGCCGTTGCGCACCGCGGCCTTGGCCCCTCGTTGAGCCGGTCGCTCCTTTCCGGGGGTGCCAGCCTGCCGGAGCCCATCGTGGAGACCAGACTGGGCCGGCTCCGGGGCACGTCTGAAAACGGCGGGTACGCATTCAAGGGTGTCCATTACGGCGCACCCACCGGAGGCGCCGGCCGGTTTCGGCCGCCCTCGCCACCGGCCCCCTGGACCGGCATCCGCAGCGCCGTCGATCTCGGTCCCCCGGCGCCTCAGAACCCCGCCGCTTTCGAGGCCACCGGCTTTGGGAGCCTGTGGGGCAACTTCGCCGGGCCCGGGACAATGGGCGAAGACTGTCTGGTGCTCAACGTCTGGACGCCCGGCATTCGCGACGGCGCGCGACGGCCGGTCATGGTGTGGCTCCACGGCGGCGGATTCCTCCTCGGTTCGGCCGGGATTCCACTGTACGACGGGGCCAACCTGGCGGCCCGGCACGACGTCGTGGTCGTGGGTATCAATCACCGACTCAACATCTTCGGCCATCTGTACCTGGCCAAGATCGGCGGTGAGCAGTACGCGGACTCGGGCAATGTGGGCATGCTCGACATCGTGCTCGCGCTCCACTGGGTCCGGGACAACATCGCGCGCTTCGGCGGCGACCCCGGAAACGTCACCATCTTCGGCGAGTCCGGCGGCGGAGAAAAGGTGGGCACCCTGATGGCCATGCCATCGGCCCAGGGGCTGTTCCACAAGGCGGTCGTGCAGAGTGGCCCGGGGCTGCGGGTGAGCACACCCGAGGAGGCTGATGCGCTCGCCCGAGGTTTTCTCGCCCGTGCCCGGGTGGAACCAACTCAGCTGGACCGGCTCGTCAGCATGCCGATGGAGCAAGTCATCGGCGTGCTCGACTCATTCCCGTTGGTGGAAACGTTTGCCTTCCTCCCGGTGGTCGATGGGCGTTCGCTCCTACGGCATCCCTTCGACCCCGACGCCCCCC
>JANMXA010000254.1:0-20589 GCA_031394255.1 Gemmatimonadota bacterium
CCGATTACCCGCTGTTCAAGCTCTATGAGTTGAGCCCCCGGGTTCATTCGGCGCTCACGCCGATGTACGACCATCAGGTCGCCGGCCTGATGATGAAGATCGTAGGTGACCCGATCGTCTGGATCGGCATCGCCGTGGTATTCTTCCAGTGGGCCGGGGCCGAGCGCCGGGCGGACCTGGCGGCCTCACGGCCCTGACTTCATTCCCTGGCACGAAGGAACGGACATGCGTCGATTTTCGGCGGCGATCGGACTGACTCTGGCGGCATTCGCCACCGCCCCCGCGCTGGCACTCCACAACCATCTCGAGAAGAGCACGCCCGCCGCGGACCAGGCGGTCGCGCAGAGCCCGAAGGAGATTAGGCTCTGGTTCGCCGAGAAAGTGGATCCCAAGTTCAGCAGCATCACCCTGATGCACGCCGACTCGACCAAGATCGAGATCGGCAAGACCCACGGGACGGATGATATGAAGTCGATCGCGGCGGACGTGCCGGCGGCGCTCGCATCCGGGAAATATCTGATCCGGTGGCGGAGCGCGGGTGACGACGGCCACGCCGTCCGAGGCACCTTCGCCTTCTCGGTGAAATGACCTGGGACGGCCCGACCTTGGTCTACGCAGCAGCGCGCTGGCTCTACTACAGCGCGCTGTTCCTCGTCGTAGGGGCCGCGGTGGCGCGGTGGGCGGTGATTCCGATGTCGCCTGCCGGTTCGGCGCCGGTTGGCCGGATCATCCGGACCGCCCGGATGGCGTCCGTCACGCTGGCGCTGGCGGTGGTAGCCCGGCTGTATCTCCAGAGCCGCGCCATGATCGACCCGGGCGAACCGGTCACGCTGGACCTGCTGAAGGCGGTGCTCGCCAGTACGTGGGGCAAGGGGTGGCTGGCCCAGGGTTCGGCCGCCCTGGTGGTGCTGGTCGGCTGGCGGTCGATGCGGCTGGGCGAGTCGGCCACGGTGCGAGGGGTCGTCATGATCGGCTCGCTGGGCCTGGTGATGGCCAGCCCGCTGACCGGCCACGCGGTGGGCCTGCCCGCCGCCGGCCGCCTCGGCTATCCACTGATGGTCGCCCATGTGGCGGCCGGGGCCGCCTGGCTCGGAACGTTAGGCGTTCTTGTCCTGGCCGTGATCGAGCGCCCGGGCGGGCCCGATCTGGGTCAGACGATCGGGCGATTCTCGGCGCTGGCATTGCCGGCTGGCGGGGCGGCCATCGCGGCGGGCGGGCTCGTCGCCTGGCGATACCTGGGCGGACTCGATCCACTCATCACGACCCCGTACGGCCGCACCCTCCTGATCAAGCTCGGGCTTCTGGTCGGCGTCGCCGGCACGGGAGCCTACAACTGGCGGGTGGTACTACCCCGTCTCAAACGGGGTGACGACGCCCCGGTCCGAAGTTCGGCCACATTCGAGATCATCGTCGGCCTGAGTCTCCTGGCCGTCACCTCGGTTCTGGTGTCGCTCGCGGCTCCGGGAGAGCACTCCGAGTAGGTTCTGCCCCCGCAACCAGCAATGGTTGCCGCCCGCCGCGACCCCTTCTTGCCGGTTCCTTCGCTCCACCCCTTGTCAGAGCGTCGTTTGCCCGTGGCCCCTGCCTTGCAATTGAGGCTGGCGTCCGGCGCGTGCGGCCGTCGCCCCGCCGGTGCAGGAATCGACAGATATCCGGCGTCTCAGGGGGAGAACCAAGAGTCATGATGAAGCGAGCTGCAGTGGTGTCGCTGGCATTGGCCGCCATGGCCGGGAACGCGGCGTCGGCGCAGGTCGGGATTTCGATCCGGGCCGGGACTCTTGGCGCCGGGGGCGAGCTGTCGATCCGGCCGAGTCGCTACCTCGGGCTCCGGCTGGGCGGGAACTACCTGACCTTCAAGCGAAGCGCCACCATTCAGGGCATCGACTACGATATTACGCCGAAGTTCGAAAGCGGAACGGCCATCGTCGAACTCCATCCGTTCGGGGGATCGTTCCATCTGGCGGGCGGCATGATGTGGAACGCCAACAAGGGCACGGTATCCGCGCGCCTCGGCGGACCGATCACCGTCGGGTCCCAGACCTACCAGCCCGCCGACATCGGCTCACTTCGCGGGCTCGTCAACTATCAGAAGAAATACGTACCCTACGCCGGTCTTGGCTTCAGCGGGCGGAGCCGGATCTCACTGCTGCTCGACCTGGGACTGGTTTTCTCCGGCTACCCCACCGTTTCCCTGACGGGTACCACCAATCTGACGGGACCGGCCCAGGCGATTTTCGACCAGAACGTTCGGCAGGAAGTCCAGAACATCCAGGACGACATCACCAGCCGCAGCTACCTCAAGTACCATCCAGTGGTTTCCATGGGACTCCGCGTCGGCTTCTGAGCCGACCACAACGCCGGTGGGGACACCCTTCCCACAACGTCCCCATCGGCACCTCTCCCTTCACTCCGACGGTTCCACCGCCAGCCCCACGGCCCGCATCAGCGCCAGCGCGTTACTGGTCCGGACGACACCCGGCTTGAGCCGGTAATCGAAAACCAGCCGTCCGTCGACGAACTGATCCTCGAGGTGCCAGTTGGCTCCACGCGCCCCGAGACCGTCGGCCACCGCGGCCAGGGCCAGGTCGTGGGTGGTGATGATTCCGATCGCCCCGCGGGAGACCAGCCCTTCGAGAATGCTGCGGGCCCCGAGGGCCCGATCGTGGGAATTGGTGCCGCTCAGCAATTCATCCAGCAGGAACAGCACGGGCCGGCTCGCCTCCGCCATCGTCACAATGGCTTTGAGCCTGAGAATCTCGGCGTAGAACCGGGAGCGTCCTTCGAGCAACGATTCCCGAAGGACCAGCGAAGCCCCGAGATCGAACCGGCCGACGTTACAGGTCAAGGCGACCACGGGTCCGCCGGCATAGGCCAACGTCAGGTTCACGCCAAGGGCTTTGAGGAAGGTGCTCTTTCCCGACATGTTCGAGCCGCTGACCACGGCCAGACGCACGGGGTCGCCGAGCTGGAAATCGTTCCGGACCGCCTGGTCGGCGGGGAGCAGCGGGTGAGCCAGTCCGCCAATGGCAACGGCCCCGCCGTTCTCTCCGACGACCGGCCAGACCGCGTCGGGACGGTCAAAGGCAAGGGTCCCGAGCGACGCGAGCGCCTCGAGCTCCCCGACCGCCTCGAGCCACCGGAGTGCGTCGGGACCCCAGCGGAGTCGCCACCGTTCAATTGCCGTCCCCACCTGGGTGCCGAGCAGCAGAACGGCCGCCACCGGAGCGAACAGCTGATTGCCCCGGGCATCGGCCAGATCCGCCATCAGCGTAAGCCGGCCGATCGCGCCCCAAGCCGGCGTTCCCCGGCGCGCGGTCCAGACCCCGCTCAGTTCGATCAGCCGAGGACTCGCAAACCGTTCCTCGCTCGACCGACGGAGGAGCGCGGTCAAACGATCGAGCTCCCGAACCGGCCGTCCGGCGAACGCAAGCGAGCGACGAACGCGGCCACCAACCCAGGCGCTGACCAGCAGCGACAGCACCAGCGACACCGCCGGGACGATTCCCCGCACGCCCCCCGCCAACGCGGCCCCAAGGAGCGTCACATTGGCGAAGGCCAGGGCCACGGCGGCGGGCCCGGCCCAGCCGGGAATGCCCAACGGTTCGGACTCGAGCCAGCGACGGAGCGCCACCGAGTCGAGGGCCCCGCTGGCCTGATGACCCGCCACCGCCAGATCGTGGCGGAAACCGGGCCGGCCGGCGAGTTCCCGGGCGGCTCCCTGGCGAAGGGCGATGGTGTCGGGTTCCGCCGGCGCGAGGAGCCAGGCCGCCAGCGTGGCAGCCCCGGTTTCGGTGGACGCGGTGGACAGATACTGAAAGAGGGAGGACGGGCCGAACAGTTCGAGGTCGGACGCGAAGAGGTGGTTCTCGTCGCGGAACCGGTCGCCGGGATCACCACCCGTGCGCCACGCTGTACCGAGCCGGTCGAGACCGCGTCGGTAGTAGGCGGCCGAAGCCGCCGCGCTCTTCTGTCGCCGGGCCACCCGCTCGTGCCAGACTACCAACCCGATGAACAGCCCCAGGGCGCCGATCAGCACCGGGCCGCCGGCGCCGCCCCGGTTCACCACGACCGACACGGCCGCACCGAGACCGGCGAGAAAGACGCCGAGCCGGATCAGGCCGATCCGGGCGAACCCCCGCGCTTCGGCCTCGCGGCGGACCTCTGCCTCATCGAAGCCGTGCTGGTAATACGTCGCTGGATTGGGCGGTGCGGCGCCCATCCGCCTACTGGTCGCCCCGCTTGATGGCCCGGCCGGGATGGACGCCGGCCACGAGGTCCCCCCTGCGCACGACCACCGTGCCGTTGACCACGACGTACGGGATGCCGGCCGATGCCTGCTGCGGGTCCGCGAACGTGGCCCGGTCGACGACCGTGGCCGGGTCGAAGATGGCAAGATCCGCGTCGGCGCCAACGGCGATCCGGCCCTTCCGCGCCATCCTGGGCGCCGCGCCGCGAACCCGTTCAGCCGGCAGCAGCGTCATTTTCCGGATCGCCTCCATCAGGGGCAAGGTCTTCTTCTCCCGCACGTAGCGGCCCAGCACCCGGGCGAAGGTGCCCACGCCGCGCGGATGCCCCCGCCCTTCGATCAGCGGCATGGCGTCGCTCGCGACGATGATGCCGGGATGCCCGACCAGGAAATCGACCTGCTCGTCCTTCATCGAATGGATGATGACGGCGCCGCCCTGTTTCCGGTAACGAGGGAACGTTGCTGCCGTCAGCCGTTCGCCGGTCGGCGGCCACTCGATCTCGCCGAAACCGATCCCGAGTCGTGATTGCCAGTCGCCGTCGAACATGCCGGTCTGGATCCCCGTCGAGGCCGCCGTGTAGGGATACACCTCGCCGGTCACATCGAGCCCACGGGCCCGGGCAGCCTCGATCATATCGACGACCGGTGTGGCGTAGACCCCGGTGCTGCTGCCGAGGTGGACGAAGTGGGTCGATGCGCCCGAGACCAGAGCGTCCGACAGCACCTCTTGGACACCCGCCAGGCTGCCGGTAATCGGATCGAGCCCCATCAGTCGGAGATGGGCGTAGATCGGGACCCCCTTCGACTGGGCGGTCTTGAACAGCGACAGCACTTCTTCGCGAGTGGACCCCGGAGCTTCGTTCAGTTCGAAACCGATCCCCAGGCCGCCCTGATCGAGTCCGTCCTGGAGTGTCTTGATGATCTGGTTCCGCTGCTCCAGCGTCGCGGCGTGATGGGACCAGGCCGGAGGCTCGGCCTCCTCCCCCTTTTCCCGCCAAGCCCACTCTTCGGCCACGGTCCGGGCGCCCTGAATCACCGCAATGCGAGCCGGAATGTGGCCCGCCGACACCCCGTAGTTGATCAGCGACTTGCCCTCGAGCGCGGCCAGCCATTCGGCCACCGGGTAGGCGCCCTCCTCCAGCTCCAGCGATGTTGTGACGCCGTCCCTGACCTGCCACGGCTGACCACCGCCCGGGATCGAGTGACTGTGGAGATCGATGAATCCGGGCGCCACCACGAGCCCGCTGGCATCGATGGTGTCCTCGCCGGCCAGGGGTCGTTCGGAGATGGCCGCGATCCGGCCGTCGCTGACACCGATCGAACGAACCTGGTCAAGACCGGATTCCGGATCCAGGACCCGACCGTTCGACACCACAAGATCGTACGACGCAGGCGGAGCCCCGCAGGCGGCGGCGAGCAGGACGAGGCGCGACAGCGTGGAACGCATAGCCACTTCAATCGAACGGCCGGGATTGCTCATAGTTCGCCGAGCACGATCTTGCGCTGTTCGCCTGGCGCCATGACCGCGCGGGCGGCCCGGGCCCGGCTCCAAAGTACGCCGCCAAGAAGGGCCCAGACGATGATTACTACCCACTCGAGAGGGAAGCGGTCCCCCGCGTCGACCCAATGCTGGCGGAGGGCGCTCCACAGCAGAAAGAGACTTCCCAGGGCCGCCACCGGCGACACCACGGCGGCAAACGGAAGCCGATAGGGCCGAGGATGCTCCGCCTCCACCGCGCGGAGCCGCCAGACGGCAAGCGAGCTGAAGAAGTAGGCGAGGCAGGCGGCCGCGGAGCCCACGTTCACGATCGGCGCGATCCCGGCCTTGCCAAGGAACGCGCCGAGCAGCCCGAAACCGATCACGAACCGGATTGCCTTGACCGGCGAGCCGTAGACCGGATGGAGTTCCGTGAACCCGGGGGAGATCATCCGGGCCCGGCCAAGTGCGAACAACAGCCGGGTAGCCCCGATCGAGGCCGCGTTGCCGACCGTCACGACACCGCAGAGCCCGACGACCAGGATCACCCGCGCCATCCAGCTCGAGGCGAACGCCGTCCGGAAGGCGGCCACCGCGGGCAGGTCCGCCTTGACGATCTGCTGCCACGGGGCGACTGCGCCGACCGAGACGGCGGCGATGGCGTAGTAGGCCGCCGCCGCGAGAATCACGAACACCACGACCAGGCCCAGTATCCGGGGCGAGGTCCCTTCGGCCCGCTCTTCGAACATCTGGGGAATCAGGTTGAAGCCACCGAAGAACCACGGTGTCGTGGCGAGGACCGCCAACAGGCCGCCGACGACCGACCCGTCGGGGCCGCGCTGGAACATCGGCTGGAGGTTCGCCGTCGATCCGACGAAGACCGCGGCGCCGATGAAGAGGACCGAGATCAGCACCTTGCCGTAGGTGAGCCAGTCCTGGAACCTGGCCGCGCCCTTGATGCCGCGATAGTTCAGAATCCCCAGCCACAGCGTCCAGCCCACGGTAATCGCCAGCCCGAGCGCCTGAATCGACTGGCCCCGCCAATGGTAGAGCACCGGACCACCGACGCCTGGCACGAGCACGTCCAGCAACCAGGCCAGCGAAATCGACACGTAGGGCACGACCGCCGTCATCATCAGCACCATGGCCCAGCCGACCACAAACGACGCCAGCTGGCCGAAGGCGCGGTAGCCGTACACCGCCTCACCGCCGGCCACCGGATACATCGAACCAAGTTCGGCGTAGCAGAGGCCGACCAGCGCCATCAGCAGCCCGCCGATCAGGAACGCAAGCATGGTCCCGATCGGGCCGGCCTGACCGAACCACAGCCCCATGTAGACGATCCAGCCGACCCCGACGATCGAACCGAAGCCAAGCGAGAAGAACTGGACCGGACCAAGCGCCTTCTTGAGGTCAGCCATGGGCCATCAGCTTTCGAGTGGGGAGGGGCTACTTCGGCGTGGCGTAAGTACCTCGGCCGACCGCGACCAGGGTCCCGGTCTCGTCCCTGACCTCAATATCGGCGCAGCAGACGGTTCGCCCGACCTTCACCGATCGACCGATGGCGAGGAGAGCGCCGCGGCGGGCCGGCCGCAACCAGTCAACCCGGAGATCGATGGTGGGCAGGCCGTCGCCCACCTGAGAGACGAGGGCATAGTCCCCCGCGATGTCGATCAGCGCCGCGACCACTCCGCCGTGGTACCAGTCGGATCCGTCGGCACGGAGAAATTCTTCCCGGAACGGGAGGCGCAATTCGGCCAGGCCCGGTTCGAACCGGACCCATTCGACGTTGAGAAACCGCTGATAGGGCGAGACGGCAAGATCAGGTCGCTGCACGGACTCAATCTACTGCGTTACGCGACCTCACCCAACGGGGCCTCGGGGTTGGATGCTGCCACCGGGAGCAACGTAACGAGCGCCCGTTCCCAGAATCTCCCCAGGTCGGCCAGCATGGCGGCCCAGCGCTCCGACTGCCGCCCCGATCGGAGGTCGGAGGCGCTGACCGAACCTGCGGCCATCAACGGCTGGAGGATGAATGCGGAGAGACGGCGGCGGATTTCGCGCGGGCAGGTCGCGGCGCCGATGATCGGGCGCGCGGGGTCGGCCGGCAGGTCCCGAAGCCGGATCTCGAGTTGAACCAGGACATTGATCAGCGGCCAGGCCGAGGTCGGGATGGTGAAGCGGCACCCGGACAACCCGGCGGGATTGCACTGCTCAGGCAGAAACCCGGCCCAGCCGGCGACCGGAACTGTCCCATCGTCTGCCTCACAACAGCCGCCGAACCACTCGACCGAAAGTCCGTAGACGTCGGCGAGGCGCTGCATCGTCCCCAGTCCAGGGCGTCGGGTCCGGCCGGCGTGGATGTCGCGGAGCACCGCATACGGCAGTCCGGCATGAGCCGAGGCCTCGAGGAGGTCCCCGTCGTGGACGTCATCGACCAGCCGACGAAGCCGGGCCGTAATCGGATGCGATGCACCAGGCGCGGGCGTAGGCCCACGGCGACGCTCTCTCAGCATTGAGTTTTTTTGTTGGGGTGCTTTAAACTACTTCCCCAGATCCAAACCGCCAGAGGTCTGGCGCAAGCAGTTGCAGTATCGGCGTTTGAGCGCAGTTGATTCTCCGTTGATGATTCGGTTGTACCCTGGTACGCCTTCTTCCGGGACCCCGAACCGATGATGGACTACGTTTGCTTCTCGCAGTTCTGCGCCACCTGCCACTACTGGACCGGCGACCGGCGGCCCGAGCCTGACGAAGGCCGGGTCTACACCCCGCGCCACGCCACGATCGGCAACTGTGGCTGCCCCCACGGCCACTGGCTCGGGCGCCTCAAGCCCGGCGAATCCAATTGCCCCCATTGGGAGCGGTGGTCCGTCATGAAGGACTCCGACCTGAAACGGGACCCCGACCTGAAACGAAAGCGCTGAACCGACTCGACGTAGCCCGGGCCGCCGTCTAACATTGACGGATGCGAAATCATCGAGTGTGGTCGAGCGCCGTGATCCTCGTGGCCCTCGCGGGCCCCGTGGCCGGCCAAGTCGTGGAATCCCGGACCGGTCTTGTGGTCACGGCATCCGCAGCCGCGTCGGATGCGGGCGCCAGCATCCTGCGGGCCGGCGGCAACGCCATTGACGCCGCCGTCGCGACGGCCCTGGCCATGGCGGTTACCTACCCCACGGCCGGGAACATCGGCGGTGGCGGCTTCATGGTGATCCGGCTCGCCAACGGCACGGCCACCACCATCGACTATCGCGAGCGGGCTCCACTCGGGGCTACGGCCAGGATGTACCTCGACGCCAGCGGGGCCATTGACCGCTCCCGGACCGCCGAAGGGTATCTCGCGCCCGGTGTACCCGGCACCGTTCGGGGGTTGGCGCTGGCCCATGGCCAATACGGCAAACTCCCCTGGAAACAGCTGGTGCAGCCGGCGATCGGGCTCGCCCGGCACGGATTCCCGATCTCCAAGAGCCTCGCCGAGGAGCTCAATTGGCTGGTCAAGGCCACTCGGGACAAATACCCGGCCACGGTGCGGAGCTACGGGCGAGCAGACGGGCAGCCCTGGTCGGCGGGCGACACACTACGCCTGCCTGATCTGGCCCGGACCCTCGCCGCCATTGCCGACCAGGGCCCCGACGCCTTCTACACCGGATGGATCGCTGATTCCCTGGCCGCCGACATGGCCGCTCACGGGGGCATCATGACCAAGGCCGACCTCGGCGCCTACCGTGCGGTCGAACGGGCTCCGGTCCGGGGGGCCTTCCTCGGCCACGAGATCATCGCGATGGGGCCGCCGAGTTCCGGGGGGACCTCGATCCTGACCATGCTCAACATTCTCGAACGCTTCGACATTGCCCACCGGTCCCCGACGGCCGCCGGGACCTTGCATCTGATCATCGAAGCGCAACGTCGGGCCTTTCTCGACCGGGCCGAGTACCTGGGGGACGCCGACTTCACCCCGGTCCCGGTGACCCGCCTGACCTCGAAGGCGCATGGCGCCGAGCTGGCCGGCACGATCGACACTACGCGGGCCTCGTCCAGCGTGGCGCTGGCAGGCGGGCGGGTTCCGGTCCAGCCACCGCACGAGTCCGACCAGACCACCCATTTCAGCGTCGTCGACGGCGCCGGTAACGCGGTGTCGAACACCTTCACGCTCGAGCAGGGCTACGGCTCGCGGGTGGTGGTGTCAGGGGCCGGGTTCCTGCTCAACAATGAGATGGGGGACTTCAACAAGAACCCCGGGGTGACCTCCACCGAAGGCGACATCGGCACCAAGCCGAACGAAATCGCCCCGGGCAAGCGGATGCTGTCATCGATGAGCCCGACGATCGTGACCCGGAACGGCAAGGTGCTGCTGGTGACCGGATCGCCCGGTGGTCGGACGATCATCAATACGGTCAACGAGATCATCCTCAACGTCACGGCGTTCGGCATGGACGTCCGCCAGGCCGTGGACGCCCCCCGATTTCACTCCCAGTGGTTGCCGGACATGGTCTGGTTCGAGGCCGGCACCCTCGCGGATTCGACCGCCGCCACGCTCAAGGCACTGGGCCACAACGTCCGTCAGGGCGGCAAGATCGGCGACGGGCACTCGATCTGGATCGACCCGAAGACCGGCACCGCGTTCGGCGCCAACGATCACCGGAGTGCCGACTCGAAGGCGTCCCCGTGACGGCCCGGGCCGCATCCCACGTGCTGCTGGTCGCGCCGCATGAGTACCGGACCAACACGGAGACCGCCGAGTCGAATGCCTTTCAGCGGGCCGTGGGAGTGGCCGAAGCCGAACAGCTCGCGACGGAGGCGATCCTTCAGCACCGGGCCCTTCGCGATCTGCTGGTAGAGAACGGCGTGCGCATTACCGTCGCCCGGAGCCTCAGGGAGACGCCCGACGCACCGTTCTGCAACAACTGGTTCTCCACCCATCCAGGCCCATCCGGCGCCCGGCTGGTCCTGTATCCGATGCTGGCGCCGAGTCGTCGAGTCGAGCGACGGCCCGATCTGGTCTCGATGCTCAAATCGAGCTACGCCGCGGTTCTGGATCTGTCCGACCGGGAACCACACGGCGTCTACCTTGAAAGCACCGGCAGTCTCTGCCTCGATGACGAGGGGCGGACCGCCTACGCGGCGATCTCCCCCCGAACCGATCGGAACCTGACAGAGGAATGGGCTGCCGCGATGGGCTACCGGCTGGCAGCGTTCACGGCCACCGACGCTCACGGGCAGCCCTACTATCACACCAACGTGATGATGTTCATCGGCCACGGCCTGGCGGGGATCTGCCTCGAATCGATTGGTGAGCGGGCCGCGCCAGGCGAGATGACCCGGTCGGAGGTCGAGGCGTCGCTGGCCGCCGCCTCTCTGGAGGTTGTGCCGATCAACCGGGCGCAGGTCCTCTCATTCTGCGGAAATTGCCTGCCGCTCACCAACGACCTGGGCGAACGACTTCTGGTGATGTCGAGTGCCGCCTACCGGGGATTCGATCCCGGCCAACGGGCCTGGATCAGCCGACGGACCCGCATTCTTCACACGGAGCTGTCCGCTTTCGAGACCCTCGGCGGCGGCTCGGCCCGCTGCCTGCTCGGCGAACTCTTCTAGCCGACGGTCGGATCGCGCCAGATCTCGATCGGGCGCTCGGGAAACCAGCGCTCGGTGCGTTGCCGCTTCTGCAAGGTCGGGTTGCCGATCGCCCGGCGCAATTCCTCCGACATTCGTTTCGGTTTGCCGCCCTCCCGGTCGACCACGCAATAGCTCGACGTCCCGCGGGCCACCAGCGCCCCGTCACTGGCCCGCACCACCTCGTAGTAGCGATCGCAGGTCAACGCCGTGCAGGTGGGAACCCAGGTGTAGACCTCCAGGTCCTCGCCCACGAACGTGGGCAGGAAGTAATCCAGCTCATGGCGCATCACGACCCAGGCAATCGCGTCCACCACCGCCGGCGGCGTATGGCGGCGATAGAGCGCCCAATGGCCCTCGGCGGCGCCGAGCATCCAGCGGAGATAGTTGACGTTGTTCACGTGCCCGAGATCGTCGATGTCGGACGCCTGAACCCGAACCATGATCTGGAACGCCGCGCCACTCATGCCGGCACCAACCGACGCCGGTTGACGAGCCAGTGGATTGAGCCGAGCAAGACCACGCCTCCCATGACGACCAGGTCTCGCATCCCCAGTCTCGTCGCGAGCACGGCCGCAACCAGTAGGCCGAGTACGGGAAACACCAAGCCGCCGGGCAGCCGGAACCGAGCCGCCGGGAGCCCGGGGTCGGAGCCGTCGCGGCGACGGAGCACCGGCAGGGCGACACAGACCAGGCCGTACGTGACCAGACGCGCGATCACCGCGATCGAGAGATTCTGCAGCAGCGTACCGGAGAGCGTCAGCGCAAAGGAAATCACGGCGTAGACGATAATCGACACGGCCGGCGTCCGGTACACGGGATGAACCCAGCCGAAGGCGGCCGGGAGATCTCCTTGCTCGGCCATCGCGTAGGTAAGCCGCGGAATGTGGACCATGGCCGCAAGTCCCCATCCGATCAGCGACACCAGCGCACCCAAGGTCATCACGGTCGCGCCCGTCGGGCCGGCGAGGGCCCGGGCGGCATCGGCCAGAGGACGGGCGTGGGTGCCTGGCGCCGCCAGCGACCAGGTCGTCACCACCTGCACCATGACAAACAGCAGCATGGTGGTGCCCAGTCCCACGAACAACGCAAAAGGGGCATCGCGTTCGGGCTCCCGCGCTTCCCCGAGCGGCACCAGCGACGACTCGAACCCACCGTAGGCATAGATCAGCAGCATGACCGCCCCAACCCATGTCGTGCCCGTTACGGCCGGAATCGGGTCGGCGGCCACCGGCCCGTGGGACAGGGCGAGCCAGACTCCTCCCACCACGAACAGGACCAGCGGCAGCAGCTTGGCGATAATGAACACATCGCTCATGGCCGTCGCCTGCCTGACCCCCCGAATGTTGACTCCGGCCACGAACGCGAAATACAAGGCGGCAACCACGGCCGGCATCACCCCCCGGCCGGCGGCGGGCACGAACTCGGCGAGATACACGGCAAACAGGTTGACGTTCACTGCCGCGGACGTCAGGCGGACCAGGTAGGAGATCCAGCCCATCTGGAGGCCCAGATAGGATCCAAACGCGACGCGAGCGTACAGATACTGACCGCCCGCTTCGCCGAACCGGGAGGAGACCTCGGCGTAACACGCGATGATCGTGGCGATGGCCACCGCCGCGATGACCCAGGCGATCCAGGCCTGGGCCCCGAGCTGGCCGCCGACTTCGGCCGGGAGTCGATAGATCCCGCTCCCGATCACGCCGTTCAGCAGCAGGCCGGCCAGGGACCAGCGGCCGATCGCGCGGACCAGGCCTGGCTTTGCCGTCACAGGGCTCCTAGCGGTCGGCGCTCTTCCCCGTGCCAAGCGATTTGAGGTAGTCGAGGGCCAGGTTGGCCATCGATCGGACGCCGACCGGCAGCGCAGCCTCGTCGACGAAGAAATAGGGTGAGTGGTTCCGGGGTGCGGTGGTGGGATCGGCCCCCTTCGGCAGCCCGCCCAGGAAGTAGAAGAGCCCGGGAACCGTCTGGGTGTAGGAAGGGAAGTCTTCGGAACCGGTCACGGGATTGATGACGATAAGGCCGCCCGCGCCGGCGGTCCGCTTGAGCGTCGGAGCCATCTTCTCGGTGAGCGCCGGATCGTTGTAGGTCACGAACGAAGCCGCACTCGAGGGAATCGTCACCTTGGCGGTGGCGCCGGCCGACTTGGCGATTTCCTCGGCCGTTCGGGTCACCCGTTCGTGGATTTCCTTTCGCATCTTCTCATCGAAGGTCCGGATGGTGCCAACCATGACGACGCTGTCGGGAATGATATTGCCGCGGTTGCCGCCCTGGATCATGCCTACCGTGATGATCGCGGGCGCGACGGTCACGTCGATCTGGCGGCTCGCAATGGTCTGTAGCCCCAGAACGATCTGCGCCGCCACGACGATCGGGTCGACCCCGCCCCACGGGAGGGCGCCGTGAGTCTGCCGCCCCTTCACGATGATCTCGAGCCCGTCAGCCGCCGCCATCGCGCCACCGGCCCGGTAATTCAACGAACCGAGCGGCGCCGGCCAGACGTGCAGGCCGAAGATGGCACTGGGCCGCGGATTCTCGAGCACGCCCTCTTTGACCATCATGGAGGCCCCGCCGTCCTCGCCCGCGGGCGGGCCCTCTTCGGCCGGCTGGAAGATGAATTTGACCGTGCCCGGGATCCTGGCCTTCATCCCGGCGAGCACTTCGGCCACCCCCATCATGATCGCGACATGGTTGTCGTGGCCGCAGGCGTGCATGACGCCGACGTCCATCCCGTTGTACGGGGTCCGGACCGTGCTCTTGAAGGGGAGATCGACCTGCTCGGTGACCGGCAGGGCGTCCATGTCGGCCCGGAGCGCGACCACGCCGCCCGGCTTGCCCCCTCGGAGGATGCCCACCACGCCGGTGTGGGCGACTCCGGTCTGGACCTCGAGACCAAGCGACTTCAAGTGGTCCGCCACGAGTTTGGAGGTCCGGACTTCCCGATTCCCCAACTCGGGATGCTGGTGAATATCCCGGCGCCAGGCCACCACCTTCGGCATGACCTGCTCCATCCGGGCGTCGATCTCACGGCCCAGATCGTCCCCAGCGTCCTTGCGCTGGGCGGCAACCGGAACGGCGACGGCGAGCAACAGGGCGCTCAAGGCGAACGATCGCGGCACACGACCTCCACACTGCAAGGATTGGACGGGAAACGGCCCGAGAAAGGGCCCCACAAACCTACACCCCGGGCCGGGTTTCCCAAGGCCCCGCCCCCTCTCGCGCCAGCCCCGACTGGAATAGATTTCGGCCATGACTACGACCCTGCCTCCCGCCCTCGACTTCGGCAACCAGGCCGAGCTCGATCGTTCCCTCGCCTCGATGACCCATCGGCTTCGCGGCTCCGTGATTCTCAAGATCGCCGCCGACGTCCGGGCGATGATTGCGGCCGGGAAGCCGGTCTGCAACCTGACCGCCGGCGATTTCGATCCGAAGCAGTTCCCGATCCCGGCGCCCTTGCTCGACGGCATCCGCCGGGCCCTGGAACGGGGCGAGACGAACTACCCGCCATCGGAAGGTATGGCCCAGCTCCGGAAGGCGATCGTCGATCATACCGAGCGGGACCAGGGCGTCCGATATCCGCTGGAGTCCGTGCTGGTCGCGGGCGGCGGGCGACCGATCGTCTACGCCGCCTACCGCGCCGTCCTGAACCCGGGCGACACAGTCGTGTACGCCGTCCCTTCGTGGAACAACGACTACTACAGCGAGATTACCGAGGCCCACAAGGTCGAAATCGTCGCGACCCGGGAAAACGGCTTCCAGCCCACCGCGGACCAGATTGCCCCGCACCTCGGCTCGGCCGCCCTGCTCTGCCTCTGCTCGCCCGGTAATCCGACCGGCACGATGATGGCCGCCGACACGTTGAAAGAGATCCTCGAAGCAGTGGTCCTGGAGAACACGGCGCGGCACCAGGCCGGCCGCCGGGCGTTGTTCGTCTTCTTCGATCAGATCTACAGCGCGCTGGCCTATGCGCCGAGCCAGCATGTGCATCCGCTCACGCTGGTGCCGGAGGTCGCCCCGTATCTGATGACGCTCGACGGCATCTCCAAGGCCTTCGCCTCGACCGGGCTTCGGGTCGGCTGGGTCTGCGCGGCCCCCGCGCTGATCAGCCGGATGAAGGACTTCCTCGGTCACGTCGGCGCGTGGGCCCCTCGCCCCGAGCAGGTGGCGACGGCCGAATTCCTCAACGATCCCGACGCGGTCCAGCAGTACCGCGGGGAAATCCACGCCAAGGCCAAGGCCCGGCTCGATGCGCTCTACCAGGGATTCATGGCGCTCAAGGCCGCCGGGTTCCCGGTGGACTGCGTCGATCCTCAGGGGGCGATCTATCTCTCGCTCCAGCTCGACTTGGTGGGCCGGAAGATCGACGGCAAACCGATCCGCTCCAACGAAGACATTCGGCAAATCATGCTGGAGCAGGCGGGCCTCGGCGTCGTTCCGTTCCAGGCTTTCGGCCTCAAGGAGGAGAGTGGCTGGTTCCGGATGTCTGTCGGTGCGGTCTCGCTGAAGGATATCGCCGACGCGTTTCCCCGGATTCGAGCCTTCCTCGACAAGGTGAAGTAGCGAGCGTGCGCAGCGCCTCGTTTCTCCGGGTTCTGGCGGCCCTGCTGGCGGCGATGCCGGCGGCCGCGCAGACCCCGGTGGTCAAGGGTTCGATCCGCGGACTGGTCTTCGACAGCCTGGTCGCCTCGGGGCCGTTGAACGGCGCCACGGTGGAGCTGCTGGAACTCGGTCGCGTGGTCACCACCGACTCGCGAGGCACCTTCCGGTTCGACAGCCTGCCCGGCGGGCGGTATACCCTATCATTCAGTCATCCATCGCTCGCGAGCAGTGGATTCACCCCGCCCGACCGCTCGTTCGACCTCACGGCTGGTCTGGACATCGTCGTCACGCTTGCCACCCCTTCGGCCAACACCATCTACGCCCGGCTCTGTCCCGGTGTCCGCGACAAGGGGACCGGCGTCCTGATCGGAACCCTGAGCGAGGCGGGCAGCGGCAAACCGATCACGGCCGGCGAAGTTCGCGGGGAATGGAACGAGACCAGCTTTTCGAGGACGGGGCTCGTTCGCCGCGCCCGGATCATTCGCGCGGGACCGGACTCGGTCGGCCGATACCGGCTCTGCGGCATGCCGACTGACGTGCCCGTGCTGTTGCGGGTCCTGATCGCCGGCATCAACGGGCCCCCGCTCGAGCTCAAGATGGACGACCGGGCGATACTGGTCCGCCACCTCACGGCGATTACCGATACCGCGAAGGCGGGCAAAGCCCAGCTGACCGGCCGGGTGACGGCGAATGGCCGTGGGCTCGCCGAGGCACAGATCCTTGTGCTCGGCACCGACCGCGTCGGCCGCTCCGGCCCGGACGGCGTCTTCACCATGTCCGATCTGCCGGCCGGCAGTCACACCATCGAGGCCCGCGCGATCGGCTACGCCCGACGCCGCCAGCTGATCGACCTCAAGGCCCCGCCGGGCGACAACGTCGGATTCGAACTTGCCCGGTTGCCGGTTGAACTGCCCGAGCTCAAAGTTTCTGCCGCCCAATCCGCGGGGCTCAACGGCTTCGACGAGCGCCGGAGATTGAACAACGGCGGGCATTTCATCACTGGCGAGGAATTGACCCGGCGAGGCACGATCCGCGTTGAGGATGCGTTCAAAGGCCTGCCCGGTGTCAAGGTCGCGTCCGCCGGCCTCAACGACTACTACATCCTGTCCACCCGGGGCGGTTCCGGCTTCAGCAGCGAATGCGAGTTCACGGTATTCATCGATGACGTCCGGATTCCCCTCGATCCCGAAAACGGACTGGGTATCCCGGTCGTGCCGCAGGACGTTCGCGGGATCGAAGTGCACCAGGGACCGGGTTCCGCCCCGATCCAGTACCAGGCATCCGGAAACAACTGCGGCGTCATTCTGATCTGGACCAAACGGGGCCGTCGGTGACCGCTCGGCAGGGCCTGGCGGTTGCCCTGCTGCTAGCGCTTGCCGCATGGCCGGCGGCGGCTCAGCGCCGGGACGAGACGTCGGCAACCGTGTTCCAGCGTTACGCCGACCACACCGCCAAGATCCAGGTCGTCGAGTCGGGCTCCGGCGCCAAGGCCGAACTCGGGTCGGCCTTCTTCGTCAGCGCCGACGGGCTCCTGGTCACCAACTATCACGTCGTCGCCGAAGCGGTCGACGATGAGCGATACCGGGTCGAGTGGCTCGACCAGAACGGCGCCGGGCACGAGGGCCGGGTTCTCGCCGTCGACGTCGTCCGGGATCTGGCGGTCGTCGCGACGGACCGGCCGACCACCCGCTACTTCTCCATCGCGGCCCTGACCCTTCCGAAAGGAACCCGGCTCTATTCGCTGGGCCATCCGGAAGACCTCGGCTTGAGCATCGTCGAGGGAGTCTACAACGGCCGGCTTGAGCACACGTTGTACCCCAAAATCCACTTTACCGGACCGATTAATCCCGGGATGAGCGGCGGGCCCGCGCTCACGGCCGATGGCCGAGTCGTCGGCGTGAACGTGGCGACCTCCGGCAACTCGGTCAGCTTTCTGGTGCCGATCGACGCGGCCATCCCCGTCATCAAACGGGCGCGCGACGCGGAAGCCGCTGCCGAAGCGCCGGACTTCACGGCCGAAATCGGCAAGCAGATCCTCGCCAATCAGGACACCTATCTCGCGAAGCTCTTCCAGGGCGGGGACTCGACGGTCCGCATTGGGCCGTTCGAGCTTCCGACCCAGCCCGCTCCGTTCTTTCGGTGCTGGGCCGACGCGGACCGCGATCATGAGGGCCGGTACGAGACCGTCGACCATCAGTGCTCCACCGACGACTACATCTACCTCTCGGGATCGCAGTCGTCCGGCATCGTCTCCCTCGCCCACAAGGTCCTGCTCTCCCGCGGGCTCAACCCGCTTCGGTTCTACAATCTCTATTCGAATCAATTCCGGCAGAACCACACGGTCGCGGAGCTCGCCGAAGCCTCGGATGTGACGGAGTACCGCTGCCGGAACGACAACATCCGGCGGCAGGGGATGGTGCTCAAGACCCGGTTCTGCGTCCGGCGGTACACGAGTTACGAAGGCCTGTACGATGCCGACTTCAAGGTCGCCGTGCTCGGGGCCCGCGATGCCGGCGTCGTCTCCGAGCTCACGCTCTCCGGGGTCAGTTTCGAGAACGCCACTCGCATCGCCCGCAAATACCTGGACCGGATCCGATGGGCGAAGCCATGATCATCGAGGTGGCCGACCAGCGCGGGCGAATCCTCCAGCGGCACCGCCTTGGCGCCGCCCCCGTGGGGATCGGCCGGGGGCTTCGGAACGCGGTGATCCTCGATGACCCCTACGCGGACCCTGATCACATGGTGATCGAATCCACGCCCGACGGCAGCTACCACTTTCGCGACCTGGGCAGCGTCAACGGAACCTGGGAGGCGCACCACCGGCGGGTCAGCAATGGAATGGTACGGATCGGGACCGAGCTCAAGGTGGGGCGAACCACCCTCCGATTCGTCTCGGCCGACCAGCCGGTCACACCGGCGCTCTACGATCCTTCCGCCCAGACCGGCATCGTCGGCCGTCTGCTCGAGCCCCGGGCCGCGGCGTTCGTACTGGTGCTCTACCTCGCCGTCTCCGCCGGCCTCAAGTACCTCGCCAGCCCCGACGATCCGTCGACGGCCGAACTGTTGACGCCGGGGCTCGCCGGGCTCCTGCTGGCCGGAGTCTGGGCCGCGATGTGGGCGTTCACCAACCGAATCGTGGCGCAACGGTTCCGCTTCCTGTCCCACTGGGGGTGGGCGATCGCGATCACGACCGGCCTCACCCTGCTGGCGATCGGCTTCGAGTGGATCGGATTCTTCACTCCGGGCACCGACCTGGGCGCGGTCGAAGGCGCCTTGTCGGCGGTCGCCGGGGCCTGGCTGCTCGCCGGACATTTCCAGCTGGTGACGGAATGGCCGCCCCGCCGGCGCTGGGCGATCGCGACTGGGATCACCGGTGCTGTGGTCGGATTGATCGCGATCCTGGGACGCCCGGGAGGGTTCGGCGCGGGAAGCGTGCTTCGAGAGGGGGCCAGCCTCAAACCGATCGCGGCCCGCTTTCTCCCGGCATCGGACGTCGAGGGATACTTCGCCCGGGCCGCCGAGCTCAAGACGGCTGTGGACCGGATGGCCGACGATTCGACCGCATCCGACCAGGCGGTCCCGGGCCCGGCCGACTCGACGCCGAAGCGTTAGGCGAACCCGTTCGGGTTGGCGGACTGCCAGCGCCAGACGTCGCGGCACATGTCGTCGAGCGTGCGGGTCGCTTCCCAGCCCAGTTCCGTGCGCGCGAGGGTCGGATCCGCCCAGCACTCGGCCGCATCGCCCGGCCGGCGTGGTGCCATCACGAATGGGATCGGCCGCCCGGCCGCCGCGCTGAACGCGGCCACCATCTCCTTCACGGTGTAACCCAGGCCGGTCCCAAGGTTATAGGTCAGAAGGCCCGGGCCGGCGGCAAGGCGCTCGAGGGCGCGAAGATGGCCGATCGCCAGGTCGGTGACGTGGATGTAGTCACGGATCCCGGTGCCATCCCGGGTTTGATAGTCCCCCCCGAAAATCCGGACTTCCTTGAGTTTTCCCACGGCCACCTGGGCGATGTAGGGGACCAGGTTGTTGGGAATCCCATTGGGATCCTCGCCGATCCGGCCGCTCGGGTCGGCGCCGCTCGGATTGAAGTAACGCAGCATGGCGACCCGCCACTCGGGCTCGGCCCGGAACAGGTCGCGGAGCATCTCCTCGATGAAGAGCTTGGAGCGACCATAGGGATTCACGGCTGAGAGGGGAAAGTCTTCCGTGATCGGGACCGCGGTCGGATCGCCGTAGACGGTGGCGGATGAGCTGAAGACCAGCGTCTTGACCCGGGCTTGCCGCATGGTCTCGAGCAGAACGAGGGTGCCGTAGACGTTGTTGTCGAAATAGCGGAGTGGCTCGGCGACCGACTCACCGACCGCCTTGAGGCCGGCGAAATGAATCACCGCCTCGATCGAGTAATCGCGGAAGACGCCCGCCATGCCCTCGCGGTCGCGAATGTCCACTTTGCGGAACGGCACCGGCCGGCCGGCCAGCGCCGCCACCCGGACCAGCGATTCCTCGTGACTGTTGGAAAGATTGTCGACCACGACGATCTCGCGACCGGCCCGCAGCAACTCGAGACAGGTGTGGCTTCCGATGTAGCCGGCCCCACCCGTGATTAGAATGGCCATGTCCGATATTTACCGGGAGAAGTTCAAAACGAAAAGCGCCG
>JANMXA010000255.1:0-15845 GCA_031394255.1 Gemmatimonadota bacterium
GACACTCGGCCCCGCGATCTTTAGCGCATACTCCTTCACTCGACGCGAGTGACCGGAGGTGTACGGATCGCGAGCCTCGATCGACTTGACCATCATCTCGAGCTGCTCCCGTAGCGAGAGCTCCAACTTGTCATACGCGTGATCAAGCTCGCCGTACAGGTTCTGCAGCGTACTCAGCTTTCCATAAATGTGCCGTGCAGCAACAAACGGAAGGAACACCGCCAGAAGGACCAACCGACCGGCACCAGAATCGCTATTGAAGGCCAAGTAGGCCCAAGCCACCGCGAGACAGACCAGGCTGGCTGCGAGATCGTACCCGATCACATAAAGCGTAATCGCCCGCCACACTTGGTTGATCGATTTACCCTGACTAATACCAACAGCACCACTAACCGCGATAGAGTTCGTTATGAAGTAGCTGAAAGCCCCCCCCAGAAAGGCGAGAATACCAGCAACGATTTGTGGGAACGGCGTCGAACTGGCGTTAACAAGGAATACGGGCGGCGTGGAACCACCTAGCCAGCCGTAGACAAGTGCAGCGACCATCACGGAACCCACTCGTTGGCTCGCGTTGAAGACCGCCCGGATTGGCTCCTTGCCGAGCGCGAGATTGGAGATGAGCGCCGAACTACCAACGATCAGACCCCCCCAGAACCCGCCGAACAAGATCGAAGATCCGAGGTCAACCAGAAAGGAAACCGAGCCGGTGATTCCACCGACCTTGGCCTGACTGCTGGTCACATCAAGGAGTATTCCCACAGTGAGGAAGACAAAGACTCCCCAAGCACCTGGCCAGACAGCTCGACCAGGGAAGGTCAATGCTAACGAAGCACAGGCTACAAAGGCCGCTGTGCCAACGTACAGTTTGATAGCACTCGGTCTGTAGAATTTCATAGGAAGTGGAGAAGGCCCCGGAGTCCGTTACCAGCTGTTAGTTTCAGCGAAGAACAGTCCTGCAATGAACTGTACCGCACCGACAGCAATGGCAGCGAGCCAGCTGATCATGAGCGTCATCACCCCCTTCGGATACAACGAAGTCCCTCGGGAAGTGGCAAACCCCGCTATGGCTTACCAGACGCTCCGCTCAGTTTTTTCCGCTCGACTCCGCTCTTCTCCTTCGAAGACCGGGGCCCCCTCCCTTTGTTCCTTTCTTCTCTAAAGGTCCGTTCCCGCTACGACCTTAGGCCGGCCGCCGGGCGTCAACCCACCGGTTCGTGGCATCCAGCACCGCGAACACGGCCGCCCGCTCCGGACTCTGCCGAATTTCCGCCGTCCCGGTCAACATCACCGCGTCCCGCCCCCCAATACCCTGCAGGGCCACGAACACGACGCTCCGGTCCGCCGCTTCCACCACCTGAACGTTCTCCACCACCAGGCTGTGCTTCTCCATGAACCGTTCGAGGACCGACACCGTCGCCCGAGCCGATCCCTCGACCCGGCCCCGCGGCGTGTCCGGCGCCTCCTCCTGCGCGGTCTCCTGCCGTCCACCCAACGAGACGGTCACCGCCACCGCCACCCGCTGAGGCCGCGTACCGGCAAGCACCGCCAGGTTCTCGAACAGGATCCCCCGCTGCATCGCCCGCTCACGCACCGCGGTCCGCTCCAGGGTCTCCAACGGCTTGACCTCCGCCGTCTGGGCCACGCTGATCTTCCGATGATCGACTTTGAGCCCCAGGTGCGCCAGCAACGCCGACTCGATGTTCCGCACCAACTGCTTCGGCTGGAGACCGGCCTGCGCCAGAATGTGAATCTCGCTCACCTCACCCAGCGGCGTGGTGACCACCCGCGCCGAGAGAACACCCTCCAGCGTCGTGAGCAGATTCTCCGCCCGGCGAACGCCCCACGGATCGGGCATCGCGTCGGTCGGTCCGGCCTTGGCCGCCCCGAACTCCGGTTGACGTAATGGATTCGATCCCGTCACGGTGCCGCCTCTTCTCTAAACCACGGTATTCCGGCCGGCGGCCTTGGCGCGATAGAGCGCCCGGTCCGCATTGACCAGCAAATCACCACTCGACGGACGATCCGGATCGTACTCGGCGATCCCCACACTGACGGTCACCGCACCCTCCGGATACCCCAGGCGCCGTCCCACGCTCTCGACCCCGGTCCGGAGCGCCTCCGCCACCCGCTCCGCCCCGACCAGATCGGTCCGGGTCAGGATCACCACGAATTCATCGCCGCCATATCGGGCCGCGAGGTCCGAGGCCCGGACCGCGGAACGGATCTCGTGCGCCACAGCCTTGAGGACGTCGTTCCCCGACTCGTGGCCGTACTTGTCGTTCACTTCCTTGAGGCGGTCGAGATCGAGGAACAGCACGGTGAACCGGTCGCCGCTCCGCTTGCTCCGCTCCACCTCGTGGGTCAGCCGGTCCCGGAGCACCCGGAACGTGGCCAGCCCCGTCAGCATATCCGTCGCCGCCGCCCGCTGCGCCTCCTCGGCCTGCCGCTCCTGGAACGGCGAACACTGCCGCAGCGATGCCCTGCCCAACGCAGCCGCCTCGGCGAAGTCGCGGCAGGACGCGTAGCCGCAGGCCCGGCAATCCCAGGGCCGGCCGTTGGGCCCCAACCCGATCGCGTCGAGCACCTGCTCCACGGCCGCCGGGTCGGCGCCGCCCCGACGCGGCCGGATGTCGAACACCGCACCCACACTGGCAATCACATCCGGTTCGACCACCGGAATGCGGCTCCGGGGCGGCTCGGTACTGTGCACCAGCGCCCGGCGCCAATACAACTGCTCCCGCGGTCCCGACAACGGATGATCCAGCATTCCCTCATATGAGAGAATGTCGATGAAGCCGAGGTCGAGCCGGTCCACCGTGATCGCGCTGGCGATGGCCTTGAGACCGGCCAGACCGCGGATCTTCTGGAACCGGCGGCTCGACTGCTTGGCCTCCTCGAGGAGCGCCATCGGGAGCCCACCCGCCACACTCAAGTGCCGACGGCGTTCCTGGGGCACCCGGGTGAACACCAGCGGCTGCGCATGGAGATTCACCCCCCGAACCCGGAACAGTTCCTCGAGATCCTTGTACGTGATCTTGGCCGCGATCTCGGGCGCATCCGACGGCGCGAGCCCGGTGTACACGACCTTGAGCGATTCCTGATGCACCGACTGGAGGTACCGGGCCTCCGCCACGGCGGGCGTCGCGACCGGCGCGAGGTACGGCACCAACTCCGGATACTCCGACCGCACGGTGTCGACCACCACCGGATCGGTCGAACGAATCATCGTGCCCCACGTCTCCGAGTGCCACAGCCGGAGATACTCCATTGCCACCAACTCGTCGCCGATCACACCGCGCGACACCACCCGGAAGCCGGCCGCATAACAGGCGTTCACCACCTGCTCCGGCGTGGCCGGGTAGAAATGGGCCGCACACTCGGTGCCGAGGATCAGGGCTCCGAAACCCTCCGCGGCGATCGCCACCGCATGACCCAGCTCCCCCGAAACCAGCACCGCGTCGTGAGGACACTCCGGGACACAGAGCCCGCACCGAATGCAGGACTCATCCATGACTCGAACCCACGACGCGTCCGGCGCAACGGCAATGGCGTTGGTCGGGCAAACTCTTGCACACGCCAGACAGCCAACGCATGCCTCGCCGTCAATGGCGAAGTTCACGCTGCCAACCTATAGGGGCCCGGGATTGACCCGGGAACGATCAGCTTCAGCAGATTCAAAGTCAAGCGGCTCCGGTGCCTTGGTTCTGTACACCCTAACGTTTACTCAAGCTGGTATTCCTTGATCTTGCGATACAGGGTACGCTCACCGATACCTAGCTTTGCGGCCGCCTGGCGCCGGTTCCCGCGTGACTCCCTGAGGGCGGCCCCGATTGTCGCCTTTTCCACTTCAGCCATAGTCATGCCAGTCCGATAAAGGACGTCCGGTGGTGCAGTTTCTGGCACGATCTCGTGCAACGGAGTGATCGACGACTCCGGAATCTCGATCACCTGGACCTTGGCAGGGCGGTCATCGAGCCTCCGGCGCAGCTCTTCGACCTGAAGGCGCAGGTCCATCAAGCTCCGGAGGATGAATTCCAGCTCCTGACTGGACGGCTGCCGGACCCCGGAACTGACGAGGACGGGCAGCAGGGTGTGGGCACCTTCCAACACATCCGACGGGATGTCCGAGGCCCGGATCTCGGTCCCCGGAGCCAGTACCACCATCGACTCGATCAGGTTCCGAAGCTGCCGCACATTCCCCGGCCAGGGCGCCTCGATCAGTCGGATCATGGCCTCCCCCGTGATCCCCCGGAACGGCCGGTCGTGCTGGCGGGCAAACTCCCGGATGAACCGCCGGACCAAGAGGGGGATGTCCTCCCGGCGCTCCCGGAGCGGGACCAGCTCGATGTTCAGGATGCTGAGCCGATAATAGAGATCGTCCCGGAACTCCCCCAATCCAACCGATTCCTTGAGGGCCCGGTTGGTGGCCGCGATCACCCGGACGTCGACCTTGATGGGCTGAACTCCGCCGACCCGGAAGAAGCTCCGGGATTCAAGAACCCTCAGGAGTTTGACCTGGACGCTGACCGGGATCTCGCCGATTTCGTCGAGGAAGAGACTCCCCTCGTCGGCAAGCTCGAACCGTCCCAGCCGGCGCTCCGCAGCCCCTGTAAAGGCGCCCTTCTCATGGCCGAACAGCTCGGACTCAAGCAAGCTCTCGGGTAGCGCAGCGCAGTTCACCGGAATGAACGGCTTTCCGCGCCGAGGCGACAGATCGTGAAGGGCCTTCGCGACGAGTTCCTTGCCGGTCCCCGACTCGCCCTGGATCAGGACCGTGGTGGAGACCGGAGCCATCTGCTCGATCTTGACCAGGACCTCGTGAATGGCGCTGCTCTGGCCGATGATACCGATTCGCTGCTGGAGCCGCCGCCGATCCACGAGCCGTCGGACCAAGGCGACCGCTTCGACCGAGGGGACAGGCTTGGTCACCACCTCGGTCGCGCCGAGCCGCTCCAGGCGTTCGGTCCGTTCTGAATCGGTCGGTTCGAGCAGGGCCAGGCTGAAGACTTCGAGTTCTCGGGCGTAGGCCACCAGATCGAGGGTCTGGGGTTCGTGAACCGCACCGGAAAGGATCAGCAGGTCAGGACGTTCGCGACGGACGGCCGCCCGGGCGTCGTCCATCGCCGCCACCATGGCCGTCGAGAATCCAGCCTGCTCGAGCGCCGCGTTGAGCGGCACGGCCGTCTCCAGGTCGGCCATCGTAATGACGATTTCGGCCATGGTACTAGTGCCCCGTCCTGACATCCCTCATGAGATCGACCGCGTGCGCCACCAGCGGCTCGAGCACCCGGAGGCCGTCACGCACCCCGCCCGGACTGCCCGGCAGGTTGACGATGAGGCTGCGGTGACGCGTTCCGGACAGACCGCGGGAGAGGATCGCCCTCGGAAACCCTTGATACGCCACCATCCGGATCGCCTCGGCGATGCCCGGTGCATCCCGTTCCAGTACGACCCGAGTGGCCTCGGGTGTGACATCCCGCGGGGTGAGCCCGGTACCCCCGGTGGTGAGGATCAGATCGGCGACCCCGTCATCGGCCCAGGCCGAGAGCACTGGCACGATCCGTCCGACCTCGTCGGGCACCAGATCGCGTGCCGCCAGCGCAAAGCCGCACGAGCCGATCCACTCGACGATGTGATCTCCGGACAGATCGGCCCGTTCGCCGCGACTCCCGGCATCCGACACGGTGAGGACGGCCACCCGAATGGGCATCGGCTACTTCCGAACCGACCCCTTGGTCCAGAACGGCCGCTTGACGACCTCCGCCGGGATCTTCTCGTTCCGGCATTCGACCTCGAACCGGGTGCCGATCGCCGCCGCGCCGGCCGGAAGGAAGGTCGTGCCGATCGACACACCTAACGACGGGCTCTGGCCACCGCTCCGCACCACATCGACCTGCTTCCCGCCGCTGAACACCGGGTAGCCGTGACGGGCGATCCCCCGGCCGTCGAGACGGAAACCGACCAGCTTCCGGTTGAGGCCCCGCTCCTTCTGGGCCCGGAGCGCGTCGAGCCCGACGAATGGCGAGCCCTTGTCCAGCTTCACGATCCAGCCCAGGCCGGCCTCGAGGGGCGTGATGGTGTCGTCGATCTCCTGGCCATAGAGCGCGTAGCCCATCTCGAGCCGGAGCGAATCGCGGGCGCCCAGTCCGATCGGCAGCGCCCCGGCCTTGGTGACCGCCTCCCACAGCGTGACGGTGTCCTTCAACCGGCAATAGAGCTCGAACCCGTCCTCGCCCGTATAGCCGGTGCGCGACACGAAACAGTCCACGCCCCCGATCCGGCCGGCGCCGTGGTGGTAGTACCCGATCCCGTCGAGCGCGATACTGGCGATCGGCTGGAGAAGTGCCTGAGTCCCGGGACCTTGAACCGCCAGCAGACCGATGTCATCGGAGATGTCGCGAAGCCGGATGTTGGCCCCGCCCTTGAGGTCGACCACATGCTCCCAGGCCTTGGCCCGGTTCGACGCATTCACCACGATCATGAGCTTGTTGTCGAACCGATAGACGGTGCAATCGTCGACGAACGTGCCCTCGCGGGTCAGCAGCCCGGAATACTGGACCTGGCCCGGTGCCAGTGCGCCGACATCATTACAGGTGATCCGGTTCACAAAGGCGTTGCGATCGGGACCGGTGACCTCGAACTCACCCATGTGACTCACATCGAAAACACCGCAGCCGGTCCGCACCGCGTTATGCTCGGCCATGATACCCGTGGAATACTGCACCGGCATCTCCCAGCCGGCGAACGGAACCATCTTGCCGCCAAGGCTCCGGTGAATGTCGGCCAGCGGGGTTCGCAGCAACGCGGCTGAATCGGTCATGATGGGACGGCCTCACATGGGCAGAGTCGTCGCGACAGAGGAACACCCCGGGTCGCGGTGCCAAAATGGCAGACTTATTCTAGTTGGGTCGCCGCCGGGGTTGTACCCCCGGCGGCGCTAGGGCCGATTGGTCTATTTGCCCGAAAACCGCGGTTCCCGCTTCTCCAGCATCGCCCGCCCGGCCTCTCTGAAGTCGGCCGAACCAAGGCAGATCCGGACCTCTCGGGCGGAGGCCCGAATGGCGGCCTCCGACGACTGCTCGGCGGCGGCCACCGCCCGTTTGATCCCGGCGATGCCGAGAGGGGCCTTGGCGGCGATCGTCGCCGCCAGGGCCACCGTGGTCGACTCCAGCTGATCCCGGGCCACGACCCGGTTGGCAATCCCATACCGAAGCGCATCCTCCGCGCCGAGACGATCACCGGTAAAGGCCAATTCCTTGGTACGGGCGGCTCCGATGATCCCAGGAAGCCAGGCGCACCCGCCAAGATCCGGAAGGATCCCGAAGCTGATCTCCGGCAGGGCGACAACGGCGTCGGATGAGAAGACCCGGAGATCACACGCCAGCGCCAGCTGGAATCCGGCACCGAGGGCATAGCCCTGGACCATCGCGATGGTGGCAAAACGGGCATCCCTGAGCCAGGTGAACGCCTGCTGCACCAACTCGACCTCGAGCGGCAAGGTCGGTTTTCCCTGGGCCTGTCCCATGATGACTGAGAGATCGATCCCGGCCGAGAAGGAATGGCCCTCGCCCGACACCACCACGACCCGCACCGTCGGATCGGCCTCGAGTTCGAGCCCGACTCGGCGGAGTTCGTCCCACATCTCGACCGTCTGGGCGTTGCGTTTGTCCGGCCGGTTCAGGCGGACCCGGGCCACTCCACCCTGCCGTTCGACGATCAGCGTGCTCCAGCTCACCGCGCGCCCACCAGGCCGCGAACCGCCGCGATCATCTTCGGTGAATCGAAGCCCAGACCGTTGTGGAAGACCATCTCCACGTTCCGGATGTCGGCGATCCGCTGGCTGGGGTTCCCGTTGATCAGCACCAGATCGGCATCCTTGCCGGCCGTGACCGATCCGGTCTCGGCAAAGATGCCGAGCGCCTTGGCGCCGTTGGAGGTCGCGACCTGTATCGCCTCGACCGGGCTGAAACCCGCCTCGACCAGCAGCTCGACGTTCCGCTGATTGCCGAAGCCGAAGAGCGCGCCACCGTTGCCGGTCGGATCGACCCCGGAACCGAGAATGCCGCCCGCCTTGGCGAAGGCCCGCTCGTAGGCCATGCCCGTCCTGAAGACGTCAAGGGAAATCCCGGCGTTGGCCTCGGCGATCCGGCTTCGGGACGTGAGGTACTCACTCCGGGCATCCGGGGTCATGGCATCGAGTACCCGCTGGTCGAGCGGCGGCCGGTTGGGGACGAACAGCTCGAAGACCACCAGCGTCGAGCTCAAGGCGACGTTGTGGTCGATCATGTCCTTGAAGGTCGCCTTGACGTCGGCACTGTTGACGTCGAGCCCGACGAAGCTCTGCATCACGTTCGGCGAACACTGATCGGGCTTCCGGGTCTTGTCGTAGTCGGAGTTGGCAAAGAGCCCGTGTTCAAGCCCGTCAATCCCGAGCGCCACCGCCTCCCGGTACGGCACCGAGCAGAGGTGGCCGGTGAACTTGAGGCCGTGCTTGTGGCCCTCGTCGATCGCGGCTTTCATCGCGGCCCGGCTGACGCCGGTGTAGAACTTGAGCCAGGAGACACCCTCCTGGGCCCAGTAGGCTACCACGCGGCGGGCTTCCTCTTCGCTGTTGAGCGCCACCATGGTGCTGCCGAGCCCCAGGCCCCCGCCGGTCAGGTACGGGCCGGTGATGAAGAGTCTCGGCCCGGGGAACATCCCCGACTCGATCGTCTTCTTGAGGTTGATCTCGGCGTACGGGTTGTTGGCGCCGGTGGTCCGGACCGTGGTGACACCGCTCGCCAGGTAGAGCAACGGCGCTGAGTAGTTCGACTGAACGGTGCGACCCGAGGTGGTGTAGTAGCTGTGGTCGTGGAGTCCGACCATGCCCGGCATCAGGGTCTTCCCTGACCCGTCGATCACCTTGGCGCCGGCCGGGGCCGCGCCGGTTCCGACCGACGTGATCTTCCCGTTGGTCATGACGACGGTCTGGCCCTCGACCGCGGGGCTCCCAAGGCCGTCGATGACGCGCACGTTGGTGATAGCAACGACCGGGGCATCGACGCCCACGAACTGGGTGACCTGCGGGCCGAACTTGGCCGGCCGCTGGGCGGCGAGCGGCGCGACGACCAGCAGGGCCGGGATGACTCGGGCACATCGGGTGAGCAGGGACATCGGCGATTCCTCGGCAAGGTGATGTTTCTGGTGCAGGCGTCCGATTATACTCTCACGGGGGCAACCAGGGGACTCATTGTGACCCAGGCCGGACCGATCGACCACAGCGCGACCACCTCGCTCGCTACTTCACGGGGCGCGCGTTGGGCCTATCTGGCTGCCGGGCACACGTTTGTCGCCCTGGGGGTGATCGGCGCGTTTCTACCGGTCATGCCGACCACGATCTTTCTGATTCTGGCGGCCTCATGCTACGCCCGGGCCTCGACCCGGTTTTACAACAAACTCCTCAATCACCCGACGGTCGGCCCGGTCATTCTCGACTGGCGCGAGCACCGGGCGATGAAGGCCAGGACCAAAGGGATCGCGATCGCCACCATCGCGGTGACCTTTGCGATCACCATTGCCGTCCTGCCCGACCTCTGGCTCAAGCTGCTCCACGTCGGCATCGGCCTCGCCCTGGTCGCCTTCATCGCGAGGATCCGGACCCGCGGCTAGAGGATGTACTTCCTCAAGTCGTCGTCACTCACCACTCGGGCCAGACGGTCGCGCACCTTGGCCCCATCCATCACGATCCGGCTGTCGAAATTGGGCAACTCGAACAGCGCCTCGTCCATCAAGGTCGACATCACGGTGTGAAGCCGCCGGGCCCCGATATTCTCCATCCGCTCGTTGGCGAGCGCCGCGATCCGGGCGATCTCCGCGATGCCGTCATCCGTAAATATCAACTCCGCCCGTTCGGCCGCCACCAGCGCCTGATACTGCTTGGTGAGAGCGTTCTCGGGCTCCTTCATGATCCGGACGAAATCCGCCTCCGTCAATGGCGTCAACTCGACCCGGATCGGGAATCGCCCCTGCAACTCGGGGATCAGGTCCGACGGCTTGGAGACATGGAACGCGCCGGCCGCGATGAACAGGATATGGTCGGTCCGGACATACCCGTAGCGAGTCTGCACCGTGGAGCCCTCGACGATCGGCAGGAGATCGCGCTGGACGCCCTCACGGGAAATGTCCGGTCCGGTCTGCGACTTCTCGCCGGCGATCTTGTCGATCTCGTCGATGAAGATGATACCATGGTTCTCGACCCGGTCGAGCGACTCGTTGACGACGTCGTCCATGTCCACCATCCGGCGGAGTTCCTCGTCGGAGAGGATCCGGCGGGCCTCCGGCACCTTGACGGTGCGGCGCTTCTTCCGCTTGGGCATCATCTCCTGGATCCACTCGCCCCAGTTGACCTCGGTGCCCTCCATCCCCTGCGGCGGCGCCGGCATGAAATCCATGGGCGGGAAGTTCTGGGACTGGACCTCGATCTCGACTTCCCGGTCGTCCAGCTTGCCGTCGGCGAGCTGCTGGCGGAGCTTCTCGCGCGACCGGGCTCGCCGCTCGACGTCGGTCTCGGCCTGGCTCGGCGCCGGCGCATCGGGCCCCGCGGGCAGGGGTGGCGGCGGGGACGGCAGCAGGAGATCGAGCAGCCGGTCGTCCGCCCGCTTTTCGGCCTGGTCAAAAACCTCATCCTCCCGTTCGGTCCGGACGAGATTGATCGCGGCATCGACCAGATCGCGAACCATGGCTTCGACGTCCCGCCCGACGTAGCCGACCTCGGTGAACTTCGACGCCTCCACTTTGACGAACGGGGCGCCGGCGAGCCGAGCGAGACGGCGGGCGATCTCCGTCTTGCCGACGCCGGTCGGCCCGATCAGGATGATGTTCGAGGGGGTGATCTCCTCCCGCATCCCGTCGGGGGCCTGGGACCGGCGCCAGCGGTTCCGCACCGCGATGGCAATGGCCCGCTTGGCGGCGTCCTGACCAATGATGTATCGGTCGAGCTCCGCCACGATCTGGCGGGGCGGCATCTCCTCGAGCCACGGCAGCGGTGGCGGCGTGTCGTCGCCGGGCGCCGCCGCTCCATTCGTCTGGGTCATGGGTCTAAGGTACCCGGGCCGCGCCGCAACCCGCTCACGCGGGCAGCTCCAGTATGGTCAGGTACTTGTTGGTAAAGACGCAGATGTCGGCCGCGATCTCGAGCGAGCGCTGCACGATGTCTCGGGCGTTCTTCGACGGGTCGGGCAGCAGGGCCCGGGCCGCGGCGATAGCGTAGTTCCCGCCCGAACCGACCGCGAGGACGCCGTCGTCCGGCTCGAACAGCTCACCGCTCCCGCTCAGCATGTAGCTCCGTTCCTGATCGGCCAGCAGGAGCATGGCTTCGAGGCGCCGGAGCACCTTGTCGCTCCGCCAGTCCTTGGCGAGTTCCACCGACGCCCGCGAGAGATTGCCGGGATAGCGGTCGAGCTTCTCCTCGAATTTCTCGAACAGGGTGATCGCGTCGGCCACCGACCCCGCGAACCCCGCCAGGACCCGGCCGTTCTTGAGGGAGCGCACCTTGGTGGCCGTGGCCTTCATCACCGTGTCGCCGATGGTGACCTGGCCGTCGCCGCCTAACGCGACCCTGCCGTCCTTGCGGACACACAGGATCGTCGTGCCGTGAAACGTCGTCATGATATCTCCCTCCGAGATCTACCCGGCCCGGGGATGGGCCTTGCGGTAGACGTCCTTCAGCCGTTCGACGCTGGTATGAGTATAGATCTGGGTCGTGCCAAGCGAGGCATGCCCGAGCAGTTCCTGGACGGCCCGGAGATCGGCGCCGGCATCCATCAGGTGCGTCGCAAAGGTATGCCGAAGCGAGTGAACGCGCTGACCTTCGACCCCGGCCCCCCGATAAAGGCCATGAATCCGCCGCTGCACCGACCGAGCTGAGAGCCGCCGCCCCCGGGGCGAAAGAAAGAGCGCCCGCCGTTCGCTCCGCGCCGTGATCGGGATCGTCTCCCTCAGGTCGAGATAGGTTCGTAGCGCCTGCTCCGCCGGCCGGCCGACCGGAACGATCCGCTCCTTGCGCCCCTTCCCACGGACCCGGATCTGGTTCGACAACAAATCGAGATCGGGGACATCGGCCTGCGCCAACTCGGACAACCGGAGGCCGCTCGAATAGAACAGCTCGATCATCGCCCGGTCGCGGACCGCGAGGAACTCGCCGCTTTCGGCGTTGGCCTGGGCGGTCGCGAACACCGCGTCGGTCTGCTCCCGCAGGAGATAGGTCGGCAGGCGTTTCTCGATCTTGGGAATCCGGGCCGCCCGCGCGACACCATTCGACACGCCGTGGTTCACCTGCAGGAACCGGTAGAACGACCGGAGCGCCGACAGCGCCCGCGCGGCCGAGCGCCGGGTGAGCTTCCGGCGCTCGAACTCGCCCAGGAAACCCCGAAGGGCCAGCCGGTCGATCCCGGCCCAGGTCCAGTCCCCCCCGTGGAACTCACCGGCGAACGCCATGAACTGATCCAGATCCCGACGGTAGGCCTTCACCGTATTGGGCGACTGGTCCCGTTCCTTGGCGAGATGCTCGAGGAAGTCCTCGACCAGCGCTGCCTGCGGCGTGACGGTCACAGCGTGGCCCGCCACGTGGCGAAATCCCGCTCCGCGCGCTCCACGAGCGCCGCCCGGCGGTCCCCTTTGCGCCCGGATCCGGATCCCGTCGGGGCGGGCTTACGCCCGCCCTTACCGGGGCCCGGCGAATCGGGGACCGGGTCGAGGAGGCCGAAGTTGGCGTTCATGGGCTGGAAGTGTTTGGGATCGGCCTCGGCCAGGTACCGGTACAACCCGCCCAGCATCGTGGTGGGCGGGGGCACCGCCACCGGCCGGCCGGTCAGGACCCGGTGAAGGTTGATGCCCGCCAGCAGGCCGGTGCCTAACGATTCGGTGTACCCCTCCACCCCGGTCAATTGCCCCGCGAAGAACAACGGGGCCGCGCCGGGCCGCGTCAGCCCCGGCCCCAGCGTGGCCGGACTGTTCAAGTACGAATTCCGGTGGATGCTGCCAAATCGGAAGAACTCGGCCGACGCCAGGCCCGGAATCATCCGGAAGACCCGCTGCTGCTCCGGTATCCGGAGCCGGGTCTGGAAGCCCACGAGGTTCCACATCTGGGCCGCTCGATCTTCCCGACGAAGCTGGACCACGGCAAACGGGCGCCGCCCGGTGCGAGGATCCTCGAGTCCGACCGGCTTCATCGGCCCGAACCGCAGCGTCTCCGGCCCCCGCTTCGCCATCTCCTCGACCGGGAGGCAGCCTTCGAAGTACGGGACTTCGTCGAAGGCATGGCCGGAGAATTGATCCGCGGCGGTGAGCGCCTCGATGAACCCACGGTACTGCGCCTCGTCCATCGGCGCATTCAGGTAGTCATCCCCATCGCCCTTCCCGTACCGGGACATCGCATAGAGGACCGAATGATCGAGACTGTCTGCCGCGACGATGGGCGCGATAGCGTCGTAGAACGCCAGCGAGCCAATGCCCAGCTCACTCGCGATGGCGGCGGCCAACCGCTCCGAGGTGAGCGGCCCCGTCGCCACGATTCCGGGCCGAGGCAGTTCGGCTGCCTCCCCCTCGACCACGTGGATCAGGGGATGGCTCCGAACCCGCTGGTCCACCGCGGCGGAAAACACCTCCCGGTCGACCACCAGCGCCGATCCGCCGGGGACCCGGGCCAGATCGGCCGCCTCGAGCAGGATGCTCCCCAACGCCCGCAACTCGGCCTTGAGCAGGCCGTGGGCATTGGCGGTCTCGATCGACTTGAACGAATTGCTGCAGACCAGCTCCGCGAGCCGCCCGGTCTGATGCGCGGGCGTCCGCACGGCGGGACGCATCTCGTGGAGCGACACCTCGACCCCGCGTTCGGCCAGCGCCCAGGCCGCCTCCGAACCGGCGAGCCCCCCGCCCACGACCGTGGCGGAGAGTGTCATACCCACCCCGCCCGCTCGCGAGCGACCGCCAGCAACCGGTCGGCCGCCTGGACTGCCGACAGGCCGTTCACGTCCACACTCGCCGAGGCCTTCCGGTAGAACGAGGTTCGCTGATCAGCCAAGGCGGCCAAGCGTTCGCGCCGGTCCCCACCGTCCAGCAGCGGGCGGGATCGATCACCGACAAGCCGCTCCGCGGCGATCGTGGGGTCGATGGCCAACCAGATCGTGACGGCGATTCCCGTGATTGCCTCGAGGTTGCCCGGCTCGGCGGCCCAGCCACCGCCGGGGGCGATGACATGGGGCGGCAACCCGATCGCCTGCAACACCGCCCGCCGCTCCCGGTCACGAAAGGCGGGCTCGCCTTCCTCGGCGAAGAGTTCAGCCACGGTCATGCCTGTGGCCCGCTCGATCATCGGATCGACGTCGGTGCAGTGGGTGCCGAGCCGCTCAGCCAGGAGGCGGCCCGCGGTGGATTTCCCGGCGCCAGGCAGGCCGATCAACACCAGGTGTTTCGGCACGTCAGCCCGCGCCCAGCGAGGTCCAACGGGCGCCCAGGGCCGCGAGGTAGCCGGCCTGATTGCGTTTGAGTTCGGCCATCGAATCGCCGCCGAACTTTTCGAGCATGGCATCCGCCAGGACGATCGCCACGAGCGCCTCGGCGATGACGCCCATCGCGGGAACCGCGGTCACGTCGGACCGCTCGCTCTGGGCCTGCGCCGGTGCCTGGGCGACCAGGTCGACCGTCGGCAGCGGCGCCATCAAAGTGGAGATCGGCTTCATCCCGATCCGGATCACCAGCGGTTCACCGGTGGTCATGCCGCCCTCGAGCCCGCCGGCGTTGTTGGTGCGCCGGCGGAACGCCCCGCGACCGTCAATCGCCGGACCCGATTCGATCGGGTCGTGGACGGCCGAGCCCGGGCGGCGCGCCGCCTCGAACCCGAGCCCGATTTCGACGCCCTTTACCGCTGGGATCGACATCAGCATCCCCGCGAGCCTGCCATCGAGTTTCCGGTCCCAGGCAACGTGGCTCCCAAGACCCACGGTCACGCCGTCGGCCACCACCTCGACTTCGCCGCCGAGGGTGTCTCCGGCCCGCTTGGCTTCGTCAATTCGGGCCAGCATCCGGGCCTCGGCGGCCGAATCGAGAACCCGAACCGGTGACCGGTCGGCGGCGGCGTTGAGTGGCCGGGGTCTGGGGGTCGGAACCTCGGCCATGATCCCGCCGAGCGAGACGACATGACTCCCGATCTCGACCCCGAACTCGGCCAGCAACCGTTTCGCCACCGCGCCGACCGCCACCCGGGCGGCGGTTTCGCGGGCACTGGCCCGTTCGAGAATGTCCCGGGCATCCAGCCGATCGTATTTGAGCACGCCCACGAGATCGGCATGCCCAGGGCGCGGGCGCGTCACCCGGCGGCGCCGGACCTCCCCACCGCCCTCCGGGGCCATCACGTCGGCCCAGTTCTCCCAGTCCCGGTTGCGGATCATGAGCGCGATGGGCGACCCGATCGTCTCCCCGGCCCGCACCCCCGACAACCATTCGACGGCGTCGGCCTCGATCTTCATTCGGGCACCCCGGCCATACCCCTGCATCCGGCGGGCGAGTTCAGAATCGACCGAAGCCGTATCCAGAGGCAGGCCGGCCGGAACGCCCTCCAGGATGGCGATCAGGGCCTTCCCGTGTGATTCACCGGCAGTCGTGAAGCGGAAGTGCATGTGGGGAAATTAGGGGGTTGGCCGGGTGGCCGGATAGGCGCAGGCCCCGAAAACCGACCGGGGCCCGGGGTGGGGCGGCCGCCCCCCGGGGTGTTTTATGGGCAGCGGCGGGCGGGGCGCCCCGGGGGGTGTGTGGCGGGTGTGGGTGGGGGCGGAACGCGGGGGGGGCAGGAGGGTGAGGGGGTTTGCGGT
>JANMXA010000256.1:0-3800 GCA_031394255.1 Gemmatimonadota bacterium
GAGAGTTTTTCGCCGGGTCGATTTATGGCTCCGATCTGACGCTCCGGAGTGACGCTCATGGCGTCGCGATTCACCGCGACGAGGTGGTCCTCGGCTGGTTGCCCGCGGGTATGGCCTGGCCCGCCGCAACCGACTGGCTTCACCAGGCGATCGGCTGGTCCGTCTTCCTCCAGGAGCTATGGGGCCTGCCGGCGTTTGCCGTCGCGGACTTCTACGATCCCAACCATTCCGAGATCGACGGCCGGGTGACCGAGCTGGTCGGGTCCGTTGGCCCGATCGAAGTGACTGAACCACTCCCCACCCTCATCATCGACACCGCAACGACGTCCTTCGAATGTCGGATTGCCGGAGTACCTGTCGGCTGGATCACCGCAGCCGCCACCGACGGCCGGGTGACACCCCAGGCGCTGCGGGCTGCGATCACGACGACCTGCGGCTTGGAGCTCAGTCGGCTGGCGGCTCGCGAAGGCCTCCTGGGTCGGCCGCTCGCGACGGGGGGGACCCTACGACAACGGTTGGCCGACGCGGCGGCGAATCGGGGCCGTCCGACGAGTGAGACCACCAGGCCGGACCGGCCTCGTGCCGAGCCCATCCCTGAACAGATCAGCGCACTGCTCGGACGGCATCCGCACGGGGCGATCGGCACGGCGGCGGGCCGGCGCGGCCAGCTGCCGTTCGGGTGTCTCGCCGATGTGGCCGCCCTCGCCGCGGAGACGGGGCAGCCGTTCTCGCGACACGAAGGGACCGCCGGCAGCATCCTCTACCTCCCCGAATTGCTCGGGCCGCCGATCCGATCGGACCGAGCGAGCGCCCCGGCACCCCAGGCGAGGGGCTACGACCGACACTACTTCGAATCGATCTTTTCGAAGAGTCGCGACCCCTGGGCATATCGCTCCCCGTACGAACGACTCAAATACCAGCAAACGCTGAATTTGATTCCGGCCACCGCGGGGACCGGGCTGGAGTTGGCCTGCGCGGAGGGTGACTTCACCGAGATGCTCGCCGCCAAGGTCGGGCAGCTCGTTGCCGCCGATATCTCCGACCTGGCCCTCGAACGCGCGAAACAACGCTGCAGCGGCCTCTCGAACGTCGAGTTCCGCCGACTCGATCTGGTGTTGGACCCTCTGCCAAGCGGCCTCAATGTGATCGTGTGCAGCGAGGTCCTCTATTTCGTTGGGCTCGATCTGCTGCCGAGTGTGGCGGCGAAGCTGGCGGCTGCCCTGGCCCCCGGGGGCGTCCTGGTCCTGGCGCATGCCAACGTGGCGATCGACGCGCCCGATCAGCCCGGATTCGACTGGGGCCTGGCCTATGGCGCCCTCACCATCGGCCGCACCTTCGCGGCCAACCCGGAGCTCAGGTTCGTCAAGGAGCTCCAATCGCAGCACTATCGGATTCAGCTCTTCGAGAAGGACAGTCGATCCCCTGGCGAAGGGCCCAGTGGCCATGAGCCCGAATCGATCGAGGCGATTCCTTCCGCGCCGCCGATCGCGACGGTGGCGGCCACCTTTCGGCCGGCCTCAGCGACGGCCTCGCGAGCCGAAGCGCCGATCGAAACCTGGCGGCTCCCGATTTTGATGTACCATCGGGTCGCCCCAACCGGTTCGTCCCGGACGCGGCGCTACCGCGTGAGCCCCGAGGACTTCAACCGGCAGCTGGGCTACCTCGCCGACAGTGGTTTCTACACCGTCAGCCCCGACCAATGGCAGGACGCCGTTCTCTACCGGCGGCCGCTGCCGGGGCGAGCGATAATGATCACCTTTGACGACGGCTACCGGGACTTTGCCGAGCAGGCGTGGCCGGCCCTGCGACGCCATGGGTTGGGGGCGACGCTGTTCGTCGTCTCCGATCGAGTCGGAACGACCAACGCCTGGGATTGGATGTACGGTGAAGAAGTACCGCTACTCGATTGGACGGACATTCGCGAACTGGCCAGCCAGGGTGTCGAGTTCGGGTCTCATTCGGCCACTCATCGGTCGCTGACCGCCACCCCGCCCGAAGAGGCTGCCGGGGAACTCTTGCGCTCGCGGCTGATCCTGTCACGCGAACTCGGCCGACCGGTCTCCGCGGTCGCCTACCCCTACGGGGACGCGGACCCGGTCATCCGGCAGTTGGCCGGGCATGTCGGGTATCGGTATGGTTTCACCTGTCGATGGGGTCGGGCCTGCCACGACGATCCCTTGCTCGGCCTGCCCCGGATCGAAGTCGATGGCACCGGTTCGTTCGCCGACTTCGTCGCCAAACTTGCCTGACCCGGGTCATCCCGCTCGAGCGGTGGCCGCCCACCGCCATTCTCGCCTTTCCCGAGACAAGCAGATAACATTTGTCGGCTTCCAGGGCCGCTCCCTATGCTGGCGTCATCTGGCGACCGCTGACGAAGCGCCGGCCGGACAAGATCGGGAACAATCCGTGGTCGATGTCCATCAGGGAATCATCGTGGTGATGAACGCCGGGAGCGGCCGGCCATGATCTCCATTGTGGTGTGCACCCACAACCGGTGGGCCAGTTTGACGCGGACGCTGGCGAGCCTTTCCTCCCTGATGAGCCAACCTGGCGGCCTGGAGATCGTCATCGTCGACAACGGGAGCACCGACGAGACCTCCGAACGCCTGGAGACGGTCACCTGCGGCCCGCACCCGGTCCGGGCGGTTCGCGAACCGAGGCTCGGGCAATCCTTCGCCCGCAACCGTGGGATCGAGACGGCGCGGGGCGACTGGATTCTCTTCACCGACGATGACGTCCTGGTCGACCCCCAGTGGGCCGTGCGCCTCACCGAAGGATTGGAGGCGTTAGGCATGCTGGCGGGTGGCGGCCGGGTGCTCCCCGACTGGCCCGAGACGGTGCCGCGATGGGTGGCCCGGGACGGTCCGTTGCTCGAACGGATCGCGTTCGTCGCGTTCATGCCCCCCGGCCCGGCGCGGGGACTGGGCGGTGAGGAGGCCCCGCCCGTGGGCTGCAACATGGCCCTGAACCGGCGCCTCGTCTCCGACACCGAGACTTTTTCGACCCGGTTGGGCCATCGAGGGAAGCGCCTCGTGGGCGGCGAGGACACCGAGTTTTTCACCCGCTTGTCGGCGGCCGGGATCCCATTCGGGTACATCCCCGATGCGGTGGTCCATCATCCGGTCGAGCGGGAGCGTCTGTACCTGAGGTACCTGCTCCGGCGCCGGTTCTGGGAGGGCTATGGCACCGCGCAGGCGGGCGGATTCGCCGGGCGCCGCCGTGCCCTCGGGATCCCGTTGACGATTCCGCGCGAACTCGTTCGAAGCCTCGGGGACTGTCTCCGGGCAACCGCACGGGGCGATTGGCCGGCGGCAGCCCATGGACTCGGAGGCGTGTTCAACCGCCTGGGGTCCCTCCGCGGCCTGGTGCGGTCGTCGTGAGTCCCAACCTGGTCAGCGTCATCGTGCCGTGCGGCGGCCGAGTCCGGTACCTCGAAGCGGCGCTCCGGTCGGTTGCGGCGCAGACCGACCCCGATTGGGAGATCGTGCTCGTCAACGACGCCGGCTCGTCGGAGGTGACGGCGCTGGCGCGGGGCGTCGGGATTCCGCTTACCGTGGTCCACGGGCCAGGGGAAGGGCCGGCATCCGCCCGCAATGCCGGCATCGCGGCGGCTCGCGGCACCTGGCTGCTCTTCCTCGACGACGACGACCTGCTCAGCCCGGATGCGATCGCCGATCTTCGGGCCGCGCTCGATCGAAGCCCCGGATCAGCCTGGGCCGCGGGTCGACTCGCCTACATCGACGCCGCCGGGGGGCCGCTCGCGAAACGTCACCCCGGACGGTTCGAGACCGGGGACATCT
>JANMXA010000257.1:0-6977 GCA_031394255.1 Gemmatimonadota bacterium
CCGCCGTCGAGGCCGAGAAGCAGCTCCGGCTGCTCAATGACCGCAATACGGACGCCTATCTCACCCGCATCATCACCCGGCTGGCCGCCTATGCTCCTGGAGCGAAATACCCCTATCAGATCAAGGCGGTGAACGCGGCCGAGGTCAACGCGTTCGCGCTGCCCGGGGGGCCCATGTACGTCTATCGGGGCTTGCTTGAAACGGCGCGCAGCGAAGGAGAGCTGGCCGGGGTGCTTGCCCATGAGATGTCCCATGTGGCACTGCGGCACGGAACCCACCAGTCGTCCAAGGCCTATCTCGCCCAGTCCGGACTCGGCATCCTGGGCGGATTGCTGGGCAAGTCGGCCGGTACATCCAACATCGTGAATGCCATCGGAGGCGTCGGCCTGAACGTGATGTTCCTCAAGTTCAGCCGCGACGACGAATATCAGGCCGACCTCGTGGGGGCCCAGATCATGGCCCGCGCGGGGTATGACCCGCTGGCCATGGCCAGCCTGTTCGAGCTGCTGCGCAGCCAGCAGACCACCAACCCGAGCAAGGTGGAGCAATTCTTGAGCGACCACCCCTCCTCGGCGGACCGTGAAGCCAGGATCCGGACCCAGGCGGCGTCCCTCGGCGGGGGACGAACCAGCGTCCTGGGGGGCTTCGACGCGATCCGCTCCCGAGTGCGTGGCCTGCCCGCCTCGGGCGTGAAGCAGGTCGTGGCCCAGTCGAACATTTCGCCGGGACTCGACACGCTCGTCGGTGGGCAAGTGGTCGCGCGGGTGGATCCACCGTCATCCCGCTTCCTCCGCTTCGAGCAGCCTGCCAGCTTCTTCACGATTGACTATCCGGACAACTGGACGGCCTATCCGTCGGGCCTGGCGGTGTCGATGGCGCCCGAGGGCGGGGTCATCACGCGAAGCGACGGCCGGCAGGTCATGCTCTACGGGGTGATCGTCAACCACTACGCCCCGTTCGCGGGCGCGCAGGATCGCTGGCGCGGCAGCGCCCAGCGGAGCTATGTGCCGTTCGAGGACCGGACCACGCCGCCCGCGGCCCTCCAGGATGCCACCGATGACCTGGTGAGCACCATTCTGTCCTCCAATTCCTATTTGAGCGCCGAGGCCGGGCCTGCGCGCGACGAGCGGATCGACGCCGCGCCGGGATTCTCCGTGCTCATGACCGGGATCTCGCCAGTCACGGGAGAAGAGGAACGCGTGACTTTGCACACGCGCGGCCTGCCCGACGGCCACGTCGTCTATGTCCTGTTTACCGTTCCGGGCCGCGGCTATGACGCGATGCAGCCGACCTTTGCGCGGATGTTGCGGACGCTGGTCGTCAATGACGACGCGGCCCACCGCGTCGCCGCCAATAGCCCACCGCGTCGCCGCCAATAGCGGGAAACCGTAGCGCCGCCGCCCACGTGCCGCCATCGGCTCGGTTCCGCCGCCGAGGATACCGAGCCATGAACTGCAGCAGTTCCGGTACGGCCGGAACATCCTCGGCTTCACCAAGCGAGGCGGGCGCGGTGGGAGTGGGTCGGGGTGTGGCGGTACTGGACGGGCGGCCGCTCGAACGAGCGGAGATTTCTCTGGTGGACGACGGCCTGCGGCACTCGTCCACCATCGGGCCGAGACTACACCTCGGTTGACCGCCGCCGGTTGCCCGACGAGTCGGATCGCGCGGCTCGCCTCGGTGCGCGGTGAGCTTCAGGCTCGGCGGAACCGGGAATCACGTCGTCGAGAAACTCGGCCGCCCGGCTGGCCACCACGCCGAGCACGGCCCCCTTCACCCGATCCCATGTTTCGTCCAGCGCACCGGGAGGAGGCGGCGCCTCGTGCGGCCCATCCGGCGCCGTGGCGGGAGGGGTCGACCGACTGCGGCGACGGGGCCCGCCGACCAGGATCGACAGCAGAATGCCGCACCCGAAGGCGATCCCCAGCATGGTCAACGGACGCCGCTCAACCTGGACGCGCTCCAGGCCATACAGCTGCGCGGTCATCCGACACTCTCCATTCGCGATTTGGGAAGGCGGCGTTGGGACGCTCGGGTGCGGGCAAGGTTCTTGAGCCCCGCGAAGAGGGTGACTCCTGCGACGACCGCCGTGCCCATCCCCACAATCAGCGCCGCCAGCCAGGGTGGCTCACGAGTCTGGAGCAGGAGAAACGCCCCGACCAGCAGAAACGCCACCGACAACCACCCAAGGGCGGCCCCGGCGACGACGAGGGTTGCCGCCCCCCCGACGGCGGCGAGGTCGTCGTGCGCCTCCGCCTTGGCGAGGCGGATCTCCGAGCGAATCATGCGATCGATGTTGCCGACGATGTCGTGCAGCACCGCGGCGACGGACCGGCGCGAGGCCCCGATCGCGGGGACGGTGTCAATCACCGCGGAGGGCGCGGGCGGTCAGGAAGCCGATCGCGACGGCAGCAAGCAGGGATTTGCCGGGATGGGTTCGGACCATGTCTTCGACATCGGACATCATTTCTTTGGCACCGTGCTCGCGGAGATATCGGCCGGTGGCCCCAACCTTGTCGGCCGCGTGGTGGCCCATCTCGGCCATCCGATCGGCCCGTTCGTGAAGGCCAGCGGCCGCTCCGTCGAGTCTGTCGGCAGCCATCCCGCGTCCGGCGTGGAGTTTCTCGCCGGCGGCGTGCCCGAGGTCCGTGACCTTGTCCTGCACGCGGGATGCCGCGTCGCCAACGGACGACTTCGCGTGGGCGACCGCATCGCGAGTCGATTCGACAAACCCTGACATCGTGTGATCGGCAGACATATCATCTCCGTTGTGAGTACTGCGGGTCATGGAATCCCCGGTGGCCGGGAACGGGTTGCCGGACGCCGAGCCGAGCAGGCTGACCGGTCATCGGGCCAATTGCGGTGACAGCGCTTTCGCCATCACCGTCAACGGTGCGCGCACGCTCCGGAACGCCCGAGGGGCCCAGCCGATACCCGGCCGCCCGGACGACGAGGCGATCCGTCGCCCCCGGGGCCGGGTCGAATTCGGGGGTCGTTTCGGTGAACCAGCGCACCGCCTTCTCGACCAATGGACGCTCCTCCACCGGAATGACGGCCAGAATCGGTGCCTTCCAGTCCCGCGGATCGCGGACCCGATCGAACGCCGCCGCCAACTGATCCAGGCGATATCCGGTGTCACGGAGCGGGCTGAACGAGTCGGATACCGTCATTGGTTCCCCTGGCAGCAAATGGATGCGGTGGTCTGGAGCCGTCTGCAAGCACGATACCCGTTGCGTCCCGGCGATACCATCAATCCAATGAGCGAATTCGGAGCGAGGGGGGGCGGAGTGCCAAGGCAGGAGGAGGGTGAGCCGGTAGGCCCACCCTCCCCGATCCAACGCAGCGGTCACACGCAGGCAGTCAATGTCGCATCCCGGCCCTCGGGCTGTTATCCATCAGACGGTTGGTTTGTGGTCTACCCAGGATGGACGCCGTCGCGACCCGCGCCTGCTGCGCCGCCTCGGGCGCTGGATTGGATTGTTGACTAGATCTCCACTCGCACCGCCTGAAATCTGAATGGTGCAGCTCCGCTGATCATCACCGTCACCGTGCCCTCTTCGCCGTGTCCGGTTCGCACCTTGAGCTCGATCCCGTCGGGCGTTTCCGTGGCGCCGAGGAGCGTGAGCTTGCCGAGATTCTGTTGCATCTGGCCGTAGCGCTCGACCCGGGCGTCGATCGGGGTCCCGCCGGACTCCGCGTTGGCCTCCATGAACTTCCGGTAGCCGGCCACATCGCCGCCGTTGTAGGTATCGAACCACTGCCGGGCGAGGGCGCCGCGTTCGCCGGCAGGGAAGGCCACGGGGGCCGATTCATTGGCCTTCGATTGGGCCGCGGCGGGGGAGGCGGCGATTAGGCCCGCCATCAAGACGAATCCGAATCTCATAGGACCTTCTGGGTGGCTGGTTACGGTGCCGATCACGGACTCCTGAACAGATGCCCGGCCGGGCCGGAGCGACGCAGGCGGCCCGCTGCGGTCCGCGGGGCCCCCGGCCGCAATCAACGAAGCGGGCTCAGGTCCACATGACCGGGATCCGGTACCGCTCGAGCTGGCGGTCGGCGCTCACCATGGTGAGCCCCTCCACCGTGGCCTGGGCGATCAGCAGGCGGTCGAATGGGTCGGCGTGATGGTGGGGCAGATCGTGGACGGCTTCCGCGTGCGGAAACGTGATGTCCAGCCGGGCAAACTCGCTCTGGGCCACCGCGGCCGAGAAGGAGCCGGACGGGTAGCGGAGTTTGCCGAGCTGGGATTTGATCGCGACCTCCCAGGCGGAGACGGCGCTCACGTAGACCAGGCTGGCCCGGGCGATGGCCCGCTCCACCGGCCGCTCGATTCGTCGCGGTTCGGCGCGCCACCACAGGAAAACGTGGGTATCGAGCAGCAGTTTCATCGGCGGCGCTTCCGGACCGGGGTGGGAGCTTCGCCGGTGAATGCCGCGAGCAACGAGGGCGGAAGCGGGGCGTCGAAGTCGTCGGCGATCCAGACGACGCCTTCCCATCCGCCCGGGGTTCGGGCCCGTTCAGTTCCAGCCAACGGAACGAGACGGGCCATCGGGGTGCCAGCCTTGGCGATCACGATCTCTTCTCCCTTCGCTGCGCGGTCGACCAGGTCGGACAGATGGGTCTTGGCTTGGTACAGGTTCACGGTTTCCGACACGGGTCCGCCAGATTGGTCTGATAGACCAATCTAGTGGATACCAGGTTGATTGGTCAAACAGACCAATCCATGGCTTTGTCTGGTGAGACCCAAGGTAGCGAACCGCTCCGGGTCGCGGTAAATGAAATGCCGCAACCATGGGCGAATCCCTGCGACTCTCAGTCGGGAAGGGACGCCCGATGAGGCAGACGCGCACGCTCAAGCTGGTGGTCGTCACCTGGAGCGCCAGGCCGTTGCCGGGGACGCCGGAGCTCGAGGCCGAGTCGACGGCGTTCATGAGCGGGCTTACCGGTGCGCTCGGGGCAGCCGGCGGTTGATCGTCGGGACTTGGTGACATGATGGCTGGCTGGGTACTGGGCGTGTCCGGTCTGGCTATTCGGCGCGGATTGCTGTGAGCGGGTTGATCCGAGCGGCACGGAGAGCCGGAACGAGGCAGGCGGCGGTCGCCACCAGCAGGAGTCCCACCGCAGCCAGGGCCTGAAGGACCGGAGCCGCGGGGTCGATCCCGAAGACCGCGCTCGCCAGCAACGGCGCAACGGCCGCCGCCACCACCGAACCCACCAGCAGGCCGGCGGCGGCCCAGCGGAGTTCCTGCGCCACGACGGTCCGGGTGACCCGGGCCCGGTTGGCGCCGAGCGCTATTCGAACCCCGATCTCCCGGGTTCGTTCGGCCACCGCATACGACACCACCCCGTAGATCCCGACCGTGGCCAGCACCACGGCGAGGCCGGCGAACAGGGCCAGCAACTCCATGATGAACCGTGGTCTGCCTAACGAACGGGTGATGACCTCGTCCATGGTGGCGACCTGATCGAGCACGATGTCCCTGTCCCGGGCTTCGATCAGCGCTTTCACTGCGGGAATCAGGGTCCCGGCGGGCCGCGTGGTGCGGACCACGAAGGTCACCGCGCTGGTGGTGACCTGCGGGAGCAGGACGTAGACGACGGGGGTTGGATCCCGATGGAGGCCCGAGGCCCGGACATCCCCCGCAATCCCGACGATCTCTCCCTTGATCGGATCGGGTCCCGGTTGGACTCCCGACTTGATCGTCTTGCCGAGCGCCCCGCTGGCCGGCCAGAACTTCTTCGAAAATCCCCCGCTCACCACCAGGACCGCCGGGCCGCCCCGGCGATCGGTGGCCAGGAATGAACGCCCCTGCTGGATCGGGATCCCCATCACCCGGAAATAATCACGGGTGACCAGCCGCATCTGGGCCCGCCGGTCCTCTTCGGCGCCGGCCTCGGTTGGCGTGGTCGACGTGAACGTGCCCCCGAAGCCGTCGGGCGAGAGAGGAAGAATCATCGCGGCGGCCGCCCCGTCCACCCCGGGAGCCTCGGCGATCCGGTCCAGCAGCTCGTCGTAGAATCGGCCGACCGCGTCACCGGTCGGATACGAGGCGCCGGGCAACTGGGTCCGGAAGGTCATCAGCCGGGCCGGCCGGAATCCGGGATCGACCTGGCGGAGGTGGCCGATGGCGTTGACCAGCAGGATGGCGCCGGTGAGGAGGACCGTCGCCAGGCCCAGTTCCCCGGCCACGAGGCCGCGACGGAGCCGGAGGTCGGCGCCGCTCTGGGTCTGTTTGCCGCCCCGAAGCCGATCCGACAGCCCGCCTCGCACCGCTTGCCGGGCCGGGCCCAGGCCGACCAGGAACCCGATCACGATCGACACTCCCAGGGCCACCAGCGGAACGCCGAGGCTCAGACTGACGCTCTGCTGGCGCGGGAGGAGGCCGGGCCAGAGCCGGAGGAAGATCGCCAGGCCGGCCGCCGCGATGGCCGCTCCCAGGACGCCGCCTAACGCGCCGAGCACGGTGCTCTCGGTCAGCACCTGCCGGGCCAGTCGCCGCCGGCCTGCGCCGAGGGCCGCCCGGACCGCCAACTCGGTGGCGCGGCCGTTGACTCGGGCCAGCAGCAGGTTGGTGGCGTTGGCGGCGGCGATCAGCACCAGCAGGATCGCGGCGGCGCCTAACAGCAGCAGCGGCCGCCGGGTGTCGCCCACGACAACGTCGGTGAACGGCTGGCCCCGAAGGCCGAGATAGTCGGCGTACTTGGGGTAGGTGGCCGTGAGCCGGGCCGAGAGCGTGCGCAGCTGGGCGCCGAGTTGCCCGGGGTCGGTGCCCGACTTGAGCCGGCCCACGACGCCGAGGTACATCGCGCCCCGCTGCGAAACGACGTCGGCACCCCAGCCGGCCGGGAGCCAGAGATCGGCGCCGGCGATCGGGAAGGTGAACCCGGCCGGCATCACGCCAATGACGGTGTGGGCCTCGCCGTCCAGGCGGATGGTCCGGCCGATCACCCGCGGGTCGCTCGCGAACCGGCTGACCCAG
>JANMXA010000258.1:0-11950 GCA_031394255.1 Gemmatimonadota bacterium
GTCGCTGGTTTGGGGCTTGTCGCCGGGGCCTTGCCGGCCGGCGGCAGCGGCGGTTCGGGGGGAGCCGGGGTTGCCACGGCCCCGTGGTCGGCTGAGGAGGCCTCCGAGATGGACTCCCGAAGGTCGTTCATCTCTTCCTGAAGGGACTGCATGGCGTCCTGGATTTCACTTCGCATCGAGTCGGAGCCGGCCGTCGCCATTCGCCGGCCGAGGATGCGCAGGCTGTCGCCAATCGCCCGGAACCGATCAGCCTCGAGCTGGGAGGCGTGGGCCCGGACTTCGTGCCCTCGGATCTTCTGCGCGACGTCCTTGGGCAGGACCAGGGGCACCGCCATCAGCGTGTTCCAGTCGCCGTTCCCGTCCCTGGCCTGCACGATCACCGACCCGAATCCCTCCATGGTGCTGTCCGCCTTGGCGCACCGAAAGGAGCTGTGTTCGTTGAGCCGCGATGGATCATCGACGGTCAGCTGGCAGTTCCCGAACGAGGGTGTCTTGCTGGAATCGGCGAGCCGCACGGTGATGTCGACCGACTGCACCGTCTCGGGGGAACTCCGATGGAAGACCACTTTCCGGAATGTGCCGAGCCGGTTGCCGTCAAAGTTGAACGGGACGAATGGCAGCGGAATCGTCAGGTCATCGTTGGACTCGACGGCTGAGACGACGGTTCGCTTGGTGGCTCGAAACGCGACGATGCCGCCGTAGCCGACGCAGAAGATTACCAATGCCGTCAGTGCGATCTTGGCCCAATACCACTTCATGTCGCCCTCCTTGGATCTGATGCGGTAGCGATGTTACAGGGTGTAACGTAGCCCGGATGGCCATGGTTTCAAAGCGCTAGCCTCGGGGGTGGTACTGACGGTGAATCGTCCTGAGGTATTCCCGGTCGACGTGGGTGTAGATCTGGGTGGTGGAGAGGTCGGCGTGCCCGAGCATCTCCTGCACCGCCCGGAGGTCTGCCCCGCCCTCCAGGAGGTGGGTCGCGAAGCTGTGGCGGAGGGTATGGGGGGTGACGTTGCGTTTGATGCCGGCCCCCAGCGCCGCCTTCTTGACCACGCCCCAGGCCCCGACCCGGCTCAACGGCTGGCCCCGGGCGTTCAGGATCAACTTCCCCCGGGTCTTGCCCCGGTCGAGAGTCGGCCGGATCGAGTTGAGATAGACGGCCACCGCCGCGATGGTCTTCCGCCCAATCGGCACCAGTCGCTGTTTGTTGCCCTTGCCAATCACCCGGAGCAGCTGGTCGCCGGCGAGCAGGTCGTCGAGGCGGAGGTCACAGATCTCGGTCACCCGGAGGCCGGCGCCGTAGCCCAGTTCAAGGAGGGCGCGGTCGCGCCAGGCGAGCGGGTCTTCGAGTTTGGGAGCGGCCAGGAGCGCCTCGACTTCGGCGACCGAGAGGACCGAGGGCAACTTGCGGCCACGTTTCGGCGACTCGAGCCGATCGCTGGGATCCTCCGAGACCAGCCCCTCACCAAGGAGGAAGCCGTAGTAGGTACGGAGAGAGGAGACGTGGCGCCGAATGGTCGCAGGGCTCAAGCCCATGTCCTTCAACGCAAAGACGAACTCGCGAAGCTGCTGACGGGTGACTTGCCCGGGAGCCGTCACGCCCCGATCGCCCAGAAAGGAGAGGGCGTGGCGGAGATCCCGCCGGTAGTTGTCGACAGTGTGAGGGCTCGCCCCGGTTTCGAGTGCCAGATAATCCCTGAACCCCTCGAGGGCGAAGGCGCGTTCGAGGCGCGCGGTCAGGTCGCTGGCCGGCGTTTTCGCCACCAGAGGTATCCGAGCCCGAGGAGCACTGCGACCGCGATGGCTGCCGCGCCGAGGGCGGTGGTGAGGCGGTCGAGCGTCTGGACCACCAGATCCCATCGGTCGCCGATCCTGGCACCGAGCCAGGTGAGGGTCGCGTACCAGGCGCCGGAGGCGACCGTGACAGGCAGGATGAAACGCCAGAACCCGATGCGGTTGAGGCCTGCAAACGGCGCGACAACGGAGCGGAACCCCGGCAGGAGGCGGGTGACGAAGAGGCCGAGGGCGCCATAGCGGCCGTACTCCTTCAGCAGAAAGGCCATGGCCTCGCCGCTGAGCAACGCTCGGCCGAGGCGGGAATCGGTGAATCGTCCGGCGAAGGCCTCGGCCGCCGCGTAGACCGCCACGGCGCCCGCGATTCCCCCGCCCCAGGCTGTGAGAAAGATGGTGAGTGGCTGGTAGCGGCCGGCGTGGGAGAGGAACCCGGCCATGACCACGAAGACGTCCGATGGGGCCGGCGGAAAGATGTTCTCGAGAAAGCAGGACAGCGCAATCAGGCCGTAGACGAGAACCGGATGCCAGCCGGCGAGGGACTGGAGGAACGTTTCCACCTAACCCTCGACCGTCGCGACGGCCATCACGGCAATCCCTTCGCCGCGGCCGATGAATCCCATGCCTTCGTTGGTCTTGGCCTTGACGCCGACGTCTCCGGGCGCGATTCCAATCACGGCCGCGAGGGCGGCCGCCATCGCCGGGCGATGGGGGCCGATCTTCGGGCGTTCGAGGATGATGGTGATATCGACCTGACGAACCCGGAAGCCGCGCTGTGCGACCGCATCATTGGCCATCGCCAGGAGCCGCATCGAGTCAGCGTTGCGCCAGGTCTCATCGGTATCCGGGAATAGCGATCCGATGTCGCCCGCGCCGCTGGCCCCGAGGATGGCATCGGTCACCGCGTGGGCGACGGCGTCGGCGTCGGAGTGTCCCGCGAGGCCGTGGGTATGGGGGATCGTCTGGCCCGCGAGAATGAGCGGGCGGCCATCGACGAAGCGGTGAGAGTCGTACCCGATCCCGACCCGGATCACGCGGCGGCGAACTCGGGAGCGGGTTCGTCGATGAACGAGTAGTCTTGCCGGCGGCGCCGGACCCGGTAGCCCGCGTCCGAGATGGCGCGTTCCATCTCCCGCAAGGTCGCATGGTGCGTGGTCCCGGCCGCCGAGACGACGTTCTCCTCCATCATGAGGCTGCCAAAGTCGTTGGCCCCGAAACGCAACGCCACCTGGCCGACCTTGAGTCCCATGGTCACCCACGAGGACTGGAGGTTGGGCACCCGGTCGAGGATGATCCGGCTCATCGCGAGGGTGCGCAGGTACGTGACCGCGTCGGTCTTGGGCTGGCCCGCCATCTCGGTCCCGTCGGGCTGGAGGGGCCAGCAGATGAAGGCGGTGAAGCCTCCGGTCCGATTCTGGACGTCGCGGACTCTGAACAAGTGCTCAATCCGGTCCGCGGCGCTTTCGCCGAGGCCGTACATCATGGTGACGGAGGTCTTCATGCCCTGGCGATGGGCCTCCTCCTGGACGCCGAGCCATTCATTGGTCTGGGCCTTCTTCTTGGCAACCCGTTCCCGGATCGCATCGACCAGAATCTCGCCGCCCCCGCCCGGGATGCTGTCGAGCCCGGCCGCCTTGAGCTGGCTGATCACGTCGGCGACCGAGAGCCCGAATCGCTCGCTGAAGAAGACGACTTCGGACGGAGAGAATCCGTGGATGTGGATCGGGTGATGCTTCTTGATGTAGCGCATCAACTCGAGGTACCAGTCGAACGGAATGTAGGGATTGTGGCCGCCCTGGAGGAGGATCTGGACTCCGCCGATCGCCTTACACTCGTCGATCTTCTCCCCGATCTTCTCGAACGGCAGTACGTAGCCCTCGTTGTGTTTCGGCCGGCGGTAGAACGCGCAGAACTTGCAGTCGGCGACACACACGTTGGTGTAGTTGATGTTCCGGTCGACGATGTAGGTCACGACCTCGTCCGGATGGTGGCGGTACCGTTCGCGGTCCGCCAGGCGGCCGAGTTCGAGCAGCGGAGCGCGCTCGTAGAGATTGAGATACTCCTTGAATTCCGGTGTGCTGCGATCAACAACCATGGGACACCATCCCCGCCCTCAGGCGGCCGTAATGAACGAGAGCGAACCGTCGGGCACGAGGCCATCCTGCGCGAGCCGACGGAAGAAATCCGTCAGCCCGGCCAGATGGCGGTACGACAGCGCGTAGTCGAGATCGTTGAAGTAGTTGCGGGTCGTTCGGGCATCGATCCCGGTTGCCTCGGCGGCGGCCCCGGCGAGATCGTCGAGGTGGGCCAGTCCCCAGGCCCGCGAGTCGAGCAGGGCGCGGTGGGCCCGCCGCACGGCCTGATGATCGGCGTCCCGCCGAGCCGCCCAGACCGCGAAGACGAACGGGAGGCCGGTCCATTCCTTCCAGGCCAGACCGAGGTCCGTCATGTACGGATAGGCCGACTGGGCCGCGAGCACCAGCGCGGCATCACCGATCACGAGTACGGCTTCATGCGGGAAGCCGGCGAGCGCTCCCAGATCCGACGACTCGGCCCGAACGGTGGCGAATCGGGGGCGGACCCGCCACCGGTGCCGGCACAACAGTTCCAGCAGCAGTACCGAGGTGCGGGATGAGGCCGTCCGGAGGACGGTGGCCCCGTCGAGTTCGTGAACCGGCCGCTGGCTGAACAGGGCCACACTTCGGACCGGACCGTCGCACGAAATGGCGAGATCGGGCAGCAGGTGGTACGAGGCGGCATCACGGGCATACTCGACGGCGGAGACAACGCTCAGGTCGAGTTCTCCGGCGGCGAGGAGATCGTTCAGTTCGGCCGCGGTTCCCGAGATCAGGCTCCCGTCAAAGGGCACCAGGCCGCGGTCGATACCGGCGTACACGGGATAGCAGTTGATCCACGGGATCCGCCCGAGCCGAGGGCGAGCGCCGGTAACGCGCAGGTCGGGGGTCATGCCGCGTGGACCACCGGGGCCGAGGCGCCTTCGAGTTCCGGGTCCGACAGATCGTCAAATTCTTCCCGGATCGGCCGATAGAAACTGTCGCGTTCGACCGGTCGCTTGCCGACACCGCGAATCATGTCGACCAGGCGGCGGTAAGGCATGTGCATGTCGGTCTGGGCGCCGGCTTCGTGGTAAACCCGCTCGTAGACGACCGTGCCTTCGAGGTCGTCGCAGCCGAACTGAAGGACGATCTGCGACATGAACGGCGTGACCATCGGCCAGTGGGTCTTGATGTGATCGATGTTGTCGAAGAAGAGCCGGGCGACCGCCACGTTCTTGAGATCCTCGTACCCGGTGGTCGCCGACCCGGCCCGGCCCATCTCTTCCCCGAGTTCGTTGTTGTCGGGGTGATAGGCGAGCGGAATGAAGGTGAGGAACCCGCCGGTTTCGTCCTGGAGATCCCGGAGCATCGTGAGGTGCTCGATCCGGTCCTCGGGGGTCTCCACGTGGCCGTAGAGCATGGTGCAATTGGTGCGAATCCCCAACTGGTGGGCAATCCGGTGGACGCTGATCCACTCCTCGCCGGTGAGCTTCCGTTCCGCGATCGTGGCGCGCACGGCCGTGCTGAAGACCTCCGCGCCGCCGCCCGGCATGGTATCGAGGCCCGATTCCCGGAGCCGGATCAGCACGTCCTCGACGCTGGTCTTCTCGATCCGGGCCAGGTGTGCGATCTCGACCGCCGTGAGTGCCTTGATGTGGACGTGGGGGTGACGCTCCTTGAGCCCGCGGAACATGTCGGTGTAATAGCTCAGCGGCAGTTTGGGGTGGAGTCCGCCCACAATATGGAACTCCCGGGTCGGGGCCCCCCTGGCCTGCTCGGCCTCGGCGTAGACCTCGTCCAGGCTCCGGGTGTAGGCGCCGTCTTCCTTGGGCATCCGGGCAAATGAGCAGAAGACGCAGGTGTTGCGGAGGATACAGACGTTGGTCGGATTGAGGTGCTGATTGGCCGAGAAGAAGACCCGGTCGCCATTCTTCCTGGCATTCGCCCACTCGGCCAGCTCGCCGAGCGCCAGGATGTCGCTGGTCTGGTAGAGGGCCACCCCGTCGGCGGCCGACAGGCGGGTGCGGGCGAATACCTTGTCGGCCACCGCTCGCAGCGCGGGGTCACGGAAACGACTCAACTCGGGCAGGGCGACCATGCTATCTCCATTGGCCGGAATTGCTTAACGCGGCTCCTTGGAATCTAGCGCCACGCCGGTTGGAGGGGGAGTTGCCGCTGCCTCGATGACGGTCCGGACCTTCGCCAGCAATTCCATTCCCGTGAACGGTTTGGCGAGGAAGGCCCGGCCGGAGGATGCGATGGCCTCACGGATCAGGCGGTCGTCGGTATAGCCGGAGATGAAGAGGACCGGTAGGTCGGGTCGGAGTTTCCGGACTTCTTCGGCCAGGACCCGGCCGCCCATCTCGGGCATGACCACGTCACTGACGACCAAGCCAGCGGCTTCCCCCGTTCGGAGCCAGGCCAGGGCCTCCACGCCAGTGCCGGTCGCCGTGACCAGGTACCCCGCCCGTTCGAGGATCCGGACCACGATCTGCCGAACCGATGCGTCATCTTCGACCACCAGCACTCTCTCCGTTCCGGTGCCTGGCGCCACCATGGCGGGCCGGCTCGTCTCGTCGGCCGGTTCATTCGCCTTGGGAAGCCAGATGAGGAATCGGGCTCCCTGCCCCGGTGCGCTCTCCACGTCGATCGAGCCGCCGGCCTGCCGGATGATGCCGTAGCAGGTCGCGAGCCCGAGCCCGCTGCCGGTTCCGGGCTCCTTGGTCGTGAAGAACGGCTCGAAGAGGTTGGCCCGGACGTCAGGCAAGATGCCGATTCCGGTATCCGCCACCTCGAGGAGGACCCGGTCGCCCCGGCTCGCGGTGAGCAACGTGAGCGTGCCGCCGTGGGGCATGGCATCGCGGGCGTTGACTGCGAGGTTGGTGAGCACCTGCTCGAGCTGGCCCGGGTCGATCCGGACTGTCCCGGCGTCCGGGTCGAGGCGGGTTACGAGGCGGACATCCTCGCCGATCAGTGGTTTGAGCATCCGCTGGAGGCCGGTGACGATGTCGTTCAGTTCGACTACCCTCGGGCGGACGATTTGCTGCCGGGCGAAGCCGAGAAGCTGCCTGGTCACCTCGGCGCCCCTCTCGGACGCCCGAAGGATCTCGTCGACTTCCTCGCGCCGCGGGTCCGAGGGGTTGAACGAGCCCTTGAGCAGTTCGGCGTAGCCGCTGACCGCGGTCATCAAGTTGTTGAAATCGTGCGCGACGCCGCCGGCCAGTCGGCCGACCGCCTCGAGCTTCTGGGCCTGGAGGAGCTGAGCCTCGAGGCTTCGCTGCTGGGACAGGTCGCGGAAAATCGAAATCAGCAACGTTTCACCGCGGACTTCGAACAGCCGGGCCGAGTAAACCGCCTCGATTTCGCCGGCCCGCATCCGGAGTCGGACTGGGAGCTCGCTGACCTGGCCCTCAGCGGTGACCCTCTCGATCAGCCGACGGCGAACGTCCGGATCGGGCCAGAAGCCGAGCGCCTGGGTCGACCGGCCGATCAGTTGCTCGCGGGAGTAGCCGACGGCCTCGGCGGCGATCTGGTTGACCTCGACAATGGTGCCGTCCGAGATCCGGGTCAGGACGACGGCCATCGGCAGCATCTGAATGAGCCGGACGGTACGTTCGTGTTCGCGGTCAGCCGCTTCACGGGCCTCGAGCCGGCGCCGGGCGTCACGGGCGACGAGCGGCACGATCGCTCCAAGCAGCACGGCCAGGACGGCCAGCATGCCCCATCGGAAGACCCGGAGCGGGCCCTGAATCGCCGCGACGACCGAGGAGCGGGGCACCATCGCCACCAAACGCCAGGCGCCCTGGCGAATCGAGGAGGCCAGGACCAGTGTGTCGCCGACACTGCGTTGCAGGATCGACGCCGTGTCGGCCGGCAGCTGGGCCAGCAGCGCCGCAACGGCCGCGCCCACCTCGCCGGGCAATTGGCGAACGAGGAGTGAGTCGTTGGTTGTCCTGATCAGCGCCTTGTACCCGTTGGTATAGAGCACCAGGCCGCTCGTGTCGGCGAGCAGGACGCGGAGGTCGCTCAAATTCGTGTTGCCGAGAGCGGATTCGATCAACGGGCGGACGGTGACGTCAAGCGCAGCCGACCCGGCCCAACGGCCGTGGCGATGGTAGGGCGCCATGATGCTGAGGTACCAGACCCGCGGATCCGTTCCCTTGATGGGGTCGCTCCAGCGAACCTCGCCTTTCGGGTTGACGGCGGGATCGGTCGGTCGGATCCATCGGGTCTGGGGTTCGAGGGGATGCTCCCGATCGATGTACGCCGGATAGTCCGGCAGGTAGGTGACCTCCCCGCCCTCACGGGTCGAGATGTAGGCATCCTCGAAGACCGGATCGCGGGCCCCGTCTCCGACCTGTTCGATGACCGGCTTGGCGCGCGCCAGGAAGCCACGGGTGTCAGGATCGAGGGGATGTCCGGGGGGGAGCCAGAACACGGCTTCGGTGGTCGGGTCGACCCGGTCGGTTCGGCTTCGGGTGACGCCGTTCTCGCGGCGTTCGGTGAGACGGTCGAATTCGGCGACATCGGCAGGTCCGGCTGGCGGAATGGCTGAGATCCGCCGGGCCAGTGACTCGACCCGGCGTCCCGCTCTGGCGAGCCGGTCGGAAACCGAACCGATGCCGGTCTTGATTGTGAACCGGGTGTCCGCGAGCCGTTCTTCGACCAGTCGGCGGGTTACCGTCCGTTCAAGCAAAAGGCCCGCCGGCAGCACGAGAGCCACCGCCAGGCCAATGACCATGATGACTTGGTATTGCAGCCGGCTCGGGAGCCGGGGGCGCCTGTTCGCCGGGTCGGGCTTCGTGCCTGCCTCCGTGACGGGGCGGATCGACGCTAGGGGATGAAGCGGCGAACCGCGAGCGACACGTTGTGCCCGCCGAATCCGAACGAGTTCGACATCGCAACGTCCACGGTGCGGTCGATGGCCCGGTTGGGTGCCGAAAAGAGATCGCACGCCGGGTCGGCCTCGTCCTGATTGATGGTGGGCGGAACCTTGCCCGTCGTGGCCACCAGCAGTGAAACCATGAATTCGAGCGCACCGGCCGCTCCGAGAAGGTGCCCGGTCATCGACTTGGTCGAGGCGAAGACCAACCGCGACGCGTGCTCACCGAAGACGGCCTTGACCGCGACTGTTTCCGCGACGTCACCGAGCGGCGTGGAGGTGCCGTGGGCGTTCACGTATCCGACCGCCGACGGATCGATGGCGCCGTCCGCGAGGCAATCCCGCATGGCCCGCTGGGCGCCTTCCCCGTCAGGGGCGGGTGCCGTCATGTGATGGGCATCGCCGCTCATGCCGTACCCGATGACTTCGCCCAGGATCGTGGCGCCCCGCGCCATGGCGTGGTCGAGGCTTTCCAGGACGACCATGGCGCTACCGTCGCCCAGCACGAAGCCATCCCGGCCCTTGTCGAACGGGCGGCTGGCCTTTTCGGGGGCGTCATTCCTGGTCGACAGGGCTTTCATGTTCTGGAACCCGGCAATCGCGAGGCCGGTGATCGCCGCTTCGGAGCCGCCCGCCACAATGCAGTCCGCTTTGGCCATGCGGATCAGTTCATAGGCCTCACCGATCGCGTGTGCCGACGACGCACAGGCCGATACGGTGCAGAAGTTCGGGCCCTTGAGGCCGTAGCGGATGGATACGATGCCGGCGGCGATGTCGGGGATGAACATCGGTACGAAAAAGGGCGAGACCCGATCGGGGCCTTTCTGGATGTACGCCGTACACTGTTCCTCGAAGGTCATCATTCCGCCGATACCACTCCCGATGATGACCCCGGAGCGCTCGGGGTTCGGGAACTTGCCTTCGAGGCCGGCCTGGGTGATCGCCTGATGGGCGGTCGCCAGGGCCAGCTGGAGAAAGAGGTCGTAGCGGCGAGCCTCTTTCCGGTCGATGTAGACCAAGGGGTCGAAGCCCTTCACTTCACAGGCAAAACGAACCTGGAGCCGGCTCGGATCGAACTTGGTGATCGGAGCGGCCCCGGAGGCGCCGGCCAGCAGGTTGGCCCAGGTTTCATCGGCTGACAGACCGACCGGGGTCACTGCCCCCAGGCCGGTCACCACCACGCGCGATGGCTTCACCTACTTGTTCCCCATCTTCTCCTGCAGGTACTTGAGCGCATCGCCAACCGTCTTGAGCTTCTCGGCTTCCTCGTCCGGAATGTCGATGTCGAATTCCTTCTCGAACGCCATCACGAGTTCGACGGTGTCGAGCGAATCAGCCCCGAGGTCCTCCATGAAGCTCGCCCCTTCGGTGAGTTTCTCACGCTCGACGCCCAGCTCTTCGGCGATGATGTCCTTGACCTTCTCAACCATGTCGCTCATGTCGTCCTCATGAGATTAGATGACCATGCCTCCGTCCACCACGATCACCTGTCCGGTGACGTAGCGGGCGAGATCGGAGGCGAGGAACAGCACCGCGCCGGCCACTTCGGCGGGCTGCCCAAGCCGACCGAGCGCGATTTGTGATAATAAGGCGTCCTTGGCCTCTTGGGGCAAGACGGCCGTCATGTCGGTCTCGATAAACCCCGGTGCCACACAGTTCACGAGGATGCCCCGGCTGGCATACTCCTTGGCGATGGACTTGGAGAAACCGATCAGCCCGGCCTTGCTGGCCGCGTAGTTCGACTGCCCCTTGTTCCCCGTGAGGCCCACGACGCTGGTGATGTTGATGATCCGGCCGGCCCGGCGCTTCATCATGCCACGAATGACCGTCTTGGTCGTGTGAAAGGCGCCCTTGAGGTTGGCGTCCAGAACCTGATCCCATTCCTCGTTGCCAAGACGGATGAGGAGATTGTCGCGGGTGAGACCGGCGTTGTTGACCAGGATCGAGATCGGTCCGAGCCCCTTCTCCACCTCGCCGATCGCCGCCTCCACCTGGGCCAGGTCCGCGACGTCACAGGCGACGCCGAACGCCCGCTCCCCGAACTCGGCCGCGACCGCGCGGGCCGGCTCGACGCTCCGTCCGACAATCGCGACCGAGGCGCCGGCCCGATGCAGGGCCGCGGCGATGGCCTTCCCGATGCCCCGGGTGCTGCCCGTGACGACGGCGACCTGGCCCTGCAAGTCGATGGCGGTACTCATGCGAGGAACTTCTCCACGTCATCGGCGGTGCCTAACGCCAGGTATTGCGGTTCCGTCACCACGCGCTTGATCAGGCCGCCCAGGACCGTGCCCGGGCCGATCTCGACGAACCGGACCGCCGGCGCGAGGGCGGCGAGCGCCCGGGCGCATTCGACCCATCGGACCGGCGCCGTGAGCTGGTCCACCAGCAGTCGCCTGGCCTCGGCGGCCGTCACCACGGCCGTGGCGGTCGCGTTTGCCACCACGGGAAAGGCCGGGTCACGGAACGGCAGCGATCGGAGTACCTCCGCCAGGCCGACGGCGGCCGGCGCCATCAGGGGGGAGTGAAAGGCCCCGCTGACCTTGAGAGGCATGACCCGCTTGGCTCCGGCGGCCTTGCAGAGCTCGCCGGCCCGCCCGACTGCCGCCGGGTCTCCCGAAATCACCGTCTGATCCGGCGCATTCAGGTTGGCTGCCACCGCCACGCCGTCCCCTTGGCTGCTGGCCTGGCCGCAGGCGATCCCGACCTGGTCTCCCGGCAACCCGAGCACGGCCGCCATGGCCCCCGGTCGCTCGGAGCCGGCCTGGTGCATCAATTCCCCTCGCCGCCGGACCAGCCGGGCCGCGTCGACGGCGGTCAGGGACCCAGCAGCGACGTAGGCACTGTACTCGCCGAGACTGTGGCCGGCGGCGCCGGCTACCGGGCCCAGGCGTTCCCCCACGACCGCCAATACCGCGGCGGAGTGGGCCAGGATGGCCGGCTGGGTATTGAGGGTCTGCTGGAGCTCATCTTCAGGCCCGTCCCACATGATTCGCGTGAGCGGAACCCCGAGGGCCTCGCCAATGGCCGCCAGGGTGTCGCGAGCGGCTGGAAACCGGTCGGCCAGATCCTTGGCCATGCCGAGTTTCTGGGCACCCTGGCCCGGGAAGACCAGAACGTTCACCATCGGAGCAGGACCGCGCCCCAGGTGAATCCGGCACCGAAGCTGACCAGCAAGACCAGATCGCCCGGCGTGAGCCGCCCGTCGCGCTCCGCCTCAGCG
>JANMXA010000259.1:0-12888 GCA_031394255.1 Gemmatimonadota bacterium
GCCGGCATGTGGCCGGTCGACGACACGCCGCTGGGGAAGATGACCGAGGCGCGGTGGCGCTCGACCTTGGCCCAGAATCTCGACTCGGTGTTTCTGACCACACGGGCGGCCCTCGGGCTGCTCAGGCCGGGCGGATCGATCGTCCTGGTGTCGAGCACTGCGGGCCAGCGGGGCGAAGCGTTCCACGCCGACTACGCGGCGACCAAGGGGGCGCTGATCTCGATGACCAAGGCGCTCTGCATCGAATATGCGCCGGGCATCCGGGTGAACTGCGTCGCGCCGGGCTGGGTCGACACGGACATGAGCGCCACGGCGTACGCCGACGGCGGGAAGGAAAGGATTGCGGCGAACATTCCGATGAAACGGGTGCCGCCCTCGGAGGACATCGCGGGACCGATTCTCTTCCTGACGTCGGAATTGGCCCGGCACATCACCGGCGAGGTCATCAACGTCAACGGTGGCAGCGTTCTCTGCGGATAGGGGCGCGGTGAAGCTGCCGGAGCGGCTCCAGCTCCCGCCGGAGATCGTGGAGATCGCGACCACGCTCGAGGGGGCCGGCCACGAAACCTGGTGCGTCGGCGGGGCGGTCCGGGACGGCATCCTCGGCTCGGCCCGTGAGGACGTGGATCTGGCGACGGCGGCGACGCCGGACCAGGTCCAGGGTCTGTTCCGGCGGACGGTGCCGGTCGGGCTCAAGTTCGGCACGGTCGGGGTGCTCGACCGGCACCGGAAGCTGCACGAGGTGACGACGTTTCGGCGGGACGTGGCGACGGACGGCCGTCACGCCGAGGTGGTCTTCGGGGCGTCGCTCGAGGACGATCTGGCCCGCCGCGATTTTACCATCAACGCCATCGCGTATCATCCGATTCGGCATCACTGGCGGGATCCGTTCGGTGGAGCGGCCGATCTCGACCGCCGGGTCATCCGGGCGGTGGGAGTGCCGCAGGACCGGTTCCGCGAGGACTACCTCAGGATTCTTCGGGCCATCCGCTTCGCCTGCCGGCTCGGGTTTTCGATCGACCCGGGCACGTGGGGAGCGGCGGTGGAGGTGGCGAGCGGTCTGGTGCGGCTCTCGGCCGAGCGGGTCAGGGACGAGTGGTTCCGGAGTCTCGAGACGGCACGGTCGCTCCCGGCCCTGTTCGGGATGTGGCGCGAGGTTGGGGCGGCGGATCGCTGGCTCGAGGGGCTGGCCACGGACTATCCGCTGGCGATGCCGGACCCGGCGCCCCGCGACCCGGTGCTGCTGACGGCGATCGTAACGGCGGAGCCGGCGACGGTGCTGGCGCGGCTCAAGGCGTCCGGGGCGGAGATCGATCGGGCCCTGCGGATCGGGCGGGGGCCGGCGGCGCCGGCGTCGGGTGATCCGGCCGGGGTTCGTCGCTGGCTGTCGGCGACGGGGCCGGCGGCGGACGATCTGCTCAAGCGACAGGTTCTGGTGACGGGCGGCGATGCCCCCTGGGCGGCCGCGGTGGCCGGCATCCGGGAACGAGGCGAGGCGGTATCGCGGGCGGACCTGGCGGTGACGGGCGACGACCTGCTGGCCGCCGGGGTGCCGGCCGGGCCGGGCCTGGGGCGGACGTTAGGCAGTCTGCTGGAATGGGTGCTCGATCATCCGGCGGACAATCGCCGGGAGGTGCTGCTGGCCCGGGCGCTCGAGGCCCGGTGAGCGAGCCCTCGCTGTTCGGGGCGGAGGCCGGCCCCCTGGCGGAACGGATGCGGCCGGCGGCGCTGGACGAGTTCGTCGGGCAGCGCCACCTGCTCGACCCCGGCAAGGCGTTAGGCGACGCCATCCGGCGCGGGGATCTGGGCAGCACCATTCTCTGGGGGCCGCCGGGCACCGGCAAGACCACGCTGGCCCGGTTGATCGCGCAGCACACCCAGCGCGAGTTCACGGCGTTCAGTGCGGTGACCGAAGGGGTGCCGCGGGTCCGGGAGATCATCAAGGAGGCCGAATCGCGGCTCCTGATGGGGCGCGGCACCGTCCTCTTCTGCGACGAGATTCACCGGTTCAACCGGGCCCAGCAGGACGCCTTTCTGCCGCACGTGGAGCGGGGCACGGTGGCGCTGATCGGCGCCACGACGGAAAATCCGAGCTTCAGTCTGAACGGGGCCCTGCTCTCGCGGTGCCGGGTGTTCGTACTCGAGGCACTGTCGGCGGACGACCTGGTGGTGCTGCTGCGGCGGGCGCTGACGGACCGGGAGCGTGGTCTGGGCCCCAAGGACGTCGAGGCGGCGGACGACGTGCTCCGGGCGGTGGCGGTGCAGTCGGACGGCGACGCGCGGCTGGCGCTCGGGATCATCGAGGCGGCGGTCCGGCACGTGGGGCTCAAGGGTACGATCACCCTCGAATCGCTCCAGTCGGTGCTGGCCCGGCGGATGCCGCGGTACGACGCGACCGGCGAGGAACATTTCAATCTGCTCTCGGCCTACCACAAGTCGCTCCGGGGTAGCGATCCCGACGGCGCGCTCTACTGGATGGCGCGGATGATCGAGGGTGGTGAAGATCCGAGAACCCTGTTCCGCCGGGCGCTGGCAATGGCGGCGGAGGACATCGGGCTCGCGGACCCGAACGCGCTGCTGATCGCGACGGCGGCGCGCCAGGCGTATGAGGTTCTGGGGGCGCCGGAGGGGTACCTGCCGCTGGCCGAGATGACGATCTACCTGGCGACGGCGAGCAAGTCGAACAGCACGGTGGTGGCCCTGAACGAGGCGCTGGCAGCGGCGCGGCAGACGCCGGCCGCGCCGGTCCCGATGCATCTCAGGAACGCGCCGACCGGCCTGATGAAGGACCTGGGGTACGGCAAGGGCTATCAGTACGCCCACAACGCGCCGGAGCACTTCATCCCGCAGGACTATCTCCCCGACGTGCTGAAGGGCCAGACCTTCTACCGGCCGGGGGCGCTCGGCTTCGAAACCAAGGTGGCGGAGCGGCTCAAATGGTGGCGGGAGAAGGCGGGACGTCCCGCGGTCCCGCCGGGGGACAGCGAGGCCGGTTGACCTACACCGTCACCACGGTCGTTGGCGCTCGGCCCCAGTTCATCAAAGCGGCGGTGGTCTCCCGGGCCCTGGCGCGGATTCCGGGGATCCGGGAGCGCTGGATCCACACCGGGCAGCATTACGACCCCGAACTGTCCCAGCTGTTCTTCGATGAACTGGCCATTCCGCCGCCGGAGGTGAATCTGGGGGTCGGGAGCGGTCCGCACGCGACCCAGACGGCGCGGATGCTCGAGGGGATCGAAAAGGTCTTCGACCTGAACCGGCCTGACATGGTGCTGGTGTACGGCGACACCAATTCGACGCTGGCGGCAGCGCTGGTGGCGTCCAAGGTGGCCATTCCGGTGGCGCACATCGAGGCCGGGCTTCGGTCGTTCGACCGGAGCATGCCGGAGGAAGTGAACCGGCTGGTGGCCGACCGGTTATCGACGCTGTGGTTCCCGCCGACCGAGGCGGCGCGGGCCAACCTGGTGCGCGAGGGTCTGGGCGGAGTCGGTGATGTCGAGGTCGTGGGCGACGTGATGTACGACGCGCTGGTCGCGAGCGGGGCCGATCGCCCTGACCCGGCGCGGTTGGCGCGGCAGGGCGTGGTGCCCGGACGCTATGCTCTGTTCACGGCGCATCGGGCGGGGAACACGGACCGGGCCGACCGTCTTGCCGCGTTGGTGGGCGGCGCCCGGGCGCTGGGCGCGATCATGCCGGTGTTGTGGCCGCTCCATCCGCGGACCGGTTCGGCGATGGCCGAGGCGGGCCTCACGATTGGTGACGGGGACGGGGTTCGGATCGTGCCGCCGCTGGGGTACTTCGACACCCAGTCGCTGGTGGCCGGTGCGGCGGTGGTGGTGACGGATTCGGGCGGGCTCCAGAAGGAGGCGTACTGGCACCGGGTGCCGTGCGTGACGCTTCGGGACGAGACCGAGTGGATCGAGTTGCTGGGTGGCCCGTGGAATCGCCTGGTGCGGCCGCTGACGGCGGAGGGGGTTCGGACGGCGGCTCTGGCCGCGATCGCGGAGCGGCCGAGCGAATGGCCGCCGTTCTATGGGGACGGTCAGGCGGCGAGGCGGATTGCGGCCCGGATTGAACGGTGGTTTGCCGAGGGTCAGGCGGGTACTTAAGATGCCCGAACCCGGTGCAGGCACTGCTTGGGGTCAGGGATAGTCGATGGAAGGAGTTGGCGTATCGTACGACCGATGATCGAAGTGGCGCCGCCGGCGGAGCGGGTGATTCTCGTGGCGGCCCCCCGGAAGGGGAGCCGGGACGCGGAGCAGCTCACCGAGCATCTTGAGGAGCTGGCGCGGCTGGTGGATACGGCGGGTGGGCTGGTCGTGGGGCGGCTGACGCAGCAGGTGGCGACGCGCAATCCGGCCACGCTGATCGGCGAAGGCAAGGTCGAGGAGCTGCTGGCGCTGGTGACGGCGGAGTCGGCCACGATCGTGATCTTCGACGAGGAGCTGACGCCGGTGCAGGGCGCCAATCTGGAGAAGGCGCTCAAGATCCGGGTGATGGATCGCGCCGAAATCATTCTGGACATTTTTTCCACACGGGCGCGGTCGGCAGAAGCGAAGCTGCAGGTGGAACTGGCACAGCTCCAGTACCTGCTGCCCCGCCTGGCGCGGATGTGGACCCACCTTTCGCGGATCCGGGGCGGTATCGGCCTTCGGGGTCCGGGTGAAACCCAGCTCGAAACCGACCGGCGGATGATCCGGAAGAAAATCCAGCATCATCGGGAGCGGCTGCAGGACGTGGAGCGCCATCGGGAAACGGTCCGGGCGGGGCGTCAGGGCATGCTGTCGGCGTCGTTGGTGGGGTACACGAATGCGGGCAAGTCGAGCATTCTCCGGGCGCTGACGGGGGAGAAGGACATATTCGTCGAGGACCGGCTGTTTGCCACGCTGGACACGCTGACCCGGGAGGTCGATCTCTCAGGGGTGAAGGTCCGGGTGACGGATACGGTCGGCTTCATCCGGAAGCTGCCCCACCATCTGGTGGCGAGCTTCCGGGCGACGCTGGAGGAGGCCCGGGAGGCGGACGTGCTGCTTCATGTGGTCGACGCCAGCCATGCGGAGTGGGAGGATCACATCCAGGTGGTGGAGGGGGTGCTGGCCGAGCTCGAACTGAACGACCGGCCGGTGCTGCTGGTGTTCAACAAGAGCGACCGGCTGGAGGACCCGGCGGGGTTCGAGGCGCGGGTCAAGGCGCTGTACGACCGGCCGGTGGTGGTGAACACGGTGGCGGGGACGGGGCTGGATGCGCTCAAGGTGGCGCTGGCGGAGCGGGCGCGGGAGGCGCGGCCGACGGTGCGGGTGGTGTTGCCGGCGTCGGATGGGAAGCGGATTGCGGAGGTGTATCGGGTGGGGGAGGTGGTGGGGCGGGAGGAGCTTGGTGAAGAAGTGGCCTTGACCGTACGAATGCCGGAGTGGCAGGCGCAGCAACTGCTCGAGCGAACCAACATGAACAGCCCCTTCCCGCGCCTCAGGTAGTGCCTGGATCCAACGGTGTCCTGATACGTCGGGCATGGAGCGGTCGCGACTGAGGCTACCGGTGCGCCGACTCGATGACGGCCGCGACCCGCTCCAAATCGGCCCGACCCAGGTTCGATCCGGACGGGAGGCAAAGGCCGTCCTGAAACAGCTTCTCTGATATCGACCCGCCAACCGCATCGCAACCTCGGAAAACTGGCTGCATGTGCATTGGTTTCCACAGGGGTCGCGACTCGATCCTCGCGGCGGCTAACGCCGCCTGAACCGCCATGCGGTCCGCGCCAAAAGCCTCCCCGATCGTAAGCGTCGTCAGCCACCGGGTGTGCTGTCCCCATGGTGCCTCGGGCATGAACTCGATTCCCGGCAGGTGGCGGAGGAGCTCGGAGTATCGGGCGAAGTTGCGCCGCCTGGCGCGAACCCGGTCATCCAGAACGCGAATCTGCCCGCGTCCAAGGGCCGCGAGAACGTTGCTCAACCGGTAGTTGTAGCCGACCTCCTCGTGTTGGTAGTGCGCGTCCGGCTCTCGGGACTGACTCGCGAGTTTTCGGGCTCGCCGGATCAGCTCCGGATCGTCCGCTACGAGCATGCCTCCGCCTGACGTGGTAATGATCTTGTTGCCGTTGAACGAAAACACTCCCATGCGCCCCAAGGTCCCTAGGGCCCGGCCGCGGTAGCTCGCGCCCAACGCTTCCGCGGCGTCTTCGATCACAGGGATGCCGTAGCTATCACAGATTGCCAGAATCGGATCAAGGTTGGCGGATTGTCCGTACAGATGGACGGCCACGACTGCCTTTGGCAGCCGACCACGGCGTGCGCGGGCCTGGAGAGCCTCGGCGATGAGATTGGGATCGAGATTCCAGCTCTCAAGTTCACTGTCGACGAACACCGGCGTGCCCCCGAGATAGCGGATAGGATTGACGCTGGCGACGAAGGTCAACGAACTCACCAAGACCTCGTCGCCGGGGCCAACACCGACCAAATGGAGGGCGAGGTGCAGTCCCGCTGTCCCGGAGGAGAGGGCTACCGCAGCCCGGGCGCCCACGAGGTCGGCGAACTCGCGTTCGAACGCGTCGACGTGCGGCCCTAGCGGTGCAATCCAGTTGCTGGCGAATGCATCGTCGACGAACTGCCGCTCCGAGCCATCGAGGTGAGGCGTAGACAGGTGGATGTCAAAATGACTGGTCATTCCGCTCCTCCGCCCGCACCGAGCGATTTGGCCGAGCGACAGCCGCCGTTGATGACGACGATGTCACCCGCGGGCCGAGTGGATTGGCAACGTAGAATCACGTCGGCGAGTGGTCCGTGGGGAGGGTTCGGGCCTTCGGCCGCTGTTCTCGTAGTTCCGAAGCCGCTGCATCGTCGGACCAGGCCTGGCCCCCCGCGCCATCCACGATCAGCGCGGCGATCCCAGCGAGCGCCGCGCCGCCCAGGAGGGCGAGCACCATCAAGACGATGAGCCTGCGGGAGTCGGGCCGGACAGGTAGCTCGGCGGGCTCAACGACCGTAATGATGGGCGTATCGCGAACCTCCTCGATCCTGGCCTGCTCATACGCCTCGGCAAGGGAGGACACGATCTGTTGGCGCTCGCCCACTTCACGCTGGAGCCGGTCGGCGGCGAAGCTAAGTTGCGGCGAGCTGCGGTAGTCGCGGTTACCTTGCAGAAATGCCTGGAGCCGGTCCTCTGTTGTCCGGAGCGCGGCCCTGGCTTCGGCGAGCCTCCCCTCGGTAAAGGCCCGTTCGGCCGAGGCCTGTGACTGCCGGGTCCGCAGATTGAACTCGTTCACGAGCTGCAGCAGCCGGACGTTGACTGCCAGCGCCAAGTCAGCGCTGCTCATCCGAGTACTTACCCGTACGATGCCAGTCCGTAGATTGGCGCTCGCGATCACGCGGCCCGCGAGTTCCTCTATCACAAGCTCTCGAGTTTCCGCGGAGTCGGCCTGCCGAACGCCAAGCAGGGAGGCAAGGTCGGACGCCTGCCCGCCGGACGCCGGGAATCGGGTATCCGCGGTGGCGGCCAATACGGGTCGGCTGCGAACGAAGTCGGCATAGAACTGAGGGCTCAAAGTCGCATCGGCGCCGGGAACCGCAATCCCGAGCTGGGCGGCGATTCCCGATAGGCTGGCCGTACGCCTCGACTGGGTCGTGAACGCCGAGACGGAGGTATAGCTCCGACCTCGCAGGAGGACCGCCAGCAAGGTCGCCAGCGTCAACGCCAGGGCTGTCCCGCCAATCCACCGCCGCCGCCGCAGGAGTACGGTGGCGAAGTGAGGCGCGGTCAGCTCCCCCGCGGCCACGTCACTAGTTACGCGCTCGTTCATTCAGTCCCTTTGAGGGGCGACGATCCATCGATACCCACCTCCGCCTACCGATTCCGAGCCGCCATCCAGGCCTGAAGCATCAATAGCGACCAGATCTGGCTGGACGGCGGCTGGCTGGTCTCAAGGAAACTCTGCCACGTGCTGTCCACTGCGTCTGCATTCAACAGACCTTGCCGCCTGAGACGAGCTGGACTCAACAGGTCGCTTGCCCAAGACCGCAAATTACCCCGGAGCCAGAGATCGAGCGGAATCCCGAAGCCCATCTTTGGGCGCTCAACCAGCTCCCGCGGAACAAGCTTGTGAAGGATCGCCTTCAATGGCCATTTCCCGACTCTGCCCCTCTGCTTGAGGGCGACCGGCATCCGCCAGGCTAGCTCCGCGAGGCGGCGGTCGAGGAGGGGCATTCGGCCCTCAAGACTGACTGCCATACTGGCCCGATCGACCTTTACCAGCAGGTCGTTGGGTAGGAGGTGAACAGTGTCCCACCACATCATTCGGTCTACGTTCGTGAGGTCTTCAGGTTGTCGGGGAGCGTAGGCCTCTCGTATCGACGCCTGCGGATCGGCAACAAGCCTGGTCGGATTGGCACAGCCACCGAGAAAGGCGGAGTAGAAGGCATTGAAATCCGATGCCCGCAGCAGCGGCCCAGACCGCCGCAGCTTGGCGTCAAGATTGTCCGTCCCGAAGCCGGTGGGTACGAGGGGCGCCAAGACCGGAGCAAGATACCGCAGGAGGCGGGCGGGGAGGTGCTCGAAAATCGAGGCCAGGCCTCCCCGCGCCGGGATCCGCGATACTCGCCTCCACAGATCATCGACAAACTGATACCGGGTGTAGCCGGCAAACAACTCGTCTCCACCATCTCCCGTGAGCGCGACCGTGACGTGCTCCCGAGCCATGGCACAGACAAGGGCCGTAGGAATCTGCGACGAGTCAGCAAACGGCTCGTCGTACATTTGTCCTAACCGAGGGACTAGCGCGAGGGCGTCGTCATCCGTGATATAGAGCTCAGTGTGCTGGGTCCCGAGGTGCCGTGCGACCGCCTTTGCGTGCACGGCCTCATTATAGCCTTCTTCGCGGAACCCCAGGCTGAACGTGCGAATGGGAATGGCGGACGCCTTCTGCATGAACGCGGCCACGAGGGTTGAGTCGACGCCGCCCGAAAGGAGGGCTCCCAAGGGCACGTCAGACATCATTCGGATCCTGACGGCATCAGCCAGCAGCACTTCTAACTCGGCAACCGCCGCAACCGGATCTTGGATCGGGTGCTGCCGTCCCCGGGAGACGGCGTCGCTGATGTTCCAATAGCTCTCAACAACGGGCTCCTCTCCGCTTCGCCACCGCAGCCAACATCCTTCCGGGAGCTTCTTGACCTCCCGCCCGATCGAGTGGGGAGGCGGGACATACCACCGCCGCAGGTACGTGGCGACGGATGAGGGGTCGGGCGCGCTGTCGATCCACGGTACCCGTTCAAGCGCGCCAAATTCTGAAGCAAACGCGAACCGACCCCCCTTCGCAGCGTAGTAGAGCGGCTTTTCGCCGAACGGATCCCTGGCCAGGAGCAGTTGCTTGTCGTGGCGATCCCAGAGGGCAAACGCGAACATTCCATTGACCCGCTCCAGGACGCATTCGGGACCCCAGCGAGCGAGGGTTTCGAGCAGCGTTTCGGTATCCGAACTGCCCCGCCATTCAAAGTCCGCTCCCGGGTCCAGCCGATGTCGCAACTCCAGGTGATTGTAGATCTCGCCGTTGTACGTGAGGACATAGCGGGCGTCGCGGGATACCATTGGCTGACGTCCGGCAGGCGACACGTCGATCACCGCCAAACGGCGGTGGCCGAAAAACATATCGCCTTCCTCCCAGAACCCATCGCCATCGGGGCCTCGGTGCGCGAGTGCCTCCGCCATCGCCCGGAGCGCCGCGGCACTGCCAAACGCATCGCCTCCCGCGACAATGCCTGCGATTCCACACATTGTATCGTGCCTCTAGTCTGGCCGCGCCGGGGGACGAAGGGTTTGCGCTCGATCGCCTGATATGTAAGTTGCAATACTTCCAAACTCCAGAGCACCAGACCCATATGGCCTTGCCTGCCCGCATTGTCATGAAGGCATTGCCACTCGCCCTGGGCTTCGGGGCAATGATCGCCGGCCAGATCCTGCTGGTGCGAGGTGCTGGCGCCGACCTCTTTGGGCGGTTTAGCCTGGTTGTTGCCTGGGTAAACTTTGCTGCGGTTGTCGCGGTCGCGGGCTTTCCGTTCTCCGCCACCAAGGTGTTGCCGCGTCTGCTGGTGGTCGGCGCCGCCGCGGCGGTCCGTCAGGCGGTTACCGAGATGTTTCTGTCAGTCGGCGGCCTCTCGGTGCTCGTCGCGGTTCTCCTTGGGGTCGCGGTCGTGCTGGATCCATTCGCCGCAGCGCCGGCGTCATTGAAACACGCACTCGCTGCTCTCCTGTTGATTCCGCTGGTCGGCCTCTCGCAGCTCCGCGTATCGGTGTCGTCGGCTCTCGGCCGGCTCTGGGTTGGGCAGCTTCCGGATACCATCATTCGACCACTCCTGCTCGGCGGCGCAGTCCTGTGTGCCAGTCGATGGTACGCCAATTTCGGACTCCGTGACCTGGTCAGCCTGACGGTCGGGATCTACGGCCTGACGGCGATCGTTGGGGGGCTCCTTCTCTGGCGAGCCTTGCCGCAAGGCGAGGGCGTCGCCGTCGACGCCCTCGGCGTCCGGGCGGACATCCGCAAGGTCGCCATCTACATGGGGGCGACCAACGTGGTCATCAGCGTGATGAAGAGCATCGACGTGATTGTCGTCGGCTCGATCGTCCCGCCGGACCAACTTGCCGCTTACGTTGTCGTCACTCGACTGGGCGAAGCCGTCAACACCGTCTATTTCTTCCTCGACCCCGTCTATCTGCCGCAATTCGCGGTCTTGATCCACCTTGAGAGGCGCGATGCTCTGGCGCGTTCGGTTGGGGCCTACCGACGGATGGCTGCCTGGTGGAGCCTGGTGTGTTTCGCAATGTTTGGCCTTTTCGGCGGACTGTTACTCGGACTGTTCGGCCGCCAGTATGCTGGCGCCTCGGCCGTGCTCCTGGGCCTTGTTGGAGGCTTGTCGGTCAATGCTCTTACAGGCCCCGGTGGACAACTACTCACCATTGGCGGTCTGGAACACGCCAATTTCTATACGACAATCGCTTCGGTCGCCTGCTACCTCATGCTGATCGTTCCGCTGGCCGCGCGGTATGGGATTGGGGGAGCGGTCCTTACACTGGCTGTTTATCAGTTGCTCCGAGGCGCCCTTCAGGCGTTCGTCGTCAAACGCCGCCTTGGAATCGGCATTACTGTTTTTGGGGGGCGGTTCGCTACCCTATGAACGGTGAAGCCGTCGCGACCCCACCTCCGACCAGGCGTGCGCCATGGCTTGCGCTGCAACAACGCCTTCTGGTGCCGTATATCGCATTTCTGATCCTCTGTGGGCTCCCATTTGTTGCTACCAGTGTGGGTCAGGTGGAGCTGTATCACGCGCTCTTGGTCGCTGCGGTCGCCGCGGGCGTGTTCGTAGCGTATGTCGTCGCCCGCCGCCGTCCGCAGCGTACGTTGGGCCTGTACTTCTGTTGTGTCTTCGTCGTGTTCCACTTTGGCCTGGCGCCGGTATTCCTTCTGCCAGACGATCGTCTCGATGCGACCGCCCGGTTCGGCCTGGAATGGTACTGGGATTTTGTGATCACACGAAAGGCCCATCTGATTAGTCTGGTGTTCCTCGCCGGGCTGCTCGCGGCGAACCTCCTGCCGGCGGTCGCGGCCAGCTCGGCGGCCCGTGGAACTGCCTCACGTCCGACTGTTTGGGTCGTCAGCATCGTCAGCCTAGTTGCGGCGATTGTCGGTTGGCTGGCCCTAGTGGTGGCCACGGGCGCTGGGGACTACGCGGACTTCATCCGGAGGGTCGAGGCGACCGGTGTTGGCGCCTTGTTCGGTGTTGTCCACGGCTGCATCGACGCAGCCTTCCTTGTGGCGATCATGACGGGACGGTCCTACCTGCCGTTCGCGCTGTTTCTCGGCTGGGGAGTGCTGGCATTCTCCTTCGGTCTTCGCGGCGAGGTCGCTTTCCCGCTCGTTGTGGCGTTGGGCCTCCTGGTGTCGCAACGACGGCTTGCCGTTCCGGTCGTCGTGCTTCTTGGTGGATCGGTCGCCTTCCTGGGACTATCCGCCTTCGTCGCTTCGTATCGCGTCTCGGCGGCCAGTGACGTGGGGTTGGCTACACCGCTGGCCGTGTCCCGTGGCCTGGCTGAGCTCGGTGGTTCGCTGCGCCCGGTCCATGAGGTAGTCAAGTGGGCCCAGTCGGATGACTTGCTCCTTGGGGCATCCTATGCTGCGCCCTTCGAAAGGTCGTTGCTCCGAATGTTCCCGGTTGTTCCACGACTTCCGGGTGAGTTGGACGAACGGCTGATGAACGTGCTGATCGTTCACAGGGCTGGCCCCTACGGCTTTTCGATGGCAGCGGAGGCCTATTACAACTTTGGCCTGGGGGGCGTTCTACCGGTTGGGATGCTGGTTGGTTGGACGTTGATCGTCTGTGGCAACGTACTGGCGGCTGGCCGGGCGAATCCCGTGGCGATCGCGCTAACGGTTGGCCTGTTCGACCAGGTGCGGCAGTCGTTTGTCAACGGCTACGGCAGCGCCCTCAGCACCCTTGCGGCGGCTCTGGCTATTCTCGCGGTGGCTGGCCTGATCAGGCCGGGCAGCCGCCAAATTGCGGCGGCCAAGTCGTGAAACGCATTGTCATTACGATAGGCCAGTTGAATATCGGTGGCGCCGAGCGCCGATTGCTGCAGCTGGTTCGGAGCGTCCATGCGCTCGGATTGCCAGTTGAAGTAACTGTATTCGTGGTCAGCGGCATGGCGGGCACATTCGACGACGATTTTAGGGCGGCGGGCGCTGTAATCGTCTACGGGCACCCTGGGCAGCGCGGATTGGCCGATTTGTGGCGGCTGTGCCGGGAGAAGCGACCGGATGTGCTGCACATCAACGCGGAGACGGCGGCAGGCTTTTATGGTTTGGCCGGCCTATTGGCGGGCGTGCCATACCGGGTCGCACACTTCAGA
>JANMXA010000260.1:0-14483 GCA_031394255.1 Gemmatimonadota bacterium
GCCAGCTAGGAGCCGCGGAGATCGAGCGGCTCCATGCCGCCACGAAGTCGGTGTTGCTGGGTTGGATCGACCGCCTGCGACTGGAGCGGCGGGGAGAGTTCCCCGAGAAGGTGACGGCGTTCCGGCCGGAGATGGCCGTCCATGGCCGCTTCCGCCAACCCTGCCCGGTGTGCGGGAGCCCGGTACAGCGGATTCGGTATGCCGACAACGAAACCAACTACTGCGCCCGGTGCCAGACCGAAGGTCGGCTCCTCGCCGACCGGGCCCTGTCCCGCCTCCTCAAGCAGGACTGGCCCCGGTCCCTGGACGACCTCGACTAGGGGCGGGCGGGTTGCCATCCGGCGCCGAACGCCGTAAACCTTATGATATCTATGGCGTTCCGTCTGCTCCTCAATCGACTGCCTCGCGGGCCCGTCGTGGGCCTGCTGGTCCTGTTGTTGCCGGCCCCGGCGATGGCCGACCAGGCTCGCGGCGGTGGTCAGACACGACCGGCGGCGACCTCATCCGACGATCAGTGGTCGATCTGGCTCGCCAACACCGTCAATTTCGTCCGACTCGTCGAAGTGGTCGTCCTGCTCGTCGGGGTCTATCAATTGTGGGCCCGCCGTGATGAGCGCCGGAAGGCCGAGGAAGAGGCCAGCCGCCTCGCTCGCAAGACAGCCAACTACGAAGCCTGGCAAGTCATCAACAGCGCGCAGGGCAAGGGTGGCAGCGGCGGGCGGGTCGACGCGCTGCAGGACCTGATTCAGAACGGCATCTCACTGGCCGGCGTTCGGCTCGACGGCGCCTGGCTCGAAGGGGCACAGCTCGGGTCGAGCCAGTTGCGCCACGCCAGCCTTCGCGAAGCCAACCTTCAAGGGGCCGATCTCAAGGAAGCGAATCTCGAAAACGTCGATTTTACCGACGCCAACCTCACGGGTGCCGACTTGCGCGGCGCCCACATGAAGGGCGCCATCCTGAAAGGCGCTCAGCTCGGTACCGCCGACCTCCGGGGTGCCGATCTCACCGGCTTGCGCGACTGGCAGGCGGTGAAGAGCGCCAGTTACCTCAACATCGATGGCGTCCGGAATGCACCACCCAACTTCCGCGACTGGATGATCACCCAGGGCGCGGTGGACGCGCACGTTCCGCCCCCGGACGACATCGACCAGACCTTCTCCACGGTCTGGCGAGCCGTCTAGGAGACATAGCCCTCCCGTCACCGGCCACCCCGGCCGGCCAGCACCTCACCTCGTTGGGAACTGCCATGCGGATCCGTGTTCAACTTGCCCTAGCCGTCCTCGCCCTGGCGCCGCTCATCCCGATGGCCGCGCAGCAGCAGATGACCACCAAAGACCTCCTGGCCCTTCCACAGCCGGCTCCCGACACCGTGATCCACTACGGCCCCGATTCCCTCCAGTTCGGCGAGCTCTATCGCGCCAAGAGGGCCCGCCCCAGCCCCGTCATGGTGTTCATCCACGGCGGCTGCTGGCTCTCCGCGTTCGACCGGAAACACGCCCGGAGCCTTGCGGCCGCAGTGGCCGCGCGTGGTATCGCGGTCTGGAATCTGGAATACCGCCGGGTCGGGAATCCCGGCGGCGGCTGGCCGGGAACATTCGAAGACATTGCCGCCGGCGTGGACTTCGTTCGCCGCCTCGCCGGCCCCTTCCACCTCGACACGACCCGGGTAGTGGTGGCCGGTCATTCGGCTGGCGGACATTTTGCCTTGTGGGTGGCGTCCCGCGGGAAATTGCCGAGCGGCCCGGGTTCAGGCGCACCCCTCAAACCGCGGGCGATCCTGGCGCTGGCCGGCGTACCCGACCTGGAAGAAGTGGCATCCGCCAAGGAGCCGGTGTGCGGCGACGCGATCTCGCGGCTCATGGGCGGGACCCCGCAGGAACGGCCCGAGCCATACCGGCTCGCCTCGCCGGATCAATGGTTGCCCTTCGGCATCCGCCAAGTCATCCTGACCGGCGCCGAGGATCATATCGTCCCACCCGATCTTTCCCGCGTGTTCGCGACCCGCGCCACGAAGGCCGGGGACCACGTAGAACTGATCGTGATCCCCGGCGCTGGACATTTCGAGCTCGTTTCGCCAGGAACGACGGCCGGGATTCAGGTCATCGAGACGGTGGCGCGGCTCGTCCGCTGACCCCGGCCTACTTGTTCAGCAGCATCTCCGCCCGGACGTACAGGTACCGCCCGTTGAAGCCGAACGGCGAGGCGCCGGGATAGATGAAGGTCCCGTTGTTGGTGTTGGCTTCGACCTTCACCTGGTCCGGATAGACGTCGAAGATGTTCCGGGCCCCGACCGAGAAATTGATCTGGCTGAAGTTGTAGCCCACCTCGGCGTCGAACAGCGTCTTGGCGCCGAAGGTCTCGAGGCCGTCGAGGCTGCCGTCGACGAAGTTGCCGTAGTGCGAACTGCGCACCAGCGAATGGAACCGGCCCTGGGAGTAGTTGGCTGTGAAGTTGATCCGCCGGTCCGGCCGGTTCCGCTCGATCGCGTTGATGGTCACGATATCGAGCGCGCTGGTGTAGATCGTCCCCGTATTCTTGAGGATGTCCGGCAGCGGCGAGATCCGGGTGATCTTGTTCTTGGTGTAGTTGAAGGAACCGAAGAGGTCCAGGACGCCCGCGCCCAGCGTCGTCCGGTAGCTCGCCGTGACATCGATGCCGTCCGTCTTGGTATCGAGCGCGTTGGTCGGGAACTGAACCCCGGCGATCTGGGTCAGCCCCGAATCGGCCAGAATCTTCGCGACCACCGGGTCCGAGGTGCCGTCGAACGTGGCGCCGAGAAGAATCCGGTCGTTGATCTTGATGTGATACAGATCGAGCGTCATCGTGAACTTGGACGTCGGGCTCCAGGCGAGGCCAGTGCTGATGTTGACCGACTTCTCCTCCTTGAGCGGCTTCGCCCCGAAGATCCGCGATGCCCGGTTGGTCACCGGGAAGTTGCCGATCTCCACCAGTACGCCGTTCTGAATGGCGGTGGTGGTGTGGCTGTACCAGCTCTGCGAGAGCCCCGGCGCCCGGAAGCCGGTGCTCGCCGCGCCACGGATGACGAATTCCTTGGACGGCTGGTACCGGATCGCCGCCTTGCCCGTTACCCGCTTGCCGAAGTCACTGTAGCTCTCGAACCGGCCGGCCACGTTCATCAGAACTTTGGAGCTCAACTCGGTTTCGAGGTCGACGTAGCCGCCGACGTTGGACCGGTTGTTGGCGCTGGCGTCGGTGGGGGCAAAGCCCTGGAACACCGAGGAGCCCGCCTGGGCGATGTCGTCGCCCTGCTGAGTAACGTGATACCCGTTGATCCACGAGGCCTTCTCGCCAGCAATCACGTCGTACGTCTCCCGCCGGTACGCCGCGCCAAGTGCCAGGTTCACCGGCCGGCGGAGGCCCATCTCGACCGCACGCGACGCATTGAAGGTCACGTTGAACTCGCCGCGCCGCAGCTTGCCGGCGTCGAACTTGGTCTGGTTCGGGATCCCCGGATCGTCCGCCGTGCCCAGAATACCATCCTTGCCCGGCGCCGTCGCGTCCGTGAGGCTCGGCCCCAGCGAGGAATTGAGCGTGTGCTCGAGCTTGAACGCGAAGCTGTTGAACCCGTAGTTGGCCCCGAAGTCCATGCCCCAGCCGCCCGTCGTGGTCCGGATGCCACCCGCCGCCGAGTAGTCGACCACGGACGGCCGGAACTGGGGCAGGAAGCCGAGAGGATAGATCTGGGGCCAGTTGCGCGAATTCTGCGGCTTCCGGAAGAAGCCGTTGCCGGTGCCGTCGCGGTCCGAGTAGCCGCCAAAGGCGTAGAATTCGGTGTTCCCCCTGGCGTCGAGCGGAAGCCGCAGATTGGCGAAGGTCTGGATGTCGCGCTCGAGGCCGTCACCCCAGTGGACGTTCGGTTGGGCAACACCGTTCCGTTTCTTGATCACCTCGCAGTTCTCCACCAGATCTCTTACGCCGTTCAGATCGGGAAAGCTCCCGTCCGGGCAGGCCCGGTTGGTCGGACTCCGTTTGAGCACCTGGCCGAACAACGACAGCGACCCGCGCCCCAGCTTGAGGCCGACACCGCCGTTCGCGTCCACCGACGCGCCGTCGTCCGGGCCCTTTCCCGTCACATACTGGCCGTAATTGGTGGTCAGGAACGGCGAGAACTGCCCTTCCTTGAGGACCAGGTTCACCACACCGGCGATCGCGTCGGACCCGTACTGGGTCGAGGCGCCGTCACGAAGGACCTCGATCCGGTCCACCGCGCCCGACGGGAAGGCGTTCAAGTCAACGCCGCTCGAGCCCGGCGCGGAGCCGTTCGAGAAGACGTTGAGCAACGCCGTCTGGTGCCGCCGCTGGCCGTTGATCAGGACCAGGCTGTGGTCCGGTGACAATCCCCGGAGCGTGAACGGCCGTACGATTTCGGTCGCGTCGGTCACCGGCTGTTTCGGGAAGTTCACCGACGGCGACAACTGGGCCAGAATCTGGGTCGTTTCCGTCGTGCCGAGCTTCTTGATCTCCTCGGCCGTGAAGATGTCGACCGGAACCGCAAGCTCTTCGGCCGCGGTGTGGCGCGCGCGCGAACCGGTGACCACCTGGAGCGGTGCGAGTTCCACGGCGGACCGGCCCAGCGTGAAGTCGAGTTCTACTGATAACCCGGCCGTCACCTTGACCTGCTTCGTCGTCGGCAGGTAGCCGATCCCGCGAGCCCGGATGGATTGAGTCCCGGCCGGGACCGCCGTGAGGGTAAACCGGCCGCGGGAGTCAGAGACGGTTCGAAGCGTGGACTGCTCGACACTGACCACCGCGCCGATGATCGCGCTCCCGGTGCTGTCGGAGATGCGCCCGCGAACAATGCCGGATTGCGCCGACGCAACCGAGGTCACCGCCGTCAGAAGTGCGGATACCAACAGGAACCTGCCGGACATGGGCTGCCAGGACATCGAACCTCCAGAGGCTGGAATGGATACCCGAACAAAACTGCCAAATCCTTGACAAGGCAAGCCTCGCGGGAGGCTTCTCATCGCACTGCCGCCTTGAACTCCGCCCTGGCCCCTGCCACCTCGGCCCTGAGCTCCGCCAGCCGTTCAGTCACGTCCCGCCCCATCCGCTGATCGGCGATCAGCGTCATGGAGTATAGAAACATCGTCTGCTCGGCGAGGCGCGGCGTAGGGTATCGCCCGCCTTCCGCCGTGAGCCGCCTCGCGAGAGCGGCGAGACGATCGTTGTCCGACTGCTTCCGCGCCTTCGCCACCGCGGTCACCAGATCCGCGACCTCGTCGGCCAGATCCCGGGTTGCTATCGCCATCGTGTACTGCTGTGCCAGATCGGCCGCGGTCACGCCCGACGCCGCCAGCCGCGGATCGGCAAGAATCCGGAACGGCCGGGTGATGACCGCGCCGCCCACCATCAGCCGGACCCGATAGGCGGCCGGCACCACCCAAGGCCCCGAACCACCCCGCCCCCGGCCGGCCTGGCGCGGGCCCGCCACGGAAAAGCCCCACCGGAACCGGTGATGCCCGGCCGTCCTCGGAATTCGCGGCGTACCGTACCGCTCGATCTCGGGCCGTCGCATCCCCTGTCCCTCACTCGTGGCCTCGCCCTGATCCTCGCTCGAGAACCGGCGAATCACCGTGTTCCGGCCGTCGAGCACTTCCAGCACCACCTCGCCCGTCGGAGCACTCGGCAATACATAGTCGAAATACATCCCCGGCGCGGGATATTCGGCGCCGCCCGGCTCACGGCTGCCGACCGCATACCGAAGCCGGACCGCATCCCTCGGCCGTACCAGATACGCCGGCGCACCCGGCGCCGCGTCCGCCATCTGCCGTACCGGCGACAGATCATCGAGACTCCAGAACGATCGTCCCATCGTCGAGAGCACCAAATCGTCCCGATGGATCAGGATGTCGGTGACCGGTGTCACCGGCAGATTGTACTGGAACGGTCGCCAGGTCGTACCATCATCGGTAGAGAGGAAGAGGCCGAACTCCGTGCCGGCGTAGAGCAGGCCTTCGCGCGCTGGATCTTCGCGAACGACGCGGGTTGGATAGTCGGCCGGAATCCCGTTGGCGCCAGTCGTAAGCCGGACCCAACACTTGCCGTAATCGAGGGTCCGGTAGAGGTAAGGCTGCCAGTCGCCGAGGAGGTAACGATAGACCGCGACGTAGGCCTTCCCCTTCCGATGCGGCGACCACTCGACGTTCTGCACCCGCCCGCCGGGCGGCAGGTCCGGCGGCGTCACATCCGCCCAGGTGGCGCCCCCGTTGCGGGTAACGTGCACCGGGCCATCGTTCGCCCCGACCAGGATCACGCCCGGCTCGAGCGGCGACTCCCGCACCGCGTAGATCGTGCTGTAGTACTCCTCGCCGGTGATGTCGCGGGTCAGTGGTCCGCCCGAGAGCACCTGCTTGTCCGGCTGGTGCGCCGTCAGATCCGGCGAGATTCGGTCCCAGGTCTTTCCCTCGTCGCGCGTGCGGTAGAGGTACTGGGACGCGTGGTAGACGGCGTGCGGCGCATGGGGCGACACGTGGATCGGCGACACCCGCTGGAACCGGTCGCGCATCTCCTTGGGATCATGCCCGTAGAGATCGCGCGCCCCGACCCAGTACACCTGTTCCTGGCCGGTCTTCTGGTCGTAGCGCCCGAATTGGCCTTTGCAGTTGGAATAGACGATCGACGGATCGCCAGGCTTGGGCACCGCAGGCCCGGTCTCACAGCCCCCGATCTGTTTCCACATCGCCGCCGGGTGATCCACGCCCCAGGAGTAGATCGGCAGGGACGGCACCGCGATGGTGCTGTTGTCCTGCTGGCCGGCGTAGACGAAGTACGGGGTGGCGTCGTCCGCCGCGATCTGATAGAGCTCGGCTGTCGGCTGATTGAGCTGCGTGGACCAGGTCGCCCCGTCATCCTGGGTGATGTTCGCCCCGCCGTCGTTCGACTGGATCCAGATCTTCGGGTTCTTCGGATTGATCCAGAGGTCGTGATTGTCGCCATGGGGAACCGCCCTGGAATCCCACTTGGCGCCGCCGTTGATCGAGACGAAGAACCCGGTGGCGCTCACGAAGACCCGGTCCGCGTTGGTCGGGTCCGCGTCGATGTTGCAGTAGTAGAACGGGCGGTCGAGCAGGCTGGCCTGGGTGCTCATCAGTCTCCAGGTCGCGCCGCGATCGTCGCTCCGATAGACGCCGCCCTCGCCCAGCGGCGCCTCGATCAACGCATAGACCCGGTTCGGGTCCGCCGCCGACACCGCCAGGTCCGCCTTGCCGAAGAGGCCGGACGGCAGCCCGCCTCCCAGCTTGACCCAGGTATCGCCGCCATCAATCGATTTGTAGATCCCGCCCTCACGGGCCCCGCTGATGATGGTCCAGGGCTTTCGCTCGCCTCGCCACATCGTGGCGTAGACCTCCCGAGGGTTGTCGGGAGCAAACTCGAGATCGGCGGCCCCGGTCGAGTCGGACACGAACAGCACCTTCTTCCAGTTTCCCCCGCCGTCCGTCGTGCGGAACACCCCCCGCTCGGGATTCGGCCCGAACGCCTGGCCGATTGCCGCCACGAATGCAATCCGGGGATCATTCGGATGAACGATCACGGCACCGATCTGCCCCACCGCCGTGAGCCCGACCGACTGCCAGGTCCGCCCCGCATCAACCGACGTGTAGACCCCCTTGCCCGTGATGACGTTGCTCCGGATGCCGTCGGACCCCGTCCCGACGTACACCACGTTGGGATCGGAGTCCGCCACATCGATCGCCCCGATCGAGGGTGTCGCGAAGAAACCGTCCGAGACGTTCTGCCAGGAGATCCCCGCGTCCGCGGTCTTCCAAACGCCGCCGCCGGTCGCGCCCATGTAGAAGGTGAGCGGCTGATCGGCGATCCCGGCTACGGCCGTTACCCGGCCCCCCCGGCTCGGCCCAAGCAGGCGGAACCTGAGGTCGGTCAGAGTCGATGGCGAAACGCCGGAGGACCCCTGAGCCTGCGCCTTCTGCCCCGATCCGAGCACCAGTCCGGCCACCGCGACGGCCGCGTTCAGCTTCCGCATCTCATTTCTCCACATGGAGTTGTAGAACCGGACCGGCGCCAGCGAGGCGCCGAAGCGGGATGGCCGAACGGGCACGGAGTCTGCACGACAACGGCCCCATGACAACCAACGCAATCGTGGCCCGATTTCGCGACGGCAGGACCCTCAAGGGAACGACGCTCAACGTCGACCTCGCCAAACCGAAGTTCCACCTCCGAATCGACGGCACGGTCGAGGAAATCAAGCTCAACGATCTCAAGGCCCTGTTCTTCGTCAAGGACTTCGCGGGCAATGCCGCCCACAACGAGGCGGTCGAGCCAACCTCGGGTGATCCTCGCCTCGTAGGCGCCCGAAAGATCGCGGTCCGGTTCGAAGACGGCGAAACCATCGTCGGCATGTCGAACCGGTTTCCGCCCCTCGGCACCTACTTCTTCATGCTCCCGATCGACCCGAAAAGCAACAACATCCGAATCCTGGTCAATCGAAGCGCCACGACCAGCATCGTCGACGCTTCCCAGCTCAGTATCCGCTGACCGCCTAACGGCCGAGCTGCTTCTCCCGCGCGGCCCGGAACTCGTTCCCGGGCCGCCAGGCCGGAAAGACCCTCGCTTCCGCCACCCAGTAGCCGACCGACAGCAACAGTTTCAGATCATCGATCGCCCCGTCGAGGTTCCAGTCGGTCTTCACCTCGTCCGACGGCTTGTGGTAGTCCTCCGCGACGTATTTCTCCTTGAGCTTCATCCCGTAGTCGGCCGGCTGGCCGAGATATTCGGTCCCCGCCTCCACGTACAGCGCCGGCACACCCTGCTTGGCGAAATTGAAGTGATCGGATCGGTAGTAATAACCCTTCTCCGGCTCGGGATCAGGCCTGAGGGTCCGGTTCTGCCCCTGGGCCGCATCGCGGATGTAATCGTCCATCTCCGACGCGCCCATCCCGATCACCGTCACATCTCTGGTCCGCCCGCCGGTGTTGAGACCGTCAATGTTGATGTCCGCCAGCGTCTTCGCCAGCGGATAAAGCGGAGTCACCGCGTAGTACTGCGAGCCCAGCAGCCCCTGCTCCTCCCCTGTCACCGACACGAACAGAATTGACCGCCGAGGCGCGGGCGTCATCGACTTGAACCCGCGGGCCAGGGCCAGCAGCCCCGCGGTTCCGGTCGCGTTGTCGAGTGCCCCGTTGTAGATCGAGTCGCCGTTCACCTTGGCCCCGATCCCGAAGTGATCCCAGTGGGCGGTGTAGATGACGTATTCGTCCTTGAGCACGGGATCACTGCCGGTGATCTTCGCCACCACGTTCCGGGAATCGACCGTGCGGAGCGTGTTCTTGATGGTCATGGACGCGGAGATGCCAAGCGGCACCGGCTTGAACTCGCGAGTCGCGGCCTGGACCTTGAGCGAATCGAAGTTCCGACCCGCCATCGCGAACAGGGCCTTGGCCTGTTCGAGGCTGATCCATCCCTCGATCTCCGCCCGGCTCATGTTCTTGTCGGGGGTGACGAGATCGAACTGCTCGGCCGTCTTCCCCTGCACCACTACGAAGGGATAGCCCGCGGGACCGGTTTCGTGCACGATCAGCACGGCGGCCGCCTTGTGACGCATCCCCTGTTCGTATTTGTAGGTCCATCGCCCGTAGTAGGTCATGGTTTTTCCGCCGAACTGGGTCGTGTCGGCGAGGGGCGGGTCGTTCACCAGCACCACCAGCGTCTTGCCCGTGGCGTCGAACCCCTTGAAATCGTCCCAGGTGAACTCCGGCGCCTCGACCCCGTACCCCACGAACACCATCTCCGAGTTGGCGATTGAGGCCTGGGCCGCCACATGTTTGGTCCAGGCGACTACGTCGTCGCGCCACTTGAGGGTCCGGGTCGTACCGCCCTTCTTGACCACCAGGGCCGTCTTCGGGTCCGCGGTGATCCCGACCAGCGGCACCTTCTGGATGTAGCTCCCGTCCGGGTTCCCGGGCTCGAGGCCGATCGCCTTGAACTGCGCCTCGAGATACCCGACCGTGCGCTCTTCACCCAGCGTACCTGGCAGCCGGCCCTGGAAGGAGTCGGAGGCCAGCATCACGATGTCGCCGAGGAGCGCCTTCTTGTCGAGCGACCCCGTCGCGGCCGCCGGAACGGCGGGTCGTCCGCCACCGCCCGCCGCAGTGCCGCCCCCGCATGCCACCACACCGCCCAGAACCAGCCCGATCACGATTCGCCGCATGGAGATCTCCTTGCCCGGCTCGGGGCCGGTCCTATTATTAGCATCGAGTGAAAACCACCGTCTCAAGCCGGGCCCCGACTTCGACACCGACGTCGAGCTACCAGAGAATCTACGCCGCCACCCGCAGGATTCCTCGGGGGCGGGTATCGACCTACGGCCGGATCGCCACCCTCGCAGGGCTACGCGGCCACGCCCGCCAGGTCGGCTATGCCATGCATGCCCTGCCCGCTGGCTCCACCGTACCTTGGCACCGGGTGATCAACGCCCAGGGCCAGATCAGCCTCCGCACCCACCCCGGCGCCGAACTGACCCAGCGCATGCTGCTCGAGCGCGAGGACATTCACTTCAGCGGCCGCGGCAAGGTCGACCTGGCCCGCTACGGTTGGCCCGGAAAGGACAGACCATGAACTTCGCCCCGTTCACCGTCCTCACGTTCGACTGCTACGGAACCCTGATCGACTGGGAAGCCGGCATCCTCGCCGGACTCCGGAGCGTCCTTGATCCACGCGGCATTTCCCGGGGCGACGATGAACTCCTCGGTCTCTTTGCGGAACTGGAAGCGCCGATTCAATATGGCGAATTCCGGTCGTATCGGGACGTGCTGGATCTGACGATGGCGGCACTGAGTGCTCGCCTCGGCTTTGCCCCGACCGAGGCAGAGCGAACGGCGATCTCGGCCGGCCTTCCATCGTGGCGGCCGTTTCCGGATACGGTCGCCGCGCTGGCCCGCCTCAAGACCCGCTATCAACTCGGCGTCATCTCCAACGTCGATGACGATCTCTTCGCCGGCAGCGCTCGGCAACTCGGCGTCGATTTCGATTGGGTGGTGACGGCCCAGCAGGTGAGGAGTTACAAACCTTCGACCAACAATTTTGAGCGGGCCCTGGAACGGATCGGCCGGCCCCGATCCGAAATCCTGCATTGCGCCCAGAGCCTTTTCCATGACGTCGGCCCGGCCAACGGAATGGGTCTGGCGACGGTATGGGTGGATCGCCGCGCCGGCAAAAGCGGCACCGGTGCCACGCCGCCATCATCCGCCAAGCCCGATCTGACCGTCCCCGATTTGGCAACCCTGGCCCGGCTCGCCGTCGGCTAGCCGCGGCGCTACCGAACGTAGGTGCGGGCCCGGCTGTCGAACTCGGCGTCGCCGGCCTGGCTCCCTTCGAACACCTCGATCATGATCCGATCGGGTGCGGTCATCTGTACCAGCATGAGCCCCGCCTGCACCGTAAAGCTCTCCGTATCCATCAGCCGGTAGGCCACCTTGCCCGGCCACCGAGACCTCGGCGGGCCGGGGCGACGCCGGCGGCATCGTCCAGATGCCGGGGCTCGCAATGGTACCGCCGATGGAAATCCGCACGAGCGATGGATCGACTTCGTCAAAAACAAACGAATCGACTTGGGCCAGCCCGCCGGCCCGGACGAGGTGATCGAGTCCGGAAGTGTGCTGTCAAACCAGTTGCCCACCAGGCGACCGGGGACGTCGTAGTCGATCCGGCCGTCTTTGTCGGCGGCGGTCGGGGCCCGGCGGATCCTGGCATAGATCGCCGCCCTGAGAGCCTAGGCGCCGACCCGGCCGACCTCCGCTGGCTCGTGGTCCGCCAGGGCGTCGTCGTGGCCGGCCTCGGTGTGGCGGCCGGGACGGCGGTGGCGGCCCTCGTCGGGCAGCTCCTGACGGGCGTGCTCTTCGGCGTGACCGCAATCGACCTCCCAGCCTACGGAATCGCCGCGCTGGCGCTGTTGGCCATCGCGGTCGGCGCGAGCTACCTGCCGGCCGGCGGGCGTCGAACGTCAATCCGGCCCAGGCCATACGCCAGGAGTAACCGGTGACACAAATCCGGGCCGCCGCCGTACTACTGCTGGCATCCTGACATCCGGAGACGACCGTGGGCCTCATCTTCACGATTCTGATCGGTTTCGTTGTTGGCGTTGTCGCCAAGTGGTTCATGCCCGGCAAGGACAACGGCGGGTTCTTCATCACCGCCCTCCTCGGCATCGCGGGCTCCTGGCTCGGTTCCCTCGTTCTCGGCCACCGGGCCGGGTTCATTGGGTCGGTGATCGGGGCGATCCTGGTCCTCGTCATCTACCGGTTCATGAACAAGAAAGAAACCTGACCCCGCCGCTGGCTCGGCGCGGGATCAGGGCGCCCTCCCACAAAGGGGGGCGCTCCTTTTTGGGACCTTGCGTAAAACCGAACAAACACCGACATTAATTCGACTCCGAACAGACGCCGACAACCATGCCCAAGGCTCCGCCCCCACCCGTGATCAAGGTGTGTCCCGAATGCGCCGGGCCCATCGTTCATGCCGCGGCCTGCGTCTCCTGCCTCCAATGTGGATGGGCCAGGTGCGGCTGACCGCGGCCGCCCAGCAGCTGGGGCTCGGGATCGAGGCTACCCGTGCCCTCCCCACGCTCGATCTGCGGCAGCGGGGCACCGAATTTCTCGGGCTCCCAGCCAACCGGATTCTCAACTCGCCGGAAGCGACCGGAATGCCGTTCTGGACCATCAACCCCTACGTCGGTTGCGAATTCGGTTGCTGCTACTGCTACGCTCGCGCCACCCACGAGTGGACGGCCGAGCGGCATGGCCGCGCCCATGCCGAGCGCCCCGCCCGGGAGCAGTTCGAACGGGAGATCTACGTCAAGCGGAACGCCGGCCATGTGCTCAAGCAGACACTGGAACCGGCCCGGGTCGGCAACCGGAAGATCCTGATCGGCTCGGCCACGGACCCATACCAGCCGGCCGAGCGCCGATTCGGAGTTACCCGATCGATTCTCGAAGGACTGCTCGAATTTCGCGGCCTGTCACTCGGAATCATCACCAAGTCGCCCCTGGTGGCGCGGGACGCCGAGCTGCTCAAGGCCCTGGGAGATCGACACCGGCTCACGGTCCAGATTTCCCTGATCTCGCTCGACCCGACGCTGATCCGGCGGCTCGAGCCGAAGACGCCGCTGCCCCACGCCCGGCTCCGCGCCGTGACCACCCTGGCCAAAGCTGGAGTCAACGTGGGTCTGATCATCGCGCCGATCGTGCCCGGGTTGACCGATGGATGGGGATCGTTAGGCGGATTGATGGCGGCCGGCAAGGAAGCCGGGGCCCGACACGCGGATGGGTTTGCGCTCAGACTCAAACCGGTGGCGCGCTCCGGGTTCCTGCCGGTTCTCGCGCTGGCCTACCCAGACCTGGTCAGCCGGTATCAGCGGCGGTACGGACATCGGCACAGCGCCGGCCCGGACTACCTCGCCGCCCTCGACCGGCGGATTCGTACGCTGCAGCAGATCCATGGATTTCCGATTCGCCCGCTGGATCGCGGCGACGGCAGTTCGGCCTCTGAGACGCCGCCACCGCCGATCAACGTTTCGCCCGAACTCGCGTTGGACACCGCCACCGGTCGTCTGGCGCATCGAACCTCCACACTGTCACCCGGAGTTGTCAGATGTCGAACATGATCGCGCAGTCACTGCTTCCCGAATTCGATCAGGAAATGGCCGGCACTCGCAAGGTGCTCGAGCGGATGACCGAGGCCGTGGCCACTTGGAAACCCCACCCGAAGTCCTTTGGTGCGGCGGATCTGGCCCTCCATATCGCCAATCTCGCCGGATGGGCCGAGATCACCATGGGCCAGACCGAACTCGACATGAACCCCCCGGGCGGGCCGGCCTGGTCACCGCCCAAATACCAGAGCGCCGCCGCGACCCTCGCGATTTTCGACGCGAATGTCCGAAAGGCCCGCGCCGCCCTCGCCGCCGGATCGGATGCGGATTATCAGGTGCTCTGGACGCTCAAGAACGGCGGCCAGGCGATCTTTTCACTGCCCCGGGCGGCCGTAGTACGAACGTTCGTGATGAACCACGTGATTCACCACCGGGCACAACTCACCGTGTACCAGCGGATGAACGGAATTCCAGTGCCGGCGCTCTACGGCCCCTCCGCCGATGACGCAGGGATGTAGCGCTACCAGTTCAGGACGATCTTCCCGAAGACCTCGTTGGCCTCCATCGCGGCATGGGCGGCGGCCAACGCGGTCATCGGGAAGAATGCCCCGATGATAGGAGCCATCCGGCCCGCGGCAAACTCCGGCAAGACCCGGCTCACGAACTCCTCGACCAGTGGCACCCGTTCCTCGTGCGGACGAGACCGCATCACGGTGCCGATCACCTCCAGCCGGCCCCGTAGAATGCGGCCGACGTCGACCGACTCGGCCGTGCCGCCCTGAAGCGTCCCGAGGACGACCAGCCGGCCCTTCGGGCAGAGGCACCGGAGGTTCTCGTTCAGCGCTCCGCCGCCGAAGAA
>JANMXA010000261.1:0-1572 GCA_031394255.1 Gemmatimonadota bacterium
ACAACCCCCAGATGGTCTCGTACAGGCCGCCGCCGAAATAGCCGGCCATGTTCACCAGAACGGCCGCGAGGATGAACCGATTGCGCAAGGACCTCGGCGAATCGGGAGCAGCAGGCGCCAGCGCCGCCGACGGGGGTTGTGCGGGCAACTCGTGGACGGCGCTCCCGGATTCCGTCTCCGACACGACCGAGGCGGGCGCCGACCGACCCGTGGGCGCAGACCGACCCGCGGCCTCGATCACGAATTCCGGCATGGACCCTCCCGGAAATTCGGACAGGCCGAGCGCCGGAAACGGCTTGGCATGCGGGACGCGGAGCTCCCGAACCCGCGTCGCGACGGCAATTGCGGCCAGTGTCGTCGTAAGCGCGCTGAATACCAGCACGAATTGATATCCACCGGCAAGAGCCGTGCCCAAACCACCGATCGCCGGCCCCAGGAGAATGCCGCCCTGCTGTGCGGCGTTGTACAAGCCGAAGACTTCGCCACGACGTTCAACCGGTGTCGCGTCCGTAAGGTAGCCGCGGGCCGCCGGGTCGTACATCGCGGTGCCGAGACCCGACAGCGCGCGTAGGACGATGAACGCGATCGGGCTTGCCCAGAGGGCCATCGACCCGACCGAGGCTGCGGCCAGCAACAGTCCGCCGACCATCAGCGGTACACGTGCCGTTCGATCCGCGAGGATCCCGAACAGCGGCTCCGTGACGAGCCTCGCCGCAGGCCAGGCCGCTATGACCACGCCGAGCAGAGCGATCGGAACGCCGTGCTCCGTGAAGTACAGCGGCATGACCGGCAACAGCGCGCCGAAACCGGTCCACAGAATGAACTCGGCGACGAGCAACGGAAGGATCGGTCCCCATTGAACGACCCAGGCGGCGGCGCGTGTTGTGAGGCGAGTGGTTGTCATGGAGACAGCATGGTAGAGAGCGGGTGAGGCCAGCGGTCGCGCGGGCGCATGGCTCGCAACCAGGGCCGAGGCGGGTGCACGGCGGCCTAGGGCCCGCAACTGCCGAGGAGATGGCCCAGACCGGGGCCGCGCGCGCCGAGGGCCGGGTTCGCGCCGAGGGCCGCGCGTGGGCGGCGAAGGCCGCGCGTGGGCGGCGAAGGCCGCGCGCGAGGGTTCCTGCCATATCGAGACAGCTGGTCGCTTAGGCACTGATCTGAAGCCGGAACGGAGGCCCATGCCCGCCATGGCGCCAGAGCGAGATCCGGGCCACGCACGAATTCGGGTCGGCAACCCACCCGCTTGGCCAGGATTTGCCAACAATCAGGTCGACAGTCGGCCTTACCGTCCGGGGATGTCGAAATGGCAGGAAGGCGGCATGGGACCCCAGACCCCGGACCCGGCGGCCCCAGCCCCGAGTGCGCAGACTCCCATGGTGCGGCCCCGAGTGCGGCGACTCTCATGCTGCGGCCCCGCTCACAAGTGCGGCCACTCCCCCTGAGGTCCGGTGACTCCCCTATCCTCGGTCGATGCGACGCTTCAGCCCCGAAGTTCCGTGGCGCCTTGATCCGACGGTCACGTTCGTCAATCACGGTTCGTTCGGGGCTTGCCCGCTGCCGATCCTGGCCCAT
>JANMXA010000262.1:0-9885 GCA_031394255.1 Gemmatimonadota bacterium
CCGACGACCGGGATCGAGCCCGCAATCGCCAGCACCATCAGCACGCCTAACGCCATCCCGCCGGCCGCCGCCTGGGACCGGGCCACCACGCTGAAGAACAGCGTGACCGCGACGTGGACCAGCACGAACACCAGAATCAGTCCGTTGAGCGCCAGCCAGGGGAGCACCGGGAGCGGGCCGAACAGCAACCAGGTGTAGTACCACGCCGCCAGGGCGGCCAGAGCGATCGCGGCGGCGAAACCGGCCGTGAGGACCGCGAACTTGGCGAGGAGGAACGACCGTCGGGGGAGCGGCTTGACCAGCATCATCGCCGCGGTGCCCTTGTCCTTCTCCTGCGCGACCGCCCCCATCGTGAGCAACAGGGCCAGAATGACCCCGAACTGGCTGATGTTCTTGACGAATTGGGCCACGGCGTCCGCGGCCGTCGGTGGGGGCATCAGCTTCGCCATCGCTTCGCCGTTGGGCAGCAACTTGATCATCTCGGGCCCGTACCGCGCGGTGAAGGGCGAGATCAGCCCGAACAGGACGAAGACCACCACGAGGATCAGCAGCCGATAGTTCCGCCACTGGTCGAACCATTCCTTCCGGACCGAAACAAGAAAGGCGTTCATGCGGCCGCCGATTCGCCAACCAGCCGGAGAAAGACATCCTCCAGCGACGGCCGCACCGCCTGATACCGGACCAGGACCAGGCCGGCGGCGAGCGCCAGCGGGAGCAGTTCCCGCCGGGCGGTCGGCACATCGCGCACGACGAAACGGGCGGTCACTCCCTCCACCTCGACCGATTCCATCCACGCTAGCGCCCGCAGCGACTCAGCCCACGCCGCCAGCGCCCCCGCCGACGACGGATCGGTTTCGAGTTCGAACACGGGCGTGGCGTACCGCTCGAGCAGCGCGTCCCGGGAGGCCTGGGTCACCAGCCGGCCTCGCGCGACGATCGCCACCGTGTCGCAGACCCGCTCGACGTCAGCCAGAATATGGGTCGACATGAAGACGGTGCACTGGCCGCGGAGCCCGTCGATCAGATCGAGCACTTCCTTCCGGCCGGCCGGATCGAGGGCGCTGGCCGGTTCGTCCAGCAACAGGACCCGGGGCCGGTTGACGAGCGCCTGGGCCAGACCAAGCCGCTGCCGCATCCCGCGCGAAAAACCTCCGATCCGCCGGGCCCGGGCCGCCCCGAGGCCGACCTGTTCAATCAGATCATTCACCCGCCGGCCCCGCTCGGCCGCGGGCAGGCCGAAGATCCGGGCCGCGTGGTCGACGAACTCAACCGGCGTCATCCAGGGATAGAAGGCGGGCTCTTCAGGCAGGTGGCCGATCAGCCGCGCCACGGCGCGATCACGCGAGGTGACATCGATGCCGTCGATGGCCGCGCGCCCGCCGTTAGGCCGGGCCAGGCCGGTCAGGATCCGGATCGTGGTGGTCTTCCCCGCCCCGTTCGGCCCCAGAAAGCCGAAAATCGCACCGGGCTCGACGGTGAGGTCGAGTCCGTCGAGCGCCCGAACCCCGCGGTAGGTCTTGGAGAGCCCCTCGATCCGGATCACGCTCATTCGTCCCGCCGCCCGAAGACGAAGTACAGGATTGGCCCGACGATCTGAACGAACACGATGATCGCGACCCAGAGGCCTTTGGGGCCGTTGGTATTGGCCCGGCTCCGGAGGTCCCTGAGGGCCACGAACAGCAGGATCAGCTCCAGAATCAGAACGGGAATCAGGTAGGGAATCATCGAACGGAGATCGGTCATGCACGGTCAGCCGAAAGGGACCCTGGAATATACGCCTTCCCGGGCGTACCGGTTCGGCGACATTATCTTGCCGTCATGCCGGAACTCACGATCCGCGCCGTCAGCACGACCGCCGATTTCCCGGGCGCCGGCCTGGCCGGGCTGCTGATCGACTCGGTACACGGCGGCGCCTCGGTGGGCTTTCTGGCGCCTCTGTCCGAAGCGACCGCGCTCGAGTATTGGGGCCAGATCCGGACTTCGCTCGAGACCGTCCGGCTCTGGGTGGCGGAGATGGACGGGCTGGTGGTCGGGTCGGTGCAGCTGGCGCTTTGCACCAAGCCGAACGGCGTCCATCGGGCGGAGCTCCAGAAACTGCTGGTCCACTCCGGGTTCCGGGGCCGGGGGATCGCCAGCCGGCTGATGGCTGCGTGTGAGGATGATGCCCGGTCCGCCCGGCGAACCCTGCTGTTCCTGGACACCGAGGCCGGATCGGACGCCGAGTCGATCTACCGGCACCTGGGCTGGGAAAAGGCCGGCGAGATCCCCTTCTATTTCGCCCGTCCGACGGGTGAGTTGCATACGACGGCGGTCTACTACAAACAGCTCGCCCCCTGACATGGCGGCAGCGGACCGTCCGACCTAGATTCGAACCTCCATCCCGCCACTGAGAGACCCGTATGCCGAAATTCGTGATCGAGAGGAACATTCCCGGAGCCGGCAAGCTCACTCCCCAGGAACTGAAGGGCATCTCGCAGAAATCCTGCAGTGTATTGAACGACCTCGGCCCCAAGATTCAGTGGCTCGAGAGCTTCGTGACCGACGACAAGATCTATTGCGTCTACATCGCCCCGGACGAGGCGACCGTGCGGAAGCACGCCGAGCTGGGTGGGTTCCCGGCGAACTCGGTGGCCGCCGTACGAACGATCATCGACCCCACGACGGCAGGCTGACCTGTCGACGGCTGGGCATCCGTTAGGTGTCCCGCCCGGCTAGGGTCTGGGCGGGTTCGGCCGCACGGCCCGTCCAGCCCTGAGGTCCAGCACCTCGAGCCGACGATCCGCCAGGATCGCGGCCTCATCGAACAGCACCGGCTTCGATTTCTTCTCCGAAAACAAGAGCGTCTGATCGGCGTGATGCGGTGAGTTGGGGTTGTCCGACTGGGACGGCGCCAGCACCGACCGCGCCACCGGCCCCTTGTCGGTGTACTGGACCCACATGATGAAGCCCGAGCCATGGATCATGTTCTTCCAGCCCTTGCCAGGTACCCAACCGGTTTCCGAGATGTGGGCCAGGTTGTACTGGCCGGTCTGGACCGGGCCGCCGTGGATCGGAATCCGTTTCCCGGACCGTTCTTCGATCTGATAGTCCCGGAGCGTGGCGCCGAGCGGCATGCCGGAGTCGCGGAGGTTGCTGATCGCGGTGACGAGGGCGCGAGCTACCTTCGGGTTGGCGGTGTTGAGCCCGCGCGGCGTGGCGGCCGGGTCTTTCGGATCGAACGGGACCGTGAAGAACTCCGGCTCGGGCGTGGCACCGCTGGTGAGGTTCTCCATGAACCGGCGCCAGAGTATGGCTCCCGGGCTGTCGAGGTTATCGGTCATGTCCCATCCGGACAGGACGTCGCACGCCTCCGGAATCCCCTTCTGATTTGGCATCCGGCGGCATTGGGCCACGAGGGAATCCCGCCAGAGTTCGGCCGAGTAGACCCGGTTATTCATGGTGATCTGTTCCAACTGATCCAGACTGAACCGCCTCCCAGGCAGGCCGTCGGTTCCATCGAGGCGGCTGGCGATCTTCGAGAGCCCGTTCCGGGTCCGGAGGCTCCTCGGCGTGCGCTCGTCGCCGATGATGGCGGCAAAGCCCTCGAGCGGCCCGGCCGGATTGTTGGCCCAGTGGCTGTCATTCGAGTTCATCACGTAGTCGGTGCGGTCGAGCATCGGGAGACTCCGGGGCCCCATGATCCCGGGGACCGGGGCATCGGGATCGGTGGCCCATTCGCAATCGGCGCGGGAGCCGTCCAGCACGGCGGTGCCACCCTGGAGCCGCCGTCCCAATTCGGAGGTGACGCAGCGAACGAGCATCGCGTCGTTCACGTTAGGTACCGCCGAGCGATCGGCGTAGACGACCCGGCCGGAGTCGTCGGCGGCGGCGGTGTTGAGCCACCCGAGGGCCAGATAGCGCCGGCCGGCCTCATCAAGCTCCCGGGCCGAGCCGGCGGTCATCATGCCAAGTTGCTGGTTGAGCCAGCGGAAACTCCAGGTCACCACCCGGACGGCGTAGGCGGTGGAATCGGACCAGATGAAGTTCTGGTCGGCCACCACCGGGCCGAAGTGGGTCTCCCAGAAGGTGTGGCGGACCGGGACGATATGCCCGTCGGGTTGTCTGACGTCGACCGTGACGGTGAGCGGCTTGATCGGCATGGCCCGGCCGTCGTACAGATAGGACGGTTCGGTTCCCGGCAGGAGGTGCAGCTGGTAGACCGTTTCCCGGCGAGGGACGCTGGCGGTGTGACTCCAGGCCACATGCCGGTTCATGCCGAAGAGGATGACCGGCAGCCCTTCGAGCGCGCCGCCGTAGACATCGAGCTGTCCCGGCACGGTGAGATGGGCCTCGAAGAAGCGTTCCGGCTCGTGCCAGCGCCAGTGGGGATTGATGAACACCATCCCTCGGCCGTTGTCGGTGGCATCCCGGCCTAACGCGATCAGGTTGCTCATGGTGAGGCGCGGCGGCGCGCTCTGGTCTGCCGGACCATTGGCGCCCTGGCGGGCCGGGCCGGGCGGAGCCCCTCGACCGGTCGGCGCCACGGCATCCGCCATCGGCCCGATCCATCGCCGGCTGGTGAGTCCGGTCCAGTGGAGGGCCCTGAGATAGACGTCCTCTTCGGTGATCGGGCGAACCCAGGCCCTCCCGCGACAGCGGGGATCGGGAATGCCCGCCACGCCGACGTCGGCCAAGTACCGATTGTAGCCGGCGGCATAACCGCGGATCAGCTCACGGACTTGGGGCGTGGGGCCCACCGGGGGGGGCTGGCGGAGTTCGCGGCCCACGAGGTCGAGCGCCAGCACCCGCTTCCAGTAGAAATCACTCTGGAGGTTGGTGGCTTCCTGCTGCCCGTCCCGGACGCCCTCGGGGCCGAAGTATCGGGACCGCTCGCCGCGCACCGTAACCCAGCGGTCGGCGACCGTGCAGAGTTCCTCCCTGGCGAACGCGTACCCGAAGCCGAAGCCCGCGCCGGCCATGTCCCTGGCCATGACATGGGGAACGCCGTAGGACGTAGTCCTGATCCGGGCGGCCAGGGGCGCCGGCTGGGCAACGAGGGGAACGACCGGCGGCATGAGCAGCGCCGCCCACAGGACAAGCCGAGTTCTCATGCGGGCTCCGAACATCGATCTGAACATCGATCTGACGCGAGGTGATACATTGGAACGGGTGAATCTTGGGGTTCGACGCCGCAGGAAGCAAATCGGCGGCCGATGTGAACGGAGTCCTCTATCCGACCGAACCTGCGCGTCATACTCAAGACCCTCAGGGTCGTCCACGGGAAACCGCCCCGCCCCGTAAGCACCGACCCGTTCCACCTGATCCTCTGGGAGCAGGTCGCCTACCTCGTGCCCGACGAGCGGCGGCATGAAGCTTACACCGCGCTACGAACCCGGGTCGGGCTTACGCCCAAGGCGATCCTCGCCGCCCCTTTGTCCACGCTGACCACGATCTGCCGGCTCGGTGGCTCGATCGCCGCCCCGGTCCGTGCCGCGCGCCTGCGGCGTTCGGCCACGATGGCCGCCGCGCTGCCGGGCAGTTTCCGTGCTGCACTCGCGCGGCCCCTGGTAGAGGCGAGACGGGTGCTGGCGGCCTTTCCGATGATCGGCGAGCCCGGCGCCGACAAGATCCTGGTGTTCGCCGGCGCCGCCCGCCTCGTTCCGCTCGACTCCAATGCGCTTCGGGTGGTGCAACGGCTCGGCCTCGCGGCCGAAGCCAAGGAGTATCGGACCAGCTATCGGCGCGCGCGTGAGGCCCTGGAAGCTGAACTTCCCCGGACTCGCGCCGGGCTGATCGAGGCGTACCAGCTGTTGCGCCGTCACGGCCAGGAGGTCTGCCGCCGAGGCGCTCCGCACTGCGGCATCTGCCCGCTCCGACCCAACTGCCGGGCGTATCTTTCCGACCCCACACTTCCGGACCCCCGATATGTCTGACGATCGGCCCGACATCGCTCATGTGGTTGCGCCACCACCACTCATCTACGCCGTTCCGCTCGCGGCCGGCCTGGTGCTGCAGCGCTTCGTGCCCCGGACGGCCCTTCCGGATCCCTGGGCCCGGGTCCTGGGGCCCGCGCTGGTGCTGCTCGGTTTCTTCGGCTTGCCGGCCATCGTGGCGTTCCGCCGCGTCGGGACCCCGCCCCAACCCTGGCGCCCTTCGACGACACTCGTCACATCCGGCCCGTACCAGCTCAGCCGGAATCCGATGTACGTCGGCTTCACCCTCCTTTATGCCGGCATCACCATCTGGGTGAACACCGTGTGGCCGCTTCTGGCCCTTCCCGTCATCCTCGTCATCATGCAGCGCGGGGTGATCCTGCGGGAAGAGGCCTATCTCGACCGGCGGTTCGGTGAGGACTACCGCGCCTATCGCACGCGGGTCCGGCGGTGGCTCTGACGAACGACGGGCCGGGCGACGTGGAGCGACTGTTCGATCCCTCGACCTACGTCGAGGGCGTCCCGTTCGCCACCCTGGCGCGGCTCCGGCGGGGACAGCCGGTGGTCTGGGTTCGGGAACCGGATGGACCGGGATGCTGGCTGGTCCTCCGTTACGCCGATGTGCAGACGGTGCTGGGCCGGCCCGACGTGTTCTCCTCCTGGCTTGGCGGCACTCAGACCCGCGATCCCGCCACCCCCGAAGCACTCCGCTTTGTCCGGCGGATGATGCTCAACATGGATCCGCCGGAACACACCCGGCTCCGGCGGCTGCTCACCAAGTCCTTCACGCCCCGCGCCGTGGGCCAACTGGAAGACCGGATCCGGGGCCACGCCGCCGCGATCGTGGAGCGCGCCACGGGCAGCGGCATCAGCGGGCGGTGTGATTTTGCCAGGGACGTGGCGGCGGATCTTCCTTTGCTCACCCTCGCCGAGATCCTTGGCGTCCCGCCCGAAGACCGAATGCTCCTGTTCGACTGGTCAAACCGGGTGATCGGTTTCCAGGACCCGGACTACGCCGGCTCGGCCGCGTTCGACCTGGCGGGGGGCACGGACCTCGCGCGCGAAGCTCTGCGTCTCAGGCCTTCGCCCGGGCCCGACGGTGCCATGCCGGACCCGCGGACCCGCGACGGGATGCCCGACCTCTACGCCTACGCCCATCTGCTGGCCGAGGAGAAGCGAAGGAACCCGGGCAACGATATCATGTCGATCCTGCTCGCCGCGGTCGACGACGACGGCGGCCAGCTCTCGGTCGAGGAATTCGAGAACCTGTTCTGGCTCTTTGCGGTGGCCGGCAACGAAACGCTGCGGAACGGTCTCCCCGGCGCCATGATCGGCCTGCTCGATCATCCGGACATACAGGACCAACTCCGTGCCGACCTCACCCTTCTGCCCGCGGCGATGGACGAACTGCTCCGCTGGTGGACGCCGGTGATGACGTTCCGCCGAACCGCGCGTTCCGATTTCCTGCTGTCCGGCGTTCCGATTCGCGCGGGGGACAAGGTCGTGGTGTCGTTCACCTCCGCCAACCGGGACGAGGCGGTGTTCGCCGACCCCGACCGGCTGGACGTCCGGCGGCATCCGAACCCGCACCTGGCTTTCGGATACGGCCCCCATTTCTGCCTCGGCGCTCAACTGGCCCGGGTCCAGATGCGGGCGTTATTCGCCGAGGTGCTGACGCGGATGGGGCGCCTCGAGTATGACGGGCCGCCCGCGTACCTCAGGTCCAGCTTTCAACGCGGGGTCAAACGTTTGCCGGTGCGGTGGTCACGCGCCGTGGGAGCCGGTCGATGAGTTCACCACTCCGAATCCAGCGCGGCGGCGACGGCGACCCCGTGCTCCTCCTGCTTCACGGCCTCGGCGCCAACGGCGATGTGTGGCACGGCCTGCAGGCACTGTTGCCGGGGCGGTGGCCGGGGCGATGGGTGACGCCCGATCTGCCCGGGCACGGCGGCTCGGCGCCGCTCCCGGCCTACTCGTTCGACGCCCTGGCCCGCGCGGTGGCACGGGCCGTCCCGCCAACCAATCGCCTCGTGATCCTCGGCCACTCGTTCGGAGGGGTGATCGCCCTCACGTTAGCGAGCGGAACGTTCGGCGTCGAAACGGCCGCGGTGCTCGGACTCGGGATCAAGGTCGAGTGGACCGACGACGAACTGGCCCGGGCTCGCACCCTCGCGAGCCGCAGCAACCCGGTGTATCCAACCCGGGCCGAAGCGGTGGAGCGATACCTCAAGGTCGCGGGCCTCACCGGCCTCGTGGCGCCCGAGCAGATCGGCGACACCGCCCTCGTGCAATCCGAAGCCGGCTGGACCCTGGCGTTCGACCCGGCGGCGTTCGCCGCGGGGGCGCCCGACATGCCGGCCCTGCTCCGCGCCGCGCGGGGAACAGTGGTGCTCGCCGCGGGAGGGAAGGATCCGATGTGTTCCGAGGCTCAACTCCGCCGGCTGGTCCCCGACCCCGTCATCCTTCCGGGATTGGGGCACAATGCCCATGTCGAAGACCCTTCAACCCTCATGGTGACCCTTGCCCGCCTCTGACCCGCTCGGCCCGACAGGCATCACGGCGTCCGTCTTCGTGGGGACGAGCGTGGACGGATTCATCGCTCGGATTAATCACGAACTCGACTTTCTTCCGGAGGTACCGGAGGATCACGGTTACGACGAGTTCATGGCCACGGTCGACGCCCTGGTCATGGGGCGGAACACCTTCGACAAGGTCCTGAGCTTCGGTGGCTGGCACTATGGGAAAAAACCCGTGTTCGTGTTGACGAGCCGGCCGATGCCACAGTCGTTACCGGCCGGCGCAGTCGTGGAGTTCCTCTCCGGAGGCCCGGCCGATATCGTGGCGGGGCTCGCGACACGGGGGTTCCGCCATCTCTACATTGACGGCGGCGCCACCATTCAGCAGTTCCTGCGGGAGGGGCTGATCCAGCGGCTCATCATCACCCACGTCCCCGTGCTGATCGGCGACGGCATCCGGCTGTTCGGGGCGCTCTCCGAGGACGTTCGGCTCCGTCACCTCCGGACCCGATCATTCGCCAGCGGCCTCGTCCAGAGCGAGTACGCCATCGACTGGCCCGGCCGCGACATCTCATCGTCTTAGAACCCATCATCCCGTCGGCCAAGGCGATATCTTTGGGGCAGTCTCCCCCACGAGGATCCGTGATCGCCACACCGAACGTCGTTCGAACCGAGCCCGCTCAGACGGCCGTCATCCGTGTGACTGTGCTTCGAGAGCAGATCCGCGATGCCATGGGTCCCGGCATCAAGGAACTGCTCGCCACGGTCGCCGCCCAGAGTGTGGCCACGAGGGGCGCGTGGTTCACCTACCACTTCCGGATGGACCCGGTGGTGTTCGATTTCGAGATCGGCGTCCAGGTGGAGCGACCGATCACCCCGTCGGGCCGGGTCACGAACGGGAGCCTTCCAGCGGTCACCGCGGCCCACACGGTCTATCATGGTGCCTATGAGGGGCTGCCCGAAGCGTGGGGTGAATTCGACCGGTGGTGCGATGGCGCCGGCCACCAGAAGACCGGTGCGCTGTGGGAGGTCTACACCGTCGGGCCGGAGTCCGGCGCGGCCGCCTCGTCCTGGCGGACCGATCTCTACCGTCCCCTGATATCCTGAATTCGGAGTACCCCATGACGCGCCCGATTCGCCGGCTGTCCCTGGCCGTCCTGTTCGCCGCCGGTGCCGCGGTCCCGGCCGCCGCCCAGCGAGCCCCGACGTTTCCTAGCGACGACCAGACGCTGATCCGGATCTGGCGGCTGGGGATGGACAGCTCCCAGGTTCAGAAACTGTCTCAGGTCCTGTTCGACTCGATCGGGCCCCGTCTGACCGCGAGCCCGGGCTTTGCGGCCGCGAGCGACTGGATTCAGCAGACTTATCGGAAGTGGGACGTCGAAGCGCGGCGGGAGGCGTACGGCACCTGGCGCGGCTGGCGCCGGGGTGCGGCCCACATCGACCTCGTGGCGCCC
>JANMXA010000263.1:0-4392 GCA_031394255.1 Gemmatimonadota bacterium
TTCGGCGACCCCGCGCCGCTGCATCTCCGCGACCGCCGCCGCGAAATCCTGACCGGCTTCCATCGCGCGGAGGATAGCATGGCAGGTCCCGTTCACGATCGACTCGACCTTGAGGATCCGGGCGCCGGCCAGGTCGCGCCGGCCCAGATTGATGGTCGGCAAGGCGCCGCCGACGCAGGCCGAGAATCGAAGCGCCGGCCGCCCGGGCGCGGTGAGGTCACTCAGGGCCGCGAGTTTCTGGTAGGCGAGCGCCAGCGGCCCCTTGTTGGCCAGAACACAATGAATCCCGCGCTCAAGCGCGAGCCGCACGATATCGAGACCGGGCTGCCCGTGCTGAAGATTGACCGGGGTTGCCTCGAGCAGCAGGTCCGCCTCGACGCTCCGGGCCATGTCGACGGCCCCCATGCCCAGCCGGCCGACTTTCGCCAGGCGGGCGACCGTCCGGCCCGCCGCCTTTTGGGCGATCAGCGCCTCGAGATCGAGTCCCGCCGGATCAACGGCGACGCCGCCCGAATCCGCCACACCAACCACGATCAGCTGGAGGCCATACTGGTCGCGGAGCAGATCGGCCTGGGACCGGAGAATCTGGAGAAAGTTCCGGCCGACGTTCCCGAGCCCGGCCAGCATCAGGCGGGTCGGCTTCACGGCGTTGCGACGATCTTGGCGAAACGCGGATTGGTTTTAAGTCGGGCGAAACTGGGGTCGATCCGGAGCCAGGCCGGCGTCAGGTCGGTGCCGTTCACCTTGAGGAGCGCCTCGATCAGGTCGAGCGCCCGATTGTCCTCACCGGCCTGGACCAGGATCCGGGCCACCTGGAACCGGACGTACGGGCCGGTGAAGGCGTCGAGGCTGGTTTCCCGGAGCTTGAGGGAGAGCTCCGCCTCCTTGACCGCCTCATCCCGGACTCCCCCTAACGCCAGCGCCCGGCCCCGCAACTCGTGAGGCTGGGCATCCTCGGGAAAAGCCCGGAGTTGCTCCTCGAAGGCGATCCGGGCCGAGTCGGCGTAGACCTTCGCCCGGGCGGTGTCTCCCAGCAGCATCCAGGTCCGTCCCACCTTGAGGCCCCAGTGCCCGCGGTCCCCGTCAAAGTCCTTCGGCGTGAGCCTGGTGAAGCGAGGCCAGAAGGACGGGTCCCAGACCCACATCATCTCCTGGAACTTGGCGAACCGGACCATGAGGACGGTGGTGTCCGTCACCTTGAGCGACCGGTCGATCAAGGCCCGGACGCTGTCAAGTTGTCCCATCGAGCAGAACGTGATCGCCAATTGCTGGATGATCGCCGTGTTGGCCGGGGCGAGTTCGAGGGCTTTGGAGCCGGCACTCCGGGCGTCTTCGTAGTGCCGGGTGTCATGGAGAAATGTCGCCAGCGCCTTCGCCGAGGCGACGGAGCGCGGGTCGAGGCGGTACGCCTGCTTCGCATATGCCAGGCCTTCATCCCAGTGGCCGAGGGCTTCGGCGGTGGCCGAGGCGCGGGCCAGCAGCATCACGTTGTTCGGCTCAGCCCTGAGCCCGGCCTGAAATTCCCGATACGATCCTTCGTAGTCCTTGGCGAGGACCCGGAGGTAGTACCCCATGGCCAGGTGGCCGAAGGCGCCGATGGGGTCTGCGGCCAGCGCCCGTTCGGCCGCCTCGCGAGCCAGCGCCGTTCCCTGGACGGTGCGATTGCTCTGCTCGATCACGATCCGGGCGACCGCCAGAGCCGCCCATGCCTCGGCGTAGCTGCTGTCGAGTGCCACTGCCCGTTCGTAGAACGCGATCCCTTGTCGCAGCGGACCGGGATCGACATTGGCGAGGGCCTGGGTGGCCTGATGGCCTTTGAGGAAGGCATCGTGGGCGTCGGTGTTCCTGGTCGGACGGGACTCGAGACGCTGCTCGGCCGAGGCGCCGAGGGCAACATCGAGGGCCTGGACCACTTCGCCAGCGATGTCGCTCTGCACCTTGAAGACGTCCGACAACTCGGCCTGATACGGCTGGCCCCATTTGTTGGCGCCGCTCGACACGTGGACGAGTTCCGGATAGACCCGGACGGTGCTCTTTCCGCCCGGCGGCTTCGACCACCGGACCGTGCCGGTGAGGATGTATTCGACGTCGAGGTCTTTCCCGATCTCCTTGACCGACTTGGTCGTCGTCTGGTACTGGCTCGAGCTGCCCCGCGCCGTCACCTCGAGGCCCGGTACGGCCGAGAGCTTGGACCGGAGTTCATCGGTGATCCCAGCCGCGAAATAGGCGTCGTCCGCGGCGCCTTCGTTCTCGAACGGAAGCACGGCGATGCGACGAGGGCCCGACGCGTGCGACGACCGCGTGGCCCAGAACCCGAGCCCGCAGGCCACGACCACGACCGCCACCGTCGCGAGGGCCCACCGCCGCGTTCGGACCGGAGCCGCCACCGCGCGCAGTGACGTGGTCGTTCCGGCGACCCCTGCCAGGGCCTGGGCAAAATCGGCGGCCGTCGCAAACCGGTCGGCCGGCGCCTTGGCCATGGCCTTCCCCACCACCTCCGCCAACGCCGGCGTCACCGTGGATCGGATGCCTGTGAGCAGTCGCGGGGTTTCCATCACGATCCGCATGATCACGGCCTGCGCCGTAGGTCCGCTGAACGGCGGCTCACCAGCCAGCATTTCGTACAGCACGCAACCGAGCGCGTATATGTCCGAACGGGCATCGAGGCCCCGTTCGCCCGTGGCCTGCTCCGGGCTCATGTAGCCCGGCGTGCCGATGGCCACGCCGGTCCCGGTCAGCCCCTCATCGACCCCGCCCAGCGCCCGGGCGATTCCGAAGTCCGCCAGCAGCGCCTGACCGTCGGTGAGCAGGATGTTCTCGGGCTTGATGTCGCGATGGAGGACCTGATGGCGATGGGCGTAGTCCAGCGCCAATGCCACCTCGCGGGTCAGCCGGATGGCATCGTCCACCGGCAACTGGCGCTCCCGGGTCAGCCGGTCGCGGAGACTCTCGCCCTCAACGAACGGCATGGTAAACCAGAGCCGATCGGCACCGGCGCCCGAGTCGTAGACGCTGAGAATGTGCGGATGCTGGAGCCGGGCCGCGAGCTTGATCTCCCGTTGGAACCGCTCGGCGCCGAGGGCCGCGGCCAGCTCGGGATGGAGGACCTTGAGCGCGACCGGGCGGTCGTGCTGGACATCGCGGGCAAGAAACACGGTGGCCATGCCACCGCGTCCGAGTTCGCGCTCGATGTCATAGCGGCCCGCAAGGGCTGCCCGAAGGCCTTCAATCGATGCAGGCATGAATATGGTGTGCGATGCTGTACGATAACGCCTCGCGACCCCTCGCAACAGCCGAACAATGTCTCACCACCAAAACTGAGGAGGGAACGCACCCACGGCCCGCCACATCACCATCGCCACGGCGACGGCCCAGCCCGCAATCGCAATCAGGAAGCCGTGTGCCGAGGTGATCCATCGCCTGGCATCACCGCCGGTCCGAACGAACCGGAACCCGGTCCAGATCAGCCAAACCACGCCGGCATGCAGCGCCAGCCGCCAGATCAGAGGCGCCAGCCATGCCCCCTCGACCACGCCGAGTCGGACGCCCCATTCCCACTCAGCCAGCACCCCCGCCAGCACCAGGACCAATCCCACCAGGGCCCCCCGAGCCAGCCGCCGGACAGGGTCCGGGGCGCCGGCTCGCAATTGGACCAGCGCCGTGAGCAATACCGGAAACGCGAAGATGAACATGAACACTGACCAGGCCGGCGATTCAACGGCGTTGGTCTTCTTGAATACGCCGCCACTCAAGCCAATCGCCAGGTACATCCCAGTCGGACCCTCGGCCAGTGCAATTCTATCACCCTTGGGGTTCTCATAGACCAATGGACCCACGCGGTGATACTCGCCGAGTTCGGCGTAGCCGCCCAGCCGAAGCGTGCCGCCGGGCGCCGGTTCGAGCGTGACCAGTCCGGCCCAGCCCGCCACCCGGGCAATCAGACTCCGGCTGTGGTTGGACGCGATGATGTAGGTGCCGAGGTAATCGCCGATCCGATCGGCCGAGGCCCCGGCGAGCGGAGCCGGGCCCTCGCTCGACCGCGGCCGGCCGGCGGGGATGAACTGGTCCGCGAATTTGTCGGTGAGTTCCCGCATGACATTCAGGCCGGGCTTCGCCTCATCCCGCATGCCGACCCGCTGGAGCGAGGTCACCACATTGGACAGGGTCATTTCGAACGCCGGAGGCTGCCCGCCGAGAAACGTCACCAGAATGGCCACGTCGGCATCGGGATAGACCTTCATCATCGATGAAAAGCCCGGGATGCTGCCGCTGGGGGCGTATTCGAGCCCGCGGAATTCCTCGAACTGGATGAAGGAGTGGCCGCCGCCCGGCATGCCGGGATGGAACCGGGCGTGGGCGAAGTTGGTAAGATCGGCGAAGGCCCGGGGGCTC
>JANMXA010000264.1:0-1657 GCA_031394255.1 Gemmatimonadota bacterium
GTGGCGGTGGCGCGGGGCCGGGACTTTTCGGGGCAAGACCTCGAGGCGGGCCAACCCGTCGCCATCGTGAATCAGTGGGCGGCGCGGCACTGGTGGCCCGGCAAGGATCCGATCGGGCAGGGGGTGCAGGTGGACACCGCCCCGGGCCTCCCGATCCGGCTCGAGGTGGTGGGCGTGGTGCGGGACAACAAGGCGGCCCAGGGGAATCTCCTGCTGGCCACCGGGGGTCCCGAGCTCTATCGGCCACTCGCGCAGGCGCCGTCGGCGTTCCCAACCTTCCTGATCCGCGCGGCCGGAAGCCCTCCGGCGCTGCTGTCACCCGTCAAACAATTGCTGGCGCGCCTGGTGCCTGACCGTCCCGTGTCCGCCCAGCCGACCAGTCAGCGCGCCGACCAGCAGCTCGGCGGGATTCGCACCAACGCCTGGCAGATTCTCGGATTTGCGCTGGTGGGATTGATGCTGGCGGTGATCGGGATTCACGGCGTGCTGTCGTATGCGGTGAGCCGGCGGACTCGCGAGATCGGGATCCGCGGGGCGCTCGGTGCGGGCGGCGGCGCGATCCGGGCGATGGTGTTGAAGGACACCGCGGTGCTGGCGCTGGTGGGGCTTGGGATCGGGGTGCCGGTGGCGGCGGTGGCCACGCGGCCGATCGCGAGTCTGCTGCATGGTGTCGAGCCGGGGGATCCGACGGTGCTGGTGGTGATTGCGGCGGTGATGCTGGGCGTGGCGCTGGTGGCGGGGTGGTTTCCGGCCAGGAGAGCGGCCAAGGTGGATCCGCTGGTGGCGCTCAGGGACGAGTGAGCGGGGTCATTCCGCCACCGTTCGATGAGACGCCTGGCATGAGATCTCCTCGAGGGACTCGGGCGGGGGGCCGACCATGAGGGTACGCTCGACCGCGGGATAGACGCAACTCGATGTCCGCCGGGGTTGGCCGCTTGGGCCGTCACCCGGTCGAGCAACCGGCGCGACCGACAGTCCGACGGCCGAGTCAGGTGGTGGGGCTATATTCCCGCCATGGGCCGCTATCTCCGGGTCGTGACGCTGGACGATGGAACCGTCCACAATGCGTTTCCCGACCGCGATTTTTCTGGAGCCGATACGGATTCGCTGTACATCGACCTGGCCGACCGCCCGAGCATGAATTCGCGAGAGGTACTGCCGGGGATCGTCCTCGACCTGGACGATGGTGGCTCGCTGGTCGGTATCGACATCGACCATGCCAGCCGGAAGTTCGACCTTCCTCGCTCCGAGGCCGGCAGCGTTCCATTCGAAGCCAGGACCAGGAGGGCCGGATAACAACCCGCACCATGGTTTCTCGAACCTCCCGGGCCCCGATTGCCCTCTTCCTTGTTGCACTCGGCGCCTGCACCCGTCCCGCCTCGAAAACGCCCGATGCCTCCGCCGCGCCCGCGGCCCGGGTCGATTCCCTGGCCGACGCGATGTTTGCCGCCCGCCTCGAGCTCGAGCCCGAGTTCGGCACCGAGGCCGGGCTGACCAAGGGCAACCACAGCGCCATCCGCGACAACTCGCCCGCCGGGATCCAGGCCGTGCACGCCCGTTGGGATGCGATGTACGCGGCAGCCCGGACCATCGATCCGGCGCTACTCGCGGGGCGGACCGAGTGGGCCACGTACGGGATGGTGCGGGAGGCGCTCGA
>JANMXA010000265.1:0-43862 GCA_031394255.1 Gemmatimonadota bacterium
TGGCCGCAATGGCGAGGGTCGCGCGGAAGGGGCTCATGAGATCAGCACCCCGTGCCGGTCGCGGAACAGTCCCAGATCAATCGACGTATCCGAGCTGTGGGCCACTTCCCCGTCGCGGATGACATGCACCTGGGCCCGGAGGCGCCACAGTTCGGGCAGGTCATGCGAGATCACCATCACCGCCGTGCCCCGCCCCTGCTCCGCCGCGATCAAGTCGATCACCCGCCCGACGGAACCGGCGTCGAGCCCGGTAAGCGGCTCGTCCCAGACCAGCAGCGCCGGCCGATGGACCAGGCTTCGGGCCAGGGCCACCCGTTGAACGAAGCCGCGGGAGAGGCGCCGGACCTTGATCGGCCGATCGGCCGGGACCCCAACCAGGTCGAGCGCGGTCCGCGCGGCCCGGTCCGGGTCGTCGAGACCGTGCAGCCGGGCCGCGAAACGAAGGTTCTCGAGCGGTGAGAGATCGTCGTAGAGTTGGGATTCGTGCCCGAGATAGCCGATCCTGGCCCGGACCGCCTCGACCGCCCGAGGGTCAGACCCATCGATCCGGACCCGGCCGTGGTGCGGGCGGAGCAGGCCGACCCCGAGTCGGGCCAAGGTCGATTTGCCGGAGCCGTTCGGCCCGACGATCAGGTGGATCTCGCCTGGCTCCACCGTGAGGGTGACCCGATTGACGACAGTGCGCACACCGAAGCGCCTCGACACATCGTCGATCGCGAGCAGGTGGTGGATGGGAGACGCGGAAGGTGAGGGCATCGAAACGATGCCGCCCAATATACTGCGGTGGTTATTTGCCTGCTTCGATCTCGAACAGGTCGTCGAGCTTGGTCAGGACCAGCAGGAACCGGAATTCATCGCGGAGGTTGCGGAGAACCACCCGCTGCTGCCGTTCCGCAGCCTTCCGCTGCACCAGCATCAGGGCGCCGAGCCCGGCCGAGTCGATCCGCCGGGTACCGGCGAAGTCGATCAGGAGGACGCCGTCCCCCTCTGGCAGCAGACTCAGGACCTCCACTGCTCCGTCGCGAAACGCACCGCGGGTATCGAGCCCGAGCACTTCGGGCACGTGAACCACACGGGTGTTTGCTTCGGTCGCGGCCATCGAGTCGAACCCCACGTTGAACGTTGCGTGAAGAAATTGCGAGTCGGGTGCCACTCGGTGTTCCACGGTAAGCAGTGCGACCGAAACGACTTACCCGCCAAAGGTCGAAGACATGGCACCAACACAACATCGCACTCCGCTTGGAGTCTCTTGGATTGCAAATCACGATATGCCATAGACTTGGGAAGCGTTTCGCGCCCAATGCTGCACCGGGTCCGGCAACATTCTGCAGCACCCGGTTTGCCAGAGCCGCGCGTGCCACGATAGACTTTGACCAGTCGTGCTCACCCGAACGCCAAACGAGACCCATGTCCGACCAGCTCGCCACTCTGCTCGACGAACAGCGGCGGTTCCCGCCCGACCCCGCGTTCACCGCCGCCGCCAATGCGGGCGCCGACCTCTACCAGGCAGCCCGGACCGACCGGATCGGATTCTGGGCCGAGCAGGCGCGGCGGCTCACATGGATGGAACCGTGGCACACCACCCTTCAGTGGAAGGCACCCCATGCCAAGTGGTTCCTCGGCGGCAAGCTCAACGTCTCGGCCAACTGCCTCGACCGGCACCTTACCGGCCCCCGTCGGAACCAGGCGGCGCTGATATGGGAAGGTGAGCCGGGTGACCGCCGAGTGCTCACCTACTGGGATCTGGCCCGTGAGGTCAATCGGGCGGCCAACGCCCTGAGGGAGCGCGGGATCACGAAGGGCGACCGGGTGGCGATCTATATGCCGATGATTCCCGAAGCCGCGATCGCGATGCTGGCTTGTACCCGGATCGGTGCCGTCCATTCGGTGGTGTTTGGCGGATTTTCGTCCGAATCCCTGCGGGACCGGATCAACGACGCGGAAGCGGTGGCGGTGATCACGACCGACGGCGGCTACCGCCGGGGTCAGATCGTCCCCCTCAAGCGCTACGTCGACCTGGCGGTGGAGGAATGTGCGTCAGTCAAGACCGTGATGGTCGTCCAGCGGCTGGCCGGCACCGCCTCCGCCGAGGCCGGCGCCACGATGAAGCCGGGGCGGGATTTCTGGTGGCACGACCTGCTTCGGGCCGCCTCGGCCCGATGCGAGCCCGAGCCGATGGAGGCGGAAGACCTGCTTTTCATACTTTATACGTCCGGCACGACGGGCAAGCCGAAGGGGATCGTCCATACCACCGGCGGCTACCTCACCCAGGTTGCCGCGACTACGCGCTGGGTGTTCGACTTGAAGGACGAGGACGTCTTTTGGTGCACCGCCGATATCGGCTGGGTGACGGGCCACTCCTACGTGGTGTACGGCCCGCTCGCCAACGGCGCGACGGTCCTGATGTACGAAGGGGCCCCCGACTGGCCCAGTCGAGACCGGATGTGGGAGATCGCGGCCCGCTACGGCGTCACCGTCTTCTATACTGCGCCGACCGCGATCCGCGCGTTCATGAAGTGGGGCACCGACCACCCGGCCCGGCACGACCTCTCGACGATCCGACTCCTGGGTTCGGTCGGCGAGCCGATCAACCCCGAGGCCTGGATCTGGTACCAGACCCATATCGGGGGCGGGCGCTGTCCGATCGTCGACACATGGTGGCAGACCGAAACCGGCGCGATCATGATCTCGCCGCTCCCCGGCGTCACCACTACGAAGCCCGGCTCGGCCACGCACCCGCTGCCCGGCGTCTCGGTGGTGCTGCTGGATACCAAAGGCGCGGCAGTCGAGAAGGGCGGCGGCTTCCTGGCGCTGACCGAGCCCTGGCCGTCGATGCTCCGAACCATCTACGGCGACGACGCCCGATACCAGGAGACCTACTGGAGCCGGTTCCCGGGCCGGTACTTCGCCGGGGACGGCGCCAAGGTGGACGACGACGGCTACTGGTGGGTGCTCGGCCGCGTGGACGACGTCCTGAACGTGGCCGGCCACCGGATCGGCACGATGGAGGTCGAGAGTGCCCTGGTCGATCATCCGTCGGTGGCCGAGGCGGCTGTCGTGGGCAAGGCCCACGAGCTGAAGGGCCAGGCGCTGGCGGCCTTCGTGATCCTGAAGGAGGGGAACCGTCCCACCGCCCAGCTCAAGGACGACCTCAAGGACCATGTCGCCAGGAAGATCGGGGCCATCGCGAAGCCGGACGACATCTTCTTCGTGGCGGACGTCCCGAAGACCCGGAGCGGCAAGATCATGCGGCGGCTCCTCAAGGACATCGCCGAGGGCCGGACGTTAGGCGATACCACCACGCTGGCCGACCCGGCGGTGGTGGCCAGGCTCAAGGACCAGTACGAGTCCGAGGAAGGATGATCCCGATGCCACACGACAAAGCAACGATGGCCGGCGGCTGCTTCTGGTGCGTCGAACCCGTCTTCCAGGACCTGAAGGGCGTCTCGAAAGTCGTATCAGGCTATATCGGCGGGAAGACCGCCAGGCCGACCTACGAACAGATTTGCACGGGCACCACCGGCCACGCCGAGGCGATCGAGGTCGAGTTCGATCCGGCGGTGATTTCCTACCGGGACCTGCTCGAGATCTTTTTCGCCTTTCACGACCCGACCACGCTGAACCGCCAGGGAGCCGACCGCGGCACCCAGTACCGATCAGCGATCTTCCCGCACGACCAGGCCCAGCGGGCCACCGCGGAAGCGGTGATCGCGGACCTGACGCGGGACCGGGTATTCGGCGACCCGATCGTCACCACGATCGAGCCGGCCGGCCCCTTCTATCCAGCGGAGTCATATCATCAGGAGTACTTCCGGAAGAACCCCAACCAGCCGTACTGCGCCTTCAATATCGGACCGAAGCTGGCCAAACTGCGGCAGAAATACGCCCACCGCCTGAAGAGGAGCCCGGCCTAGATCTGGATCTGAGCGCCCATCTCGACCACTCGGTTGGGCGGCAGATTGAAGAAGGCGGTGGCGCTCTGGGCGTTCCGTGCCATGACAATGAAGACCCGTTTCCGCCAGCCCGAGAGGCGCTGACGTCCGGTCGGCAGCAGGGTCTCCCGACCGAGGAAGTAGGACACCTGCCCCGCCGCCACGACCAGGCCGAACCGGGCCAGCGACGGAAAGATCGCCGGGATGTCCGGGGTTTCCATGAACCCATACCGCACCACGACCCGATGGAACCCCTGGCCGAAGCCTTCGTACTCGAACCGTTCTGACCCATCCACCGCCGGCACCTCCTCGCTTCGGACCGACAGGAAGATCACCGTCTCCTTGAGCACCGCGTTGTGCTTCAGGTGATGCAGCAGAATCGACGGAACGCCGACCGGGTCCGAGTTCATGAAGACGGCAACACCGGGAATCCGGTGGGTTGAACTCTTGCCGAAGCTCCGGACGAATTCGTCGATGGTGAGCGGGCTCCGCGTCACCTCGGAGACGATGCGCCGGCCCACCTTCCACGTGGTCATCAACACGAAGACACCGAACGCGAGGGCCAGCGGGAACCAGCCGCCGTGAGCAACCTTGACCAGGTTGGCGCTGAAGAAGGCGAGGTCCACGATCAGGAACATGCCGGTCACCACGGCCACCCGCCAAACCGGCCACTGCCACCGGAAGCGGGCCACATGGGCGAACAGCACCGTCGTGATCGACATTGTGCCGGTGACCGCGATGCCATAGGCCGCCGTGAGCCGGGCCGAACTCTGGAAGCCAACCACGCAGGCGAGGCAGAGCACCATCAGGCCCCAGTTGACCGCCGGGACGTAGATCTGCCCCTCCTCCTTGGCGGACGTGTGGACGATGGTGACGCGGGGGCAATACCCCAACTGGACGGCCTGCCTGGTGAGTGAGAAGCAACCCGAGATCAACGCCTGCGACGCCGTAATGGCGGCCAGGGTCGCTATCACGATCATCGGATAGAGGAAGACCCTCGGTACCAGTTCATAGAACGGGTTCGAGACCGCTTCCGGCCGGGATAGCAGGAGCGCTCCCTGGCCGAAGTAGTTGATCATCAGCGATGGGAGCACCAGGCTGAGCCAGGCGATCCGGATCGGCCGGGGGCCGAAATGGCCCATGTCCGCGTAAAGGGCCTCACCGCCGGTCAGGACCAGCACCACCGCACCGAGGATCAGGAAGCCGAGCAGCCCATCGCGGATGAAGAAGTCGATCCCGTACCACGGGTTGATCGCCTTCAGCACGACCGGATTCTTCATGATGCCCAGAACACCCCAGATCGAGATCGAAACGAACCAGACCACCATGATCGGCGCGAAACTCTTGCCGACCCGATCAGTCCCGAACCGCTGGAGGGAGAAGAGCGCGAGCAGGATCACGAAGGCCAGAGGGACAATCACCTCGACGGTCCCGAAGGCGGGCGCGGCCACCTGGACACCTTCCAGAGCGCCGAGCACCGAGACAGGAGGCGTTATGACACCGTCTCCGTACAGGAGGGCGGCCCCGAACAGAGCCAGCATCACCAGGTTCCGGCGGAGCGTTGCGCTCCCGCCATTGGTCCGCACCAGGGCCAACAACGCGAGGATGCCGCCCTCGCCCCGGTTGTCGGCCCGGAGCATGACGGTGATGTACTTGTAGGTCACCACGAACATCAGCGACCAGAGGATCAGCGACAGGACGCCGATAACGTTCTCGGGGCTCGGCGCCAGACCATACTCGGGCGCGAAACATTCCTTGAGCGCGTAAAGTGGCGAGGTGCCGATATCACCATAGACCACGCCCAACGCCGCGAGCGTCAGTCCAACCAGGGCCTTGCCCGTTCGTTCCTGGCCCGGACCTTTCATCCGGGCATCCGCTCCGCTCGCCACTCCTTGACCGCGAGCCAGAAGATGGCCGTGATGATGACCGCCGAGGCGACGCACCAGCGACAGATCGCGTGGATCACGAAGAGTTCGAGTGACTTGAGGTAGAGCGTGAAGGCGAAGGCCCCGCCGGAAAGGATGGCGAGCCAGCGGATCGGCCATACCGCCACCGCAAACCGGGGTGCGGAGGCCAGCGCCGCCAGAACGAGCAGTACCAGATAGCCCCCGATGCCGATCAGGGCGACTTCGACCCCGAGGAATCGGCTGAGGGGAGAGAGCTGAACGGTCTCACACCCCCCGGTCCCGCAGGCGATGGTCCCGATCTTCCCGATCTTGTACAGGTACAGGTAGATCGAGATGAACAATCCGGCCAGTGCCAGGAGGGCGATGGCCTGCCGTCGGTTCATTTAGGCTGCTTGGCCGACGCCTGCCGGGCCGCGATGGAACGAACCAGCGATGCCAGGCTGTCGGACGAGAACGCTCCCGGATAGAGCCGGCCGTCAATCAAGAATGTCGGGGTCGAAGGCACCCCGAGCTTCATGCCCTCCTGGAGGCTGGCCTCGATCCGGCCGGCGTACTTCTTCGAGTCCATGCAGGTGTCGAACTTGGCCGGATCGAGCCCGGCCTCGCGAGCCATGTCGTGGAACATCCCGCCCGCCGACGACTTGATCGACCAGTCGCCCTGGCGCTGGTAAACGAGCGCCTTGAACTCCCAAAACTTGCCCTGGTCGTTGGCGCAGGCCGCCGAGTGGGCGGCCACCCGGGCGTGGCGATGGACCTGGTCCAGCGGGAAATCGCGATAGCGCCACCGTACCAGGCCGGAATCGACGAGCTGGCGCTTGACGACATCCCACTGCATGACGTCGAAACTGCCGCAGGCAGGGCACTGGAAGTCGGCGTACTCGGTGACCTCCAATGGTGCCGTCGGCGACCCGACCAGATAGCCCCGGAATCCGGCCGTGTCGGCGGCCAGGACGGTCACGTTGGCCGGGATGCTTTCGTCTTTGGGCTTGAGCACCAGAACGGCCAGTACCGCCGCGCCGGCGACCGCCAGGGTCCCCAGCATCAGGAAAAACCGGTTGGACGAGGCACCGGATTCGGGATGACGGGGGGCTACTCGGGAGGGCGACGCCATGGTTCCTCGTCCTCGGGGTTGGGGGTCAGAAAATCGGACACCTGGTCGGCTTGTTCGATGATCCGCCGGCTTTCGGCGATCTCCGGCGTGTCGTACGTCGAACGGACTTCATAATGGAACAACTCGGAGCGGAGTTCACCGAGGCGTTTCTGGAGTTCGGGCACCCGGTCGAGCAATTCACCCCGCTCATCCAGGTCCTCAATCCGCTCGGCCAGGTCCCGGAGCATCGCCACCAGGCGCTGGATCCGGTCCCTGCCGTATACCTCTTCATGATCTGCCATGGGTGGGGCCGCCCGACCCCCGGTTCAGCGACCCGCAAATGTAATGGGTAGGCCCCCCGGACGTATGCCCCCCACCCTTGGCCGAAGGTGGGACGCAAGTGTATATTTGCGTGGCTCTTGAGCATGAAGAACGGGCGCGGGTCGTTCCCGCCCCAACCCCCCAAGGACGGTCAATGGCAAAGCAGAGAAAGCCCTTCACGAAAAGCACGACAACGGCACCATCCCTCATCGATCAGGCCCGTGACGAACTGTTCGGCCACATCCTCCGGTGCGGCGTAACCGAGGCTGAGCCCGATCAGCAGAAGGAATGGATGGATGACACCGTCCAGTACCTCGGCGAGCGGTACCCTGACCTCGACGAGGAGATGCTGAACCAGGTCCGGACGCTCGGCGAGCGGTTCTGCCGGCCGGTGTCGCGCAAGGTGGAAGTGGCGAACTCGGCCGCCGAATAAGGCATCCGAGATCGGAGGAAAGGCGGCCGCCCCCAGAACAGGGGCGGCCGTTTTGCCGTCAGGGTTCGAGCACCAGGTCGTAGGTTACGACCAGGTCGGCGGCCAGCGACTTCACCACCGAACAGTACTTGGTCAACGACAGGTCGATCGCCCGCCGGGCCTTGCTCTCGTCCAGGCCGTCACCGGCCAGCGTAAACACAACATGCATTGCGGTGTAGCGCTTGGGATGTTCGTCCGCCCGGGTACCCCTCACCTCGGTGTGGTACTTCCGGAGCTTCACCTGGGCCTTCTCCAGAATGCTCACCACATCGGCTCCGGCACAGCCGGCACAGGCCACGAGCAGCATCAGCATGGGGCCCGGCCCTTCCCGGGTAGGGCCGGCATCCACCAGCGCCTTGGGGCCGTCCGGCGCGCCCCCCCGGAACCGCATGCCACCTTCCCACTCGACCTCGACGACACGTAAGTCACCCATGATTTTGTCCTGTCTGGCTGGTTCTCAAAGGGCCCGGTGCTGCTGCCGGGCCACCAATACGTAATCGACAATCGCATACACGGCCACCACCCCGGTCAGCCACACGAGGGGCCGAAACAAGGGCGAATCGATCAGGAAGGCCAGTAGCACCAGGAGCTGGCCGATCGTGACAATCTTGCCCGCCACCCGGGCGGGAATGGCCGAGGCACGGATGAAGACGATGGTGAGCAGAAAGGCGACCGTGGCGGCAATGTCCCGCGCCAGCACGAGGACGATCTCCCACCAGTGCAATGCGCCGCTGAACAGCACGACCCCGAACGCGGCTGCGATGAACAGCTTGTCGGCCACGGGGTCGAGGAAGGGCCCCAGCCGCGAACTCCCCCACCGGCGGGCGACCCAGCCGTCCACGAAATCGCTGATCCCGGCGGCCCATAAGATGCCGATCCGGAGTCCGCTGGTCGGCGCCAGCACAAACGCCGCCGCAAGCGGGATCCGGGCCCCCGTCAGGAGGTCCGCCACCACCCACCGACCGAGCGGCCGGGTCGCCGGGTCGGCGCCGGTCATCACAGCCCTGCCCGATCTCCCGCCGTGCCCCGGACCACGCCTTCGGCCCGGGCATCGGCTACGAGGCAGCGCGCCGCCACCTCCAGCACCCCCTCGCGGGTGACGGCCCGATATCCGGCTGCGGGATCCGCAAGATCGTCGAGGCCGCCCCCCACGAGCCAGGCATCGGCAATTTCGCCCATGATCGCGCCGGCGGTCTGCCGCTGCACCAGGGCCTGCCCGGCCAGATAGTTGACAGCCCGTTCGAACTCGTCGATCGAGACCAGCTCGGTCCCGAACCGGGCCAGTTCCGCAAGCATCGCCGACCGGGCCTCCTCCTCCCGGTCGGGCGACGTGGCGATGTACGTCACGATGGCGCCGGCCCGGGCCCGCTGCCAGCTCGACATCATGACTGTATAAGCGAGGGATCGCTGATCACGGAGAACATGGAACAGCCGCCCACCCAGGCCGCTGGCGACGGCCGACAGGACCTCGGCCGCAAAGCGATCGGGGTCCTGCCGAGCCGGACCCGGGAAAAGCATGGCCAGCCCAGTCTGGGATTTCTGGCGGTGCTCGGTCAGCATCGCTTCGACCCGCCGCCACGTGGGGGGAAACGGCGCCGGCGCCCGGGCCCGATCCGGGCCTCCAGTGAAGATGCCGGCCAGCCCATCCGCCGCCTGGGCCGGATCGAGGTCTCCCACGGCGATCACCGTGGTCCGGCCGCCTGCCATCTCCTCGGCATGCCAGCGAGCGGCCGCCTCGACGTCGAGCCGGTCGACCGACTCGATGGTGCCTTTCACCGGCAGGCCGTAGCCCTGGCCGCCGAACGCCGCGACCAGCGCCAACTCGACCGGGCGGCGGAACATGTCGTCGGCGGCCTGGACGACTTCACTACGGAGGGTACTCCGTTCTCGCGCCACGGTGACTGGATCGAACGCGGGCCGGCGGCTCACGAGGTCGAGCAGGATGGCGGCGTCACGCCAGCGGTCCGCCAGCACATGGGCCCCGAACCCAAACGAGTCCGCGGCCACCGAGGCGCTCAGGGTTCCCCCCAACGATTCGAAGAGATCGGCGAGCGCCGATGAGTCGTATCCGCCGGCGCCGCGGACGCTCGATCGCACGGCCAAGGACCCGACACCGGCCTCCGACGGGTTCTCTTTCACCCGGCGGCTCCGATAGACGCCCACCGCCGCCAGCGGAACGCCGCGTTTGGGCCGGATCAGGAGATCCACGCCGGGCAGGGCCACGTGGTGAATCCCGTCGCGCGGTCGGCTGCGGGTCGGCGTGGGGATGGCGCCGGCAGGCGGCGACAGTGGAACGGGAACCACCGGGGCCGTCCCTGGAACCCGGAATGCGTCCGCGAGGCGTTCCGCGGTCCACCCGGTCTCGATCCCGTCGGGCAGATAAAAGACGCCGCCGATGGTTCCAGGGTCGAGGTACCGGATCGCGGCGTCCCGGATCCGGCCGGGTTCGGCGGCCATCAGGTTCCGGAACTCGCGATCGATCCGCTCGAACCCGCCTAACGCTTCCGCAAAGGCGAACGCCGAGGCCCGGCCCTCCACTGATTCGAACCGGCGGGCCATCTGCGATGCCAGCAGCGTCTTGACCCGTTCGAGATCGGCGGTCGTCGGGCCCTGATCCCGAAGCCGGGCGACCAGTCCCGCCGCGGTCCGGACCGCGGGATCGAGGTTGGCCGGCTCGACATCGAGGGCCAGTGAGAAGACGCCAACCTCGCCAGGGGAATAGTTGTAGGCCCCGGCCGAGATGGTGAGACCGGGTTCGCGGAGGCCGCGATAAAACCAGCTCCCGCGCCCGGACGACAGGATCATGGCGGCGAGATCGAGGTCCTCGGCAACCGGATCCGACTCGGCCACGCCCCGCCAGCCGATGGCCAGGTCCGCCTGCTTGACGTCGCCATGAAGAACCCGGAGCCGCGGAGGCCCGTCGCGCCACGGTTCGGCGGGCGACGGATCGATGCCGGGGGTGGCGACCGGCCAGTCCCCGAACAACTCCTCGATCGCGGCGTGGGCAGCCTCGGCCTCCACCGCTCCGGCGACCGAGACGATGACCCGGGACGGCACGTAGCGACTGTGGTAGTAGCCCGCCACGTCGTCATGAGTGAAGCCGGCCAGCTGCTCGGCGTAGCCGATCCGCCACCGACGGATCCGGTGACGGTCGAACAGGACCTCGTTCAGGGTCTCGTGGGCTACCGAACCAGGGTTGTCGAGTTTCCGCCGGGCTTCCTCGATGATCACCTTGAGCTCGCGGGCGAGTTCGTCACCATCGATCGAGGCGTTCCGGAGGGCGTCGGCCTGAATGCCGAGGGCGGCGCGGAACCCCGCGGCGGGCAGGACCACGAAGTAGCTGGTCCAGTCATAGCTGGTGGACGCGTTGAGATACCCGCCGAGGCCTTTGGTTTCGGCCGCGATCTGGCCGACGCCTCGGCTCGGGGTGCCTTTGAAGAACATGTGCTCGAGGACGTGGCTGATCCCCTGCCATCGATCCGGCTCGTCAAAGAAGCCGGCCTTCACATGGATTACCACGCCGACCGCGGGAGCGGCCGGATCCGGATGAACCAGCGAGGTGAGGCCGTTGGCCAGCACTCTGCGGCTCACACCCGCCGTCCAGACCGATTGCCTGATGGTCACGAAACCGCCTGCGCCGTATTCACGATGCCCCAAGATAAGCGACCGGCCCCGCCGGACGGTGGCGGGCAACACGCCGGCGGAGTACTATCGTCTCAACCACGGAGGTTCCATGTCTCGCCCGCTGCTCCTTCTCGCCACGGCGTTCGTCGCCGCCTCATGCTCCGCCGGCGCCCCGGCGGCCAACCGCGTCTCCGGCCCCGGCGTGTACGAGGGATACTCGACCGCCGCCTACGATGGCTACCAGCGGACGTCCCAGTACATCAAGATGCGGGACGGCACCCGGCTCGCGGCAGACATCCTCCGGCCAACCAAAGGCGGCGCCCTGCATCAGGGCAAGCTGCCCGTGGTCTGGACCCACCACCGTTACAACCGGGCCTTCTTCAAGGGCGACACGATCGTCGACTACGCCGGCGGATTCGGGCATGGCATCGACCAGCTGCTGCACAACGGCTATGTCGTCGCGGCGGTGGATACCCGCGGGGGCGGGGCCTCGTTCGGCACCCAGCCGGGCTTCTTCGCTCCAGACGAGACGAAGGACGCCTACGAAGTCACCGAGTGGCTCGCGACCCAGCCATGGTCGACCGGCGCGGTCGGCATGACGGGTCGGTCGTACCTGGGGATCACACAGCTTTTCGCCGCCAGCCAGGCGCCACCGCACCTGAAGGCGATCTTCCCGGAGATGTACGTCTTCGAGTGGTATCCGATGATCTACCCGGGTGGGGTGTTCCGGGACGATTTCTTCACCAAGTGGCAGTTCCTGACCCACAACCTCGACAATGCCGCCAAGTTCACCTGGGGACCCTTGACCTTCGGTGGCGTGGCGCCGGTGGACGGGCCGGACGGCATGGCGCTCCGGGACTCGGCCATCGCGGGCCACGCCGCGAACCGGGACATGTTCACGATGTGGAAGGGGGTACCGTTTCGGGACAGCAAGGACCCGGTCTCCGGCGCCCCGATCCACGCCGAGCGCGGTCCCGCGACCTATCTCGAGCAGATCAACAACTCTCATATCCCGATCTATGGCCTCGCCGGATGGTTCGACGCCTTCCCGCGTGATGCGTTCCTCTGGTTCCGGAATCTCAAGGTGACCCAGAAGCTGGTGGTCGGCCCCTGGTTCCATGGCGGGAACGAAGGATTCAACCTTGATGTGGAGCGGCTCCGCTGGTTCGACCACTGGCTCAAGGGCGTGGACAACGGCATCGAGCGGGAGCCGCCGATCCGGTACTACGTGATCGACGCCCCGGCCGGCTCGGAGTGGCGGACCGCCACCACCTGGCCGCTGCCCGAAGCCACGGCGACGGTCTACTACTTCCGGGAGGGCAAGTCGGGGAGTGTGGCGTCGGTGAACGACGGGCAACTCCTGGCCGGAGCGGCCACCGAAGCCAAGGCGCAGGACACCCGGGTGATCGACACCACTGCGACCCTCGGCGCCGGCAACCGCTGGGCCGCTACGTACGGCGGGCCGATCGGCTACCCCGACCTGGCGCCTAACGACGCCAAGGGATTTACCTTCTCGACCGCCCCGCTGGCGACCCCGGTCGAGGTCATCGGGCATCCCATCATCCACCTCTGGGTCACCTCCACGTCCCGGGATGTGGACGCGATGGCCTACCTCGAAGACGTCGACTCGACCGGACGTTCGACCTACGTGACCGAGGGGGTGCTCCGCGCCTCCCACCGGAAGCTGGCGCCGGCGCCGTTCGAGAATTTCGGCCTGCCGTGGCCGCGCAGTTACCAGACGGACGTCGCGCCGCTCCCCAACGAGCCGGCCGAACTCGTGTTCGATCTCTTCCCGACCGCCAAGCGGTTCAAGGCCGGCCACCGGATCCGGGTGACCGTGCAGGGCGCGGACCGGAACACCCACATGGCGGTCCACCCGAATCTGCCGGCCAGGGTGTCGATCTATCGGGACCAGGCCCATCCCTCGCGGATCGTGCTGCCGGTGGTGCCGATCCACTGATGCGGATCTTCATCGCCGGGATCGCAACCGAGTCGAACGGGTTCGTCTCTTACCCGACTCCGCTCCGCGATTTCCGGATCCACCGGGACTGGGCCGACGACGACACGGTCGGCTGGGTCCTGTCGGCCGCGAGGCCGTGGCGACGCCTGGTCCGCGATGCGGGGTGGACCGTCGTCCCCGGGCTGCTCGCCTGGGCGATGCCGAGTGGCCCGACGACCCGCGGCGCCTACGAGGCGATGCGGGACGAATTGCTCCGCGACCTGCGGGCGGCAGGCGACGTGGACGCCGTGCTGCTCGATCTGCATGGCGCCATGGTGGCCGACGGCTTCCCCGACCCCGAGGGCGATCTGATCGAGCGGTGCCGGGCCGTTGTTGGCCCCGACACGCCGATCGGCGTTTCGCTCGACTGCCATTGCCATCTGACCGAACGGATGGTGCGTCATGCGACGGTGATCGCCCTGATGAAGTACTGGCCCCATGTGGACGTCCCCGAGCGGGCCCGGGAAGTGCTGGACCTCGTGGTCGCGGCGCGACTGGGCCGGATCAGACCGGTATCCGCCATCGCCGACTGCCGGATGATCGGCGCCTATCCCACCACCCCCGAGCCGATGGCCGGGTTCGTTCGCCGGATGATCGCAGCCGAGCAGGAGCCCGGCATTCTCTCGGTGTCACTGGTTCACGGATACCCCTGGGCGGACGTCCCGGAAGTGGGTACCCGGGTGCTCGTGGTGGCCGACGGCGACCCGACCCGGGCACGCCACCTGGCGAATACGCTGGCGCAGGAGTTTTTCACGCTCCGAGTCCAGGTCACCGAACACGGGGATTGTACCGCCGATGAAGCGCTGGACCTGGTCGCTTCGAGCGCCGAAGGCCCGATCGTCCTCTGCGAGCAGGGCGACAACCATCTGGGTGGGAGCGCTGGCGACGGGACCCATGTCCTCGCCAAAGTGGTCGAACGAGGGATCCCCGACGTGGCTTTCGGCCCGATCTGGGACCCGATGAGCGTGGACATCTGTCACGCCGCCGGCGAGGGCGAACGACTGACGCTCCGGATCGGGGGCAAGTCCGGCCCGGAAGCGGGGGCCCCGGTCGACCTCGCGGTCACGATCCGCACGCTGATCCCGGACCTGTGGCAGGACTCGATGGGGCCGCTGGGCCGCTTCCGCCTTGGGGCCGCCGTCTGGGTGAGCGCCGCCAACGGACTGGACCTGGTGCTCCATTCGTTGCGGCACGGGACGCTCCGGCCCAACGTGCTGACCGATTTCGGGATCGATCTGAGCCGGAAGCGCGCGGTGGTCGGCAAGATGTGGCGGCACGGCGAAGAGGGGTTCCGCGGGATAGCCCGCATGACTCGAATCCTCCGGACACCGGGCGCCCAGACGCTCGACTTCGCGGCCATTCCCTATCGGGTACGGAGTCCAAACTACTGGCCCCGCATCGCCGATCCGTTTCAATCGCTGCCGTGAGTTCACTTCCGCTGGGCCGGCAGAGCCTGGGCAAGTTCGCCCTGGTCTTCAGCCTCTATCTCTCGCAGGGTGTCGCCACCACGTTCCTGGTGCTCGGGGTGCCAAGCGTGCTCCGGAAGTACGGAATGCCGCTGAATCTGCTCTGGGTGGCCTACCTGCCAGTCATCCTCTATTCGATCAAATTCCTCTGGGCACCACTCGCCGACCGGCACTGGCGTCCGTCGATCGGCCGGCGCCGCAGCTGGCTGATACCGGCCACGCTGTGCCTCGGCCTCTCGTTCCTGATTCTGTCGCGGGTCTCGCCACAGCAGAGCGTCACCGGTGCCGCGGTGGCGTTCTTCCTGATCGCCCTGTCGGGCGCCAACATGGACATCGCGACCGATGCGTACACGGTCGAGTTGCTCGCACCGGCCGAACGAGGACTGGGCAACGGGCTCCAATCGGCGGGGCTCGCCTGCGGAGGCCTGGTCGGGCGGGGGCTTTCGCTGGTGATGATCGAACGGCTGGGCTGGTCGGCGGCGCTCGCGATGATCGGGCTGTTGATCCCGGTGATTGCCGCACCGGGACTGCTCCGCCGCGAACCGCCGCCGCCTGCCGCGGTCGACACCCGGGTCCGGCCGGCCAGCCTGAGCGGATTCTTCCGGCGGCCCGAAACGCCGTTCACGCTGTTGCTGGCCCTGCTCACCGGTCTCGTCCATTTCATGCTCGGGCCGATCGTCGGGCCGTTCCTGGTGGACGCCGGACTGTCGCTGGCCCAGGTTGGTGCGCTCCAGGGGGTGCTCGGCACGGGGGCCGGCATCGTGGGGGCCCTGATGGCCGGCGCTTCCGTCAATTGGCTGGGGTTCCAGCGGGCGTATCTCGCCACCGTCGGCATGGCGCTGGCCGTGGCGCTGCTCGCCGCGGCGCTGGCGTCAGCCCAAGTGACCGCGCTCCTGCCGCTCGCCACGATGGTGGGGGCGGTCAACTTCGCGATGTCCGCGATCTTCGCGGTCTTCTACGCCAACGTGATGAACTGGTGCTCGCCGGCGCAGGTGGCGACCGATTTCACCGCGATCTCCAGCATGTTTTCCCTGATGGCGGTACTGGGAGCGACCGGGGCGGCCTTCATGGCCCACCGGTTCGGGTATGGCGCCCATTTCATCCTGGTGGCCGGGGTGGCCGGAATCGCGCTGATCGCCGTCGCCACGCTTTCGACGCGGGTGGCGGCGGCCACGGCTCGCCTGGCGTCGTCGGCCGACTGAACGAGGAGGATTGGCATGCGTTTCACCTCATGGTTGCCGCTGGCCTCGCTACTCTGCGCCACGACCATCTTGGCGGTTCCCGTGGCGGGCCAGGATCGGGTCTCCCGCCTCGGCGTGTACCAGGGCTATTCCGAGGCCTCGTACGACGGGTCGGCGCGAGAGTCCCGCTACATCACGATGCGCGACGGGATCCGCCTGGCCGTCGACATCATCCGGCCGACCCGGGCCGGGGAACTCCATCTGGACCGGCTCCCCGTGGTCTGGGCCCACGAGCGCTACCACCGGGCCACAATGATCAACGGGAAACTGCGGGCCAGCTACGAGTGGATCATGCCGCTGCTTCGGCACGGCTACGTCATTGCGGTGGTCGACGCCCGCGGAAGCGGCGCCTCGTTCGGCACCCAGCCCGGGTTCTACTCCCCGGACGAAACCCGCGACATGTACGACGTGACCGAGTGGCTGGCGGCCCAGCCGTGGTCCAGCGGCACGATCGGGATGTATGGCCGGTCGTATCTCGGCCACGCCCAGTATTTCGCGGCGGCCCAGCGGCCCCCGCATCTCAAGGCCATCTTCCCGGAGATGGCGGTCTTCGATTTCTACCACATGCTCTCTCCGGGCGGCGTTTTTCAGGAATACGCCCTGCCCAACTGGCGGACGCTCACCCGCAATCTGGATCAGTCGGTCACCTTCGACTGGTTCGGCGCCCCCTTTGGGCCGGTAGCACCCGTCGATGGCGACTCCGGGACGGCGCTCCGCTCCGCTGCCATCGAGGCCCATCGGGCTAGTTGGGACGTGGGCGACATGTGGGCCCGGGCGCCGTTCCGCGACAGCCGCGATTCTGTCACCGGAACCGTGTTCTACCGGGAGCGAAGCCCTTCGACCTACCTCGCCAACATCAACCGCTCGGGCGTGGCCATCTACCACCTGACCGGGTGGCTCGACCCGGTCCCCCGGGACGCGTTCCTCTGGTACGCCAATTTGCGCGTCCCCCAGAAGATCACCGTCGGACCCTGGTTCCACACCCAGACCACCGGCCTCGACAACGTCGCCGAGCACCTCCGGTGGTACGACTACTGGCTCAAGGGAATCGACAACGGGATCATGCGGGAGCCGCCGATTCACTACGGGACCTTCAACGCCCACCCGGACAGCGTGTGGCGATCGGCCTGGCGCTGGCCGCTGCCTAACGAACGCCGGACCCGGTTCTATCTCGGCGCCGGGCCGACGGGCACCGTGGCGTCCCGGAACGACGGCCGGCTCGAGCGCCCCAATGCCGGTCCGGCCGGGACGGATTCACAGACGGTCGATCTCACGGCCTCCCTGGGGAAAGGCAACCGCTGGGCCAATGGCTACGGCGGCCCGGCCGGCTATCCCGATCTTCGAACCAACGATGCCAGGGGATGGACCTACACCACCGAACCGCTCGACCATCCGGTCGAGGTGACCGGGCACCCGGTGGTCCGGTTCTGGGCCAGCGCCGACGTCCCGGACGCCGACTTCTTCGTCCAACTCGAGGAGGTGGCGCCATCGGGGGAGTCCCGATTCGTGACGGACGCCGTCCTCAGAGCGTCGCGCTCACGGCCCGGCTCGGCGCCGTACCGGAATTTCGGCTTGCCGTATCTGCCGGCGTCAGCGGCCGGAAAGGTGGCGCTCTCGAGGCGCCCGCGAGAGCTGCGATTCGACCTCCTGCCGACATCCTATCTCTTCCGCGCCGGGTACCGCATCCGCCTGACGATCACCGGGGCCGACCGGGACAACTTCCCGGCGCCAGCGAGGGCGCCGATCATCACGATCCACCGCGGGGGGCGGTACCCCTCGTACGTGGAACTGCCGGTGATTCCCGACCCGTCGTGACCGGCGGATGTCCCCGACGCCACGGGCCTTCCGGCGGCTGACAATGCGGCCGCGCGTCCGATGAGTCAGGGCCATCTGGCCCCGTAGTGCGCGCCCGATGCGCCGGCGGCGGGCTTCCCCGGCACGGCCGGGCATCCCATCTTCAATTCACATGCGAAAAACATTCGTGGGTCTCGCGCTCGTCACGCTCCTCGTCGTGGCGGGCTTTGCCGTGGTCTGGCCCGGCATCCTCTGGTCCCTCATCATCATCGGGCCGCTGATCGCTCTCGGGGTCGTCGACATGACGCAGACCCGGCAGGCGGTCAGACGAAATTTCCCCGTGATCGGCCACGGACGGTATCTGCTCGAGAAGATCCGCCCCGAGATCAACCAGTACTTCGTCGAATCCAACAACGACGGCAAGCCCTTCAGCCGGAACGACCGCTCGGTCGTGTATCAACGCGCCAAGGGAGAACTCGACACCCTGCCCTTCGGAACTCAGCGCGATGTGTACGCGCCAGGGTATGAATGGATCAATCATTCACTCGCCCCCAGGACGCCCGATCACACCACGGAGCGGGTGCTGGTGGGCGGACCGGCCTGCACCAAACCCTATTCGGCGTCGATCTTCAACGTCTCGGCCATGAGCTACGGCTCGCTCAGCAAGAACGCGGTGCTGGCGCTCAACACCGGGGCGAAGATGGGTGGCTTCGCGCACAACACCGGCGAGGGGGGCCTGAGCCCCTACCATCTCGACCCCGGCGGCGACCTGATCTGGCAGATCGGCACCGGGTACTTCAGCTGCCGGGACAAACAGGGGCGCTTCAACCTGGACGAATTCGCCAAGCGGGCGACGCTGCCTAACGTCAAGATGATCGAGATCAAGCTGTCTCAGGGCGCCAAGCCCGGGCACGGCGGAATTCTCCCGGCCAAGAAGCTGACGCCCGAGATCATCGCCATCCGCGGCGTCGAACCGGGCAAAGACGTGATCTCGCCCCCCGCCCATACGGCCTTCTCCACGCCGGCCGAGCTGATCCGGTTTGTCCAGCAGCTGCGGGAAGCGTCGGGGGGAAAGCCGGTCGGATTCAAACTCTGCGTCGGGAAGCGGCGGGAATTCCTCGGCATCGTCAAGGCCATGCTGGCCTCGGGCGTGACCCCCGACTTCATCACGGTCGACGGCGGCGAAGGGGGCACCGGCGCGGCACCGCTGGAGTTTTCCGACTCCGTAGGGACACCGCTCAACGAGGGGCTGTCGTTCGTCCACAACGCGCTGATCGGCGCCGGCCTCCGTGACCGAATCCGGGTGATCGCCTCCGCCAAGGTGAACACCGGCTTCCAGATCGCCACCAAGGTGGCCCTCGGCGCCGACATGTGCAACGCGGCCCGGGCGATGATGTTCGCGATCGGCTGTATCCAGGCCCTCCGCTGCAACAGCAATCAGTGCCCCACCGGCGTCGCCACCCAGGACCCGGAACTCGTGGGCGGCCTCCATGTGGGCGACAAGTCCACCCGGGTGGCGCGGTACCACCGCGAGACGGTCAAGAGCTTCTTCGAGGTACTGGGCGCGGCTGGATTTACCCGCCCGTCCGAACTCAAACCGTGGTACATCATGCGCCGCGTCACCTCGACGGAAATTCGGAACTACAGCGAGATCTACCCCGCGATCGAGCCCGGTTCACTGTTGGCCGCAGCCGCCACCGGCAGCCTGGCCCGGGCCTGGGAGGCCGCCAGCCCGGATCGATTCTGACCGGTCGGTTGACGACCGCGGCACAGGCGCTAACGTTCTCATCACCCGGAACCGGCAGGCGGCCCATGCAGAAGGTCAGCTTCACCCGAATGGAAGACGGAACCCGCGAGGACTACCTCCTGATCGAGGACGCCGAGCGGAAGCATGCCGAGAGCGTGGTAGAGCGGATCCTGGCTCAGCTCCGAGCCCTCAAGGACGAGCCGCTGCCGCTGCAGGTGGACCGGCTCGAGCACTCGCTCCAGACGGCCACCCGGGCCCACCGGGGCGGCGCGTCCGAGGAGATGGTCGTGGCGGCCCTGCTCCACGACATCGGTGACGAACTCGCGCCCTACAATCACTGCGAGGTGGCCGCGGCGATTCTCCGGCCTTACGTCTCGGAAGAGACCTACTGGGTCGTGAAGTACCACGGCGAGTTCCAGGCGCACTACTACGCCCGTCATCATGGCGCCGATCCGAACACCCGGGACCGGCACCGGGACAACCCCCACTACCAGGCCTGCATCGACTTCTGCCAGAAATGGGACCAGGAAGCCTTCGACCCGAAGTACGAATCACTGCCGCTCGCGTTCTTCGAACCGATGGTCCATCGAATCTTCGCCCGGGAGCCGTTCAAGCACGACCGGGCAAACATCGGCTCGCGCTGACCCCGCGCGCGGGCCCGCCCGTGCGCGTCTCCAACCGCTCATGGCGGCTTCAGGCCGCCTTCACCCGCTCGGCCGATTCTTCACCAGGCAGCAGCATTCCCATTCCACTCGTCGAGCGGTGGCCCAACCATGTCCGAATCCCACCCACTCCCCAGGATCATCCAGGGCGGCATGGGCGCCGCCGTCTCGGGCTGGCAGCTCGCGCGCGCCGTTTCGGTTCGCGGACACCTCGGAGTGGTTTCGGGCACCGGCATCGACACCGTGATGGTCCGCCGGCTTCAGGATGGCGACCCCGGCGGCCACCTGCGGCGGGCCATCGGGGCGTTCCCGATTCGACGGGTGGCGGAAGACGCGCTCCACCCGCCACACTCAAGCTCGACATCGACGGGCCGGCACCGGCCGAGCCGGAGATGATCCGGTTCGACCCCGCGGAATGCTGGGACACACTGCCGCCACCGCTGGGGCGACCTCGCTTCCTGGCGATTGTCGCGAGCAACTCGCTGGCGACGGTGCTGGCCCGCAAGGCGAGCGGCAAGGTGGACGGCTTCGTGGTGGAAGGCTCGACGGCCGGGGGACACAACGCCCCGCCTCGCGGGCGGCCCGAACTGAACGACGCCGGTGAACCGATCTACGGGCCGCGCGACGTGGTGGACTATGCCCAGATCCAGGCACTCAATCCGCCGTTCTGGATTGCGGGGGGATCAGGATCGCCGGAGCGACTGACGGCGGCCCTGGCCGCGGGCGCGGCCGGCATTCAGGTCGGCACCCTGTTCGCCTATCCCGACGAGTCGGGGACACGGCCGATACCCCGCGGACCCGGGGCTGCGACCTCGGCTACCTCCGGCTCCCCTATGTGAAGGCTGAGGGCGGGATCGGGTACCGCTGCGCCGCCGAGCCCGAGGACACCTACCTCCAGAAGGGCGGGCACATCGAGGATACCGAGGGACGCCGCTGCCTCTGCAACGGACTTCTGGCGGTCATCGGGCATGGGCAACTGCGCGGGGATCAGATCGAGCCCCCGCTCGTGACGAGCGGGGACGACCTGACGAAACTGAGTGAATTCCTGCAGGGGCGCCATCACTACACGGCGACGACGTCCTGGACTACCTCGCCCCCGCCGGCACGGCACCTTAGGGCGTCGCGGTCTTCCCGCCCCACTTCTGGTACCAGCTCATCATGTAGAGCTGGGTCCGCATGAAGTTGGAAGGCTTCGATCCGGTGCCGTGATACTCACCGGCGAACCGGAGCAACTCGGTCGGCACCTTGAGTTGCTTGAGCGCCGCGAAATATTCCTCCGACTGGGGCATCGGCGTGCGCAGATCGAGTTCGCCCGTCATCAGCAGGGTCGGCGTCTTGACGTTCTTCACGTACATGATCGACGACTGCTTGAGCCAGGGCGCCGGGTCCTCCCAGAACGGCTTGTCGAAGAAGTTGCCGACGAACAGCGGGATATCGGTGTGGCCGTTGAAGCTGAGCCAGTCGATGACCGGGCACCGTACGGCCGCCGCGGCGAATCGGGTCGTGTGCCCGATCACCCAGCTCGAGAGCACACCGCCGCCGCTGCAACCGCCCACGTACATCCGGCTCTGGTCGATGTAGCCTCGGCCGACCACGGTATCCACCGCCGCAATCAGGTCGTCGTAGTCGACACTCGGATAGGCCCGCTCGATGGCATTGCCGAAAGCGGTGCCATAGCCGGTGCTGCCCCGGGGATTGACGTAAAGCACGACATTGCCATTGGCGGCAAAATTCTGGTGCATGTAGTTGAAGCCCACGTTGTAGGCCCCGTGCGGGCCGCCGTGGATCTCCATGATCATCGGATACTTCTTGCTCCGGTCGAAGTTCGGCGGCTTGATGACCCAGCCCTGAACCCTGGCCCCGCCGCTCGACGGGTACCACAACTCCTCGACCTCGCCCAGCTTGATCCGGCCCAGAACATCACTGTTCACCTCGGTGAGCCGGGTGATGTCGGTGGGCTTGGCCAACGCCAGTCGAACCACATCACCGGGTTCCCAGTACGCCGCCCGGGTTCCCACGGCAATCCCCGTCTTCGAGATCGAGCTGATCGCCAGCATGTGGTTGCCGGTGGTCAACTGCCGGTAGCCACCTTTGAGCGCACCGACGTAGAGATTGGACGCCCCGTGATTCTCGGTGCCGAAGTAGACGCCCGTGCCATCCAGGGCCCAGATCATCCCGGCCACGTCACGATCGAGATCGGCCGAGGCGAGCCGGAGATTGCTGCCGTCGATCCCCATGAAGTAGAGCTCGCCGGTTTTGTAGCTCTTCCGGCTCGAGTCCTGACCGGCCAGCGCGATGGTCTTCCCATCGGGTGAGACCGCCGGCCGGGCCCAGGTGCCGGGCCGAGGGGTGAGTTTCTTCATCTCCCCGGTGGCCACGTCGACGATATGGATGTCGGAGTTGCGGTAGTTGTAGTCTGCGTTGGACTCGAGATCGCCGTCGAAGACGATGCTGCGGCTGTCCGGGGTCCAGTCGTACCCGACGCCACCACCGAGTCCGTCGAACTTGGCGCCCACGTCGAACTCGCCGTGGGTCACCTGGCGCGCCGTTCCACCGTCGGCGGGCACGACGAAGAGATGGGTGTAGGCCAGCTTCATGAAGCCGGCCCGGTCCTGCCGATAGTGGAGATCGGTCACCCGGCGGGGCGCGGCCGTCCATTTGGCCCCGGCGGGCGCCGCGGGCATGCTGATCTTCCAGGCGTTGTCGTAGGGAACGTCCATGCTGAAGGAGAGCCATCTCCCGTCCGGCGACCAGGCCAGTACCCCGGGCGCCTCATCGAGCCGGGTGACCTGCGACACCGCGCCTTCGGCATCCATCCACCGCACGAAGATCTGCGGCTTCCCGTCGGCTTCGGCGATGTAGGCGATCCGGGTCCCGTCCGGCGACCATCGCGGGCTCCCGCCCTTGATCAGAAACCGCTGTTTCGTACCGTCGGCATTCATCAGCCAGAGAGCCGAATCCCAACGGTCCTCCTGCTGGTTTACCCACCGGCGGGCGAACACGATCTGCGATCCGTCGGGCGAGATCTGGGGATCGCTCACCTGTTCCCAGTCGAGGAAGTGCTGGACGGTCAGCAGGGTGTCGGACGGGGTCTCCTGCGCGGCCAGCGGGCCGGAACCGAACGCGACGAGGGCGATCGCGGCAGCGACCGTGGTGCCGAAGGGACGCATCATGGCTTCCTCTGAGTTGGATTGGACGAACGCTGGAATCTCGGTCCCGGGGGGCCGAACGCAAGGCGGGGAGACAGCGCTGCCCGCCAGCGATCACTAATGACCAGCCGGTCACTTGCGGAGAAATCGAGCCCCCGTTACTTACCGGCTGGTCAGTTACAGAACTCATGGCAACACCGCTCCCCCACGCTCAACCGCGCTGGCACCGCCGCCCGGAAGACCGCCCCGAGGAAATCCTCTCGGCGGCCATCGGAGTATTCGGTGAAGTCGGCTTTGCCCGCGCCAAGCTGGAGGACGTCGCCAAGCGGGCCGGCGTCAGCAAGGGCACCCTCTATCTGTACTTCGACTCCAAGGAGTCGCTGTTCCGCGAAATGATCCGGACCCGGGTGGTCTCCCATGTCCAGCGCATGGAAGCCCTGTTGGAGGAGAGCCAGGGAACCGCCCGCGAACGGCTGGAGCAGTACATCCGGCGCTGGTGGGAAGTGGCCCAGCATCCCGACATGATCGGGATCAGCCGTCTGGTCGGTTCCGAGATCGGCAACTTTCCCGAATTGGCCCGGTTCTTCAACGACGAAGTGATCGCCCGGAACCGGCGGCTGGCCAAGACGATCTTCGACCTCGGTATCGCTCGGGGCGAGTTCCAGCCGATGGCCAACGATTTCCCGTCGTGGGCGGTGGGATCGCTGGTCTTCCACGGCGCCATGCGGCAACGCCTGTTCGCGCCCCACGATCCAAACGCCCTGACCGACGAGCAGTTCATCGATGGCATCGTCGAACTGATCTACCGCAGTGTAGCGGCCCCGGCCCTGGCCGCCCCGCCCCGAGGAACGACCCCATGATGCTCCCGTTGCTGTTGTCTCTCGCCGTCACCGCCGCCCCCGACACGCTCTCCCTGGTCAAAGCGGTCGAACTGGGCCGGCTTCGGGCGGTCCAGGCCACCATCGCGCGACTCAGCGCCAAGGCCGCCGACGTCCGCGTCGGCCAGCGGCGGGCCGATCTGCTGCCTAACCTTTCGGGATCCGCCACGGCGACCCGCCAGACCCTGAACCTCGATGAATTCGGGTTCCCTGGCGCCGGTGGTGTGACCGACCCGTTCTCGATCTTCAACCTCCGGCTCCGGGTTCAGCAGACCGTGTACGATCCGGCGGCCTTCGCCAGGCTCTCTGCCACCAAGGACTCGGTGGTGGCCGCGGGCCTCGATGCCGAAACCGCCGGCGTCGTCGCGGGCACCACGGCGGGCATCGCCTTTCTCCGCGCCGTGTCGGCCGAGGAAACGGTGGCCGCGCGAGAGTCCGACACCACGACCACCTACCGGCTCCTGATCGGCGCCCGGCAGGTGAACCAGGCCGGCCTCACACCCGCGATCGACGTGACCCGGAGCGAAGTGACCTTCGCCGCCGCCCGAACCCAGCTCGCCCTGGCCCGGAACCTCCGGGACCGGACCCGGCTCGACCTGATCAGGGCCCTCGATTTCCCCGCAGACACCACGGTGACACTGGCTCACGACCTCTCCGGCACCACCGCCGGGGTACCGGCCACCGCCGTCGACGCGGCGCGTTTTGCCCGCGAACACCGGAGTGATCTAGGCGCCGAGCGGCAGCGGCTGCGAGTGATGGAAAAGGGCCGTGAGGCGATTCGCGCCGAAAACCTTCCCAGCGTCACCGCTTCAGGCGCGCTAACCGAAAGCGGGCGGAAGACGGGCACCCTCAAGAGCACCTATCTGGCCCAGCTCGGCATCACGATTCCGATCCTCGACGGCTGGCGCCGCCAACTCCGGTCCCGCGAGCAGGGGCTTCGGATCGACGCCCAGGTTGCCCGGGTGACCGACCTCGAACACCAGATCGACATCGAAACCCGGCAGGCCTTTCTCGATCTGGCCTCGGCGATCGACCAAGTGGCACTGGCCCGGGAACGGGCGACCCTGGCCGACCGGGAGTTATCCCAGGCCGAAGAGCGGCTTCGGGCCGGGGTGACCGGCACCCTCGAAACCACGACCGCCCAGGGCGGCGTCACGGCGGCCCAGGACGGCGTCATTCAGGCCCGGGTGGCCCAGAGCGTGGCCCGGATCGGCCTGTATCGGGCGTTAGGCATTCTCGAGCAACTGCGGTAAGGAGCACGACGATGACGGGTGGCATGAGCGGGCCGGTCGGGATGACGGCGGAGATGGTGGCGGTGCGGAGCCGGTCGCGGACGCCGTTGGTGATCATCGGCGTCCTCGCGGCGGTGGTCCCGGTGGTGGCATGGCGGCGGGTGGCCTTTGCGAACAGCCATGTGACCAGCGACAACGCGCAGGTGGACGGCCATATCACCGCAGTCGCGCCCCGGGTGCCGGCCTTCGTGGCGCGGGTGCTGGTGGAAGACAACCAGACCGTCAAGGCGGGCGACACGCTCGTGGTCCTCGACGATCGTGATTTCCGGATCCGGCTGGCCCAGGCCGAGGCCGATCTCCGGACCGCGGAAGCGGCGATCGGGCGGCGGGGACGAGTGGGCCAGGCGGCGGCGACCCGGGCCGCGACGGTCGAGACGGCCTCCGGCGCCCAGGCCAACGTCGCGGCCGCGCAGGCCACCCTGACCCGTGCCACCGCGGATCTCGAGCGGTACCAGAAACTGGTGGCCAGCAAGATCGTCCCGGCCCAGGTCGTCGATCAGGCCCAATGGGCGGTCGAGAGCGCCCGCGCCGGCCTCGAGGCGGCCCGGCGCCAGGCCGCGGCGGCCGCGAGCCAGACCGATGCGGCGAGCGCCGGGGTGCAGGTCGCCGAAGGACGGCTGGCCGGGGCACGAACGGCGGTCGACAACGCCAGGCTCCAGCTCGGCTTCACGGTGATTCTGGCGCCGGCGAGCGGCGTCATCGCCAAGCGCTCGGTTGAGCCGGGCGCGCTGGTAGCGGTCGGGCAGCCGTTGATGGCCGTCGTGCCGGACGACGACATCTGGGTCACGGCCAATCTCAAGGAAACACAGCTGTCCAAGGTCGTAGTCGGCAACGAGGTCGAGTTCACGGTCGATGCCTATCCGGGTCGGACCTTCAAGGGGAAGGTGTCGAGCCTTTCCCCGGCCACCGGAGCCCGTTTTGCCTTGCTGCCGCCCGACAACGCCACCGGCAACTTCACCAAGGTGGTCCAGCGGGTCCCGGTCCGGATTTCGATCGAGTCGCCCAAGGACAAAACCCGGCCGCTCCGTCCCGGCATGTCGGTCGACGTCACCATCACGGTGTCCTGACCGTTCATGGCGTCGGCCGCGCTGCCGCTTCCCCACGGCGTCTCGCCGGAGCGGGCGGAGATCTACCGGCTCCGCTATCTGATCGCGTTCGCCGTCACGCTCGCGAGTGTGCTCGAGCTGATCGACACCAGCATCGTGAACGTCGCCCTCCCCCACATGATGGGGAATCTGGGCGCCACGCTGGAGGAGGTCGCCTGGGTCAGCACCGGATACATCGTCGCCAACGTGATCGTCCTCCCGCTGACCCCCTGGCTGGCGGACCGGTTCGGGCGGCGGAACTACTACGTCGGCTCGATCATCCTGTTCACCATCGCCTCGTACTTCTGCGGCAACGCCACGAGTCTCGAAGGTCTGGTGACCTGGCGGGTGATCCAGGGGATCGGCGGCGGGGCGCTGATCGCCACGGCCCAGGCGATCATGTTCGACATCTTTCCGGTCCACGAGCGCGGGATCGGGATGGCCATCTTCGGGATCGGCGTGATGGTGGGGCCGTCGTTAGGCCCGACCCTGGGCGGCTGGATCACCGACAACTACAACTGGCCCTGGATCTTCTACATCAACCTGCCGCTGGGCGCGTTCGCCGCACTGGCATGCTTGCGCCTGGTGCCGGAGCCGTCCCAACGGGTCCAGCGCTCCTCCAAAGTCGACTGGCTCGGCATCGCGTTGCTGATCATGGGCATCGGGGCTCTGCAGATCCTGCTCGAACGGGGCGAGTCGAAAGGCTGGCTCGACTCGGCCGAAATCCGGATCGAAATCGCGGTCGCGGTGTTCGGCATTGTCGGGTTCATCTGGCACGAGCTGACCACACCCCACCCGATCGTGGATCTCCGGGTGCTCAAGAACCGGCAGCTGGCAGCCGTGGTCCTGTTCGGCAGCGCGCTGGGCATGGCGCTGTTCGCCAGCGTCTTCGCCCTGCCGGTCTTCATCCAGCGAGTCCTGGGTTACTCCGCCGAAACGACGGGGTGGATCATCCTCCCGGGTTCGATCGCGAGTGCCGTCACGATGGCGCTCATGGGCCGGCTCGTTTCCAAAATCGACGTCCGCTGGAGCATTGCGCCCGGCGTGCTCCTCTTCTTCTGGTCGATGGTCCTTCATTCCCGGCTGACCGCGGAGAGCGGCCCGCCCGACATGCTGCTGCTGCTCGTCATCCGGGGGATCGGGCTCGGGATGATTTTCCCGCCGTTGTCGCAAGCCGCGGTCGCGGACCTCAAGCCCTATCAATACGGCCAGGGCACCGGGCTGTTCAGTTTGTCGAGGCAACTCGGCGGCAGTTTCGGCATCGCGATCGTGGCCAGCATGATCAGCCGGTTCAGCGAGACCGCCTACGAGGGGCTTCGGGCCCACGTCAGCGCCGGCGACGCGGCCGCGACCCTCCGAATGGACGCGATTACTCAGCGCTTCCTGAGCCTCGGCAACACCGCCGAGATGGCCCGGCAGAAGGCGATGCTATTGCTCGACCTCACCATCCGACGCCAGGCGGCGGTGGTGGCCTTCGAAAGGATCTTCCTGATCATGGGGGTCGCGTTCGTGCTAGCCCTGCCGCTCCTGGCCCTGTTCAAGACCGGACGGATCCGGGGCAGCGGCAAGGCGAGCGCGGCACACTAGGGCCGGGCGGGCCCTAGTGAACGATGCGGAGGACGCCGGCTTCCGCCGCGCCTTTGATGAACGCCTCGGGCGTCGTACAGGGAATGGAGATTCCGGTTTCGTGTTTCCCGCGCAGCGCCTGGCCTTCCATGAACTCAGTCACCGACTGCCCTGAGCCGGTCCGGTCGGCGGCCTTGAGCTGCAGGAGAATCTCCTCCCAGGTCCCTTTGATCGTCGCGCCGGCCAGCGTGGCCACCTGGTGGAGGTCGGGCCGCTGGCCCGGCCGGCGCTGCATCTGCTGCAACTCGGTCAGCATCGTGCCGAACAACTCGAGCTGGTTGGGGTCCCGGACGGAGCCGTCGCTCTGAATGGCCTCGATTTCAGCCAGCAACTCGTCGATCGGATCGGGCTCGAGCATCAATTCCGACACCCGCTGGTACCACGGCTCGAGGGAACCGTCGTCGTCGGCCAGGCGGAAGAAGGTCTTCTTGAGTTCGATGGTTCGGAAGAGTCCCAGTTCGTCGAAATGGTCTTCGGGGTCGGTGCGTTCAAAATGAATCAGCGCTGCGGCGGTCTCGCCCCGGTCGTAGAGCATGTTGGCGAGGTAGATCCGCGGTTCCGCGAACGTGGCATCGATGGCCAGGGCCCGGCGGAGCCAGAAGATCGCCGAACCATCGCGGCCGAGGCGGTGGGACACGTACCCCATGCACGCGGCCGCCTCTTCACATTCAGGTTCGGTGCCGGCGGCGAGTTCGAAGAACCGATGGGCATGGGCCAACTGGCCTTCCCGGAACAGCGCCCGGCCGATCTGGAGCATCAGATCGTGGTCCTCCTGGAGCCCGAGCTCGAGGATCCGGTCGAAGGCGTGCAGCGCACCGGTCACGTTACCGATCCGGAGCAGGGTCTCGCCGAGTCCGGCGAGAGCGTCCTCATGATCGGGCTCGAGGATCAACGCCTGGGTGAACGCCTCCCGGGCCCAGGCGTACTCTTCCCGCGCGATGTAGGCGTAGCCCAATCCGACATGGAGTTCGACGGCTGAGGGGTATAGCGACAGTCCTTCCTTCAGGACGTCGAGGGCTTCGTCGTAGCGACCTTGATTGTAAAGCTGGTGGGCCTGTTCATCGAATTCGTCGGAGCTCCGGAACACTTCCGACATCCGCCGGTTTCTCCCGATGAGGTTCACCAAACATAGGGAGCGATGTTGCCACCGCACAAGGGCACTTGTTGCGGTCAGGCCGTGATTATTCGACGAACCGGACCGGCGACTGGGGCGAGGTGTTCACCACCAGCGTGAACAGGTCGGGCCGGGCGTAGTGGCCCACTGGATCGAAATCGTACCGCGCCCGCGGAATCAAGGACAGATCGAGATCGGCCACCAGCACCTGGGACTGGTCGTACACCGGCCCGGCCAGCAGGTTGCCGAGGGGATCGACGATCACGCTGCCGCCCCGGATCAGCACGGTGTCGGGATCATCACCCTGGATCGGCGCGTAATCGGCCGGATAGTCGCGCCGCTGGGTGTACTGGCAGGCGGAAAGCACGAAGCAGCGGCCCTCGCGCGCCACGTGCCGCATGGTGGGCACCCACACTTCACGGTCGTCTACTGTCGGGGCGCAATAGAGCTCGATCCCCTGCGCGTACATCGCCGTCCGGAGCAGCGGCATGTAGTTCTCCCAGCAGATCACCGCGCCAAGCTTGCCCAGCGGCGTATCGAGCACGCGCAGTGTGGAGCCATCGCCGTAGCCCCAGATGATCCGTTCCATCGCGGTCGGCATCACCTTGCGGTGCCGGCCCAGCAGAGCCCCCTCGGAGGAGAAGTAGAGCGCGGTACAGTACAGGGTGCTCCCGCTCCGTTCGATCACGCCAATGACCAGGTACAGTCCGTGCTCGCCGGCCAGGGCCCCTAGCTGGTCGGTGACCGGCCCCGGCACTTCGATGGCCCCATCCCAATAGCGTTCGAAATCGAGTCGACCCTGGTCGGACCGCATCCCCACCCGGGCGCCGAAATCCACGCCTTTGGGGTATCCGCCGATCATCGCCTCAGGAAACACCACCAGCCGGGCGCCCGCCTTGGCGGCCTCTGCCATCCGGGCCGATACCCGTTCGAGAGTGGCGACGGGGTCGAAGGCGACTGCCCCATCCTGGACCACGGCTGCGCGAATGACGGTCATGTCAGTTCCCGGTGGAAGGCTGCCCGCACGCCGACTCGAGGTCGAATCGGCGGATGACACTGATTTCCTGCTCCACGGTGGAGTGAATCCCGTGTTTGATACCCCCGGTCGCCGGAATCCGGGCGTTGACCGTCAGGTGCCGAGTCCAACTCAAGGGGCCGAACTTGTCGCTCCAGGCCACGTCGCCCCGCTCCTTGATGACCTGGTCGAGCCGCACGGCCACGCTGTCCCCGGCATCCACGGTTTCCCCGGCCCGGCGGGTCTCCGCCCAGCTGTAATGCTCGATCAGACCGGGCCGATCCCTGGTGTCGTCCTGCCGTTTGATCGAGAACCCGTGCCCGTCGTTCCATTCGCGGCCGACCTGAAGCCCATCGGGCGCAAGTCGCGGCAGGAATTCATCCAGAGCGGAGGCCAGCTCCACCTGCGCGGCCAGCTCATCGGGCACGAACGGGATGGTGACCGCCTGGTACCGTCCGTCGGCGGCGAGAACCCCGCGATAGCGGCCGCCGACGAACCCGTCCGTCTCCGCCGTCTCCTTGCCGGCCTCGGTCGTCCGCACCACGCTCAGCGAATCGTACCACGCCTCGACCACCAGGGAGTCGCCTCGGGACCGGGCGCGGACCACCACGACCCCGGCGCGGTAGACCCGGTCTCCCACCGTCGTCTCTCCGCTCTGGCCCCGCACCGAGCTCTGAATCACCTCGGCGTAGACGGCGCAGGCCAGCTGCGCCGCCCGATACCGAGCCGGCTGCGGCGGCGCCAGCACCCCAAGCAGAACGGCCGAAACCGCGAGGCTCCGACCGTTCACGCGCATCGTACCCACCAGCCGCTCGGCCTAACGGTCCGCCATGAAGGGGTAGCGGTAATCCGTCGGCGGGATCAGCGTCTCCTTCATCGACCGCGGCGACACCCACCGGAGCAGGTTCAGGATCGACCCCGCCTTGTCGTTGGTGCCGCTGGCCCGGGCGCCGCCAAACGGCTGCTGGCCCACGACGGCCCCGGTCGGCTTGTCATTGACGTAGAAGTTACCGGCCGCGTGCCGGAGCGCCGTCCGGGCGTAGTCGATCACGGCCCGGTCGCGGGCAAAGATCGACCCGGTGAGGGCATACGGGCTGGTGGTGTCCACGAGCTTCACCGTCTGGCGGAAGTCGGCGTCCTTGTAGACGTGGACGGTCAGCACCGGGCCGAACAGTTCCTCGCACATGGTCCGGTACTTGGGATCCTTGGCCTGGAGCAGCGTCGGCTCGACGAAGTAGCCCTTCCGGCTGTCGGCGCCGCCGCCGGCGATCACGGTCACCCCGCGGTCCTTCTTGGCCCGCTCGAGGTACCCCGAGAGGCTGTTGAAGGATTTCTGATCGATCACCGCGCCCATGAAGTTCCGGAAGTCGGTAACGTCGCCCATCTTGATGTCCTTGATCATCGCCACCATCCGGTCCCGGACCTCGGGCCAGAGACTCTGGGGGATGTAGGCCCGGGACGCCGCGCTGCATTTCTGGCCCTGGTACTCGTAGGCACCCCGCACCAGCGCCACCGCGAGCGACTCGGCGTCCGCGCTCGCATGGGCGAGCACGAAGTCCTTGCCGCCGGTCTCGCCGACCAGACGGGGATAGGTGGCGTAGTCGGCGATCCGCTCACCGACCTGCTTCCACAACATCTGGAAGACGCCGGTCGAGCCGGTGAAGTGAATCCCGGCGAGGCGGCGGTCCGCCAGCACACGGGAGGAGATCAGGGCGGCGTCGCCCGGGACGAAGTTGATCACGCCGGGCGGCAGGCCGGCCGCCTCGAGCACCTTCATCACGTAGTAGCTGCTGAGACTGGCGGTGCCGGCGGGCTTCCAGACGACGGTGTTCCCCATCAGCGCCGGGGTCCCGGCCAGATTGCCGCCGATCGCGGTGAAGTTGAAGGGCGAGATGGCGTAGATGAAGCCTTCGAGCGGCCGGTATTCCGACCGGTTCCAGACGCCGGGCGACGACAGCGGCTGCTGGCCGTAGAGCTGCTCGGCGAAGTTCACATTCAGGCGCCAGAAGTCGATCAACTCGCAGGCCCCGTCGATCTCGGCCTGGAAGACGGTCTTGCTCTGGCCCAGCATCGTCGCGGCGTTGACGATCTGGCGCCACGGACCGGCGAGAAGCTCGGCCGCCCGGATGAAGACCGCCGCCCGATCCTCGAACTTCCAGTGGGACCAGTCCCGATAGGCCCGTTCCGAAGCCTGAATCGCCTGGGTCACCAGCCGGCCGTCGGCCTGATGGACCCGGCCCAGCACGTGGCCGTGATTGTGGGGAGCAACGACGTCGTGAGTCTTGCCGGTGCGGATCTCTTTCCCGCCGATCACGATCGGGATGTCGGCCACTTCGCCACTCATCTTCTTGAGGGCGGCCTTGATCGCCTCCCGTTCCGGAGTGCCGGGGGCGTAGGCCAGGATCGGCTCGTTGCGGGGTGCGGGGATATTGGCGGAGGAACTCATGAAAATCGCTCGGGTGATTGAGTAGGCCGGAAATCTACCTCCGGTGGCCGCCTTTCGACTATATTTGCCGCCGTTCCACCCAGTCCAACTTCGAGGATACCACGATGCGCCCCATTCTGGTGCTCGGCGCCTTGGCGCTCACCGCCGCCTGCCGGCCCTACGACCTTCAGAGCACGCTGGTGAATCAAGACGGCCTGGTTCCGGCCGATCGGTTCGCCAAGTACGGGACCGAACAGGCCCAGGTCATCCAGATCGGCCGAGCCCTCGGTCAGTGGGAGGGCGGGACCACGCCTGAAGCCCGGGCCATTCAGGTCACCAAGGCGGCGGACTTCGCCAAAACCTTGCCCGGCATTCAGTCGGTCACGGTGGACACCCTTGGCTACCGACTCACCGTCCGATTCGCGAGCGGCTGGCGCACCGCGGTCCTCCCCATCAAGTGAGCGCGGAGCCGTAGGGGCGGGCTTACGCCCGCCCTTACGGGTCCGCGCGGGGGTCACGGGGGGCGGCGGCGGCCGGCGACTCCGCCCATCGCGGCCACCCCACCCATGTGGTCCCCCATCATCCACCAGTGCTCCAGTGACATGACGTTGCGATCGCCGCGCTGGAACTCGTCCAGGGCCGCCATGATCGCCGCAACCTTGCTCTCCGCCGGCACCCGGCCCGACGTCAGAATGTCGGAAATCACGTCGTGCATCATGTGCAGATTGTCGAAAATCACCGCCGCCCGCGGATGCCGGGCCGAAAACGCCGGCGCCACCGCCGACGTCATCGGCATGACGCTCGGTAACCGGCGGGGAGGATCCACCAGCATCGCGCGGAACCGCGCCAGACTCTCGCTGATGGCGGTGCGCTTTCCGTCCTCGGTGGTCTCGGTCTCCAGCGCCTCGTACAGTCCCACTTGGAGCCAGTGATAGGCCCAGATCAGCCCGTTGAACTTCGGGAACCGCCGCTTGAACTCGAGGCTGTACGGCTGGCCCTCCATCAGTTCCATCACCTTGGGCTCGACCGTGAAGGCATAGCGGCCGGCCAGATAATGGTCCGTGAGCCGTTCCACCAGCGCTGTTCTGGCCTCGGGCGCGATCCGGACGTCCGCATACACGTCGTAGATCTGGCGGTGAAGGATGTGGGCCTGGTCGAACATCAGCGTCGCCCGCCAGGCGGCGCGGCTGTATCGGGGCATCACCGCTTCTTCGGCGATCGAGAATCGCGGCGGGCGGACCAGCAGGTCATTCACCAGGAAGTCATACTCACGCTGTTCGAGCACGGCCGTATTGCCCGGATCGGTGAGCAAGCGCTCGTAGAGTACGGCATGGCCGTAATCGAAGGCGTTGAAGAGTCGCGCCGCCTCGGGATAGACCCGCCGGAAGGTCCAGTTGAAGGCCCCCGGGTAGTAGAACTCTTCGTCCCGCCCCGTCTGGGCCGCGGCCGACCGGGCCGTCACCAGCGGCGCCAGTCCTAGCCAGAGTCGCGCCTTCATCGGGCCCCCCGCCGCATCAGGTCCGCAAAACCGAAGACATGAGACAGCCCGAGGCTCAGCGCGAGACCATGATGCCCCGACTCGAGCCCGGTGCTCACTCCGGCATGGGCCACCCAGGTCGGGGCCACCTGCCGCCGCACGCCCGCCCCGGCGCGCCAGGCGAGCGGTGCACCCGGATCCTCCCGTTCGGTCACCAGTTCCGCCACCAGGAGCGTGCTGTTCCGGAGGAACGTTCGGTCGAGGGCGACACCTGCCCACCACAGCGGCCCGACCGTGCCCCCGCTCGAATCGGGCGACACCAGCCGAGTCACGGCGTTCAGATGGGCTCGGTAGGCGGCGAATGAGCGAGTCGCCGCCACGCCGAGGGCCACCGCACCGTGTCCGGGCCCGCCGGCGCCCGGAATCGCCACTGAGGCCGTGAGCGACACGGCGGGCAACGACGGCGTTTCCCGCTTGAGATTCCAGAGCAGGCCGGTTTCCAGCCGATGGAGGCGGACTTCCTGGCCAGGCCCGCTGCCGAACCGGACGTCGGTCTCGACCCCGATCATCAGGTTCCGGGCCGCCCCGAACTCGAGGTGCGGCGCCAGTTCGTGGCCCGTGGCCCCCGCCTCACGGGACACCGACCACGGGAGCGAGATCTCGAACGCGTAGCGCTCCAGCGGATACGCGTCCCCCACCCGGATCGGACGTCCGGCGTCGAGATGGCGATAATCGGTCTGGGCGGCCAGACATCGGGCCCAGGCGGTCAACAGCATCCCCGCGGCGACGAGCCGCGTGGTTCGAATTGGCATGCTTCACTCCTTCAGTCGTCGGCGAACAGCAGGAACGGTGCGGCGATCAGAGGAGTGACTGCGGAGGGGGGGGAGGCGCGGACCTGAGACCGGGACGGTCCGGGTCTGACGACACGTACTGCCGAGCGACGACGGGGGCGACCGCGCTGCCTTCTGCCGTGACCACGGCGGAATCCGCCCCCGTGTCACACTCGGCGTGACGGCGGCACTCGGCCGGCGGACAGTGGGGACATTGCTCCGCGGCCCCAGTATCTTTGGCACCGTGATGCTCCCGGTGCTGATGGTGGCTGGACGCCGGCCGGTCGTCGGTGCGGCAATGGGCCCCGGCCTGACGAGGCGCGGCCGAACCGGCCAGCCCGACCAGACCAACCATCAAGACCATGCGGGCCCAGAGCGACGTCATAACTCGAAGCCTAACCGGGACCCGGGACGACCGCAAACGAACGCCGGAAGGAGTCGGTCATGAAGCTCAACCGCGCCATGATGTTCTGGATCATCGCGATCGGATTCGTCGCCTTGCTGGCCTACACCAGCATCAAACCCCAGGGCGTCACCTGCGAGGTCTGCATGACGTTCAACGGCGGGGAACGATGCGCCAAGGCCTCGGGCCCCACCAAACAGGCCACGACCGAGACGGCCCAGACCGCCGCCTGCGGACCGCTGACGGCCGGCATGGACCAGACCATCGCCTGCGGGCGGACTCAGCCCAAGTCGGTCTCCTGTACGGGGGGCTGAACTGATGGATCTCGGCGGCGTCGCCCGGATCACCGATCTGGCGGCGCGGGCCCTGGCCCTGGGTGGCGCGGCGCTGGCTGGAATCGTGGCACTGACCCATTGGGCGGTCCGGCGCCGGCACCTGGCCCCGCTGGGCGCGGCGTCGAAGACCGTCCGGTACCTGAGCGACCCGGTGCTCCGCCCCATCGAGCGCCGCCTCGGCCGGGCCGGTATGAACCCCCAGGACGCCTCGCTCTGGCTGGTCGGGATCGCCGTCGTCCTGGGCCTGGCGCTCGTCACCGTGGTCCGCTGGATCTTCGAGCTGATGTTCGCCGCCAACACGCTGGCCCACGCATCCCCGACGGTCTGGGCCGCCACCGCCATCAGCGGCGTCTTCGGGATCGTGATGACGGCGATCTTCGTCCGGTTCCTGGCGGGATGGTTCGGGATCTCCCCCGTGTCACCCGGTATGCGACTGCTCGCCGCCATGACCGACTGGCTCATCGTCCCGATCCGCCGCCGGCTGCCGCCGTTAGGCATGGTCGACGCGAGCCCGCTGGTCGCCTACTTCGTCCTGTTCCTGGTCCGCGAACTGGTCCTTCGCCTCCTGTTCCACGGGTGACGGCACCGATCGCCGCCATCGACGGTGGCGTCCGGCTTACGTTACACGTGCGGCCCCGGGCCGGCACGACCGAGGTTCAGGGCCTGCACGGTGACGCGATAAAGCTCCGGATCGCCGCCCCGCCGATCGATGGGGCCGCCAACGACAAGGTCATCCGGTTCGTGGCCGAAACCCTGGGCGTGCCGCGCCGGGACGTCACGCTCACCGCGGGCCGGTCCAGCCGCCGCAAAGTGGTCGAGGTTCACGGCACCACCGTGGCGGCGGCTCGCACCCGGTTCCTCGGCTGACCGCAGGACCGCACCGAGCCCGGTGATCCGCGTCAGCACGCGCGGGACTCCCCAAAGGCAACGCGAAGCAGGCCCAGCGACTCCCGAGCCCTGCCCATCCGGGCCCGGCGAGGATGAAAGCTGATCAGCGGCGCCGCCTCCACAACGTCCGCCGCCGGCTGCCAACTCCGCCACGTCCGCTCCAGGGCTTCGAGATCACCGGGTTCCCACGTGTCGTCGTCGGGCGGCCCGAACGCCACCACCCGCGACCCCTCCCGCCACCCCGGCACCTCGACCACGAACCATTCCCGGAAACCGGTCTCGGGACAGCGCCCGAAGAAACCGACCAGTTCGGGCACCGGGTGCTCGCCGTCGGGAGCGGTGGCCGCCCGGATCCGATGGGGCGCGCCACACGCGGCGCAGCGCTGGGTCAGCATGGTCTCGAGTGTGATCGTGGCGTCGGTCATCGTGTCCCCCGTTGAGTGTGGCGTGACGGGAACACAATACGAATCGGGGAAACCGACAACAAGTTGGGAAAAAACCTTGGTCTCAGGCTGGGCCGATCACTTCGTCGATGGTGGGGGCGCCGGGCTGACTCATCCGCTCCATGCTGAGCGCCTGGAGCGCCCGCACGTTCTTGATGGCGAGCGCTTTTTCGAGTTTCACCCGGTGGAACTCGACGGTCTTGGTCTCGAGGCCAAGCAGATCGGCAATTTCCTGCGTGGTCTTTCCGTGGCCCATCAACACGAAGACCTGGCGCTGACGCCGGGAAAGGATGTCGAGCGGATCGTTCAGCCGGCTGTCGACCCCCGGCATCGGCCGGCTCCGGGCCTCGAATCTGGGATTCCGATAGGAGCCGCCGCTGAGCACGGTCTCCACGGCAAGCTGCAGATCCGCATCCGACGACAGTTTGACTACGAATCCCGACGCGCCAGCCCGGAACGACTCGTCCGAATAGATCTTCTCCGCCTGCATCGAGACGATAATGACCTTCGGCGCCGGCTCGAGGCGCACGATGTCACGGCAGATGTCGAGGCCCATTCGATTGGGAAGGTTCAAGTCGAGAAGGACCAGATCGGGCCGGTCTCGCAGGACGGCCTCCAGGGCCTTGGCCCCGTCGTGCACCAGGCCGACGACCTCGTAGCGAGGCTCGAGCATGGCCTTCATGCCTTGCGCCACCAGCGGGTGATCATCGACCAGGAGAAGGCGGTGACGTTTCATCCCTCGGCCCCGTGTGCCGGAACCCAGGCGGTCAGCGTGGTGCCCTGGCCCGGCCGGCTCTCGATCGAGACGTGGCCCTGGACCGCCCGGAATCGCTCGTTGAGGCCGAGCAGGCCCAGTCCCTTGGCCGCGGCGCCCGGCGCCACCATCCCCACGCCCCGGTCCTCGATCGCGACATACACCCCGCCATCGCGGGGCCCAACCCGGACCGTCGCCTCGGTGACGCCGGCGTGCCGAGCCACGTTGCGAAGCCCTTCCTGCGCGGCCCGGAACAGCGACAGCGCGGCCGCCGGACTGACCGCGGCGAAATCCGCCCCCGGAGTCGTTTCGACCGCCACCGCCAGATCGTCCGAGACGGCCAGGTCCGCAGCCAGACTCTCCAATGCGTTCGGCAGGCCCAGGTGATCGAGAATGGCCGGATGGGTCCGCCGGGCCATCGCCCGGACTTCGTCGGCCAGGTCGTGCAGCTCCTCGCGGAGACCGTCGATCCGCTGAGTAACCGCCTCGCTTGGATTCGGAATGATCCGGCCCAGGGCCGACAGCTCGCCGCCGATCAGGGCCACGCGCTGAATCACGTCGTCATGCAGCTCGCGGGCGATCCGGGCCCGCTCGGCGTCCTGCGCCTCGACCAGCCCCTGGCTGAACCGCCGGGATTCCTCGACCTGCTTCCGCTGGACCGCGACCACCAGCCGGATCACCGTGCCGATCACGATAAAGACCAGCGCGCTCGACAGGACATAGACCCAGATCAGGCCGACCGAAGGCGACGTCATCTAGGCCACCGCCACCGGGCGGAGCCCCCACAGGCCGCGGCCAATCAGGCCATAGCCGACCACGTTGCCGACCGTGTTGACCGCAAAGGCCGCGACACTCAGATCGTCGCGGACCCCGAAGGCCTGGAGCCAAAGCGGATCGAGAATGACCCCGGTGCCGTAGATGACCATCACACCCAGCGCGGCCCAGAACCAGAGATGGTCGGTCCAGCGGCCGGCGATCGACTGAATCAGCCCGACCAGCGTGAAGCCCGCAGCGCCCACCTTCACCAGCCCCGCTACGGGAATCGAGACGAAACTGAAGTCGGCCGCCCGCCCCTGAATGGCCTGGGCGGCAAGCCACGATATCAGAAACCCCGCCAGGGTCCACCAGATCACTCGGCGGCGGGAAGGCGTCGGTTGCCACCAGCCGAAGGCGATCAGCATGAGTGTGGTCTCGGCAAGCAGAGCCACCTCGTTCAACAGCCGGTTGGACCGCCCGGTGAACATCATCGCCAGAGAAAAGGGAATGAAGGCCGCCGAGGTGATGACCGCCCCGACGAACCACCGGCCACCCCGATCAAGGCGGGCCCAGCGAATGGCGCCGCCCACCGCCACCAGCACCATCGCGGCGGCAATCAGGAGCCCGAGGTTGAACCCAAGCGGCATCGAACGGCCTTAGAGGTCGAGCACCCCGTCGAGGGTCGGCGGGCAGAAGGGCGGACAGCGGAAGGGCAGATCGCCGATCAGCGACGTGAGGTTGTTGCCCTTGGCGTCCATCCCGACATAGAGCATCGTCACCTCGCCCTTGTCGTCGATTCCGGGATAGAACCGGATCCCGACGCAGCGCGGATCGGCCAGGATCTGGTCGAAGATCTCCCGATGATAGGCCGCGGACCGCCCGATGCCGTCCGAGCCCAAGGCCGCGATGGCGCGCTTCCGGAGCCGCCGGGCATCCGCCTTGGCAACCTCGTGGCGGCCCTTCTTGTAGGGATACGGAAACGGGGTCTTGGAATCTCTTGAGGCTGCCATGGCACGCTCCGGATTGGGACCAGGAAGATCAATTTCGGGCACCCGCGGGAAAGAACAAGCTAGGAAATAACCTTGCCGTTTACGAGGGGGTAGATTTCACGACGCTTATGAGACTCAAAACCCTGCTCCGGCACCTGCCCATCGCCCTCGCTGCGCTCGGTGCCGCTGGGTTCGCCGAGGCCCAGGCCCGCCGCCCCGTGATCGACGTCCACCTCCATGCCTTCGACCTGGCCTGGTTCAAGGCGGCCGGCGAACCGCCACTTACCATGTGCGAGGGTGCCTTCTGGCCCTCGATGCTCGAGCGGTTCCCGAGCCTGGGCGAATGCCGGGGAGCGGTGCAATCGCCGGCCACCGAGCAGGCCCTGCTCGACGCCACGATGGCGGCCCTCGCCCGCTACAACGTGATCGCCGTCACCAGCGGACCCCGCGCCACCGTGGCGCGGTGGCGAACCCTCGCACCGCGGCGCATCATTCCGGCCGTCGGATACGCCACCTCCCCCGACTCGGCCCGGCGCTGGGCGGCGGACACCGCGGTCCGGGCGCTGGGTGAAATGACCTGGCAATACGACGGCATGAGCGCCACCGACTCGCTCCCGTCGGCGTGGTTTGCCCTCGCGGAGGAACTTGACCTCCCGATCGGCGTCCACATGGGGTTTGGGCCCGCGGGCGCCCCGTTCGTCATGTCGCCGGCGTACCGGATGGCGCTCAGCAATCCGCTCCAGCTCGAGCCGGTCCTGGTCCGGCACCCGAAGCTCCGCATCTGGGTCATGCACGCCGGCTGGCCGATGCTCGATCAGATGGTTGGACTGCTGCAGACCTACCCTCAGGTGTACGTCGACGTGAGCGCAATCGACTGGTTCATCCCCCGGGCCGAGTTCCACACGTACCTCCGCCGGCTGGTCCAGGCGGGGTTCGCCAATCGCATCATGTTCGGGTCCGATCAGATGGTCTGGCCCGCCGCGATCGGGCGGGCGATTGACGCGATCGAGTCGGCGCCGTTCCTGTCGGCCCGCGACAAGCGCGATATCCTCTGCCGCAACGCGGCGCGATTCTTCCGCCTCAAGCAGAGCCACGGGGACTCGTGCTGAGACCATACAGGGCGCCGGCCGTGATTGGCTGACCTGCCGACTTCTGTTATCTTGGTCCGGTGGGCGACAACAGGCAGTTCGTGGCGATTTGCGCAAGCTTGCGGGCCACGTAAAACAAACCGCTAAAACGCCCGCCCGGAGGCCGTCATGGCTCCGGGCTCATCGTTAGGAGGACCGAGAAACCATGCCGACTCGAGCGCCCGTCCCGGGGCGTGCCGCCCGAATCGCGGCGCTGCCGCCGCTGCTCGGGCAGCGGATCGTGGTGCTGGACGGCGGCTACGGCACCCTGATCCAGCAGCATCGGCTCGACGAGGCCGGCTACCGCGGCGCCCGGTTCGCCGACTGGCCCAGTGACCTCAAGGGCAATAACGACCTCCTCTGCCTCACCCAGCCCGAGCTGATCTCCGGGATCCATCGCGCCTATCTCGAAGCCGGCGCGGACATCGTCGAGACCAATACCTTCAACGCCAACGCCATCTCCCTGGCCGACTACGGCCAGCAGGCGCTGGCCCGGGAACTGAACCAGGCCGGCGCCGCACTGGCCCGGACCGTGGCGGACCAGGTGACGGCGCAGGACGGCCGGACTCGTTTCGTGGCGGGTTCGGTCGGCCCGGCCAATCGGACCGCGTCACTCTCGCCCGACGTGAATGACCCCGCCGCCCGCAACGTGACGTTCGACCAGCTGGCGGAAGCCTACGCCGAGCAGGTCGACGGGCTCCTCGACGGCGGCGTGGAGCTGCTGCTGGTCGAGACGATCTTCGACACCCTGAACGCCAAAGCCGCGATCTACGCCATCAAGGACCGCTTCGACGTCCGCGGCGAACAGGTCCCGATCTGGATCTCCGGCACCATCACCGACCAGAGCGGCCGGACCCTGTCAGGTCAAACCACCGAGGCGTTCTTCAATTCGATCGCCCACGCGGACCCACTGATCGTCGGGCTGAACTGCGCCCTCGGCGCGCCGGCCCTGCGTCAGTACGTCCAGGAACTGGCCCGGGTGGCGCCGGCCTTCGTCAGCACCTACCCGAACGCCGGACTCCCGAACGAGTTCGGCGAGTACGACGACACCCCCGCCTTCATGGCCGAGGTGCTGGCCGAGTTCGCGAAGAGCGGTCTGGTGAACGTGGTCGGCGGCTGCTGTGGCACCACCCCCGAGCACATCGCCGCGATCGCCAGGGCCGTGGCCGGCATCAGCCCCCGGGTCCCGCCGGTCCCGCCGCCACGTCTGCGCCTCGCGGGCATGGAACCGGTCACCATCGGACCCGATTCGCTGTTCGTGAACGTGGGTGAGCGGACCAACGTGACCGGCTCGCGCAAATTCGCCAAGCTGATCACCGACGGCCGCTACGAAGAGGGCCTCGAGGTGGCGCGCCAACAGGTCGAGAACGGCGCCCAGATCATCGACGTCAACATGGACGAGGGGATGCTCGACTCGGCCGCGGCGATGATCCGGTTCCTCCGGCTGATCGGCTCCGAGCCCGGGATCGCCAGGGTCCCAATCATGATCGACTCGTCGAAGTGGAGCGTGATCGAGGCCGGCCTCAAGAACATCCAGGGCAAAGGCGTCGTCAACTCGATCAGCATGAAGGAAGGCGAGGCCGAGTTCCTGCGCCAGGCGACACTGGTCCGCCGCTACGGCGCGGCGGTGATCGTGATGGCGTTCGACGAACAGGGCCAGGCCGACACCGTGGAACGCAAGGTGTCGATCTGCACCCGGGCCTACCGGCTCCTGACCGAGCAGGTCGGATTCCCGCCGGAAGACATAATCTTCGACCCCAACGTCTTTGCGATCGCGACCGGGATCGAGGAACACAACGGCTACGGCGCGGCCTTCATCGAGGCCACTCGGCAGATCAAGGCGACCCTCCCGAACGCCAGGGTCAGCGGTGGCGTCAGCAACGTCTCGTTCTCGTTCCGCGGCAACGACCCGCTCCGCGAGGCGATCCACGCCGTCTTCCTCTACCACGCGATCCGGGCCGGCATGGACATGGGGATCGTCAACGCCGGGGCTCTCCCGGTGTATGACGACATCCCCAAGGATCTGCTCGAACGAGTGGAAGACGTGGTCCTCGACCGGCGACCCGACGCCACTGAACGACTCCTCGCCGTGGCCGACTCGGTCAAAGGCCAGGCCGCGGTCGCCAAGACCGACACCGCCTGGCGCTCGCTGCCGGTCGAGGACCGACTGGCCCACGCCCTCGTCGAAGGCGTAGCCGATTTCGTCGAGCAGGACACCGAAGAGGCCCGGCTCCGCGCCGCTCGGCCGATCGAGGTGATCGAAGGCCCCCTGATGCGGGGCATGAACGTGGTGGGCGACCTGTTCGGCGCCGGCAAGATGTTTCTGCCCCAGGTGGTGAAGAGCGCCCGGGTGATGAAGAAGGCCGTGGCCCACCTGAGCCCGTTCATCGAAGCCGAAAAGTCCGGCGAGCAAAAGGCCAAGGGCAAGGTCCTGATGGCCACGGTCAAGGGCGATGTCCACGATATCGGCAAGAACATCGTGGGCGTGGTCCTCCAGTGTAACAACTATGAGGTGATCGACCTCGGCGTCATGGTGCCGACGGCCAAAATCCTGGAGACCGCCCGCCGCGAGAAGGTCGACGTGATCGGCCTGTCCGGACTGATCACACCGTCGCTCGAGGAAATGACCTTCGTGGCCGCCGAGATGGAACGACAGGGGTTCACGATCCCGTTGCTGATCGGTGGCGCCACGACTTCGAAAGCCCACACGGCGGTCAAGATCGAGCCCTGCTATTCCGGACCGGTGGTCCACGTGCTCGACGCCTCGCGTGCGGTGGGGGTGGCGAGCAGCCTCCTCAGCGATACCCTGAGGGACGACCTCGTCGCCCAGGTCAAGGCCGAGTATGCCGCGATCCGCGTCTCCCGCGCCGACCGCGATACCGAGCGCCGAGTGTCGATCGCGGAGGCCCGCAACAACCGAGGCGCCCTCGACCTCACCGTGCCGGTGCCGGTCCCGACGTTTCTCGGCAGCCGCCGTTTCGACGACTATCCGTTGGCCGAACTGGTTGAGCGGATTGACTG
>JANMXA010000266.1:0-20057 GCA_031394255.1 Gemmatimonadota bacterium
TCGTGTTCCAGTTCCACCACTTGCTCCGGGATTTCACGGCCCTCGAAAATGTGATGATGCCGCTCCTCATCGGAGGCGAGACGGAGGTGCTCGCGGCGCCGCGTGCCAGGGAGGTCCTCGAAATCCTGGGCCTCGGTACGCGGCTCAATCACTATCCGGGGCAGCTCTCCGGCGGCGAGCAGCAACGAGTCGCGGTGGCGAGGGCGTTGGCCCCCGGTCCGGCGGTTGTGCTGGCCGACGAGCCGTCCGGGAATCTCGATGCCGGCAACGCCGCGGTCCTGCACGAATTGCTGGCGTCGCTCAAGGGGCGGTTCGGGGCCGCCCTGGTTGTGGCGACCCACAACCCGGACCTGGCTGCCCGGGCGGACCGGGTCCTCCGACTCGAAGGTGGTCGGCTCCATCCGGGCGAGGCCACATGAAAGCATGCTCCGTGTGCGGCGCGGCCGACGGGGTGGTTGATCTCACCCACATTGAAGGTGGTGAGGTCCGGACCCGGCACCTGTGCGCCAAATGTGCCGCGGAGAAGGGCATTCAGACTCCGGGCGGACTGTCCGATAGCCCGTTGGGCGGCCTGTTGGCGGCGCTCGGCAGCGAGTCGTCCTTGCTCCCGGTCTCCCAGCCCGCCGCGCACTGCTCCGGATGCGGTGGAACGCTTCAGGATTTCCGCGACAGCGGCCGCCTCGGCTGCGCGCAGTGCTATGTGGCATTCGAGGAGCCGCTCAAGGAATTGATGCGACGGCTCCATGGATCTACGCATCACACCGGCAAGCCCTATCAGGGCCCGGGAGCCCCCAAGGAGGAGCCCGCTCCTGAGTCCACCCACCGCCTCAAGGAACAGCTCCGACATGCGATCGGAGCGGAACAGTTCGAACTGGCGGCCCGTTTGCGGGATCAGCTCAAGGAGCGAGGCGAATGGACCTGAGTCTGGTGCCCGATGGTGGCCTGGGCTGGCTCCACGCCAGTGGTCCGCAAAGTCATCTGGTGCTTTCAACGCGGATCAGGCTGGCCCGCAACCTGGCCGATTTCAGGTTCGGGACCCGAATGGGGGCGCCAGACCGGCTGGCGGTCCTCGACCGGGTCATTGCCGCAGCCGCCGGAACCGGCACCCTTGGTTCAGCGGCGACGCTCCGGATCGACGGGCTGGAGGACTGGGACCGGCGGCTGCTGCTGGAACGACATTTGATCAGCAGGGAACTGGCCGGCGAGGACGACCGGGGGCGGGTCCGCAATGCGAGGGCACTGCTTCTGCAGGACCAGGCCGCGGTGATGGTCAACGAGGAGGACCACCTTCGCCTTCAGGTGCTCGGTTCCGGGGTCGATTTTGGAGCAAATTGGGGTTTGGTCGAAGCGGTGGACGCCGAACTGGGGCAACGACTTGCCTTCGCATTCCACCCCCGGTTCGGTTACCTTACTTCGTGCCCAACCAACGTTGGAACTGGGCTTCGGGCGTCGGTTCTGATCCACCTCCCGGGCTTGGTTTTGACGAAGGAAATCAACAAGACCCTGCACGGTCTGACCCAAATCGGGTTGACCTATCGGGGTTTGTACGGTGAGGGTAGTGAGGTGGTCGGCAACTTTTTCCAGTTGTCGAACCAGACAACGTTGGGCAAGAGCGAGAAGGAATTGTTGGACCAGTTGGGCGCGATCGTTCAGCACGTGATCCAGGTTGAGGAACGGGCCCGGCAGGTGTTGCTCCGCGATGCGCCGGCGGTCCTCGAAGACAAGGTGTGGCGGGCGTATGGGTTGCTTCGGTACGCGCGTGCGCTGGACTTCGAGGAGACGATGAACCTGTTGTCCGGCGTTCGCTTGGGTGTGAGCCTCAAGCTCCTCGAAAACGTCGGTATGTACGCGCTCAACAAACTGTTGGTGTTCACCCAGCCGGCGCATCTGGTGGCCGAGGCGGGCGGGCTCCTCAGCGATGATGAAATGGCAGTCCGGCGGGCGGATCTCGTTCGCCGCACTTTGGAAGACGAAGTCCGACGCGGGCAGGGACTATGAACGGTTACAACTTCACCGACCGGGTCCGAAAAGTCCTCCAGATGGCGCGGGAGGAAGCGGCCAGGCTCCACCACGAATACGTGGGCACGGAGCATATCCTTCTCGGCCTGATCCGGGAGGGAGAAGGCGTCGCGGCGGCCGTCCTCACGAACCTCAACGTCGATCTCGAAGAGATCCAGCAGAAGATCGAAGAGACGGTCAAGAAGGGAAAGGCGTCGTCGGCGCCGGGTCCCGATTTGCCGTACACCTCGCGAGCCAAGAAGGTTCTCGAGCTGGCCATGACTGAGGCCCGCGAACTCAATCACTCGTACGTCGGGACTGAGCACCTCCTGCTCGGCCTGCTGCGCGAAGAGAAGGGGATCGCGGCGCAGGTCCTGACCGATGCCGGCGTGACGTTGGAGCAGTCGCGATCGGAGACCCTCCGGTTGCTCGGTTCCGAGATGCCGCCACAGAGTGCGAGTGCCGCGCCCTCGACCCCGCCGGCGTCGGCCTCGCCGAAGGCCGAGAAGAAATCAAAGACGCCGGCGCTCGATCACTTCTGCCGCGATCTCACCCAACTCGCCGCTGAAGGCCAGCTCGATCCGACCATCGGACGTCAGAAGGAAATCCAGCGGGTGATGGAGATTCTGGCCCGTCGGAAGAAAAACAACCCGGTGCTGATCGGCGAACCCGGTGTCGGGAAGACGGCGATCGTGGAGGGGCTGGCCATCCTGATTGCGACCGGCCAGTGTCCGGACATCCTCCGGGACAATCGTGTCTTGTCCCTCGACATGGCGGCGGTGATCGCCGGTACCAAGTACCGGGGGCAGTTCGAAGAACGGCTCAAGGCGGTGATGAACGAAATCGCCCAGAACAAGAGCGTGGTATTGTTCATCGACGAACTGCACACCCTGGTCGGTGCCGGGGCGGCCGAAGGGGCCATCGATGCTTCGAACATGCTCAAGCCGGCCCTTGCCCGGGGCGAGCTCCAATGCGTCGGCGCCTCGACCCTGAACGAGTACCGAAAGTACATCGAAAAAGACGGCGCCCTCGAACGGCGCTTTCAGGCCGTGATGGTCGATCCGCCCACCGTCGAAGAGACGATTGAGATCCTCAAGGGCCTGCGCAAGAAGTACGAGGACCACCACCGCGTCGTCATTCCCGATGCTTCGCTGCAGGCGGCGGCCGAGTTGTCGGAACGTTACATCACGGACCGGTTCCTGCCGGACAAGGCGATCGACGTAATCGACGAGGCCGGCGCCCGGGCCCGGCTGGCGAGCCAGGCGCCGCCGCCGGAACTGGCCCAGCTCAAGGGCGAGCTCGAAAAGGTGAACCAGGAGAAAGAGAATGCGGTCCGCGACCAGAATTTCGAGCGGGCGGCCGCGCTGCGTGATTCGGAGCGGGATCTCCAGAACAAGATCCGGATGAAGCACGAGGAGTGGGAGCGGGACCGGGCCAGTTCTCGGCCGGTCATCGACGAAGAGGCGATCGGGTTCATCGTGTCGCGGTGGACCGGCATTCCGCTCACCCGGCTGCAGGAGGCCGAGACCTCTCGGCTCCTCCGGATGGAAGACGAGATCCACAAGTCGGTTGTGGGCCAGGACGAAGCGATCACGGCGGTGTCGAAAGCGATCCGCCGGTCGCGGGCCGGGCTCAAGGATCCGCGACGTCCCATCGGGTCATTCATCTTTTCCGGCCCGACCGGCGTCGGCAAGACCGAACTGGCCCGATCCCTGGCTCAGTTCCTCTTCGCCGATCCGAGCGCCCTGATCCGGGTCGACATGTCGGAGTACATGGAGAAGTTCTCCGTGTCCCGGCTGATCGGCGCGCCCCCCGGCTATGTCGGGTACGAGGATTCGGGTACGCTGACCAAAGCGGTTCGGCGGAAGCCGTACTCGGTCGTTCTGCTCGATGAGATCGAGAAGGCCCATCCGGATGTGTTCAATATCCTGCTCCAGGTGCTCGACGAGGGCCACCTCACCGACAACTACGGCCGAGTGATCGACTTCAAGAACACCGTTGTGATCATGACGTCGAATGTGGGCGCCCGTGATATCACCCAGAACAAGTCGATGGGCTTTCATCAGACCGGTGGGGCGCAGTCGTTTGCCAAGATCGCCGAAACGGTGAAGGAAGAAATCGCCAAGGTATTCAATCCCGAGTTCCTGAACCGGGTCGATGACGTCATCGTGTTCCATCCGCTCGACAAGGAACACATCGTCAAGATCGTGTCGATTCTGCTCAAGGATCTCGACCGGCGGGTGGGTAGCGAGGTGCGGCTGACTCCGGCCGCGCAGGATTTCCTGGTTACCAAAGGCTACGATCACAACTATGGGGCCCGCCCGCTCAAGCGGGCGATCCAGAAGCATATTGAAGACCCTCTGTCGGAGCGGCTCCTTTCCGGAGAAATCACCCGCGGGGACGAAATCGAAGTCGATCTAGCCCCCGAAGGCGACAAGCTCGTATTCCGGGCCTTGTCCGGGTCGCACGCGTAAGGTGGCTCGGCGGGTGACGATTGGCCGGATGGGGGGCCTTGGGGCGATCGTGAAAGCGCCACTGCATGCGTTTGCAGCGGTGCTTTCCGCGTTGGTGTTCGGGATCGCGACGCCGCTGGCCGCGCAAGATCCCGAGCCGGCCGCGCCGCAGGCCCCGGTGGTGGACAGCATCGTGGTTATCGGGAATCATCGCCTGAAGGCCGAGGAGATCACCAATTTTTCCGGCGTCCAGCTGTTTCAGCCAATCAACTTTCGCACCGTGCAGCGGGCGATCGCCGGGCTCTACGCCACTGGTCAGTTCGATGACGTGCGAGTGGACGGCCAGGAGGTCGAGGGCCGCTTCATTGTCACGCTGATCGTCAAGGAACGGCCGATCCTCCAGCGATGGAGCCTCCGGGGCGTCGAGAAGCTCGAAGAGTCTGCTGTTCGCAAGAAGGTGTCGGTGCTCGAAGGCCGCCCGATTGACCGGGTGGCCGTCGCCCGGAGCCGGGCCGCGATCGACTCGCTCTACAAGAAGCGAGGCTATTACGCGTCCGTCACCCAGGTCGTGGAGAACCGGCGCGATACCGCCAACGCCGTCGATGTCGTGTTCGATGTCAAGGAAGGCGGCCGGGTCGCGATCAGTCAGGTCCTCATCGAAGGCAACGAGAAGTTCAAGGACAAGGAAGTCGTCGCGGCGATGAGTTCGCGCCCCGAGGGCTTCTGGTGGTTCCGGAAGGGTGAATACAGCGAAGAGAAGGTCGAGGACGACCTGCGGAACAAGATTCCGCAGTGGTACGCCAACCGGGGCCATGTCGACCTCCGGGTTCTGACCGACACGTTGATCGCGGACAGTACCCCGGGCAAGGCCATCCTCAAGATTACGCTGGACGAAGGCAAGCCGTACAAGGTCGGGAACTTCGACATCGTCGGGAACCGTCGGTTCTCCTCTGAGGAGCTGAGTCTGTTCTTTCCGTTCGGAACCGCGACGGTGTCCGGGTCCGGCAAGGACGTCGGGGCGGCCTTCAGCCGGGCGGATTGGGAAGCCGCGACTGAGAAGGTCCGAAATATCTATTCGAACAACGGGTACATCACCTCGAGTGTCGAGCCCGAGGAGGTTCGCCGGACCGGCGCGGACGGCAAGCCGATGGTTGATCTCCGGTGGCGGGTGTTCGAGGGCCAGCCAGCGACCATCAGCAAGATCGTCGTCGTCGGGAACGACGTCACCCACGAACGGGTGATCCGGGAGCAGATTGTCCTGTTGCCGGGCATGACGTTCAATCGCGACCTGTTGATCCGGTCGTACCAGAACGTGTCGAACCTGAATTTCTTCGAGCAGCCGCTGCCGCCGCCCGACGTCCAACAGGCCGAGAACGGCGTGGATGTGGACGTGACCTTCCGGGTGACGGAGAAGAACACCGGCAACGTGAACTTCGGTGCATCGGTCGGCCAGGGTGTCGGGGTCGGCGGGTTCCTCGGCCTGGAGGAGCCCAATCTGTTTGGCAAGGGCAAGAAGGGCCGGGTCCAGTGGCAGTTCGGCAAGAACATCAACGACTTCAACCTGAGCTATTCTGATCCGGCGATTCGGGACAGCCGGGTGTCCGGTACCCTCACGTTGTTCAACAGCCGTCAGCGGTACACCGTCGGCGATCTGGGGCGAATCCGTCGCGAGGGCGCCAACGTCCAGCTTGGTTTCCCGTTCTTCGGGTCGCGGTACACCCGGGTGTTTGCCTCATACGGGTTCCAGCGGAACCGATTCACGGATACACCGGCGGACATTGCCGACCGGTACCGCTGCGACAAGGGGTGCAGCCGGTCGTCGCTCGGAATGAGCCTGGTTCGCGACACCAGGATCGGCCTTCCGTTCCCTGTCGCCGGCACCTCAATCACGACTTCGGGCGAGTACGACGGCGGTTTCCTGGGCGGAAGCGGCAACTACCAGAAGGTTGATCTCGAGGGCCAGTGGTTCACCCCGCTCAATCGGCCCAGCGGCGAGGGGTTCGGGGGGGGCGTGCAGTTTACCCTCGGGTTCAAGGCAAAGTCTGGGTTCGTGTTCGGTGACGTCGGTCCGTTCTTCTACGAACTGTACTCCCTCGGCGGCGTGCAATACGGCATTCCGCTCCGTGGGTACGAGGAATTCGGTATTACGCCGCGAGGCTACGACCCGTCCGCCAGCGGTTCGTCGGTTCGGCCCGAGTCGTTCGGCAAGTCGTACGCCGCCTTCACGATCGAGGCCGGCGCCCGACTCTCTCAGCAGTTCTATGTCAACATCTTTTCCGACGCCGGCAACGTGTACGCCCGAGCGCGGCAGTACAATCCGACGCGGCTGTTCCGAAGCGTCGGGGCCGGGGTCGCGCTGATATCACCACTTGGCCCCATCGGTATCGATCTTGGTTTCGGCCTCGATCGTACCGATGCGAATGGCAAGCCCAAGCCAGCCTGGCAGCTGCATTTCCGATTGGGCAATTTCTTCTAACCCGCATGCAAACATGAAAACCGGTTATTGGTGGAGGACCAAGATGTCATTCGTTCGTCGCAGCGTCGCCGTTGTGTTCGCGGCTTCCCTCGTTGTCTCCGGGGTTGCTGGTGCCCAGGCGACTAAGCCACCCGCGGCTGCCGCGGCGGCCCCAACGGGCGCCGGTGGAACCAGGATCGGTTTCATCAACTCCGCTGCCTTGCTCAAGGGGATGCCGGGGTACGCTCAGGCTGAGAGTCTGTTCACGAAGGATGCCGAGGTTGCAAGCGGGGAAGCCCAGAAGCTCCGGGCCGCCTTCGACTCGGCGGTCGCGGCCTACCAGCAGAGCCAGACCATGATGACGCCCACGAGCCGTGCGGCCAAGGAGAAGGAGCTGCAGGTGAAGCAGGATTCGCTGCAGACGAAGCTCCAGCAGCTCCAGGCCCGCGTCCAGGGGAAAGAGCGTGATCTGCTGGCGCCTCTGCAGGAGCGGCTGCGTGCCATTATCGACGGCATCCGGGCCGAGGGCAACTATGTGATGATTTTCGACCTGGGCTCGGACGCCTCGGCGAATATCATCTCGTACGACAAGTCGGCTGACATTACGCTCCGAGTCGCGCAGCGGCTGTCCCAGCAGAACTGACGTGCCACGGGCGGCGCGGTCCCTGACCACGGCGGCGATCGCCGAGTTGGTGGGCGGTCGCCTGGACGGTGATGGGAGCCTGGAGGTTCACGCCGTGAGTCCGCTTGACCGGGCTCACGGCGATGCGCTTTCGTTGTTTACCGGCAGCCGGTACGCCGAGCAGTTTTCGGGTTCGGGGGCCGGGGCGGTGCTGATTCCCATCGGAGCGGTGCTGCCGGCGGAGGGTCCGAAGGTGCGGATTTGGGTGTCCGATCCCCAGCGGGCGATGGCGCGGGTCGTGGCCGCGTTGTTTCCGGCTGAGGTGGCGCCTGGCGGGGTCGACTCGACCGCCAGGCTCGGGAGTGGGGTGGCGCTCGGCCGGGGCGTTCAGGTCGGGCCCTTCTGTGTCATCGGTGACCGCGCGGTTCTCGGCGACCGCGTGGTGCTGGGACCCGGCGTGGTGCTCGAGGCCGAGGTTCAGGTCGGTGACGACAGTGTGCTCGATGCTCACGCGGTTTGCTACCAGGGTACGGCGATCGGCCGTCGGGTCCGGATCAAGGCTGGGGCGGTGCTGGGCGGCGTGGGCTTCGGCTTCGTTTCCGACCGGGCGGGCCATCACCCGATTCCCCATGTGGGTGGCTGTGTGATCGGGGACGACGTGTCGATCGGCGCCAACAGCGCGGTGGACCGTGGCAGTATCGACGATACGGTGATCGGGGCCGGGTCGAGGCTCGATAACCACGTGCATATCGGCCACAACGCGAGGTTGGGAGAGCGCTGCCTGGTCATGGGCGGCTCGGTGGTGGCCGGAAGCGCCCGGATCGGGAACGACGTGATTCTGGCGGGCCATACGGCGGTCGGCGGCCACTTTATCGTTGGTGACGGGGCCCGCATTGGGGCCAAGGCCGGCGTGATTTCGGATGTTCCGGCCGGGGCGGATTTTAGCGGGTTTCCGGCCCGCCCTCATCGGGAATTCCTCCGGGCGCAGGCGGCGCTGTATCGGCTGGCGCCCATTGCGCGCGAACTCGAATCGTTGGTGACGCGGCCAAAATAGACCATGGCGAGACGGACACTGAAGGAACCGACCGAACTTCGTGGCGCCGGCCTCCACACCGGGGCCGCGACCACCGTGCGCTGCCTGCCGGCGCCCTCGGGCCATGGGATCCGGTTCCGGCGGACCGATTTGCCCGGTGGCCCCGAGTTTCCGGCCCGAGTCGATGAGGTGGACGCCACCGAGCGGCGAACCGCGATCGGGCACGGCGAGGTGACGATCGATACCGTCGAACACCTCCTCGCGGCGGTCGCCGCGCTTGAGATCGACGACATCATGCTCGAGGTCGACGGGCCCGAAACGCCCATCATGGACGGTTCGTTTCGGCCGTTCCTCGACGCCCTTGATCGGGCCGGCATCGCCGAGCAGCCGGGGGAGCCGGTCATCTTCCAGGTGGCGGCCCCGTTCACCATGACGGTAGGCGAGGCGAACTACGTCGTATCCCCGGCGAAGCAGCTTCGGGTTACCGCCAGTGTGGAATGGGCCCACCCGCTGATCGGCCGCCAGACCGGTTCGTACGATGTGACCGCCGACGGTTTCCGCCGTGATCTGGCCGGGGCGCGGACCTTCGGCTTCCTGAGCGAAGTTGCGACATTGCGCGGGAAGGGACTCCTCAAGGGCGGCTCGACCGAGTCTGCCGTGGTGTTGTCCGAAGACGGGCTCGTCAACGGGCCGCTGCGGTGGCCGGACGAGTTCGTCCGCCACAAGGCGGGCGATATCGTGGGAGATCTGGCCCTGGCCGGCGGCCGGATCCGCGCTCATGTGATCGCGACGCGGCCAAGCCACGAGGGCAACGTGGCGCTGGCGCGGATGATCACCCGCACGGCGTCGAAGGCGGGCGCGGTGCTGGACATCGGGAAGATTCTCGACGTCATCCCGCACCGCTACCCGTTCTTGCTGGTCGATCGCATTCTCGAGATCGAGCCACGCAAGCGCGTCGTCGGGATCAAGAACGTCACGATCAACGAGCCGTTCTTTCAGGGCCATTTCCCCGGCCATCCGATCATGCCAGGCGTGCTGATCGTCGAAGCCATGGCGCAGACCGGCGGCATGCTACTGATGGGTGAGCTGGACACGCCGGGCGACAAGGTGGTCTACTTCATGTCGCTCGACAACATCAAGTTTCGCCGGCCGGTCACGCCAGGCGATCAACTGCGCATGGAGGTGGAAACAGTCCAGATGCGCAGCCGCGTCTGTCGCATGAAGGGCGTCGCGTTCGTCGATGGGGTCCCGGTCTGCGAGGCCGAAATGACGGCGATGGTGGTCGACAAATGACCATCGCCCAGGCCACGAGTTCGATCCACGCGACGGCCCTCGTCGACCCCGACGCGTCGCTGGGCGAGGGGGTCGAGGTCGGCCCGTTCGCCATCATCGGTCCCCGCGTCGTGGTCGGTGACCGCTGTCAGATCGGCCCCCGTGTGGTCCTGGAACAGAATGTGCGGCTCGCGGCCGGCGTGAAGGTTGGCGTTGGCTCCGTCCTCGGCGGCGAACCCCAGGACCTCAAGTACCGAGGTGAAGAGAGCTGGGTCGAGATCGGCGCCGAGACGGTGATCCGGGAGTACGCGACGATCAATCGCGGGACGGCGGCCTCCGGTGTCACCCGGGTCGGCACGCACTGCTTCCTGATGAGCTACGTCCACCTGGCCCATGACTGTCACGTCGGGGATCACGTGATCATCGCCAACGGAACCCAGTTGGCTGGACACGTGACGGTGAACAGCCGGGCCAGCCTGTCGGGCCTGGTCGCGGTGCATCAGTTCGTCACCATCGGCTCGTTGGCCTTTGTCGGCGGATGCTCACGGGTCAACCAGGATATCCCGCCCTTCGTCAAGGCGGTCGGCAATCCGGTCGAGCTCTACGGCCTGAACAGTGTGGGGCTGCAGCGGGCCGGGATGGAGGAGGACACGGTGCGGGCGCTCAAGCGAGTCTACCGCCTCTTCTTCAACTCCGATCTCAACATCTCCCAGGCGGCCGAACGGGTGCGGGCTGAAGTCTCGCTGGTTCCCGAGGTCAAAGATTTCCTCGAGTTCATCGGCCGCTCCAACCGTGGTATCCCTTCGTAATGAAGCCGGTCCCGATCGGCGTGATCGGGGTGGGGGCGCTCGGGAGGCACCACGCCCGGCATCTGGCCCGTGCCCTTGAGGCGGAGTTGGTGGGCATTCACGACATCGATTCAGCGCGTGGGCACGCGGTGGCGGCGGAGGTTGGCACCACGTTCTTCGCCGATCTGGACGACTTGCTGTCCCGGGTCGAGGCCGTCTCGGTGGCCGTGCCGACGCTGGCGCACGGGGAGGTCGGACTCCGCGCGCTCGACCGCGGACGGGCCGTGCTGCTGGAGAAACCCCTGGCGGCGAACCTCGACGAGGCGGACCGGCTCATCGAACGGGCGCGGGCCCGAGGCGTTCCACTGCAGGTCGGACACGTCGAACGGTTCAACCGGGCGATTCGGGCCGCGTCGCCGTATCTCGGCACCGTTCGGTATTTCGAAAGCACTCGCCTGGCTCCGTTTCAGCCCCGGGGCACCGAGGTCGAAGTCATTCTCGATTTGATGATTCACGATCTCGACCTCGTGCTGCACCTGAGCCAGGGTGCCCCGGTGCGCGAGGTCCGGGCGAGCGGCGTGGCGGTCCTGACGCCGCGGATTGACATCGCCAACGCGCGGGTCGAATTCGAGGGAGGCGGGGTCGCCAACATCACCGCCTCGAGGGTGGCGCGGGAGCGGGTGAGACGGCTGCGGCTGTTTCAGTCGGACGGCTACCTCTCGTTGGACCTCGCGGCCGGCAACGGTGTCTTCATGCGGCTCCGGGACGACCGTCCCGAGCACGCCAGTTCGCTGACCGAGGTGGTGGAAACCATCCCGCTCGAGGCCCCGGAGGAGGACGCTCTCGGCCTCGAGCTCAAGAGCTTCGTTCGATCGGTTCGAGGCGAGCCCTGTACCGTGGTGACCGGCGCCGAGGGGCGGGCGGCGCTGGCCCTGGCTCTCCGGGTCAGTGAAGCGGTCGCCGGCGGATGACACGGATCCTGGTATCGGCGGGCGAGCCATCCGGTGACCTGCACGGGGGGCCGGTGGTTGAACAACTGCGCCGGCGCTTTCCCGACGCCGAAATCGAGGCGTTCGGCGGCCCCCGAATGCAGGCCGCCGGCGCCACGGTGCTGTGGCGGATGGAGGACTACACGGTCCTCGGCTTCGCCGAAATCATCGCCAAGATTCCAGCCCACGCCCGCCTGCTGCGCGAATTGCGACGCCGGTTTGCGACTGGCCGCTACGACCTGGTCGTCCTGATCGACTACCCGGGGTTCCACCTCCGGGTGGCCGAGGCGGCGCACGCGGCCGGCATTCCAGTGCTCTACTATATCGCCCCCCAGCTCTGGGCCTGGCGCCCGCAGCGTGCGGTCCGTTTCGGACGGGCGGTGGATCGTTTCGCCGTCATTCTTCCGTTCGAGGCGGCCTTCTTCCGCTCCCTGGGGCTCGAGGCCGAATACGTCGGGCATCCGTTGATCGAGCAGCCGGTCGTCAGCCGGGAGGCGGCGCGCCGGACGTTAGGGATTGACCCCGCCGCTCGGGTCGTGGGCTTGTTCCCGGGGAGCCGGCGGCAGGAACTGGCCCGCCATTGGGGGGTGTTCCGTGATGCGGGTCTGGCCCAGGTTGAGGCCGGGAGAGCCGATCGCGTGCTGGTCGCGGCGGTCTCGAACGGCGATTACCCCGGCGCTGGGCGCTGTCAGCTGGTTCGGCAGGAACCCGCGCTCGTCCTGGCGGCGGCCGATGCCGTCATCGCCAAGAGCGGCACGACGACGCTGCAGGCAGCCCTGGCTGGGATCCCGATGGTCGTGGCCTACCGGGTTCACCGGGTCACGGCCTGGTTCGCCCGTCGCATGATGCGGGTGAAGTGGATCAGCTTGCCCAATCTGATCGCCGACGCGCCGGTGGTCGAGGAGCTGGTGCAGCAGGACGTGACGGCCGACCGGCTGGGCCGGAGCCTGGCCGCGCTGCTGGATCGTGAGAATCCCACGACGGTGGCCACTCTTGCCGGGTTGGCCAAGGTGAGGGCGCTGCTTGGCGGCCCGGGAGCGGCCGACCGTGTCGCGACCATGGCGGTGGATTTGCTCCGATGAAGTGGCGGCCGTCCCCCGTCTGGGTGGCTCGGCTCTTCGGGCCGCTCCTTTCACTCCTCGCCCGGACCTGGCGGGTCGACGTGCGGGCCGAGGGCCGGTGGCGGTCGCTCGCGACCGGTGGCGGGGGCTACATTTTCCTGCTCTGGCATGAGGCCTTGTTGCCTCTGCTCTGGAAGCACCGCCATCAGGGCATCGCCATCGTGGTGAGCGAGGCGAACGACGGTCGGTACCTCGCCGAGTACGCCAGGCGAATCGGGTACCGCTGCTTGTCCGGGTCGAGCACCAGAGGCGGTGTCCGGGCCTTGGTTGGGGCCATGAAAGCACTCAAGCAGGGCATCCCGGTGGCCTTCACGCCCGATGGACCACGGGGGCCCAGGCGAGAGGTGAAGCCCGGGGTGCTCGCGGCCGCCTCCCGGACCGGGCGACCGATCCTCCCGATTCATGCCGAGGCCGATCGAGCCTGGCGGCTCCGTTCGTGGGATCGGTTCATGATCCCGAAGCCGTTCGCCCGGGTGCGAATCGGGTACGGTGAGCCGTTTGGGGCAGGTACCGAGACCGGGGCCGGCCAGGTGAGCGCCGCACTCGATGCAGTCGAACAGGAGATCGCATGGCAGCACGTCGGGGCGACGGCCACCGTCTGATTCGCTGGCTCTGGACCAGCAGGCGGGTTGATGCCAAGCTGGCGCGCGCGGGCCTGGCGCCGCTCTCGGCCCTGTGGCGCCTTGGAATCGGGGCCCGAAACACGGCGTTCGATCGTGGTTGGCTTGATGTTCATGATCTGCCGCTTCCGGCAGTGGCGATCGGCAATCTGACCGTTGGCGGGTCGGGGAAGACGCCGATCGCCGGTTGGGTGGCTCGCCATTACGTCTCCCGCGGCCTCAAACCAGGCATTCTGCTCCGCGGGTACGGGCGGGACGAGGTGCTGGTGCACGAGCATAATGTTCCCGAAGCGATTGTCGTGGCCGATCCGGATCGGGTGGCCGGCGCGGAACGGGCCCTGGCCCGCGGCGCCCAGGTTCTCGTCCTCGATGACGCCTTCCAGCGACGGGATGTGTTCCGCGATCTCAACATCCTGCTCGTCGCCGCCGAAACGGGCCGGGCAGTTCGGCATTGCCTGCCGGCTGGGCCGTGGCGGGAACCGGCCTCGGCTGCGGCCAGGGCCGATGTCGTCATCGTGACTCGGAAGCGGGCTGACCTGGCCGCTGCGACCGAGGTGGCCCGCGAGTTCGGTAGGCTCGCCTCAGGGCCCGTCGGAGTGGTCCATCTAGGCGTCAGCCGCTATCTCGGCATGGTGTCGGGCCGGGAGACGGACCGCTCCGCCCTGGAGGGCAAGCGGGTCGTGGCCGCTTCGGCGATCGCCGATCCGGAGGCCTTCATCGCCCAGACCAAGGCGACCGGGGCCCAGGTTCAAGCCGCGACTTGGCGGGACCATCATGAGTTTCGGGACGAGGACGTGGCCTGGCTGGCCCGGGCCGCCCGCAAGGCGGATTTCGTCGTGCTGACCGAGAAGGACGCCGTGAAGCTTCGGGACCGCTGGCCGGCGAGCATCCCGGAGCCGCTGGTCGCGGAGCTGTCGGTCGAATGGGAAGAGGGGGAGTCGGAAATCACGGGCCGGCTGGACGGCCTCGTCACCCAACCGTGACCATTGTAACTTTATGGTCCTTCAAGACTTGGCAAACAAAGGGGAGATCGGATGACATCGGCCCAGGGCAAGCCTGAGTGGCGCGAGACCAGCGAATACCGAGTGATTCGGCCCGAGAGGGACACTCACCTCGGCGGTGAAAACCCGTTCGAATCGATGATGGCCCGCTTCGACGTTGCGGCGCAGAAGCTCAACCTCGAGCCCGGGCTGTACAGCGTTCTTCGCCACCCGGAGAAGCAGATCATCGTTGCATGTCCCGTGCTGCGGGACAATGGCCAGGTAGAGGTCTTCACCGGCTACCGAATTCTCTACAACACGGCGCGGGGCCCGGCCAAGGGCGGCATTCGTTTCGACATGGGCGTTACGCTCGACGAAGTGAAGGCGCTCGCGGCCTGGATGACCTGGAAGTGCGCGGTCGTGAACCTCCCGTTCGGCGGTGCCAAAGGCGGGATTCTGTGCGATCCATCGACCATGTCGATGATCGAACTCGAGCGGCTCACCCGGCGCTACACCTCCGCGATCATGGATACCCTTGGACCGGATTCCGACGTTCCCGCGCCGGACGTGAACACGAATGAACGGATGATGGCGTGGATCATGGACACGTATTCCATGCAGAAGCGTCACACGGTGACGGCGGTGGTCACGGGCAAGCCGATCGAGATGGGCGGATCGCTGGGCCGGCGCGAGGCCACCGGCCGGGGCGTCATGATCGTGTCCCGCGAGGCGCTGAAGCGGCTCAACATGCCGATCAGCAAACAGACCCGCGTGGTGGTGCAGGGCTTCGGGAACGTCGGATCGATCAGCGCCCAATTGATGTCGGATCTCGGCCTCAGCATCGTGGCGGTGAGCGACAAGGACGGCGGGATCTACAACCCGCGCGGGCTCGACGTCAACGACGTGATCGAGCATGTCAAGAACGAGAAGACGCTCAAGACCTACTCGAAGGCGGACAAGGTCACCAACAAGGAACTGCTGACCCTCGACTGCGAGGTCCTGGTCCCGGCCGCGCTCGAGAATGTGATCACCGAGGAGAATGCCGGGCAGATCAAGGCGAAGATCATTGCCGAAGGGGCGAACGGTCCGACCTCGGCCACCGCCGACCGGATCCTCCAGGACAAGGGGATTCTGGTCATCCCCGACATTCTGGCCAATGCCGGGGGCGTCACGGTCAGCTACTTCGAGTGGGTCCAGGATCGCGGCGGGTACTTCTGGGACGAGGACACGGTCAACCAGCGGCTCGAGCGGATCATGGTCGAATCCTTCAACGAGGTCGCCGGGATGGCGGCCCGCAACGGAGTCAGCATGCGAATCGCCGCCTACATGGTGGCGATCGACCGGGTCGCGAAAGTGCACCGGCTCCGGGGCATGTACGCCTAGGCGTTGACCACTCTCTTCCTCGCCGTCGGCAAGCTGCGGCCGGCCTTTCGGGAGGCGTGCGATCAATATGTCGCGCGCCTCCGGCGTTATGGCGAGGTTGGCGAGGCGGAAGTGCGTGAAGCCCCGTCGACCCAGAGTCCGATCGAACATCGGCGGGTCGAGGGGCGACGTATGCTTGAGCGCCTGCCTGATCGGGCCCTGGTCGTGGCGCTCGATCGAGCCGGGACCGCCTGGAGCAGCGAAGCCCTGGCCAAGGCGCTGAGCAAATGGCAGGAAACGTCCCGTCCGATAGTGCTCGTGATCGGCGGATCGACCGGGCTCGACGACGCCGTGCTGGCGCGGGCGGATCATCGCTGGAGCCTCGGCCCGCTGACGCTGCCGCATGAGCTGGCCCGGGTCGTCGTGATGGAACAATGGTACCGGGCCCACACGATTCTCCGCGGGGAGAAATACCACAAATAGCGGGCAGCCGATGGGTGAGTGGTTCGAAGAATGGTTCGGCGAGGAATACCTCGAGCTCTATCCACACCGGGACGAGACCGATGCCGAGCGCCTGATCGCGCTGGTCGGTCGGATCGTGCCGCTCGGTGCGGGGGCTCGGGTACTCGATATCTGCTGCGGGGCCGGTCGCCATGCCCGCGCCTTCACGGACCGCGGGCACTGGACCGTCGGGATCGACCTCTCACGCCATCTCCTCCAGCGGGCCCAACTCGTGGCCGGCACTCCGCTCGTGCGGGCCGACATCCGTCAGTTGCCCTTTCGGCCCGGCTCGTTCGATCTGGCGGTGAACCTGTTCACCAGTTTCGGGTACTTTGAAACCGACGAAGAGCATCGGGCGGCGTTGGCCGAAATGCTGGTTCCCGTCAAACGGGGTGGCTGGTTCGTGATCGATTTCCTGAACGCCGATCTGGTTTGCGAGGGGCTCGTCCCCTCCGAGACCATGACGACCGCGGCCGGGCCGGTCACGGTGGAGCGCTGGCTGCAGGATGCGGGCCGGTTCGTGTTCAAGGCGATCACGACTCCGGACGGTCGCCAGTTCATGGAACGCGTCCGTCTGCTCCGACGCGATGAGCTGGTCGGGATGCTGACCGCGGCCGGCGGTACCGTTGTCCATGAGTTCGGATCATACGACGGGGCCCCGGCGGCCTCCGGCCAGCCGAGGGTGATTCTCTTCGTGAGGGCGACGTGATGCTGAGGATTGTCGACACGCCGCTCGTCGCAGAAAGGGAATCACCGACGCCCCGCCGGGGCGGGGTGGCGCCCGGCCTGCAGGAGGCAATGCTGCCGGCGGCTCCCGAGGCGATGGCGAAACTGGCCGATCCGGATGTCGTCGTCGTCACCACCGGGCAACAGCCGGGGCTGTTCACCGGGCCGCTGTACACCATCCACAAGGCCCTGTCGGCGCGGGGGCTGGCGGCCGATCTGGAGCGCCGGTGGAGTCGTCCGGTCGTGCCGGTCTTCTGGCTCGCGGGCGACGACCACGACTACGCCGAAGGCGCCTCAACGACATGGCTGGCCGCGGATGGCGCCCTGGTGACGGCACGCCTCGACGACCGGCCGGCCGACGCACCCATGACGCCTCTGTATCGGGAGCCCGTCCCGCAACGAGCCGAGGAGTTGCTGGCCGAACTCGGTGCTGCGCTGCCACCGGGCCCCGCCCGTGACGAGACGTTAGGCTGGCTCGGGCGGCATTATCGGGCTGGCGCCACGCTGGGCGGGGCCTATGGCGGCGCCATGGCCGAGGTGTTGCGGGGCCTGGGCGTCGTCTGTTTCGACCCGACCCATCCGGCGGCCAAACGGGCCGCGGCTCCGTTGCTGCTCGCCGCGGCGGACCGGGCGGCCGAGCTCGACCGGGTGCTGGTGGAACGCTCCCGGGCCCTCGACCTGGCCGGAATCGGCGCGGACGTGCGGGTCGGCGATGGCGCGACGCTGTTGTTCCTGGACGGGGCCGCGGGGCGTGACCGCATCATTCCGGACGGGGCCGGCTTCCGGACCCGGCGAGGCCGCGAGGCGGTCTCGCCGGATGCGCTCCGGGCCATTGCCGGAACCACACCGGAGCGACTGTCGCCGAACGTGCTGCTCCGGCCGGTGGTCGAAAGCGCGATCCTGCCGACGGTGGCGTATGTCGCCGGCCCCGGGGAGTTGCGCTACCTCCGGCTGGCCGAGGCCCTGTACGTCCCATTGGCGGTCCATCGCCAGGTGCCGGTGGCCCGGTGGTCGGGGCTGATGATCGAGCCCAGGGTCGATCGGGCGTTGGTGAAGTTCGGGGCCACGCTGGACGATCTCACCGGTGATCCCCAGGCGCTCGCGCGCCGCATTCTCCGGGGGCTGGCACCGACCGATTTCGAACCGGCCTTCGCCGACCTGCGCAGCGAGATCGAGGCCGTGTACCAGCGAATCGCCGAGGTCGCCAGTCAGATCGATCCGACTCTCGAACGGACCGTTCAATCGGCGCGGGCCGGCCAGCTCGGCCATGCGGGGGACCTCGAGAAGCGTCTGCTCCAGGGCCAGAAACGCCGCCAGGCCGAGCTCGTCTCTCAGCTCGACCGGGTGAGGAACGCGGTGCATCCCCAAGGCGTCCCGCAGGAGCGGGTCCTTGGGCTGCCGGCGCTGGCCGGCCGGTACGGCCTGGCGCTTGTCGGACCGCTCGCCGATCACATTGCGCACTGGTTCCGCGGGCGCGGATGAGCCGCGGGTCCTCGAGCCGGGGCGCGGCCTGGGTTGCGGCCGGCATCTTTGCGAGCCGGATTTTCGGGCTGGTCCGGCAGCGGGTCCTGGCTCACTACTTCGGTCAAGCAACCACGGCGGCTGACGCGCTCGCCGCGGCGTTCCGGATTCCCAATTTCCTCCAGAATCTCTTTGGCGAAGGCGCGCTGTCGGCGTCCTTCATCCCCGAATACACCCGCCTGCGGGCGCAGGGCCAGACGGACGAGGCCCGCCGCCTTGCCGGGGCGACCGCTGGGTTGCTCGCCTGTGTCGTGACGGTCGTGGTCGCCATTGGAGTGATTGGTACGCCGATATTCGTCGCCGCACTGGCCCCCGGGTTCGAAGGCCCCCGTCGGGCCATCGCGATCGATCTGGTCCGGATCATGTTCCCGGGGGTTGGCCTCCTGGTGATGTCTGCCTGGTGTCTGGGGGTGCTCAACTCCCACCGGGAGTTCTTCGTTTCCTATGCGGCCCCGGTCGGCTGGAATGTGGCCATCATCGCCATGACGATGATCGGGGTCTACCGCGGCCACGACGCCCGCCTGGTCCTCTGGGCCGCCTACGGCGCCGGGCTCGGCGCCATCGTCCAGGTGGCCCTCCAGCTTCCGCGCGTCTGGCGTCTGCTCGGCGGGGTCCGCCTGTCGCTCGATCGTCGGAGCGAGTCGGTCCGGACGGTGGTCCGCAATTTCGGACCGGCCCTGCTGAGCCGAGGCGTGGTACAGGTCAGCGCGTTCCTGGACGGTATCATTGCGAGCTGGCTCCCGATGGGCGCGGTAGCGGCGATCACCAATGCCCAATTGCTCTACACGCTTCCGGTGAGCCTGTTCGGCGTCTCGATCGCGGCGGCGGAACTGCCGGATCTGGCCGCGGACACGGGAGCGAAGGCCCTGAGGGACCGGATCGAACGGGCTTCCCGGAACGTGGCCTTCTTCATCGTTCCGTCCGCGGTGGCCATGATCGTGCTCGGGCGCCCGATTGCCGGCCTCGCCTTGCAGACCGGCCGATTTACCCTCGAGGACACGGACTGGCTCTGGGGGACGATGGCCGGCGCCACCATCGGTCTTCTGGCTTCGACGCTGGGGCGCCTGTTCACGTCGGCCCACTACGCCCTGGGTGACACCCGGTCGCCCCTCCGGTTTGCGCTGGTCCGGGTCAGCCTGACGGTCGCGTTAGGCATCGGAGCGTCCCTCTACCTGCCGCCGCTGCTCGGCATCAACCCCCGGTGGGGGACCGTGGGCCTCACGGCGTCGGCCGGACTGGCCGGCTGGGTGGAGGCCTGGTTGTTGCGGCGCTCGCTTGCCCGCCACATCGGCCGATTCTCGGTCGGCGCCGGGCTGCTGTTCAAATTGTGGCTGGCCGCCGCGCTCGCCGCCGCCGTCGCCACGATACCGAACCTGATGCTCAGCGAACGGTGGACCAGCCGCCTGTTCGTGCTGGCCGTGTTCGGGCTGCTTTACCTGGTGATCGCGACCCTGATCGGGGCGCCGACCATGGCGACGCTCCGGGCCCGGATGTCTCGGCGCCGATGACCGTCCCGCCCCCGGAAAGCCTCGAGCGCAAACTCGATACTCTGCCGGACGGCCCCGGGGTCTATCTCTGGAAGGGCCGCGACGGCGGGGTGCTCTACGTCGGCAAGG
>JANMXA010000267.1:0-8615 GCA_031394255.1 Gemmatimonadota bacterium
TCGTCAAAGTGATCTTCGTCAAAGACCGTCTGATCAACATCGTGGTGAGGTAAGGGCGGTGACGATCGTGCGTGAAGCCCGGCTTCGGCCTGAGTTTGCCCATCTCTACCCGGAGCTGCCGCCGGGTCGGTGGATGCCCGCGTCCGAGGTCGGCGCCACGATCCTCGTGTCACAACTCAAGGCCGTTCGCCCGCCCATGCTGGGCGAACGACTCCTGCCCGAAGAACACTTCGATTTCCGGGGCGGCGGGGCCCGGGGTCCGCAGGCCGATCTCCGGACCCGCTTCGGCGAGGCCGGACCGGCCTCCGCCCACCAGCACTAGCGACTGCCGGAAACACGAAGGCCCGCCCCCGCGACCAACGCAGGGACGGGCCTTCGTTGTTTCCAGGCTGGTTAGAGACCCAGGCCGATCAGCAGCAGCGCCCCGGCCGGCGCCAGCAGCCCGCCGATCATCTCGAACACTCCCTGCGAGAACTTGACCACCTCACCCACCGCCGCCAACTCCTCGGCCGTGAGTTCGCGCCCGCCATCGCCCTTGATGATGGGGCTCTCGGTGGTGCCGGTGATGGTGGCGAAGAGCTTGCCATTAGCCTTGATCGACCCCTCGACCGCGGCCCCACTCACCTTCGCCGTGACCGCCAGAACATCCGACCCCGACGTCACCGTCACATCGATCTGGCTCGGTCCCGCGGCGCCGCCCGCCGGGCCCGACGCATGGGCCACGATCTTGAACTGCTGCGCGGTGACTTCGAGTTTGGCGTCCACCGTGGCGGTGCCGCCCTTCCCGAAGAGCTGCCCCGTCGTGGCGATGGTGAAATCCACCCGGTTGGTGCCGTCGCTCATGTACCCGCTGACGTTCACCACCGCGGCCGCGATACTCCCGCTCACATCGAACGAATAGTCGAGATAGGTGGAGCCCTTGGACGTGACCTTGAGCCGAAGCCCCGCCGAGGTGGGCGACGAGGCCTTCTCGTCGGTCAGGTCGGAGGCGCCGATTTCCTTGGTGGGATCGGGCTGGCCGCTGGCGTCGGCTTCATAGAGCACGAACCGGACGCCGTTGGCCGGGGCGCCGGTCCGCTCAGACGGGAGGTACTTCTTGGCCGTCGCGTCGTACACCAGCGTCTTGCCGAGCATCCCGCTCCGGATCACCGGCACCAGCGCGGCCTGGGTCCGCGGGCTCACGATGCCCGTCACCTCCCGCACCACACCCATGAACCGGTCGAGCGCCGGCGCGCCGGTCGGCACGCTGGAGCCAATCTGGCCGCCCAGCGCGCCAAAGCTCTTGAGCACCGACGAGGCGCCCACGGCTTCAACCATTGCCAGCCCGTCCCGGACCTTCTGAGCGTTGAATTTGGCCGGATCCTGCGCCGGGCCCTGCGAATCGGAACAGGCCGCGGCCAGCACCAGGCCGCCTAACGCCGTCATGCCGCGTATCGTGTAACGCATCGTCATCACTCCTCGGGTGAACCCGCGCCGTCGCCACTCTTGCCGCCGTCCCGGATGGTCCGGAGCCGGTCCTGCTGTTCTTTGGTCAGGATGTTCTTGATCCGGATCAACAACGACATCTGGGCCTTCTTCACCTCGTTCTCAATCTTGAGCATCTTGTCGGCCTTGGCCAGCGCCTGGGTCTCGTCCACCCGCTGCTGCTCCACCAGCTCGACCAGGTCCAGAGCCGGCTCGGTCATGTCAAGTTGCAGCGGCACCAGTTCGGTCTGCGCCTTCTTGACCGCGTCCATGATGGCGCTCCGCTGCTGCGGTGTCAGCCCGATGTCCCGCGACCGTTGCAGCACCAGTTGCGGATCGAAAAAGGCCTTTTCAAACCGGTCGTCCTTCTTCTCCTGGGCCGCCACTGGTCCGGCAAACATCACCGCCGCGGCCGCCGCGAGGATCCACGTTCTCAAAACGGACGTTCTCATAACGGATGTCCTTTCGCTCCCGGCAGATTCGGGAACCAATCATCGGACCGCCCGATGGCCGGGACGGTGCGGAGCGTTTCGGCTCCGGCGATATCGAGCAGGAAATCGGTCGGCATCCGGAGACTGCCCACCGTGATCGTGAACGGCGCCTCGGCCTGGCGATGGGTCCGGGTCCTGACCACGACCACCGCCACCAGTGCCGCGGCCGTCAGCAACGCACCCAATCCAACGCCCCAGGGCCGGCGCCGAGTGGGGGGCTGCCGCGTCAGCACCCGGTGGAATCCGGGAGTCCAGGCGGTGTCCCGCGCTCGCGCGGCGCGGAAGGTTGCCTCGAGGTCCTGGTCTTCGTTGTCGTCAGTCATCATCGGGTGATCCCCATCCCGGCCAGAATGGTCCTGAGCCGAGCCTTCCCTCGTTCATAGTGCGTCCGGGCGGTCCCCACCGGAAGGCCCACCACGTCCGCCGCTTCCTGAATCGTCAGGTCCTGATAGAACACCAGGTGCATCACCTCGGCCTGCCGCCGTGACAACTGCCGGAGGGCTGCCTCCAGCCGGCCGGCCAGATCTCCAGCGGCCACGTGGTCCGCCGGGCTGGCCTGGTCCCCATCCTGTTCCCGCCACCAGGCACCGAGTTTGAGCGCCTGGGTCCAGCTCCGGCGACCCTGCTCGAGCGCGGTCCGCCGGATCACTCCGAACAGCCAGGTCCTGAAAGATGATCGGCCCTCGAACCGCGCCCGCCCGTCCAGCACCTTGAGATAGGACTGCTGCAGCACGTCCTCGGCGTCGGTCCGGTCGCCCCGGCAGCACCGCACGGCCCACGCAAAGCCCGGGGTGTGGACCTGTTCCAGCAACTCCTCGAGGTTCCCTCGATCCATGGGGCTTTCACCACTCCCGGGTCACTACCGTTTGGCGGTGACAGTGGGTGGACGGGAGCCCCGGCCCATAGGACAGCAGGATCAGTGGCGAAGGGCCGGCGGGGGAGCCGGGCGAGGCAGGACGGCCAGGCCGGCCCGGACCACCGGATCGGCCAGGAGACTGTAGCGGATGGTGGCGGCCGTCGAATCCCGGGCGGCTGCGGCGAGGATCCGGAGTTCGTGCTGGAAGAGATCGGCCTGATGTTCCATGGTCCGGCGGGAGAGCGAGAGGCCGGCCCCGCGGAGCGTGCTACGGATCGATTCCCGGTCCGCGGACCCGAGCCGGACCGAGTCGAGCGGCACGCTGTCCCGGGCCTGCCGCACCGCGATCCGCCCCAGCACCCGCGCCAGCGGCTCGGCCCGGAAGCCTAACGACCGTCGGAGGCTCGCTTCCCAGGGTTCCGGGGTCACGGTCGAGTCGGGGACGATCCCGCCGCTGATCAGCCGGCCGCCGGGTCCGGTCCACCGGCCGGTGGTGAGCCGGATGGCCGCGCTGTCGCCTAACGGGATGGTGGTCTGGATCAGCCCTTTCCCGAAGGTCCGTTCTCCCACCAGGAGGGCGCGGCCGTTGTCGCGGAGGGCGGCGGCCACGATCTCGGCCGAGCTCGCGGTCAGGTGGTCCACCAGCAGCACCAGTTTGAGATCGGGGTACGAGGCGGCGTGGGTGGCGGCGTACCCCCACTCGAGCCGGCGCTTCCGCACCGTGGCGATCCGCTGGCCCGGCTTGAGGAAGATGTCGGCGATCAGGAGGGCTTCGTCGAGCTGGCCGCCGCGGTTCCCGCGGAGATCGAGCACCAGCGAGTGGAGTTTCCATGCCTCGAGCCGTCCCAGCGCCGACCGTGTCTGCTCGGCGGCGTGGTCCGACATGGCGCGGAGCGCGATGTAGCCCACCGAGTCGGAGAGCCGTTCCGCCACCGCCACGGCGGGGATCGTCATCGGGGCCGCGTTGAGTCCGACGGCCACTGGTGTGGAGTCCCCGGCCGACTCGATCCGGATCGCCACCGTGCTCGTGTCCGTCGGCAGCAGGCGCATTGCCTCGACGGGGGCCAGGGCGCGGGTGTCGTGGCCGCCGATCGCCACCACCAAGTCTCCGGGCTTCATGCCAGCCCGATCCGCCGGCGAGGCGGGCACCACGGTGCCGATCCGGAGGCCGGCGGGCCCGGTGGTGAGGGTCAGGCCGGCGGTGCGGCCCTGGCCGCTCAGGATGTTGCGGTAGCCGCGGAGTTCGGCGGGGCCGAGGAAGGCGGAGTAGGGGTCGCCGAGGGTGCTGACCACGCCTTTGGCGGCGCGGGTGTAGAGGTCTTCGTCGGTGAGGGAGTCAACGAACCGGGTCCGGATGGCGCTCAGGACGTCCTGGAAGACGGCGGCGGTGGTGACTGATTCCCGGTCCTGGCCCAGGCCGGTGATCCGGGCAATCAGCAGTCCAACCGGCACTCCGAGCAGGAGGCCGGCGGTGATGAGCGCCAGGGAGCGGGGGGAGGGCCGCATGGTCTGGGGATCTTAGCAGGTTGGGTGCCATTTCGAGCCTGCCCGCCCTGCCAGCTCCGTTCTGTCGCGCCTCGACCGCCACCTTCCTGGTGCAGATCTTCCTAGGCGCCACGGCAGCGCGGCTTGATCGAGCGAACGAACGCGTCCTCGCCTGCCCGAACCACCCTGACCAGAGAGTCGGCGGTCCTGTCCGCATTACACTCCAATACCCGCGCCAACATGAGGAGCGCGGCCATCCTCCCCCGCCCTCCGGTGACGCCGTCACCTGTCTGCTTCGCCGCAAACTCGAGAACATGCTACCGAACTACGAGCCCGCGCGCTCGGCTTGCCGCGAATCGGAGGGCACCCCGAGCGTACGGCCGAACGTCGCCCGCGCAACGGTTCCGTCAAGCACAACTAGGCCTGACGATAGCGCTCCACCAAAAACAACCCGAGGAAGGACAGCGCGCCGACTGCCGCAGACGTGACGACGGCCGCCAACCAGGCACCGGTAGTGGGCTCGATGCCGATCCGCACAAACACCCACACAACGCCGACAGCTGTCGAAACGGCCACGGTCCACACGAAACGGCTCCCGAATCCTGCACCCCTACGGCGGAGCACGATCGCCGACAGGAGACCAGCGGCGATAGCCGGGCCGACGGTCAGAGCGGCAAAATAGGCGGCGTCCGTCACCATACTCCCCTTCACAAGCCAGGTTGAAGTCTTCAGGCGGAAACCCGCCACGAGGTTGAGACAGGCGTACGAATCTCGTTGGCCACACGCGTTCGGGCCGCCGGGGTTGGACCTTCTCCGGTGTGCTCGGGCCTCATCGTTGGGGCACTCAGGCGGCGTCAGCCAAGTGGGCAACCTCGAAATCGGCGCCGCGCCACCCAGCCTCGAGAAACCAGCGCCGGAACCGGGGCGACACGATCAGCAGCTGCCGGGGCCGCAACAACCCGCGATGGACTCCCACGTACTGCGTCGTCCTTGCAATGTCCTGCCCGGGCGCAAGAGGACCGGCCAGCACCACTTCTGACAAGAGGTTGAGCGCCCAGGTGTCCCCCATCGGGCATCGATATCGACTCTGGGCGGTTATCAGGCCGGTCAAATCGTCACCCGTCACAGTTGCCCGAGCCAGCTCAACGGTTGGTCCAGACACGTCCAGCTGAAAGAGCACCCTGCCACGCACCAGGGCTCGCAGTGCCTCGGTCTGCTCTCCCGGGGTCTCGAGCAGATCGAGGATGAAGCCGCTACTGCCCGGCGCGACATGGCGGGCTCGATCGGCAGCGCTGAGCCGTGCCCACGCCTCGTCGAGGATGCTACCCAGGGCGGGCTCCTGGGCAGGCTTGTTCAGGACCAGAGAGAGAGAAAACCCGCCCAAGGCCGCCTTCAACATCGAACGAGCTACGGCTTCCGGAACGACCACCTCATTCGCCAAGGTCCGGCTCATCGACGTGCGGGCCGGGAGGCCTCTGGTCCGGAGGTAGAGGCGCGTGGTCTGCCGCTCGCCGGCATGACACACCGGACATGCCCCGGCGCCAGAATAGCCGGTGCCATGCTCCTCTCCCGCCTGTTCGCTGAACCCCTTGACGGTGACTGAAAACTGGGCTGCCGACTGGAGTTCGGCCTCGGAGTACCGGCGTTGGATGACTGATCCGGCGAAGAGAGGCTCGGCACCAGCCGCGGCCCGATTGGACTCTTCAAGCAGGATTGCCCTGAGCCTGGGATCACTCGTCGGCAATACCACCTTGCGAATCCACTCCGAGAGGCGCACTCCTTCTGTCGGCGCGAAGTAGCGATTCGCATGTTGCTCGTAGAAGCGGAGCTCCACCTCTTCATCCATCGTCGGCAACTCCACAGTATCAACTACCACCCGCAGTCCTTAGCTGCCCGAAGTCAGTCACTGGGAGCGAGGCTTCCATGCCAACGCTCCGAGCGGCAGACCAGGGAAGATCCCAACGATGAGCACACCCGCCAGCAGCTTGAGCGGGGGCACGCGGATCGGAGCTAGTGTCATTGCGAGGATACACATGCCGGCCGCCGCCGCCACAAAGCCGACGACCGCGCCGCGGGCTCTCGTGATCGCCCACTGACGCCAAAACACCCGGATCAAGGCCGCGCTCAGCCCCAAGGCGAAATAGAATGCCACGATAGAAATCAGCCGAACGGCCGACGCCGGACCAAACGGCTCATGACGAACCGCAGCGATCAAGGACAGCACGGTAGAAGCAGCCAATGGTAGCTTCGCAGAGTCCCGGTAGTCAATCAACCATGTGAGCCACTGCAAACTACCGACTTGAATCGGGGCGGTCATGATGCCCTGCACGCAGCGCATGCTTGCCTGTGCCCCCATCGCCCATCGGATCCCACATGCGCCAGCCAAATGCACCGCCCATAACCGCAGAGAGCACGAGCACCCAAACCCAGGGTAGAGCGGGACCGGGCGTCGGGTAGTCGAGGAAGCGATTCAGCCATGCCAAGGCGGGGATAGCCGCGAGGAATCCAACGAGGCACGCGCCGAGCCGCGCTCGGGCGATCGGCGCTAGCACGCCTATTAGAAGGCCAACGATACTTCCACCCCCGGCATACCATGCCCAGAGCCAAGAGAGCGGAATGTTCTTGGCGTTCCTGCCCATGCCAAACATCAACAGCAACGACGCCAGGACTGCGAGCGCCACACCAGTACGGAGGCCGGCGCGGAGGCCCCAAGACACCCGGTCCAGCATCGGGGCATTTCTGACGTCGGTCACGTCCCCCCCAGAGCCGCACCCGAACAGCAGTGCTCTTCGTCCGATTTCCATACCCGCGTGGGGATCTTAGCAGGTTGGGTGCCATTGTGAGCGCCACGAGCCTAGCCAAGATACCGCAGCTCCATCCCGTCGCGTCTGGTCCGCCACGATCTGTTCAGACGACTAGTGCAGACCTTCCTAGGCGCCACGGCAGCGTGGCTTGATCGAGCGAACGAATGCACCCTGTCCACCCCGAACCACTCTGACGAGCGAATCGGAAGTCGAGTCCGCGCCACACTCCAGTACCCGCGCCAACATGAGGAGCGAGGCCGAATCGCTTTGACCTCGAGCCGCGCGGAGGCGAGCCGCAGGCGCGATGCTGTCCGCATACGGTCGCAAGCTGTTCACCACGGAGAAATCGGCCGGATGGTCCCTCCACCGAACGTCTAGGTAGAGGTCAAGCCTTTCCTTCGTGCTTAGCCGGGCCACCATTTGGGCCCGCTCAGCCTCGGTTGCGTCCTGAAACCGGACGGCCAGCGGCGCACAGGCCCTTAGAGGGCCGAGCACCAAACAAGACAGAAGCAGCCACGACGGCACCACGTTGGTCTTCACCTCGAAGCCTTTCGAAGGTGGAGTCTGTCAATTGGCGATCCGCCAGCGGCAGACGGCAATCTGCGAGTCAACCCAAACCGGAAGAGCGCGGTACCGCCATCGAGGACGAATCACCCCCTGACAGGGCTTTCACTGCCTGCCATAGGCGCGCAGCCGGCATTCTCGTTTCCGAATGTCCTCATAAGACTAACAAACGCGTCGGCTTGTCGCTGCGCGGCACACTCCTCGTGAAGCCCACAACCCTTCAGCCAGATCCGCCAACCCAACCTCCACCCCCGTCAACAAGGCCGCGGGTAAGGAGTAGTCGGGCTCGGTCATCATCGGTACGGGGTACCGGGACGGTAACCCTCGTGAGCATGCGGAACGACCGAGGCGGCGTGCTGCGGTGCGCCGAGCAAGCCGCCTCGCAGGCCGTCCCGGACTACGGCATGATCATCAAGATCATTCGCCCCAGACGCCGGAAGAGTTGACAATATGTATATACAATCGCATATTAGAACATGCCGTTCTCCTGGGATCCTGAGAAGAGCGAGGAGAACTATCGGCTCCGCGGCTTTGACTTCGCATTCGCGAGCGCCATCTTCGACGGGCCGACTCTGGAGCGCCAGGACAATCGCCTGGATTACGGCGAGGTTCGGGTTGCCGCCATTGGGCTCGCGGATGGTCTTGAGTTGACCGTCATCTACACGGATCGGCCCGGGCCAGGCCACGCCCTCGACCGTCGTATCATCTCGGCCCGAAGGAGCAACCGCCGTGAGCGCAGAGCGTATCAAGCCAGCCTCAAAGCGAAGTGACCAGCCCAGTCGGGGCCGGGCCGACCTCGCCCGCCTCCGCCTGATCAAAGACGCGGAGATCGCGCGGACCGCCCCGCCCGAGCTGCGCGACCTCCCTGACGACTTCTGGGCGGACAGTGAGCTCGTTCTCCCCGTGGCCAAACAGGCCATCTCCCTGCGAGTTGATGCCGATGTGCTGGAG
>JANMXA010000268.1:0-6191 GCA_031394255.1 Gemmatimonadota bacterium
GATCGGAAACCCGAACGTGTCATAGAGCTTGAACGCCTCCTCCCCCCCGATCGTCTTGGCGCCGGTAGCGAACGTCTCGTCCAGCCGCTTCAAACCCCCTTCGATCGTCTCGAGGAAGCGCGACTCTTCCTGCTCCGTCACCGTGCGAATGAAATCCCGCTTGGCCGCGACCTCCGGATAGGCAGTCCCCATCAGGTCCACCACCAGCCCGGTCAGCGGCGCCAGCGTCGGCTCCCTCCGGCCCAGCAACCAGGCGTGCCGAACCGCACGCCGCAGAATCCGCCGGAGGACGTAGCCCCGGCCTTCATTGCTCGGATAGACGCCATCCGCGAGGAGGAAGGCCACCGCCCTCGCGTGATCCGCCAGCACCCGGTACGAGGCCCCCGGACCCGCCATAGATCCCGGATACGGCGTGCCGACCAGTTGACCCGCGAGGTCGAGGATCGGTCGGAAGATGTCGGTATGGAAGTTGTCGTCACCGCCCTGCAGGACCGCGGCAATTCGTTCGAGCCCGGCCCCAGTATCGACCGAGGGCCGCGGCAGCGGCGTCAAGGTCCCGTCCGCCGAACGATCGAACTGCATGAAGACCAGGTTCCAGATTTCGAGAAAGCGACCCTCCTCGGCCATCACCTCGAACTCGGCCTGACTGTAGTCCTTCCGCGCCATCCCGGGCTTCCACCCCAGATCCACGTAGATCTCGGAACACGGACCGCAGGGCCCGGTGTCCCCCATCTGCCAGAAGTTGTCCTTGTCGCCCAATCCGTAGACGGACGATGCCGGCAGCCCCGTCGTGTCGATCCACAGCTGCCGAGCCTCGGCATCCGTGTGGTGGACGGTGAATCGGAGTTGATCGGGGTGGAGTCCGAGGTAGTCCTTCGAACTGACGAATTCCCAGGCGTAGGCAATCGCGTCGCGTTTGAAGTAGTCCCCAAACGAGAAATTGCCCAGCATCTCGAAAAAGGTGTGGTGGCGTTTGGTAAGGCCGACCTGCTCGAGATCGTTGTGTTTGCCGCCGGCCCGGACGCACTTCTGGCACGTCACGGCCCGGCGATATTCACGGTGCTCCTGGCCCAGAAAGGTGCGTTTGAATTGCACCATGCCGGCATTGGTGAACAACAGCGTGGGATCGTCCGCCGGCACCAGGGCGGAGGACGGCACTTCCCGGTGGCCATGGCGGAGAAAGTAGTCGAGAAACAGACGGCGAATCGCGTGCGCTTGCATACCGGGAATATACGACCGGCCCCGCCTGCCGCCGAGTGCCGGGCCTACAGTCCTTTGACCAGTTGGACGACTGCCGACCCCGTGAATCCTCGGCGGGCCAGGAAGGCCACCACCCGGCGAATCCGATCGGGGCGAGGCAGGCCGGCAAGCTGGTTGATCCGCTTCTGAGCCAGGGCCAGCAGCTGCCCGGAACTGGCCTCGGCGCTGACCTCCTCGGCCAGAACCCGCTCGGCCACGGCCGGACTGACACCCTGGATCGAAAGCTCCCGCCGAAGCCTTGCGGGCCCCCGGCCCCGGGCGCTCCGGGTCTGGACGAAATGCCGGGCAAACCGCTCGTCGTCGAGGTACCCCAGCCGGTCGGCCCGATCCAGGGCCGCCTCAACCGCCACCTTGGGATGGCCCTTCATCACCAGACGTCGCCCCAGGTCCTTGCGGGCGTACGGTCGCCGCCCAAGCAGGCCAACTGCCGTCCGGTAGGCCCCGAAGTCGTCCATGGCCTGGAGGAGGCGTTCCCCACTGGCCGCCGGAATCACCGACCCGACCTTAATGCCCTCCCGCTGCACCGCCTCGGCCGGCACAATCAGGGCGACCCGCCCGCCTACCATCAGGCGGACGGCCCCTTCGCGACGGGGATCAACCTCGATCCCCTCGATCGGCTCAGTCGGAATCAGCCTCATCCTCGCCCGCTTCCGCCTCGGCCCCCGGCTTCACGCCGAGCCATTCCCGGACCTTCTGCTCGATTTCAACCAGCATCGCCTGGTTGTCCCTGATGAACAGCTTGGCGTTCTCACGCCCCTGGCCAATCCGGTGCTCGCCGTAGGAGTACCAGGCGCCCGACTTCTGGATGATGTTGGCTTCCGACGCGAGATCCACCAGCAGGCCCGTATGGCTGATGCCTTCGTCGAACAGGATGTCGAACTCGGCCTGCTTGAACGGCGGCGCCACCTTGTTCTTCACCACTTTCACCCGGACCCGGTTCCCGATCACGTTCTCGCGCTCCTTCACCGGGCCGATCCGCCGGATGTCAAGCCGGAGCGACGCGTAGAACTTGAGCGCCTTGCCGCCGGTGGTAGTCTCCGGATTGCCGAACATGACGCCAATCTTCTCACGGAGCTGGTTGATGAACACCACTGAGGTGTGCGACCGGTTGATCGCGCCGGCCAGCTTCCGCAGGGCCTGGCTCATCAAACGGGCCTGCAGGCCCATGTGGCTCTCGCCCATCTCGCCTTCGATTTCCGCCTTCGGCACCAGAGCCGCCACCGAGTCGATCACGACCAGGTCCACCGCGCCCGACCGGACCAGGATCTCGACGATCTCGAGCCCCTGCTCCCCCGTGTCGGGCTGCGACACCAGCAGGGCGTCCACATCCACGCCGAGCTTCCGGGCGTACTCAATGTCGAGGGCATGCTCCGCGTCCACGTAGGCCGCCACGCCACCCGCCTTCTGCACGTTGGCCACCAGATGGAGACACAACGTGGTCTTGCCCGACGACTCCGGGCCGTAGATCTCGGTGATCCGTCCCCGGGGAACCCCGCCAACCCCAACCGCGGCATCCAGGTTGACCGCACCGGTCGGGATCACCCCGATCTTCTCCTTCGGCGCGTCGGTGCCCATCCGCATGATCGACCCCTTCCCCAGCTGCTTTTCGATCTGGGCGATGGCCAGGTTCAGTGCCTTGCGGCGTTCGACATCGTGACGCGCTTCATCAACAGGAGGCATGGAAATACCCTTTTCCGGTTTGGGGTGACTCACCTCGACACCACAGCACAAGCCGTGATACCACAGTGACGTATTTTGCTCCACAACTATACTTACATAAAAAGTAATGCCGAACATTATCCGAAGCAATAGGCACACTTTTTCACTTTTCCACACCCCTCCATGCGTCTTGGATGTGGATGATTTGTGGAAAACCTGCCTCAGGCCATTCGACTTCGATCACGTCGTACCGGTACAAATCGGCCCGACACCCATGACGAATCACCCAGAGCTGAGCGGCCAGCTGAAGGACCCGCCGCTTCTTCCACCCGATCGACTCCCGGCCGGTCCCGAACCTCCCGCCAGCCTGTCGGCCCTTCACTTCGATGAAGGCCACCAGGTTCCCCCGCCGAGCGATCAGGTCGATATCGTGGTGGCCCCACCGGAACCGGTGGGCCATGATGGCCCAGCCTAGCGCCTCGAGATGCCGGGCCGCAGCCAGCTCACTGGCCAGGCCGCGCCGGTGGCGGGGGTCTCGCCACTGATCGGCCGGCCGGATGACATTGGGTATCAGCATGGCCCAACGATCGCTCAGTTGGGCGGGGGGTGTTAACCGATTTGCTGCAACGTGGTGCGAAAAAACGACGCCAGAATCAGTTGCAGTACTCGTCGAGCTGGTCGAACGAAATCAGCAATTCGCGGGGTTTGCTCCCGTCCGGCGGGCCGAGGATGCCGGCCGAGTGAAGTTGATCGATGATCCGGGCGGCCCGGCCGTACCCGATCCGCATCTTTCGCTGCAGCAGTGAGGTCGAGCCGCCCTGGTTCTGCAAGCAGTGCTCGGCTGCTTCCCGGAACAGGTCGTCGCGGTCACCCGCATCGTTCCCGTCGGCCCCGCCGGATTCCTCCGATTCCTGAGCCCGGATGAACGCCAGAATATCGGCCTCCGCTTGCTCGGCTACCTCGGCCGCATGACGGGCCTTCCGGCGGGCCTCGAACCAGGCCATCACCCCTTCCGTTTCCTCGGTCCCGATGAAGGCGCCCTGGATCCGCATCGGCTCGCTCTTCCCCGGCGGCAGGAACAGCATGTCACCGTTGCCGAGCAACGCCTCGGCCCCGTTCTGGTCGAGGATGGTCCGGCTGTCGACCTTCGAGGCGACCCGGAACCCGATCCGGCTCGGGAAATTGGCCTTGATCAGGCCCGTCAGGACGTTCACCGACGGCCGCTGGGTGGCCAGGATCAGGTGAATCCCGATCGCCCGGGCCTTCTGGGCCAGCATCGCCAGCGGCGTTTCCACCTCGGCGGCGACGGTCATCATCAGATCGGCGAGTTCGTCCACGACAATGACGATGTACGGAAGCACGCCCTCCGTGTAGTGCTCCGGCGTCGCCGGCTCGGGGGCCGTGGTCTCGGCCTGGGCGGCGAGATCCTTGAGGGTCGGCGTCTCCCGCACCGGGTTCCGCATCGGCTTGCCTTCGTCGACCTTGCGGTTGAAGTCGGCGATATTCCGCGACCCGTTGGCGTGGAGCAGCTCGTAGCGGCGGTTCATCTCGTAGACGGCCCACTTGAGGACCCGGGCGGCGTCGTTGTTGTTGGTCACCACCTTGTGCCGGAGATGGGGCAGGTCGTTGTACATCGACAGCTCGACCATCTTCGGATCGACCATCAGGAACCGGAGATGTTTGGCGGTGTACTTGTAGACCAGGCAGCTGATGATCGCGTTGATCCCCACTGATTTGCCGGTGCCGGTTGCCCCGGCAATCAGCAGGTGGGGCATCTTGGCGAGATCGGTGATGACCGGCTTGCCCTCGAGGTCACGGCCCAGCGCCACCGGCAACAGCGCCTTCGACCGTTCCCACTCCTCCGATTCGATCATCTCGCGCAGGGTGACCATTTTGGGCGTCGGATTCGGCACCTCGACACCCACCGCTCCCCGCCCTGGAATCGGCGCCACCCGGATGCTCGTCGCCCGCATCGTGATCGCCAGGTCGTCGGCCAGCGCGATGATCCGGCCGGCCTTCACTCCCGGCGCCGGTTCCACCTCGAACTGGGTCACCACCGGCCCGCTGGTCCGTCCGGCAATGTGCCCGTCGACTTTGAACGTTCTCAGGGTTTCCATCAGGGACTGGCCCAGCTTGTCGAGAGCGGCGGAGTCCCCGACCAGATCCTGCGGCGGCGGGGCGTGGAGCAACTCGACCGGCGGCAGTTCATCCTCGGCCCCGGTCGGGGTCACCACGGCGGCCTTGGCCGGTTTGGCGGGCTTGGGCGCCTTCCTCCGGGCTGGTTCGGCAACCGGGTCGGGCTCGGGTTCCTGCGCCTCGGCCTCAGCCACCGGCAGGATCCCTGACACCTTGGGAACTCGCTTGGGCCTGGGCTCGGCGGGGACCGCCTTCTCAGGTGGTGGCTCGTCCCCCTTCTCGAGCCGGCGCAGCGGATGCCAGGCCAGGGTCAGAATGGTGAGCGCGGACACCGAGAGGAAGGCCAGCAACAGGCCACCGGTCTGCCCCACGAGCCCCACCACGCCATACGCCATGAGACCAGGCACCAGACCGGTGGCCCGAGCGGCCACTTCCCAATCCGCCAGCGTGGGATCGAACGAACGCGGCGTCGCCCCGGTAATGACCCCGACCGTGAAGGGCACGATGACCGAGAGGCCGAAGACCAGGATGGCGGCCCGCTTCATGTCGAGCCGCGGCAGTCGGTCGAAACCGGCCAGCGCCAGCGCCCCGCCCAGCAGCGGCAGGCCGACCGCGCCCGAGCCCAGGCTCTGCCACAGGACATCGCCTAACGCTCGTCCCAGCGCACCGGTCGGAATGGCCCGGATCAGGCAGAGTCCGAGAAAAACGCCGATCACCAGCGCCGACAACGCGGCCAGACGGCGGCGGTCCTGGGGACTCATCCGGCCACCAGCTGAAGGCGGCGGTCGTGGAAGACCGGCAGCACCGGGTAGCGATCCTCGCAGGCGGCATCCGCCACGTCGTCGGCCCGGCCGATCGATTCCAGCTGGCGGCCGGCCGCCGACCGGGCCAGCGGCCGGTCCCAGCGGCCCCGGTAATGACGGACCAGATCGAGCGTGGCGAGCGCCGCGTCGTCCAACGCACCCCGGTGGGGCCGGCCATCCTGGGCGGCAAGAATCAACCGCCCCGCCGTATAGGCGTCATCGAGCCCGAAGCGGCCGTCCCGCCCGGCGCAGAGGACCAGCAGGTCGAGCCCCTGGCTGATCAGGTCGCGCGCCTTGGCGGCGGCCACGGTCAGGTTGGCCGCGGCGGCAACG
>JANMXA010000269.1:0-10210 GCA_031394255.1 Gemmatimonadota bacterium
CCAGGTGTTCGAGCAGGGCCCGCCCCCGAACGGCATCCGACACCGCAAACGCCTCCTCGACTCGTCCCCGAGCCACCAGGATTTCCGCCAACGTGGCGAATGCCCCGGCCCGCGAGGCCAGGAATCGCGCCCGGGTCCAGCCGGTTCCCAACGAGCCCCGGATCCGTTCGACCACTTCGACGGCCCGCCGCGCCGCCACCTCGGCCTCGGGCCAGCGACGATCGCCGGCGTACGCTCGCGCTTTCGCGACGGCGACTTGGAACCGGAGACCGGGGCCCCCGGTTTCCGGGCCGTCGCCGACCCCTTCCAGAGCCCGAATCGCGGTCGGCCATCGACGGGCTGCCAACGCCAACTCCGCCGTGGTTAGGCGGACATCGGCCCGAGCCCGGCGGGTCCCCAAGCTGTCGGCCAACCGTCCCGCCGCGCTCAACCACGTCGCGGAACTCGCGCTGTCCGCCTGCGCCAGGAACAGCAGATCGGCGAGCCGCTCCGGCTGGGCACCGACCGCCGCATGAATGGCGAGGGCGTCCTTCCCCCCGGAGACGGCGGTGGCCCGTTGGCCCGTCTCCAGTCTGATCTCGGCCACCCGGCGGAGGTCGGTCCCGGTTTCGACTCTCAGATCGAGCGAGCGGTTGATCGCCTGGGCCTCTTCGAGCCGGCGGAGCGCGGCCGGGGCGTCGCCCGTCTCCCGGTCGAGCACGGCGATCACCTCGAGATCGGCGGCGACTTCCTGGCGGAGATTGAGGCGCCGGGCCAGCGACAGGGCACTGTCGGCGGCGGCAAAGGCGGCCTGAAAGTCACCCAGCCCCTGCCACGCCGTGGCCAGTTGGCCGAGCATGTTGGCTTGGCCGGCCTGGTAGTGGATTCGCTGGTACCGGTCCCTGGCCTCCCGAAGGCGGGGCACCGCGGCGCGGAAGTCGCCTTCTCTGATATCCAGCATCGCGAGGTTGGCCAATGCGTTCCCCTCGACCCGGTCGTCGCCGGCCGTGAGGCCGGCCGCGAGCATCGCCTCGAGCCCGGCGCGTGCGCCGGCGTAGTCGCCCAGCTCGACCCGAACCAAACCGAGATTGCCGGACGCTTTGCCGACCGACAGATGGTCCTGCACCGCGGCCGCGGCCCGTGCGGCGTTGGTGAGCAGCGATTCGGCGTCGAACAGCCGCCCCTGATTCCAGGCCAGCAGCCCGAGCCCGTTCCAGGCGTTGAACAGGTCGGACTTGAGATTCCACCGGAGCGTCAGGCGGAGGCCGGCCTCGCCATCGCGCCGGGCGGCGATGTAGTCTCCCTGGCCGTAGGCGACCCGGCCGAGCCAGGTGAGCGCCCGGGCCTCCGTCGCCGAATCGTGGCGAGCGCGGGCCATCACGAGGGTCGTCTGGAGAATCGTCCGGGCACTGTCGGGTTGATCCCGCCAGAAGAGCGCTTCGGCGGCCGCCAGCGATGCCGCGGCGCTGTCGCGCGGGGCGGCGGGGCGGCAGGCCGCCGACGCCACCACCATCGCCGCGAGCGCCGCCTTCCCCGGTTTCACGGGGCCGTCGAGAAGCGATGGGTGGTACTGCTCCGGATCCGGCCGTCCGGCAGCAAGGCATCCACCAGCCAGTAGTACGCCGCCCCTTTGGCCAGCCCCGGCGTCTCGAGCGCCACAGTCGTGTCGGAGCGGTCGGCGCTCCAGATCCGAGCGCCGGTTGAATCGGTCAGGGTCAGCCGGTATTGCCCCGCCTCGGCAACGCTCCGCCAGACGAACCGGACCCCGCCGCCCGGCACCAGCCCTCCGTCGGCCGGTTCGACGATCATCACCGGCTCCAGAGTCGGCGCCGAGTTCCCGCGCTCGACATCGATTCGCCCAGCGGGACCGAAGGTCGGCCACAGGATCGGAATCCCAAGCAGCACCGCAGCGGCCAGCGCGGTTCCAGCGATCCAGTAACTCTTTCGAGAGGTGTCCGGAAGCAGCGCGCGCCGGGCGGCCACGAAATCCGCCCGGCATTCGTCGCAATCGGCCAGGTGAGTTTCGGCCGTAACGGCCCGGTCGGCGGGTAGCGTGCCCTCGAGATAGGCCGTCAGGTCTTCCGTCTTGAGATGCCGGTCGTCGTTCATCGCACCACCGCTGAGAAGGCGTCAACATCATCATTACACGGAACCCGCGAGCACCCTTGCCGCTGGCTCAACATCAGTCATCACCTCGCACGAACAGGGGGTCGCCGCCGAGGGAGCGCTTGAGTTCCCGAAGCAGCGCCTGGACCCGCCGGTAGACGTGGAAGGCGGACGGATAGCGCATCAGCCGGGCGATCTCCCCGGCGGTGAGCTCGTCCCGGAAGCGGAGGCGGAGCAGCAATTGGTCCCGCGGGTCGAGGGCGGTCAGCAGGCCCGACAGATGACGGCTTCGGGCTTTCCCGTCGAGGGCGTCGTCGGGGGCGGCCTGACCGTCGTCCGCGAGGGTGGTGATGTCGACGGCGTCGGGCAGGTCGAGTGCCAGGCGGCGCCGGAAGAGGCCGGCGCCATTCGCTTCGACCTGAGTGACGGGCGCGCGGCCGAACCGAGCCCGGTATTCGTCAACGCAAAGGCGGCGGCAGATGACGACGAGCCAAGTGGAGAACCGAGCCGGACCATCGCGGCGATAGGCAAGGACCCGTCGAAACCCATCGGCGCGGAGCCGTTCGAGAACGAACGCGTACCGATCCATAACCCGGTCATGTCCGCCGCCGAGACCCCGAGCCACCTTGAGCAACAGATGGCTGTGGGTCTCGACCAGGCGCTCCCAGGCTGCGTCGCGCGCCTCGGGATCCGCGGCGGCGAGGAACCGGCCGACCTCGGGCGGCTCCGTCACCCCGGCCAGTCCGTCATTTCTTCCAGATGATCGGCCAAGTCGGGACCGAGGCACTGGTCTGGCCGTACCCGACGATCCAAACGATGCCGCTCGGACCCCGGTTGCTGATAGCCACGGCGTACACCGTCGTCCCCTTGGTCGCGATGAGAGGACTCACCCCGAACGCCGGATACCACAATCCGAAGGCAGTCCCGACGATGGTGCCCTCGTCGTTGACGTCGCCGCCCCCGCCCACGACGCCGAGATTTTCCGCCGTCCAACCGCCGGCGCCGTCAGGCGTCCACCGGGCCAGGTAGGCGTTGGTGCCGTTGCGCACCGTGAAATCGAGTTGCCCGACCACCACGCCGAGATTGTTGATGCCCCGCGGGCGGCCCGACGTGGCTCCGGCCACGAGGGGCAACGCGGTCGGGAGCGCCGACGGAGAGGTCCAGATCCCGCAGCCAACGACCACGTCGGCGGCGTTGATGTCCCAGGGTGTGCACCCCCCGGCCAGTTGCGTCCAACCGCTCGCCGGCTGCCAGAGCCAGCTTTCAGCGACGCCGCCGTTGTCCCAATAAGACGTCACGCTTCCGTTGTCACTGATCCGGAGGTTTTCGAGCAAGGTGAAGCCGGCGCTGGGTTTCGGCAGGATCTCGACATTCCAACTCCCGGGACCATTCGGAATCCACCGGACCGGAACGCCGGCCGTCCCGAGCGCGCCCCCAGTCGGCCAGATCGTGCCGGAAACCACGCCGGTCGAATTGATGCCACGCCCTCTGGCCTGGCAGTAGCCGCTCGGCACGGGCAGAGTCGCCAGGCCGGCCGCCTCCGACCAGACATAGGCCCGTTGGGTGCAGGTCGTCCCCGCGACCGTGTAGGCCCCCGTGACCTGGCCGCTGGCGTTGACGTCCCACGCGTTGCCCTGGGTCGCGCCAGCGATTTGGAGGACGATCGGCTCGATGACCTGGAATTTCTGGGTCCCGATCCCCTTTTTCCCGATCGACGTCGTGACCGCCACGTCGCGGTAGTCGATCACCGCGTCCGCCGCGACTGTGATATTGGCGACCACCTCTGAACTGCTCACGAACCGGGTGGAGTTCGTCACCACCTTGGGATCGGCGATACCGCCCCGGAGGAAGGCAGCTTGCGTCCCGTTGTCGAATCCCGAGCCAAGCACCCGGACGTCGATCGTGGTACCTCGGGCCGAAAAGTCCGGCGCGGTGGAACTGACGGTTGGCCCTGAGGGCGCCTTGGCGAACGACGGCTCGATTGGGTTGGCCTCCGGCTCGGCACAGGCCACGCCAAGGACCAGAATGGACAGGAAACGCGGCAGAATATTCGACACTCGCATGACGCCTCGGGGGGAGGGGGACCCGCCATTACACGGCAACCGGTCCGTCCTTTTACGTGGGTGGCCCGTGACCGACACGGCCCTTGGACCAATGTCACGCATCGAAGGTACGGATCCGGGAAAAAGCCGTCAAACCGTTTGGCCGGTCATCACATTTCTCCCCGACCCGCAACCCGGCCAGCGCACTCGAGCCACCTCGGAACCGGCAACTACTCGGAGAGCCACATCCCGGTCAAGGTGACCGGCCAGCCGTAGGGCGCGGCCGGTTGCACGGCGCTGCGCCGGATCGGGGACGCAGACACGGACCGTCGAGAGAACGACGGCGGCACGACCGGCTATTCCCTCTGGTCGAAGCGCGCGACCTCGGGCGGGACAGCAAGACCGCGATACGCCGCAAGACCCCCTGCGCGAGCGATCCGGCTTCAGCGCGGTCCCATCGGAATCACCGAGGCCGCGAAGAAACCCAGCCCGCGGGCCAGGCTGGGCGCGGCGGTCTGAACGTGGCTTGCGTCCGGAACGATCCACGTCTCGAGCTCGAGCCCCGGATATCGCCGGCCGGAGAGCTTCTCGGCGAGCCTGATAGTGTTGCCCGTGATGCCGAAGGGGTCGAGCACTTCGCGTTCGCCCGCCGACAGGAAAACTCGCGCCTTCAGGTCGGTGTGCTGTGCCGCCCACGCCGCCTCGAGCCGAAAAATCTCCTGGTCCGGCATGCCCGGACTCACGATCACGTAGTCGGTAAAGAGGTCGGGCCGGCAGAGGAGGGTGTAACAGCCGAAGGCGCCTCCGGCCGATTGACCGAAGAAGATCCGGCGACCCGGCTCGACGCGATAACTCTGCTCGATGAACGGGAACAGCTCCCGCTCGAAGACGTTCTGAAGAATCGGCGCGCCGCCAAACCGGGGTTCGGCCCCCAGCATCTCCTTCAACCGGGCGAGGTACGCCACCATTTCCGGCGCGTACTCCGCCGGGGTGCCTTCCGGCATGTATTCGAAGTTGCGGCGGAAGGGACTTGAGTGGCGGTCGGGCAGCGCGATCCCGACCACGATGACCTCCGCCACCCGCGGGGTCGGGTAGCCCACCGGCGCCGCCGACCACATGGCTTCGAGCATCGTCGTTTCGTGCGTCGTGCCGAACATCAGATCCGCATCGAGCACCAGCAGGACCGGGTAGCGAGCGGTGCCTTGGTGGTAGCTCGGGGGGAGGCCGATCCGGACCTCGTAGTCGCTGCCGTTGGTGTCGGCCCGGAAGTGGTAGCCTTCGACCAACGGATCGGCCGGCGGTTTGGGTGTGAACGGTGCCATGGCGGGGCCTCGCGGGGATTGGATCTGGCGAATGTGGGCGGCTGGCCGGAAACCTACTCGGGAATCAGGTAGGTGTACCCAATGACCTCGGTCACCTCCGCGGGATCGAGCGACCGGTACAGTGCATTGGCGGCGTGGTTCTCCCGCTCGGCGCCGAGCCAGACTTCGGCGCAGCCAGCTTCGCGGGCCAGGTCGATCAATCGCTGCATTATCGCCCGGCCGGCGCCTCGGCGGCGCTGGTCGGCGCAGACGTCCACCTCGTCCACATACAGCCATCGCTCATGCCCATAGGGCTTCGGCTCCACCCTCGCGGACGCCATGCCCAGCAGATTCCGGCCGGCGTCATGAACGTCGTGGCAGGTCACGAACAGCGTGTCCGGTCGTGCCAGGTAGGTCGACAAGGCCGGGACGTCATAGACCGACATTTCGTTGCCGGAATCCCATGCTGCCTGGTTGATCTCGGCAACGAGCCGGGCGAGGTCGTCGGTCAGGGTCACGAGGGTGACGGTGATCATGTCTGTGTCCGCACCGTTCTCGTGGCGCTCAACGCATCCGGCCGTACTTCCGGAGCGCCGCCACCACCCGGTCCCCGGGCAAGTGGTGGGCCCGGATTCCGTCCGCCCCGGTCGTCGTCTCGGCGGCGAGCATCGCGTTCACCACCGCCTCCTCGGTCGCGTCGATGGTGGCCCGGAAGAAGCCATCGAGCTTCTCGTTCGCGAGCATCTTGATCTGCGCGATCGGCGACACCTGCCCGATGTAGTTCGCGGCCCCCGCATCCTCGCGGTTGGCGGTCGAGAAGGCCAGGAAGAGGTCGCCCGATCCGTTGGCGGCCCAGCTGCCCAGCCGGCCGAGTCCCATGCCGACGCGCCGAGCGATCCGCTCCAGCTGGTGGGGCAGGAGGGGCGCGTCGGTGGCCACGATCACCACGATTGACCCCCGCCCGGTTTCCTGGATGGTGACTTCGTCGTCCTGGTGCCCGCCGTCCTGAGGGCGCCCGGCGCCGTCGTCGGTGCAGCGCCGGATCCCCCGCGACCACGGGCGCGAGAGCGGTCCGTCGAGCGTGGTGCAGAGACCGAGGTCCGTGATCTCCCGGCCGACCGGTGCCCCGAGAATCTGGAGGTCGCCGGCGTAGTTGCACTGGACCAGCACGCCCAGCGTGAACGACGTCGCCGAATCGACCCGGACCACCCGGGACGAGGTGCCGATTCCGCCCTTGAACCCGTTGCAGCCCATGCCCGTCCCACCGCCCACCGCGCCCTCGACCACCGGACCGGTCCGCGCACTGTCGAGCGCGGCCCAGGCGTGCTCCGACTTCACATGTTCGCCATTGGCGTCGTTCAGAAAGTCGAACGTTTCCGCCACCAGCGGGTAGCTGAAGAGGAACGGCCGGCCCCGGGCGATCTGCCACTGCACTGCGGCGTCCCGCACCGTCCCGACGCTGTGGGTCCCGGTGAGCAGGATCGGTCCTTCGAGGAAGCCGGACTCCTTCACCCAGTTGGTTCCGGTCATGTCGCCGTTGCCGTTCTGGTTGAAGGTGGCCGCCATGACGAAATCCCAGTCGCCCCGCGGCCGAGGAAGGATCGCGGTGACCCCGGTGCGGACTGGACCCTCCCTCTGCACCAGCTTGCCGGAGCCGCGAATGATGGTGGCGTGGCCCACCGCCACGCCGGGCACGTCGGTGATCGCGTTGTTCGGCCCGGGCTTCCCAGGAAATGGAATGCCGAGATCGCGGCCCCGGGGGCGGGCCTGGCCCGCGAGCGTGGTGGTGACGGTGACGAGCAGCAGTACGAGGGTCCGCATGGAATGTCCCCTGGAATGGAGGGCAGCGGCCGCAGGCCGGGCCGCCGAGGGAAAGAAAGCTGGCGATGGGAAGCGCGGTCGGCAACCGGACGCTATCTTGGACGGAATGTCGGTCCTCGAACGACTCTCCACCGCCCTCTCAGATCGCTACCGCCTCGAACGCGAGCTTGGCTCGGGCGGCATGGCCACGGTGTACCTGGCCCACGATCTGAAGCACGACCGCGACGTCGCCATCAAGGTGCTGCACCCGGATCTCGGGGCGGCCCTGGGCGGCGAGCGCTTCCTGAGCGAGATCCGCACCACCGCCCGGCTCCAGCACCCGCACATCCTCCCGCTGCTCGACTCGGGCGAAGCCGACGGCCTCCTTTATTACGTCATGCCGCTCGTGACCGGCGAGACGCTCCGGGCCCGGCTCGAGCGCGAACGCCAGCTCCCGATTGCCGACGCGGTGCGGATCGCGCGTGAAGTGGCGAGCGCTCTCGACTATGCCCACCGGCAGAACGTCATCCACCGCGACATCAAGCCCGAGAACGTCCTCCTCCACGACGGCTCGGCGCTGGTCGCGGACTTCGGGATTGCCCTGGCCGTGCAGACCGCGGGCGGCCAGCGGATGACCCAGACGGGCCTCTCGCTCGGTACGCCGCAGTACATGAGCCCGGAACAGGCGATGGGCGAGCGCACCATCGACGCCCGGAGCGACATCTATGCGCTGGGCGCGGTCACTTACGAAATGCTGGTGGGCGATCCGCCCTTCACCGGATCGACCGTGCAGGCCATCGTCGCCAAGGTGCTGAACGAGCGGCCGACCGCGCCGAGCACGGTGCGCGACACGGTACCGCCGGGGGTCGAGCGCGCCGTGCTCACCGCCCTCGCCAAGCTGCCCGCCGATCGGCCGGCCTCGGCGGCGGCGTTTGCGGCGTTGCTCGAATCCGCCGAGTCGGGGACCGGGGCGGGGTACGCCACTCGCGCGATGCCGCGGGCTGGGCCGAACCGGCTGAGCAAAGTGCTGACCGCGGTGGCGTTCATGGCGGTGGCGGCGCTGGCGGCGTGGGGGTGGTTCCGTCCCGCGGGCCATACCGAGGCCGCATTCCGTATGGTGCCGATGCCGGCGGGCGTCACCGGCGGAGGCCTGGCTATGAGCCCGGACGGCTCGATGTACACCCAATCGGGCATCGACTCGGTGGGTGCCGCCACACTGAATCTGTTCTCCCTGGTTGGCGCGCCCACCCGACGGGTCCACAGTGGCACGGCGACGGTTGCCGTCTTTTCCCCCGACGGTCGGCAACTGGCGTACTGGGACAACTCAAGCCAGTCGCTGATGGTGCAGGACCTCGCCACGACGTCGGTTCGGACGCTGGCGGTGGGCCTGCAAGCCAGGGGTCTGGCCTGGCTCTCCGGCGACGCGCTCATGGCATCCACGTCGGACGGCGGGCTGCATCAGTTCCCGCTGAACGGCCAGCCCGTCGTCGTGCCGGTCGATCGGTCAATCGACCCCCTCGGATTTGGCGCACTCGCCTCGGCCGGCAACGGCCTGCTCATTGCCCGGGTGGTCCGGTCCGGGCGCGGACTTCTCGCCCTGCTGAGCGATGGAGGACGGCAGGTCGACTCGCTGTACGGGCCCACGGTCCGGACCGCCGGTGGTCCCGCGCGGCTGGCGGTTGTCGGCGACGTACTCCTGTTCATCGAGGACGGAACCCTGTGGGGGCTTCCGCTCGCCTCGGACCACCGCCGGGTCACGGGAGTGCGGCGCGAGATCCTCGGCCGCGAGGGGTCGAATGCGGTCGTGGGGTTTGCCGCGTCGGCGTCCGGCGTGCTGATCGTGGTCCGTAGCACCGGTGGAACGGAACGGGAGCTCACGCTGGTGGGGCGCGACGGCCGCGCGACCGCGGCGGTGCCGCAGCGTGCCGACTACCGCCGGCCTCGGTACGCGCCGGACGGGAAGCTGGTTGTCTCGATGCGGACCTCGTCCGTCGCCGGTCCGCTCTGGATTACCGACCTCGCTCGGGGGACGGGGCAGTGGGTTGGCGCGGACTCGATGGCCATGGCCCAGCAGTGGACCCCCGACGGTCGGCTCCTGGTGGCCGCGCGGCGCGAGGGCAAGGGGCGGGTCATGAGCGTTGAGCCCGACGGCGGCGGTACGCCGACCACGGTCCTCGAGCGGCCCAACAACGTTTACGAGCTCGAACTCACCCCCGATGGCCGCACCCTGGTCTGGCGCGAAGACGCCCCGACCACCGGCCGGGACATCCTTATGGCCTCGCTCGACCGTCCCACCGAAGCGAAGCCGGTGCGGGTGTCGCCATGGGACGAGCGGGGCATTGCGCTGTCGCGGGACGGCAAATGGCTCGCCTATACGTCCAACGAGTCAGGCGGCCCCGAGGTGTACCTCTGCCGGCTCGAACCGAATGGGCCTCGCTGGGCCGTGACCCAGGGCGGCGGCGCCGAGCCGCGTTGGGGTGCCAACGGGGAGCTGTTCTATCGGAAGCAGGACGCGGTGTTCGTGGTACGGGTCACGGGCACGGAGGCGCCGGTCATCGGGAAGCCGGCCTTTATGGCGCAGGTGCCCGCGATCAACGCGATCTACGAACCGCTCTGGGACGTGCGGCGGGACGGGCAGCAGTTCGTGATGGTCCGGCAGGTGGGGGCGGAGCGGCGGGAGCAGTTTCTGGTGCTTGACTGGGAACGCCGCTGGCGCGAGGCAGCGAAGTAGGGCTCCCCTGTCAGGCTACGGGCGTTCCTTGCCTGCGTCCAGCCGATTGAAGCGGGCAGCAGTTCCCCTGAACAGGTCAGCCGTCTCCGACTCGCCGGCGCCCTTTGCCAGCCGCGTGCCTCGTCGCGTCGCTATTTCGCTCTATAGCCAGCGGTGACTTCGTTCTTGTGCGCGGCGAATGCCGCGAGAACTTCACCCTTCTCACGCGCAGGCACTTTGGCAAAGTCAAGACTACGCCCCAGTTCGGCTGC
>JANMXA010000270.1:0-4805 GCA_031394255.1 Gemmatimonadota bacterium
CCCAGTCCGCCACGGCCTGGGACACGAACGCCGGGATGAACGTCACCATGACGACCCCGCCGTTCCGGTCGAGGCGGCGGAGCACGTCATCCGGCACGTTCCTCGGATGGTCGGTCAGCGCCTTGGCCGATGAATGCGAAAACATGACCGGTGCTTCGGCGATGTCGAGCACGTCGTGCATCACCTTGGGCGTCACGTGGGAAATATCGACGATCATGCCCAGCCGGTTCATCTCGCGGACCACTTCTTTCCCGAACGGCGTCAAGCCGTTGTGGCGGGACACGTCCATCGCCGCGTCGGCCCAGTCGAGGGTGACGTTGTGGGTGAGCGTCATGTACCGCACACCGAGACGGTAGTAGGACCGGAGCGCGCCCAGTGAATTCTCGATCGCGTGGCCGCCCTCCATCCCCAGCAGCGAGCCGATCTTGCCCAGCCGAAATGCCGCCATCACATCGTTGGCACTCAGCGACAGGGAGAGCGCTTCGGGATACCGTTCGATCACCCGCCGCGCGACGTCGATCTGCTCCAGCTGTACCTTGGCATAGCCCGAGTCCTTGATATCGCCGGGAATGAACACCGACCAGAACTGGGCCCCGACCTGGCCGCTCTTGAGACGCTCGAGATCGGTATCGCCGCTGGTGTGTTTCCGAAGGTCGTACGCCTCGACGTCCCCGGGTGCCTTCTTGTCCTCCCGGATCACGATCGCGAGATCATTGTGGCCATCGATGAGGGGCGATGCCTTGAGGATCCGGCGGGCATGAACCAGCGCCGGATCGGTTTGGGCCCGGCCAACAGTGACGTTCGCGGCTGCGAGCAGCGTGGCGATCGCGATCCAGGGTCGTGGCGACATGGTCAGGTTCCCGGGGCCGGCGTCTTGGCGCCGGAGCCGAGCTCACTCCGGAGCGTCAGGTACGTCCAGACCGCCCCGGCCAGATCCACCCCGCCGAACAGCAACAGCGTCGCCGGCGCCCAGCCCAGGATGACGAAGACCGCAAAGAACACCGGGACCGACGCTCTGGTCCGGACCGAGACCTCGATCAGCGAAAGGGTGTTGGAGCGGGCGGCGGACACGTAGTACACGCCAATCAGGAGGGCCAGCATGCCTACGACCCGGATCCAGACCTCGGACGTCCCGGGCAGGTCGAACAGACCCAGTAACCAGTTGGGGGCGATGATCAGGACGGCACCGAGGCCAAACAGGTAGAGCGCGAAGAAGAACAGGGTCTGGGCGGACTTCGTCATGGTGGCCTCTGGCGTTGGTGGAGATGAGGCAAAGGTACTTCGGAATCCCGGCGACGACCACGCCGGAACTCGGTAGCCAGGCCCACCTTGCCTAGCCCGGCAGCATGGGGACAGCTTTGGCTTCGCCCCCTCCGACGAACGAGCTTGCCATGCCACCCATGGGATACCAGACAGTCGGCACCGGATCGACACGAGTGATCGTCCTCCACGACTGGATGGGCGACCACCGGAACTACGATCCGATGATCCCATACCTCGATGGCAATACCTTCACCTTCGCGCTGGCCGATCTTCGCGGCTACGGTCTCTCCCGGGACCAGGCTGGCAGCTACACGCTGGCCGAAGCCGCCGTAGATGTCCTGGCCCTCGCGACTCGCCTCGGCTGGCCTGCGTTTCACCTGGTCGGCCATTCGATGTCGAGCCTCGTGGCTCAGCAAGTGGCCGCCCTGGCGCCCGAACGAGTGACGGCGCTCGTGCTCCTCACGCCGGTCGCGCCCACCGGCATGCAGGCGCCCGAAGAGGTCGTCCAATTCCTCGAGGCGGTCGGCCTGAACGAAGCAATCCGCCGCGATGCACTGGCCGCGCAATGGGGCGACCGGCTGTCCGAGCGATGGCTCGACTTCAAGGTCCAGCGCTGGGCCGAGTCGGCTCGGCCCGAGGCGTCCAGCGGCTACGTCCGGATGTTCGGGTCGGCGGTCATTGGAACGGCGAGGCCGGACCTGCCGGTGCTGGCGGTGGTCGGTGATGCCGACAACGAGCCGTTTCGCGAGGAGACCGTGCGGGCCAACCTTTCCGGCGCCTACCCTCGGCTCCAGCTCGTGGTCTGTCGCAACGCCGGGCATTACCCGATGCAGGAGACCCCGGTTGCGCTCGCGAGCGCGCTTGACCGGTTTCTAATGGCGGTGGCTGGCTCTCGAACACAGGCTTGTTGACGAAGGCTGGCACCTTGTTCGAACCCGGACCTCGGCAGAAACGTCAGGGGCGGCACCGACCCGAGGCTGTCGTGTGGCCGTTCCGTGTTGTAGCGGCGCAGCCAGTCCACCGTGATCGTCCGGACGGCGGCGGGCGAGGCGAAAACATGCGCGTCGAGTCTCCGTGCGACAGCCCTGGTTGAATCGCGTGAGTTAGGCGGTGTCCTGCGCCGCCCACCTCTCGGCGTCTTGACGGGACATGCTAGAAATAGCATATTGACTCATGCCGCCTCGGCCTCTCAAACCCGTCGAGTGGATAGGTGCCCGTCATGTGGTCCAAGTGATCACGAACCGCTTTCGACGGGCGCAGGCGCACCATGCCGAGCACTATCGCGAGGAGAGATGACCGCATGGGCAAAGAGAACGTGATCCGAGGCAGCGGGAACGTCGTCGCGGACCTGGGCCTTCCCGAGCCCGAGGAGCGGCTCGCGAAGGCCGCCCTGGCCCATGCGCTGGCCCGGCTGATTCGGGCCCGCGGCCTGACCCAGAAGGCGGCCGCCGAGCGACTGGAGATTGATCAGCCCAAAGTCTCCCACTTGCTGCGTGGGCAGCTGGCCGGCTTCTCGACGGATCGTCTCATGGGCTTCCTGACCGCCCTGGGTCGCGATGTCGACATCGTCGTGAAGATCCCGCCCCGCTCCCGGCGCCGCGGTCGCATGCGAGTCGTCGCAGCCTAACGCCTCACGGCTGCTCGCCAGCGAATCTCCTCGACAATTTGCAGCGGGCTTTCGGCGCGTTCGACCAATACGACGCCCGCGGCACACTCCCGCATTCGGCCGGCGCGACCGCCTTCCAGTGTGGGCGACCGCCCGTGCGACACCTCGAATCGCGGCGAAGGTCACATGCAGCTAGCTTTTCACCTCTCTCGGCCGGGAGCGGTACGTGCTACCTCGCAATGCGGTGCTGGGCTCGTTGGTCGCAATAGCGGCGACCGCTTGCGCGACGGCATCGCCGAGCCCGCCCCCACCTCCTGGCATCCGCATTGTCTCGGGCGACAACCAGTCAGACACCGTTCACACCATCCTGGCCCAACCGATCGTCCTGGAGGTGCGCGGCCCGAACGACCAGCTTGCGGCCAATGCGACCGTCGCCCTGACCGCTCAGCCGGCCGACCGGACTGATTGCGTGATAGCCGCCTGCGCCCGGATCTATTTCGTCGTAGGGCAGGAGGCGTTTCGGACCTTGACCGCCCACACCGACGCGGCCGGCCGCCTCCCCGTCATCATCAACACCGGGGAGGAAGCCGGGCCCGCGACGTTCACTGCCACGGCGACCGAATTCGGCTATGCCGCCACCGGTCGCATCACCATCAGCGCCGGAGCGGCAGTCGGCATCCTGGCTCACCCCCACGACAGTGCCGCGTACGTTGGCAATGGCTATTCGGTCAACGCCGCGCTTGTCGACCGGTTCCACAACCACCTGGCCCCCGCCGTTTCCTACGCCACAACGAGCCCGGCAATTGGCCTTGATGCCGCTGGGCACGTCACGGGCTCGGCCATCGGCCGCGCCATGATCCTGCTTCAAGCGGGGGGCTTCACCGACACCGCGTGGGTCACCGTGCCGCCACGGGGAACCTTCGCGGCCTACGATGTCAGCCCCGTACCCGGAAGTCCAACCGGTGTGGTCAAGGTCGAACTGGATGGTTCGGGATACAAGACGATCGCCGCGACCGCTCCATCGCCCTTCTTCCCGGTGCTGCCCACCTGGGCGGCGAATGGCCGTGACGTCCTGTTTCACGACGGACAGTTCACCTTTGAGCGGCTCTACGCGGCCGACACGACCGGGGGGGCGCCACGACTGCTCTTCCCGGCTGGGCCGACGACCTCTGAACTGTGGGGAAAGCTGTCGGGAGACGGGCAGCGCCTGTACTTTGTCGGTCGCGATCCGTCATCCGCCTGCCCCTGGCTGTGGTCAAGCCGAGCGGACGGGTCGGGGGCAAACCTTGCTGGAGGGCCGCCCGACTGTAGCCTGAGGCTGGCCTACCCAGCCCCTTCCCCCGACGGGACCAAAGCCGTCGTCACGAGCGATCGCGACGGCCTCACGCTGGTCGACCGAATAACGGGCCAGTTCACTCCGTTAGGCATGGCGAGTTCAGCCGGGGAGTGGTCGCCGGACGGATCGTTGATTGCCGCCGGCGGCACTGCGCTCACTGTAATGAACGCCGACGGTTCCGGTCGGCGGACGTTGGGGCCGGCCCCCGTGTTCGGCCGGCCCAGCTGGTCGCCCGACCAGGCCTGGCTCCTCTATCGCCTGGAGGACGCGCTGGAACTGATCAACGTGACAACGGGGCAACGGTTGCCTCTCGGGTACAGTACTGGGCTCCAGGCGCCGGCGTGGCATCCCGCGCCATAGGGGGTTGGGTTCCTGGCCGAACCGAGCGCCATGAAAGAGAAGAGCCCGACCACACATAACGTGTAGCCGGGCTTTCAGTTGCCCCTCCTGGGCTCGAACCAGGACTCTTCTGATCCAGAGTCAGACGTGTTGCCAGTTACACCAAGGGGCACCGAATATGGAGCGGAGGGGGATCGAACCCCTGACCTCTGCAGTGCGATTGCAGCGCTCTCCCAGCTGAGCTACCGCCCCGAACAGGCG
>JANMXA010000271.1:0-15292 GCA_031394255.1 Gemmatimonadota bacterium
ACCGTCCGCACCCTCCTCCTCGGAGCCGCCGTGTTCATCGCGGCATGCTCCAACGCAACCGGTCCGGCAGCGACGCCACGGTGGCGCCTCGTGGAAGAAGCCCGGATTGGCGGCAAGGACGAGGGGCCGGCCAGCTTTGCGGACGTGCGGGGCATCGTGGTGGACGCGCGGGGCCAACTCTGGGTCCTGGAAGCGGGAAGTCAGGAAATCCGGGTCTTCGATTCAACGGGGCGTCATCTCTGGACCCTCGGCCGGAGGGGGAAAGGACCGGGGGAGTTCGAGTACGCCAACGGGCTCACTGCCACGCCGGACGGGACGGTCTGGGTCGATGATCCGAGGAACAGCCGGATGACCGGTTTCTCGCTCGACGGAGCATTCGCGGGCCAGATCAATGCACCAACCAGCGGTTACCCATACGTTGCGGCGGGCGGGACGGATTCCCTGGGGCGGATCTGGAACGACTTCATCACGGTCAACCCCAAACCAACCTCAGACGAAGACCGGTCGAGCCGGCGGTTTCGCCGTTTCACCGTTGACCGGACCCGCGCCGACACCGTGGACCTGCCCCAATGCGGGGGTCGGGGCGATCGGGTCCGCTCCTTCATCCGGGGACCGGGCGGTGCCATGACGATTCCCTTCTTGCCAGCCCCGATCAGCGCTCTCGACTTCAACGGCCGCCTGGTCTGCATCCCGTCTTCCGACCGGTACGAAGGCTTCATTCTCGCGCTCGATCGGCCCGACACGCTGGCCCGGTTCCGGCGTGATCTGAATCCGGTTCCGATCCCCGCCGCTGAGCGTGACAAGGAGATCAAGCGCCTCACCGAGTTTGCGACCCAGATCAAGGCGGTCGGCTATTCGCCGAGCCTGGTGCCCACCGTCCGGCCCGCGGTCGAGGGAATTCAGATCGACGATCGGGGGCGTCTCTGGGTTCAGCGGGTCACCGCCGCAAGCACGACCGAGTTCGACCTCTTCGACCAGCGGGGCGCTCTGGTGGCGGTGGTCGAGTGCCCATTCAAACCGCCGACCTATTTCCGGCCCTTCTTCAAGGGCGACCGGGTCTGGTTCATCGTGGCCGGCGAGGACGACGTCCCCCAGGTGGTGCGTACCCGGCTCGTCACCCAGCCCTGACGCTTCATTACAACAGCATTGCAACCGGGTGACGGTCCCGAAACCCGTCTTGCCCGATTTCCGCCCGGCCTGCATCGTATGCCATCCCCTCACCGCGGGCCGGGATGTACTCCCACTGCCTCTTCTGCGGTACCTCGCTCGGCTCCAATCAGGAGCTCGAACATCTTCCGATCGGACGCCGAGTGGCGTTCGACCAGGCCAAAGGCCGGCTCTGGGTCGTATGCCGGCGCTGCGCCCGCTGGAACCTGACGCCGTTCGACGACCGCTGGGAAACAATCGAAACCTGCGAGAAGCAGTTTCGGGGGACCCAGGTCCGCGTCTCCACCGACAACGTCGGACTGGCCCGCATGCCGGAGGGGCTCGAACTGGTCCGCATCGGGAAGCCGTTGCGGCCCGAGTTCGCGGCCTGGCGATACGGCCAGCAATTCATGCGGCGTCACAGCCGGAGCCTGCTGCGCCGGACGGCGCGAACCATCGGCGCGCCCGGCATCATGGCGCTGGGGCCGGCGCTGGCGCTCGCCGCCGGCCCGATCGCCCCGCTGTTGCTCTCGGCCGGCGCGTTAGGCGCGATCTACCACCTGATGCGACGGCCCGACCTTGCGGTCCACACCGGCCGCTCGGCACCGCTTGAATTCTCCGCATCCCAGATCCAGAACGCGTTGTTGATCCGGGACGACACCGATCCCGAAGGCTGGGGACTGATGATTCAGCGGCTCAAGCAACTCGAACCGTTCGACTGGCTCACGTTTCGGCGCGACGCCGACCCCGACTGGCTGGTGCTCCACGGCAACGAAGCCCGAACCGTGGCCACGATGATGCTGCCCAAGGTGAACCCCCTCGGCGGAAACGAGGCGACCGTCACGGAGGCGGTCCGCTGGCTCGAAGCGGGTGGCGGCGCCCGGGGCGCATTCAAGACTTTCGCCCGGTCCCACCTGGTCCGGCTGCCGCTCGACAACACGGCGTCCCGGATCGTGACGCTACACGACGAGGTCCGCCTGGCGCTCGAGATGGCGCTACACGAGGACGAAGAGCGGAAGGCGCTCGCCGGGGAGCTCTCGGTGCTCACGTGGGTCTGGCAACACGAGGAGATGCTGGCGGACCTCGCGGACGGCGTCGGTACCTCGGCCGGGCTGGACGAGCAGCTGCGGCGCCTCAAGGAGCCCGCCGCAACCGTTCCGGGCCCCGACGTGTCCTAGCGGGGGGAGTTTCGTCCGCCCGATCGCTTACCTTCGAGTCCACCATGAGACATTTCTGCAGCTGGGCCGCGGCCTGGATCGCGGCCCTCGCCCTGGCCTCCGCCTGCGGCAAGCCCGCCACCGTTATCAATGCGGCCGCCGTGATCGACACCTTGTCCCGCGGCATCGTTCGCGTCACCGGCAACGAGCCGACCGGGTGGCGCGACTCGAGCGCCGCCTGGAAGATCCGCGAGGTTCGGCGTTTCGGGACACCGAATGGCCCCGGCGAATTGATTGACCCGGGTTCGCTGGGCATCGACGGCGCCGGCCGGCTCTACGTGGTGGACAGCAAGCCCGCGGTGATCAAGGTGTTCGATTCGGCCGGGACCTTCATCCGGACCATTGGCCGGGAGGGCGCCGGCCCGGGTGAGTTCCGGGTCGCGTTCATGGCTGTTCGTGGCGGACATGTGGTGGTCCATGATCCACAGCAGAGCCGGACCACGGTGTTCGATACGACCGGGGCGTTCGTGACCAGCTGGAAATCGTCGTGCTGTTACTGGGACGAGATCGCGATCGACCAGGCCGAGCGGATCTACATCCCGACGATGGGCCCGCCAGACACTGTCGGCCGGTCCCGCGGGCGGGCGTTTTCCCGTTTCGACCTGACGGGGAAACTGATCGACACCCTCTACGTGGCCAACCACGCCGACCAGGTGAAGACGTGGAACTTTTCGTCCAAAGGGAAGGACGGGAAGAGCATGTCCCGGTTTTCTACGTTGGTGCCATATACCCCGGTCGCGGTCCAGTCGTTTCACCCGGATGGCGGATTCGTGACCGGATGGTCGGCCGAATACACCCTCATTCGGAGTCCGCATGGAGGAGACACGAGTCGGGTGTTCCGGCGGGCCTGGACACCCGACCAGATACCGGAGGCCTTCAGGCAGGCACGGGTCAAGGAGATGGTGACAAACGCCAAGGGCATGGTGGGGGAGGCCAACGCCAGGGCCACCATCCGAATCGAGGACATCCCGACCAAGGCGCCAGCCTATACCGCTATCAAGGTGGATCAGGCGGGCTACGTCTGGGCCCGACGCCTCGTGGGGAGCGACTCCACCCGGACCGCCTTCGATGTCTTCGATCCGGCCGGCGCCTGGCTCGGCAAGCTTTCCGTCCCCGTGGGGATCCCCGAGTACACCGGCCATCTCATCACGGCCACCGACTTCTACACCACGAGCACCGACGACGACGGGCGTCCGGTGGTGATCCGTTTCCGGATTCGCCGATGATCCGGTTCGAGTTCCTGGCCGACCACCCAGCATTGATCCCAACCCTGGCCCGCTGGCACTACGACGAGTGGCGTGAGCTGATTCCCGAGTGGAGCTACGACGAGGCGGTCCGGGAACTCGCGACCCACACCCGGCGGGCGGCGGTTCCCACCACGATCGTGGCCTTCGATGGCGCCGAGCCGATCGGCACAGCGAGCTTGCTGATCGAAGACCTGCCGGAATGGAAGCACTTTACGCCGTGGGTGGCCAGCGTGTTCGTCGCGCCGGCCTGGCGCGGGAAGGGGATCGGCACGCGGATCGTGCGGCGAGCGGTGGAAGTGGCGGGGGAATTGGGTCTGCCCGCGGTCTATCTGCTGACCGAAGGACAGGCGGCGTTCTATCGGAAACTGGGCTGGTCTACGGTGGAGGTGTCACCCGCGCGGGGTCACCCCATCACCATCATGACGATACCCACCGGACGGTAGTCACCCTCGTTCGAATGGTTGGCGATGCGTTGATTGGGTTATGCCGGACGGCCGGAGCGTGGGCAGGTTGCGGGCATGACGCCGAGTTGCGCAACCAACCACGCCGAGCGTAGCCTATGGGTATGCGGGATCTGGCCAGAACCTGGACCCGGGAGGACGTGCTCGCCCTCCCGGACGACGGCAACCGGTACGAGCTGGTTGACGGCGAGCTGCTGGTGAGCCCGAGCCCGCGCGGGTTGCACCAGCGAGGCGTCCGTTCACTTCTCCGCCTGGTCGATCCCCACGTTCAGACTCACCGGCTGGGCTCCGTGCTCTTCTCGCCCGCCGACCTGGACCTCAAATCGGGTCAACTGGTCCAGCCCGATCTCTTCGTGGGCGCAATGGTGGCGGGGCGGGAACCGGTGGAATGGTCCGAGTTCGGAATCCCGATTCTGGTGGTGGAAGTATTGTCGCCGAGCACCGCGCGGTACGACCGGATCACCAAGCGGCGGCGGTATCAGCGCTCGGGCGTTCCGGCCTACTGGATCGTGGACCTCGACGCGAGGCTGGTGGAAGTGTGGACCCCGGAGGACGAGCGGCCCACGATCGTCGAGCGGGAGTTGCGCTGGGACCTGCCCACCGCCGAGGCAGGGCTCGCGATCGACCTCACGGCCTATTTCCGCGCGGTCTGGGCCGAGTAGCCCCCCGTCAGGCCAGCGGCGCGGGTTCGCCGCGGGCAACCAGAGCCGCCGCCGCCAGATCCCCCGTCACATTCAGCACCGTCGCGAAGAGATCCGGCAGTGCGTCCACCGCAATCAGAATCCCGACCCCCTCGGCCGGAAGCCCCACCGCCAGGAGCAGCGGCGTGAGCATCAGGAACGCCCCGCGTGGCACCCCCGGCGCGGCGCCCGCCAGCAGGACCGCCGCGAAGGCCACCGTCATCAACTGAACCGGTCCCAGCGGAATCCCGTAGAAGTGCCCGACGAACAGCGCCCCGACGGTCCACGATACCGGCCCCGCGAACTTGAACGTCGACACCGCGAGCGGCAGTACGAATCCGGTCACCCGCTCCGGCAGGCCTAACGCCGCCGCCCCTTCGACCAGCGCCGGGAGGGACGCCACCGAGGAACTCGAACTGAACGCGATCAGCTGCGACGGCAGCGCCGCCTTCGCAAACCGCGCCACCGGAATCTTCCCCACCAGCGCCACCGCGGGATAGACCAGCAGCACCGCCACCAGCGACGCCACCGAATACATCACCACATACACACCCACGGCGCCCGCCACCCCCGCCCCGCCATGCGCGGCGAGCGGCAGCATCAGACCGAAGATCCCAATTGGCGCCAGCGCCACCACCCAGCGCACCATCACCAGCATTGCGTCCGCCAGGGCGCGGAAGAAACCGAGCAGCGTCTCGCGCGACCTGGCCGGACTCTGCGCGATCGCCACCGCGAGGAAGATCGCGAACAAGACCAGCGAGACCATGTTGCCGGTCGCGGCCGCCGCGACCGGATTGGTCGGGATGAGCGAGACGAGCCACGCCACGAATCCCACCGCCTGCCCGCTCGACGCCACCTGAGTCGCGGCCTCGGCGGCGCCGGCCGGGAGTGGCGGCCTGGAGGCAAGAGCCGGCACCAGGGAATAGGCGAAGGTGATGAGCGGCATCATGATCGCGGCGAGCACGGCGCTCATCACCACGAAGGTCACCAGGGTCCGGGTGCCAAGCCGCCCGATCGACTTGAGATCGCTGGCACCGGCGACGCCCATGATCACCAGCGACACCACCAGGGGAATCACCGTCATCCGGACCGCGTTCACCCAGATCGTCCCCACCGGCACGAGCCAATCGGCGGCGGCCAGGAGCGCCGGACTTCCGCTCGCAGCCACGGCGATGCCGCCGGCGAGGCCCGCCAGCAGGGCCACCAGAACCTTCGACGTATCGTTCATGGGCCTCACATCATCAGGTCGCCGCCGTTGATATCGAGCGACGCGCCGGTGATGTACCCGGCGGCCTCCGAGGCGGCAAAGCAGATCAGATCCGCGACTTCGCGGGCGGTGCCCAGCCGCGGAACGGGGTAACCTCTGGCGTACTCTTCAAGCCGGTCGATGGCGGCGTTTTCGCGAGTGAGTTCGGTGTCGATCATCCCGGGGCAGACGGCATTGACTGTGATGCCATGCTTGCCCAACTCCTTCGCCGCGGCCCGGGTGAGGCCGAGGAGCCCGGTCTTGGACGCGGTGTAGTGGGAGCCGCCCAGGGTGCTCACCATCCGGCCCGCGGTGGACGAGATATTGATGATCCGGCCGTAACCCCGCGCCTTCATCCCCGGCACCGCCGCCTTCATCAGCAGGAACGGCGCGGTCATGTTGATCTCGAGCGCCCGGCGCCACTCGTCGGCGCTCAGGTCCAGGAACCGGGTGCCGTTGGCGAACGCGGCGTTGTTGACCAGGATGTCGAGCCGGCCGAACCGCTCGACGGTCTGCGCCACCAGGCGTTCGGGGATCCCCTCCGCGGCAACATCACCCGCCACCGGGAAGGCACCGATCTCGGCCGCGACGGCCGCCGCTCTCGCCTCGTCCCGGACGTTGATGGCCACCTGCGCGCCGCGTTCAATCAGGCGGAGCGCCGCCGCCCGGCCCAGCCCGCGGGAGGCGCCGGTCACCAGGGCGACTCGACCGGCAAAATCCTGCGGTGATTCTTGAGACACAGCCGCTCCGATGGTGGGGCCGGGCGAATATACCGCCCACCGGCGCCGGGCGTGAGTCGAGTTCCCCCCGGTTGGAGATCAGTTGACACTCCGATCGGACTCCGACCGTCATGACTGCAATGACGATAACCAGACCCAGCCCCGACAAACGCCCCTGGTGGCGGGCGCTGACGTTGGCGGGCCTGTCGCTCGGGGTCGCCGCGCCGGCCGTGGCCCAGCGGGATTCGGTCCCGGCTGAGCTCCGCCCGTTCGCAGCGCGGCTCACGCCGATCATTGCCGCGGGATCGGATACGGCGCAGCACTACGCCCTTCTCCTTCCGGCCCACTACCCCGCCTCGCGGCCCAGTCCGCTGCTGCTGTTGCTGGACCCGCGGGGTCGGGCCTTCGTGCCGCTCGGCCGCTTCGCCGAGGCAGCCAGCCGGCTGGGATTCATCGCAATGAGTTCGTACAACACCCAGAGCGACGGACCGGCCGAGCCGAATGTCGCGGCGGTGAACGCCATGCTCGGTGACGCCACTCGGGTCCTCAACATCGATCGGAGCCGGATTTACCTTGCCGGCTTCAGCGGCACGGCCCGGATCGGGTATGGGTTCGCCACCGAGTTGCCGGGGGTGATTCGCGGCGTCATCGCCGCCGGCGCCGGCCCATTCACGGCCCGGGGGCCGACCGCCAAAGCGCTGGCCCGGGATTCGGCCTTCCTGGTGTTCTCGACGACCGGCACGATCGATTTCAACCACGACGAGGTACTTCGCTGGGATCAGGTCCTCGACTCAGCGGGCGTCGGGCACCGCACAATAGTGTTCGACGGCGGGCATGAGTGGATGCCCCGATCGCTCGCCACCGAGGCGCTGGAATGGGTGGCCTTTCGCCATGACTCGGCGGCTTTGGGAGGGACCGCAGCCTATCTGGCCCGGCGCCTCAACGGAGTGGATTCCCTGCGCCAGGGACCTGACACCGTCGAAACCGCTCGGTGGCTGGGGCAGCTGATCCGCGACTTCGGCAACGACACCGGCGTCATGACGCTACTGGCCAGACCCGAGATCGGCGCGATCTTCAAACGATCCCGCACCCTGGTGGCCCAGGAGTCCCGGCGCATGGCCGATGACCACGAGTGGATCGTGAGAGCCGATCGCCTCCTCGAAGGCCTTCGAACCGCCGACGCCAAATTGACCGCCGCGCGCCTGGCCCAGTCGCTCGACCTCCAACGACTGGATCGGACAGCGAAGGAGGCGAGCCCGGGTGAGCGAGACTCGGCCCGGCGTCGGCTGGAGTGGCTCTACGTCAACGCCACCTTCTATGGCCCACGGAACTATGCCGCCACGGAATCATGGCGGGAGGTGCTGGTACTACTAGACCTGGGCCGGCTGATCCGCCCCCTGTTCCCGGACGCCTGCCGAACCGCTGCGGATGCCATGTCCCACCTTGGAAACGCCGACGCGGCCCGATACCCCGAGTGCCGGACCCCGGGGCCCGTTAGTTTGCAGGCGCCTCACCCGACCACGCACTGACCAGGACGATCTTGTGACCGAGCGCATCGCACGACTCGTTGGGATTCTCATGTTCTCCGGCGCCGTATTCAGCGGCTTCCCGAGCCCGCTCCCGGCCCAGAACGCACCGAAGACGGCGCGTGCCGTCCGGATCACCGGCCCCGCACCGAAGATCGACGGCCTGATGGATGAAGCGGCATGGGCCAGTGCCATGCCGATCAACGATTTCGTGGAGAAGGTTCCGGTCGAAGGCGCCGTACCCGCGTTCCGAACCGAAGTCCGGATCCTCTTCGACAACGACGCCGTCTACGTCGGCGCCCGGCTGCTCCGCCCCGATCCGCAGAACATCCCGACCGCCATCACTCGCCGCGACGGCACCAGTAACGCCGAAGCGCTGGTGGTGTCGTTCGACACCTATCACGACCGGCGGACCGCCTACAGCTTTTCGATCTCCTCGGGCGGGGTCCGGAGCGACTACTACCACGGCCAGGATTCCCAGACCGACCGGCAGTTCGAGTACGACCCGATCTGGACCGCGAAGGCCCGGGTCGATACCGCGGGCTGGACGGCCGAGATGCGGATTCCCTTCTCGCAACTCCGGTTCGGGGCCAGGAACCAGGCGTGGGGATTCCAGATCGAGCGCTCGATCCCCGACAAGAACGCCGATCTCTACTGGGTCCTGATCCCGCGCTCGAGAGACCAGTCGGGCTGGTCGTCGTTCTTCGGCAACCTCGAGGGCATTGAAGGGGTGAACACCGCCCGCGGCATTGAGGTCGTCCCTTACACCGCGGCCGACGTGACGGTGCGGGGGCACAAGGACCCAGCCAATCCGTTCGACCAGGGCTTCAAGGGCCGCGCCGGTGCCGACCTCAAGGCCGGTCTCGGCGCCAACCTTACCCTCGACGCCACGGTGAACCCCGACTTCGGCCAGGTCGAGGCCGATCCGGCCGAGGTGAACCTGACGGCGTTCGAGACCGTGTTCGAGGAGAAGCGGCCGTTCTTCGTCGAAGGCAACGAGATCCTCACCGGGCGGGCCCAGAGCTTCCTGGGCCGCCCGACCTATTTCTATACCCGCCGGATCGGCGCCAGCCCGCACGGGGGGATCGACGGCGACTACGTCGACCAGCCCCGCAACACCACCATCCTCGGCGCCGCCAAGATCACCGGCCGGCTGCCGTCGCGGCTCTCGGTGGGCATACTGGGCGCGGTGACGGGCCGTGAATACGCCCGCGGCTTCGACCTGGCCGGCGGCGGCATCCGGCGGGCCGAGGTGGAACCGGGGGCGGAATACGGGGTGATCCGGCTCCAGCAGGAAGTGGGGCATCAGCAGTCGACGTTAGGCATGGTGTTGACCGGCGTCCACCGGGGTCTGGGCGATGCCGGCGGCCTCGACCAGCTGCTGGCCCGGGACGCGGTGACCGGCGGGGTGGATTGGCGGCTCCGCTTCCAGCAGGGCAAGTATGAACTGACCGGCTGGGCGGGCTTGAGCCGTGTGGCGGGCGAGGCGGCGGGGATCGACCGGGTCCAGCGGTCGAGTGCTCGCTATCTCCAGCGTCCCGACCTCGACTACTTCCACTACGATCCGCTCCGCCGCTCGCTCTCGGGGTACACGGCCTCGGTCCGGGCCGACAAGAACGCCGGCAAGCTCACCCTCTGGGGGATGCAAGTCGGGGTCAAGTCGCCCGGATTCGAGATCAACGACATCGGCCAGATGGCCCGGGCCGACGCGGTCGATTTCAACGCCGATCTCCAGCTCCGCGACGCGGTGCCCAACAAGGTTTTCCGGTACGTGCAGGTGGGTCACTCGGTCGCGGGCCAGTACGACTTCGGCGCCGAGCGTCAGTTCCTCCGGTTCGCCCAGAATTCGCACTTCACCTTCCGGAATTTCTACATCGCGAACCTGGGGATCCAGTACACGGCCCGGGCCATGAGCAACTCGCTGACCCGGGGAGGGCCGTACATGGAGACCCCGCGGGCCTGGGCCCTGCAGGCGTTCCTGTCGAGCAACCAGCAGGCCCGAACGGTGTGGAACGCGCTGGTGAACCGCCGGACCGACGAACTGGGCGGATCGGCCACGACGGTCAGCGCCGGGATCACCACTCGGCCCTCGGCGCAGTGGGAGGCCTCGCTCACGCCGCGGTATATCCGGTCCACCAACGCCCAGCAGTACGTCACTGCCCTGGCCGGCGGATCGGCGGCGACCTTCGGCCGGCGTTATGTCTTTGCCCAGATCGAGCAGAGCACCGTGGCGGTGCAGTTCCGCCTGAACTACGCCTTCACGCCGAACTTCACCTTGCAGGCGTACGCGGAGCCGTTCGCCTCGAGCGGGCGGTTCTACGGGTTCGGCGAGCTGGCGCGGGCGCGGAGTTTTGCGGTCCGGACCTACGGAACGGCGGCCGGGACCACGATCACGTCGCCGTCCGCCGGGCAGTACCATGTCACCGACGGGTCGGCGGCGTTCGACCTCTCGAGTCCCGACTTCAACGTGCTGTCGTTCCGGTCCAACCTGGTGGCTCGCTGGGAGTGGAGAGCGGGGAGCACGCTGTTCCTGATCTGGCAGCAGAACCGCGAGCACATTCTGCCGAACGGGGATCTGGTCACCCCGGGCTCACTTTGGGACGCGACCACTGCGGTCGGCGACAACTTCTTTGCGTTGAAGGTCAGCTACTGGCTCAAGGCGAGGTGATGATGAAATCAGGTCCCCAGGGTCGCACCGTCGCCGAGTATCTCGCGGCGGTGCCGGCCAAACAACGCGCCGCGCTCCGGCGGCTCCGGAAGTACATCCTGGCGGCGGCGCCCGGCGCGGAGGATTGCATCAGTTATCAGATACCGGCCGTGCGCTATCGCGGGAAGGTACTGGTGTGGTACGGGGCGGGCGCCAGCCACTGCGCATTCTATCCCGGCGGGCTGGTGAAGGAGTTCGCGGCCGAGCTCTCGAAGTTCAGCACCAGCAAGGGAACGGTGCGGTTTCAACCCGAGGCGCCGCTGCCGGCCGCGCTGATCCGGAAACTGGTGAAGGCCCGGATCGCGCGGACGGTGACCATGGCGCCCACAAAGAGAACGGCCCGGGTCAGCTCCCAATCAGGTTCCTGAGGATGTCGAGTCCGTACGGGTAGGGGTCGAGTTGCCCGTTTGGCCGAGTTGGGCGTACGTTGAACGGAACAGTTCCCGGTTTCCACGTCAGCCAAACGAGAGATCCCCATGGCACGCACTGCCCTCGTCTCCCTGCTCGCCCTGAGCCTTCCCCTCACCCTCGGCGGCGTGGCCCTGCACCGTGCGCATGCACCGGCACCGAGCCCCATCAGTACGGAGATCGACGCCCAGGTCTGGCAAGCCATCGCCACGTCCGTGGTGAACGCCGACATCGTCGCCATGGCCAAGACGTATCATCCGGCTGCAGTGCTTGTCAGCAACGGCGGCACCAAGCCGGTCTCGGCCGCGCTCGACGGCTGGGGCAAGGACATGGTGGTGGCGAAGAAGAACGGCGTCCACGCCACGGTGGAGCTCCGGTTCAGCAAACGGCAGGATGACGCGACCACGGCGTTTGAGGTGGGGGCGTTCAAGTACACCACCACCGACAAGGCCGGGAAGGCCACGCCGAGTTATCGACAGATGGAGGCGTTGCTGGTGAAGACCAACGGCCGGTGGCAGACGCTGATGGAGCATCAGCTGGATCCGATCACCGAGAGCGCGTGGAACCAGTTGCCGCATTGAGCGTTACCGGCGGGCTCGGATTGCGACAATCGTCGTATCCGACTGGTCCAGCCCGAACACCATGCCGCCGCCAGCGGCGAACTCGACCGTCTTGAACGGTAGCAGGTAGGAACTGATGTAACTCCCGGACAGGGCACTGTACCGATCAACGAGCCGACCCCTGTCCGGGGTCCTGCCGGAAAACAAGATCAAGACCGTGTCGGCCACGAATTCCGCATCGTTGACGGCCGAGTATTCCATTTCGCCTTCCCCTTTCCGGTTCCCCATCCCGTAGGCCTCGAAATCCTCGATGTAACGAGCGACTATCGGCGACTGATCGGGGGAAAGCAGGGCGAAGCCCCTTCCGGAGAGGAGGGCAACCAGGCACCGCTTGCCAGCCTCATCGTTCCACAACACGACGGTACGCGAGTCGATGCTTGGTGCCTCTACGAGGTCTGGCCAAACCGGGTCCAGCTTCCGTATCACGCTCCCGGTCGAATCGAAGACGAGAAAACCCGACTGAAAGACATCAGCGGCCACGAATCTGTTGCCGGCGAGAGCGCATACCTCGTTAGGTTGTTGCCCAATGGCGGCAATCGGCACCAAGCCGGTGAACTGTCCAAGGCTGCTGACCCGAGCAATCCGACGATTGCGGATGTCCACAAGTCCAACACCACCGGCTCTATCAGCAAACACCGCGGAGATACCCGCAAACTCCTCCGGCCCTTGCCCGGACCTTCCAACCTTCCAGAGCAATACGCCAGTCTTGGGATCCAGCGCTACCAGGCTGGCTGACGCACGGTCGAAAATGAACAGCGTGCCTCTGTTGTAAGTCATGAGAGTCGGACTCGGCAACACGGAATCCATGAGCGCCGAACTCGATCGCCAGACCGTGTCCCATTGAACCTGCAGGGTCGTTCGCCCCGATCTTACGTCGGCGGCGCAGCCTCCGAGAAGTCCCAGACCAAGCAACAGCGGGATTGCCATGGGGCGGACGGACGCGCCGGGTTTGGATCCGTTGGCGGAGATCATCCAACCGTCTTGGACCTTCGGAACTCGGGGTATGGTGCCACGACCAACAGACCAGGGATGAGGCGGCGAACCCGGTCGAAGTCGGCATCGCGAGTGACGAGGGTCAGGCCGCGTTCACGGCACGAGGCCCCAATCAACAGGTCATTGATGAACGACCGGGGCGGCAGTGTTCTTGCTTGTCTGGTCTGACCGCCGAGGATTCGTCCAACCGACAGCAGCGCAGCGGAGCTCGGTTCGAAAACCCGGCCCCGGCGCTGAAATGGCCCGATCAGGTCCGACTCGAGCGCCAATCCGTGTTCGCTCGATCGGGCCCCGGCGAGCAGCTCCATCCCGACGACCGCGCTCATGTGGCAAAGTGGCAGACTGGAGCGGAGGAACCGTTCGTAGGCCTGGCGTTCAGTCGGCGACCGGAGTACGTCGATGAATACGTTCGTGTCGACGACGTACCTTGGCATGGCTACCGGCGAAAGACGTCTCGTACCGGACCGAACCCGGCAACCGAGTCGAGGCCGCGAAGCACTTCGGCGTGGAACGCAACGAGGTCCAGGGCGGCGTCAACGGCCTCAGTCTCCGTCTCAACGCCCAGGGCCCCCTTGGCGGCGGCGAGCTTCTTCGGGTCCATTGCCATGTTCTTCCGAACCCACCCACGGCGGCCGGTCGGTCGTTTGTCAGTCCGGAGGCCAGTCATCGCGATCCTCGGTATCTGTATGCCTACCAAGTTATAACTGTATGCCTTCCGTCGGCAACCTGCTGACGGTCTGCGGGTGTGGAAGCGGTCACGGAATGTCCCGGGCGGCCCGAAGGCCGTTGGGAGCGTCGTCAAACCTCCGGGGCTGTGAGCAGGTCTAGCACGCCCTCCTGCTTCAGCAGCGTCATGCCGAGTCGCTGCGTCGAGCCGCCATCCCGTAGACGGAAGTCGAAACGCGGGGGCCCGTCACCGAGGTCGGCCGCGAAGTGCAGCAGCCGGACCCGAGGGTCTGCGCTGATCTGCGCCACCAGGCCACCCAGATGCGAGGCGATGAAGACCAACCCGACTCGATGGGCCGCCAGACGTGCGATGACGGCCATGGTCGCTTCCTCCGCATCGTGGACGTTCGTGCCGCGGAAAGGTTCGTCGAGGACAGCGAGGGTGGCGCCGCTATTCCTGAGCGTCATCGCCAGAGACTTGATGCGACGCACCTCGGCCAAATAGAAACTCTCGCCCCCGTTCAGGTTGTCCTGGATTTGCACGCTCGAGAAGACCGCCTGAACCGGGTCAAACTCCATCGACGCCGCCGGGACGCCGCAGCCCAGGTGCGCCAGGATCACCGCCAGCGCAATCGCCCGGAGGAAGGTCGACTTGCCGGCCATGTTCGGCCCCGTGAGAAAACAGACTCGCACCAGGCCATCGAGCCGCAGATCATTCGCGACCGGGCGGCCCTTGAGGAGCGGATGATACAAGCCGTCCACGCCGAACCGGGCACCGAGCGTTGGGTAAGCCCAGCCGTGCTCCGCGGTCGCCACTCCGAGACTCCACATCGCTTCGAGAGTTCCGAAGAGCGTGATGATCCCGCGAAGACAGGTCTTGCCAGAGCCTCGGGCATGGTGATCGAACCCGAGCCGGGCGACCATGCTGCTACCTCCGCACCGGCGGGCGACTTCGCGGCCGTCCGGACTGTCGAGGAGAACCTGCATCGCTGCGGCTATTTCGCGGAGCGCGGATTGATCAGAGCTCGTGAGTCGTTGGCACAACTCGGCGGCCGCCGCCAGCAACACGCCTACCCTGGCCTGGCCATCCTCGACCAGGCGGCAGTACTCCCGGTAACGAATCCGGAGCCAGACACCCTCGATGATCCTGACGATCCAGCGCCGGGCGGCCGCCGGCTGCCAGCCCGAGTCGAGGTACCGATCCACCGCGTCGACGCCGGCTCGCTCGAAATTCGCCCGGTACCTGGTCGACTCGGCCGCCAGGTGACGGTGGGCACCCTGCAGGGCCAGAATCCGGTCGCTCCCAGTCGCTGGCGCGCCGAGGCGCTTACGGAGTTCCTGCGCGCCGGCCCGCGTCCGGGTTCGGTCGACTGCGCCGAGGAGCGTGAGTCCGCCGGAGGTCGAGCTCGACATAACGTCGAGGTCGTGCAAGGTGGCGGCGTCGACGAACACAGGCGACCTCATTCCAAAGGGAACTATGTGCCTGTCCAGGGGGGGGAGCGCACCGCCGGGGGACAGGGGACACCTGATACTTACCTGAGACCCAGGCTATCGCAACCATCGGCCACGGGTAAACTGAGTCGGGCCCATTTCAGCGAGTCGTGGTGTCACGGCCCAGAGCACGCCGAGCCGTCACCCCCCGCCGCCGGTCCAGAA
>JANMXA010000272.1:0-1751 GCA_031394255.1 Gemmatimonadota bacterium
TTCCGACCCTCTATGAGTTCATCGCCGAATGGCCCGAACTCCGGGAAACGGTCCACCCTCGCCACGGGGCGATCGGAGCCCAGGTGGTCCACGCGGTCCGCCGGGAGTACGCCCGGCGGATCGACGACGTGATGACCCGGCGTCTCTCGCTGGCGTACGAGACCTCGGACGCGGGCCTGGCCGCGGTCGACACGGTATCGCGGCTGATGGGCCGCGAGCTGGGGTGGGACGACACCCGCCGTCGCGAAGAGGTCGAGCGATACCGGGAATTGGCGAGCGCCATTCCTCGGGGGCGGACATTATTATCCGGCGCCGACTCCGGCAGCTAGAACGAACGAAGAGATCGAGAGATGAGTATGACCGCACGGTCGATTGACCCCAACGTCTTCGAGACCGCGAACGCGGGCTTTGCCCAGGCGATCTACGAGGAATACCTCCGGGATCCGGGCGGTGTCGCCCCGGAGTGGCGCCGGCTGTTCGAATCCGGGCGCATCGGGGAACGTCCGCTGGTCGTAGCGGCCAAGTCCAACGGGGCCCCGCCCGTGGCCGAGAGAACCGGGGCGTCGGTCCCGGTCGGCGCGCAGCCGATGAAAGGGCCGGCCGCCCGCCTTGCGGCCAATATGAATGAGAGCCTCACCGTCCCGACGGCGACGACGTTCCGGGAGATTGCGGTCCGGACCCTCGAGATTCGCCGGGCCGATCTCAACGCCGCGCTCAAGGGCGCCGGTCGCAGCGAGAAGATCTCGTTCACCCATCTGATCGGGTTCGCGCTGGTCCGCGCGGCCGCCGCTCACCCGGTGATGACTCATACCTTCGCGGCTATCGACGGCGTGCCCCACCGGATCGATCCCCAAGGCATCAATCTGGGGATCGCGGTGGACGCCGAGCGGAAGGACGGGTCCCGCGGACTCGTCGTGCCGGTGATCAAACACGCCGAAGCGATGAGTTTCGCCGCGTTCCACACCGTATACGAGACGCTGATCGAGAAGGCCCGGACCAACAAGCTGATGCCCGATGACTTCGCCGGCGCCACGATGTCGCTCACCAACCCTGGCGGCATCGGCACCGTGGCCTCGGTGCCCCGGCTCATGGCGGGACAAGGCAGCATCATCGCCGTCGGGGCGATCGGGTTTCCGCCCGAGTTCCAGTCCGTCACGCCCGAACAGACGAAAGCCCTCGGCATCGCCAAGGTGATGATGATCACCAGCACTTACGATCATCGGGTGATTCAGGGAGCGGAGTCGGGCGCCTTCCTCCGCACGATGGAAGGTTTGTTGCAGGGCGAGGAGCGATTCTTCGAACACGTCGCCGCGGCGATGGGGGTATCTCTCGGGACCGTACCGGCGGCCGTCGTTCGGGCAGACCGTCCCAGCGCCGCGATCCCGATGGCGGCGATCCCCACGACCGCGGCGGCCACCGAAACCGATCTGGCGCAAGTCGCCGCCGCCATGGCCATCGTCAAAGCGTTCCGCACCCACGGCCATCTCGCCGCCCGGCTCGATCCGCTCGGCAGCGAACCCCTCGGCGACCCCGCGCTCGACCCGGAGCCGCTCGGACTCACCCAGGAAGTCATGGGACGCATTCCGTCCCGCCCGCTCCGGGTGGCGGTGCCGGGCGCCACGCTCGCGGAAGCGCTGCCCCGGCTCCGGGCGACCTACTGCGGCACCATGGCCTACGAAGTGGAGCATATCGCCAGCCACGAAGAACGAGTCTGGCTCCGCCAGCAGATCGAATCAGGGGCCCACCGCCGC
>JANMXA010000273.1:0-31086 GCA_031394255.1 Gemmatimonadota bacterium
ACGCGAACTTGAAGACGGTCTCGTCCTGACCGGCGCCGTAGGAGCCGAACAGCTCCTTGACCATGGAGACCGCCCCGCGGTGGTGCTGGATCATGAAGGTCAGGAACAGCCGGTCGAACTCGGAACCTCGGGCCCGGTCGAGTTGCTCGAGCTGCTCGGGTGTGAGCATGCCGGGCATCATCATGGAGTGATCCATGCCGGGCATCTGGTGTCCGCCCGAACCATCGGCGGCCGGTACGGTTTCCCGGCGCGCTCGGAGCCAGGTCTGCATCAGGCCGATCTCGTCGCGCTGGGCCACGACAATGCGCTCGCAGAGCCCCCGGACCGACGGCCCCGCCCCATGAGTTGGCGCCCACCCGGCGATCAGTACCGCCTGGGCATGATGCCCGATCATGCCCGACATGAAGTGCACGTCGGCCCGGGTATAAGGAGGACGTCCGCTGTCGGCACGGACCATTTCGGCCGGGGAAAGGCGCCTCACTGGCCCGGCGTCCGGTGCCGGCGTGGTCCGCGCGGACGCCGGCCCGCCGCCGCTGCAGGCGGTGATGGCAAAGGCCACGGGGAGGACCCCCGCGAGCACTCGCGGAAACGATCCGTTCATCCGTCTGATCTCCTGAATCCGCGGCAGAATCAGCCGCGTTGGGCGTTGTCGATTGTACGGTATACGCCGGGACTTGGTAAGGCGTTGAGGACCGGGCGTATGGCGTCGATCGCCGGGGTGAAGAGGGACGGCTGGTCCGGGTCGGCGAAAATCACCCCGAAATCGTCCGGCGAGAACGCCCGGGCCAGGCGAGTCGCGAAGTTCTCCCGGAGGACCCGGCCGTAGTGGTCGACATCGTAGTCCCGCCGATCCTGGGTCTGGTCCTGCTCATCGACCAGCCCGCTGCCGGTCCGGGTCCGGTAGATCCGGACCTTCTCGCCCACTCTCCAGCGGGTTCGGCCGGCCGCCAGGAGGGCCTCATAGGAAAGCTCCCGCCGGATCGCCCGGCTGGCCTGGTACGCCGCCGGGGTCTTGGTGAGCCGGACCCGCGACGACACCTCGTGGGTGGAATACTCCCGGCGCCGAAGCCTCGACACCGCGTCGAGGTAGGCGTCGCGGACCCCCTGAATGTCGCCCCGAAGCAGTCGGCCGATGGCCCGCCGCAAGAACGCCTCGCCGAACGGCTCCGCCCGCGACGAACGAAAGGCGACCCCGCGCAGCACCAGCTTCCCGTCGGTGCCGAGGAGCGCGTAGTTCTTCGGCTCATGGGAGAGCATCGCGGCGTAGCGTCCTTCGAACTCGAGCTGGACGAGCGGCGGCAGCAGCGCGCCGACCTCCGCGACCACCCGCCGCTCATCGGCCTCGGTCCAGGTGTCAGGCACGGCGAAGTAGACGCCGTCGGTGTCCGCTTCGAGCAGCGTGACCCCCCGGGCCGCCAGTTCGCGGCACATGAAATCGAGCATGTCCCGGCCCCGCCGGGTCACCTCATTGGCGGCGTGCACGTCGGCGAATCGGGTCAACCCGCCGCCGGCCGCCATGTACCCGTAGGCCGAATTGACGACCAGCTTCATCGCCGCCGACATCGCCTCGTGGGTATACCGTTCGGCCGACCCCGCCGGCGCGGCTTTGGCGCTCGCCTTGGCTGCCAGGCGCCGCTCGACCAGCCGGTCCACCAGGCCCAGCAAGGCGCCGAGCCGGTCACGGGCGGGCCCGATCCGATAGGCCCGCATCAGCGAGGGATAGAGGCTGGCGACGTCCGCCTTCACCACCCGATGAGCGATGCCCGTCGCAAACAGATGCAGCGCCGCCCCGCTGTGCACCGTGCCGTCGCCCGGCTGGTGGGCGGGCAACGCGGCCCCCGCTCGGAGGTAGGCCCGGACCAGCAACGGGTCGATGACACCGGTGGCCGGGCCCGCGTCCGCCAGTCGTTCGTAGCGACGCGGCGCCATCGTCGCGAGCGCGAAGGCGGCTCCGCCCAGCACCCGGGCCAGGCCGGCCACTTCTTCGACGTCGGCGGTGGCGTAACGGCGGATCCGGTCGGGGTCGTCGCGGTAGACCTGATAGATCAGGTGGCCGGGCACCAGCTCGCGGTCAGCCTTGGCCAGGCCAAGGTGCCGGGCCACCGCCTTGAGCCCATGGCCCGGGAGTTCACGAGCGGAGAAATCATACTGCCGCACGGCGTCGAGCGTGTCGATCAGTTCACGCCCCGGAACCACGAACCGGATCCGTCGCCGGCTGTCGCCGTCGCCGGCCACACCGCGCCGGGCCGCCCGCTGGCGGAGGCCCAGGTTCGGAATGCGACCAAGCACAAGCCGGACCCCGAGCTTCTTCGCCCGGCGGTCGAGAAATGGGAGATCGAACCCGTGGAGGTTGTGGTTCTCGATCACGTCCGGATCGGCCGCCGCCACCACGGCGGCCAGCCGCCGGATCAGATCCGCCTCGGCCTCGTCACCTCGGCCGCCGGCCTCGAGGACCTCGGTGGCGCCGGATGGATGCCCGACCGCGACAATGAACATCCGGGCCCGCTCCGGATCAAGGCCGGTGGTCTCGAGATCGAACTGAAGCCGGTGGAGCTGGTCAAAGGCGAGGTCGCGGAAATAGGTTCGGCCGCTGGCGACCAGATACTGCTCTTCGGGGGCCAGGGCGAGAACGGCTTCGTCGCCGAGATCCCGCAGATGGCGGATCTCCCGGTCGAGTCGCCTGGAGGCGCCCTCCAATACCGCGGCAGCCAGTGCTTTCCCATCGGCGGCGCTGACCAGGAAGCGCAGCGCCCCAGGGCCGTCCAGTTCGCGCCACGTCACTCGGCCGGTCGCGCCCTCAGGGGTGAACTCGGTGCCGAGGTGCTGGAGATCGTCGAGCCGGTCCAGCAGGAGCCAGGGCCGGAAACGTTCCTCCTCCCGAACCAGCGCGCCCGTTGCTCCGAGGCGTCGCCATACAATGGCTCGGCCGTTGGATTCGGCCCAGACCGAGACGATGCCGGGGGTGGGATCCCAGCCCCAGAGCCATTCGTCGGGATTGAAAGTCAATTGCGTGCCGGTCGCCGGTCGCTACTTCGGAAAGGCGCCGCGCGGGATCGCCGGAACCAGCTTGAGGGCGTTCCCGAAGTAGAGCTTCTTCAGCACCGGATCCGGCAGCCCGATGCCGTAGAGCTTCCAGAATGCGTGGTAGTCCCGGTAGTAGTCGAAGTATTCGTCGTTGGTCTCGAAGACGCGCCAGTAGTACGGATACTCGTCCGGCTGAAAGGCGTCCTTGCCGAAGAGCAGCCGATCCTGGTACTTGACGAAGAAATCGTGCGCCGTCCGCGGCTGGCGGCCAATATCGTACAGCACCGCGCCGACTTCACTGTAGAGATTCGGGAGGCTGTCGAACATCCGGCCGAGCCGGGCGAGGTCGTTCGCGTGCCAGCCGAGATGGGCCAGAATCCAGATCGTGTTCGGATGCTTCGCAAACAGGCGGTTCCGCTCCGCCATGAGATCCTCAAAGGCCGGGAACCGGGACCGGTCCTGGTAGCGGCGCTCGGGATAGATCGCCTGCTCGAGGTACCGTTCGTTGTGGTAGTCGAGCGGCTGGAAGAACTCCGAAGGGTCGCCGACGTGAATGAAGACGGGGATCTTGAGCCGGGCCGCGGCCTCCCAGACGATGTCAAGTTCCGGGTCGTCGAGGGTCAGCCGGGTCCCATCGGCCTTCTTGATGCCGAGCCCGAACCCTTTGCCTATCTCGCCGACGCCGACCGCCCCGGCCTTGATATCGGCCTCGAGCTGTGCGGCGATCTTCGCCCCCGATCCCGGACCCACGTCCCGGAGGTTGAGGTTGGTGAACATCACGAACCGGTCCTTGAACCGGCTGGCGCGGACCGCGGCGATCTGCTGGGTCAGCCGGTCGCCCGAACTCGACAGCGTGTTGATGATCACCTGGAGATTGAGTGAATCCATCGAGGCCCCGACTCGCTCGATCACCTCGTTCGAGTTGAGCGTCGGCGGGTGGCCGTGGAGGTCGATCGCCGGGAACTTGGCCCGTGGTACGAGGTGTGAGGGCACCACCAGCGTCGAACGCGGCTTGTATTCACGGATCGAGGGTAGCGGGAGGTCGGGCTCGCGGCCTTCCGCCGGCCGGGGCCGGATCTGCTGCGCCGAGGCGGTCACCATCGGTGTCAGAACGGCAAGGAGGGAAAGCAGACGCAATCGCATGGTTGGCTCCGGGCCTCGAGCGGTACCGCGCCGGGTGGTCGGGGCATCCACCACTCGGGGAGCTAATATTAAGGTGCCATCCTCAAAGGATCAGGTCATGACCTGGATCAAGACCGTCCCCATGTCCGAGGGCGGGGAATCGCTCCGCCAGGCGGTCGAGGGACAGATGGGGCTCTACCCGGCGGAATACAACCGGCCGGTCGATCCGACCGGTGACGGCATGTCGGGGATCGTCGGCTCCCACAGCCTGATCCCCAACGCCCTCTTCCACGCCTTCTCCACCTTCGGCGCGTTGATGGACCCGGATCTCCCGCTCTCCCGCCGGCAGCACGAGATGATCGCCACGATGGTGTCGGTCACCAACAAATGTCGCTATTGAATTGACTCTCACGCAGAGTTTCTGCGTCGGGTCACACTGGATGACGGACTGATCGCCGCGCTCACCGCGGACAATGCCAGCGCGCCGATCACCGAGGCCGAACGGGTGATGCTCGATTACGTGGTCCAGCTGACCAAGGACGCCACCCGGATCGCGCCGTCCCACCACACCCGGCTTCGCGCCGCCGGGTTCGACGACCGGGGCATTCTGCAGATCACCCTGATCGCCTCGTGGTTCAATTACATCAACCGGGTGGCCGACAGCCTGGGCGTCGGGCGTTAGGCTCCAAGGGCCGCTGCCACGTCCCGGTCGATGTCCTCCGGGACGTCGTTCGGGGCGTATCGTTTGATGACCTCGCCATCCTTCCCCACCAGAAACTTGGTGAAGTTCCACTTGATCTTCTCGGTGCCGAGAATCCCCGGTTTGGCTGACTTGAGGTACTGCCAGAGCGGGTGGGCGCCGTCCCCGTTGACCTCGACCTTCGTGAAGAGCGGAAACGTCACGTCGTAGCTCAGGCTGCAGAACTGCCTGATCTCCGCCTCGTCGCCGGGTTCCTGGTGGCCGAACTGGTCACAGGGGAAGCCGAGAACCGTGAATCCCCGATCCCGGTACTTGCGGTACAGGGCTTCGAGCCCGGTGTACTGAGGCGTGAATCCGCATTTGCTGGCGACGTTGACGACCAGAACGACCTGCCCTTTGAGGTCCGCGAGGGCCTGGTCAGCCCCCTCGATCGTGGTGACGCGGTAGTCGTAGATGGCCATGGCCGAAGACTCCTGTCAAAGTGTCGAAATTGGTTTCCCGCCAAGGACTTAGGCCAGGGCCTGGAAGTTGCCCTTTGAGGATTCGACGGGACCCTCAGGGCCGAACGGCCCCAGGATCGTTCCGCTGATTTTCGGGCGGTGGCTTTCACTCTAATCCATGGCAATGAAAGAACTTAAGGGCACTTCGTCCGGCTTGAAAGCCGCCAGTTTTCGCCTGCTGAACCGGGTCTTTGGCCCGTTTCGGGGCGAGACCGGGCGGCTTTGGGTTGCTGGATGCGAGGCCCGGAAGTTCCTGGTCTCGGCCGGTCTGGCCCTGGCCACCCTTCTCGGCTCGGCCCAACCGGCCGCCGCCAAGAAGGCGGATGGGAACCCATTTGAGCGCTATGCCCACCGGGTTTTCGACCAGGATGTCGGGTTGCCGGAAACCCTGGTCGCGGCCATGGCCCGGACGCCCGATGGATACCTCTGGCTTGGCACCCGGAAGGGACTGGTCCGATTCGACGGTCTCAAGTTTCGGCGCTTCTCGAGCGACGACACCCCGGCCCTTCGGTCGGACTGGATCAACACGCTCTTCACCGACCGCGAGGGCCGGCTCTGGATCGGGACCCTCGCCGGGCTCGCAGTACTGGAAGGAGGGCGGTTCCGCCAACCGGCTCTCCCCGCCGAACTCGCCTCGAAGTCGGTCACGGCGATCTTTCAGGATCGCGCCGGGACGCTCTGGCTCGGTACCGATGGCGGCGTTCTGGCCCTGCGAGACGGCAACGTCCGGCGGGTCGGCGGGAGTGATATCGAGGCATTGTCGTTCGGCGAGGACGCGGCCGGCCGCCTGTGGGTTGGCGGGTCTGGCCGGCTCCTCGTGCTGAGGAAGCATGGCCTCGTGCCGATGCCTTCCGATAGCGGCGGCCTGGCCATGCCGGTGTCGAAGATCGTTTCGGACGGAAGCGGCGGTCTCTGGCTGGCCGCCCGCGGCTTGATCCGGCACCTGGTCCTGGATCGTGACGGCCGTACGAGGCTCGACGCGCCGGTCCGGCTTGTCGTCGACGGGGCCCCCCCCGCAGTGACCGCCCTCGCGCTCGATGGCGAGGGCCGGCTCTGGATCGGAACCCCGACCCACGGGATCGCCGTGCTGGATCGCGGCCGGATCGATTGGTACCAGGCCGACCAGGGCTTGAGCTCGCTCGAGGTGAAATCGGTACTCATTGATCCTCGGCAACGGGTCTGGGTGGGGACCGGACTCGGGCTGGATCTGTTTCAGCCGACCGCGTTCACGACCTACAGCTATGACGACGGGTTTCCTCGTTCCCTGATCTGGTCCACGGCGAAGTTGGCCGACAAGCAGCTCGTCGCGGTCGCCGACAACGGCGGCCTCTATCGGTTCGACGGACAGCGGGCCAGCAACCTGGTTCCCCCACTCGCGCCTGATAACGGACCGCGGAGCCATATGGTGACCCGCCGTGGCGAGGTCCTCTATGCGACGGGCGAAGGCCGGGTCTCCCTTCGGACGCTGTCGGGCGGGGTGGAAGATCGGACGGCACGATTCCGGTTGCCGCCCGCCCGGATCTACGCCATGCTCGAGGACCGGGCCGGTTCATTCTGGTTCACGACGGCGGCGGGGGTTTTCCGCGCCGCCGGGCCCGCGCCGGCGACGAGCGTCTACCGCCTCCCGACCACGGAACAACCGCGCCTTGTGGCGGAAGATCCCGGTGGTGCGATCTGGTTCGCTCGCCCGTTTCTCCATCGGCTCTCCTCCGGGCGAGTGACCACCTGGGCCAAGCCCGAAGGCCTGACCGACGGCCGGATCCAGGCGCTCTTCCTTCGCGGAGAGAATGTCTGGATCGGCACAGCGGACAGCGGACTCTTTGTGCTCCGCCGGAACCGGATCTTTTCGTTCGGGCGTCTTGACCGCCGGCTGCGAAGCGAAGTTGGTGGCATTACCGAAGACAATTTCGGGAATCTGTGGCTGAGCTCGAGTTATGGGCTGCTCCGCGTCCCCGGTCACGAACTCGAGGCCCTAGCCGACGGCGGCCATGACCCGCTTTCGATCCGGAGCTTCGACCGCCTCGACGGGCTCCCCACGACGGAGTTCAACAGCGACTACCATTCATCGATCACCAAGGACGCCGAGGGCCATCTGTGGCTGCCGAGTTACGTCGGCGTGGTCCGGGTGGATCCCGAGCGGGTGGCGGCGGACTCCGAGCCGCCCCAGGTCCATATCGAACGGCTGGTGGTGGACGGAAATGTGTATTCGATCCGATCGACGCACCGGTTCGAGCCGGGAGTCGGCCGGGTCGAAATCGAGTTCGCCGCCACCGACGCTCTAATCCCCAAACGGGTCCGGATCCAGTACAAGCTCGAGGGCATCGACCGCGAGTGGATCGAGGCGGGTGACCGGCGGGTTGCCACGTTCGGCCCTCTGGCCGGCGGCGCCTACCGGTTCCAGATCCGGGCGGCCAACGAGGACGGCCGTTGGAGCATGGGAACCGTTGACCTCCGATTCGCCGTGGCCCTCAGTCTCTCCGAGCAGCCCTGGTTCCTGCCGGCGGCCGTGCTCTCCCTCGTCTTCGCCGGTGTGGCGCTCTACTGGATCCGAACCCGTCGGATCCGTCAGCGATCGGCGGACCTGTCCCGGCTCGTCGACGATCGGACCCGCGATCTCGAAGCGGCCCGGGGAACCCTGGAACGCCGGGTCGAAGAGCGGACCGCCCAGCTCAAGGAAGAGCTCGCCGAACGCAAACGGCTCCAGCATCAGCTGGTGCAGGCGCAGAAGATCGAAAGCATCGGGCGGCTGGCCGGCGGCGTTGCCCACGAGATCAACAACATGATGACCGGCGTTCTCGGCTTCGCCGAGATGGCCGAGCAACACGCCAAGGATCATCCGGCCATTCTTGCGGACCTTCGCCAGATCCGGATCGCCGGCGAACGGGCGGCCCAGGTCACCCGGCAGCTTCTGACGTTTGCCCGTCGCCAGGCGGCGACCCGGTCGACCGTCGATATCACGGACCTGGTCCGGACGATGGAGCGATTCCTGGGGCGGATCCTTGGTGAGAGTATTGATCTTCGGGTCCGGATTGAGGCGGATCTTCCGTCGGTGGCAGGCGACGCGTCCCAGCTCGAGCAACTGCTGGTGAATCTCGCGATGAACGCCAAGGACGCCATTGTCGGCCACGGCACCGTGACCATCGCCGCCGAAGCGGTGTCCTTGCCCGAGGTCCGCCGGGTCGGGTCGTTCGAGCTGCTTCCGGGCGACTACGTTCGGCTCAGCGTGACGGACAGCGGCACGGGAATCCCCGCCGAGGTCAAGGCGCGGCTGTTCGAGCCATTCTACACCACCAAGGACGTCAATCGGGGTTCCGGGCTCGGTCTGGCCGTCTGCTGGGGCGTGGCGTCCCAGCACGGTGGCGCCATCGGGGTGGAGAGCGAGCCGGGGCAGGGAAGCCGGTTCGAGGTCTATCTGCCGACCGGCATGGTCACGGACGAGCGCCCGATCATCCTCGCGGCCCCCGCCGAGCTTCCCAGTGGCAAAGAACGGGTACTGGTGGTCGAGGATGAGCAGGCTGTGCGCCTGGTGGCGTCGCGGACCCTGCAGTCGCTGGGCTACCACGTCGTCGAGGCGACCGATGGGGTTGAAGCCTTGGAAAAGTGGGATGCGGAGCGGGGCCGGATCGACCTGGTGCTGTCCGATGTGGTGATGCCGCGGATGGGTGGTGTGGAACTGGTCACGACGCTCCGGGCCCGGCAGCCGTCGCTCAAGGTCGTGATGATGTCGGGCTACGCCGGCAAAGACCTGCCATTCGACGGGGTGATCCCGCTGCTCGAAAAACCCTTCACCCGCGCCGCCCTGGCCGAACTGGTTCGTCAGGAACTCAACCGGGACGAGCCCGCGGCTACCCCGGCCTGATCGCCGCTCAGCGCGTCCACATCACGATCGCCGCACAGCTGTTGTCCCGGTACTCCGGCGGCACCAGCACCTGGCGTTGATAAACCTCGATCGTCTCGATGTCCGAGGGCGTGATCAGCGGAAGAATTTCGCCGACGTTGCCGGTCATCTTCTGGCCGTCGATCCAGACGCCCACGTTGACGGAGGCGCAGTTGAGGAAGGAGATCTCCTCACTCTGCTGCGGCGCGGTGAAGCCGATTCGCACCCCGGTCATCGATCGGAGCAGTTCCGAGATCTTGCCCGCCGCCCGCTGATCGATTTCCTCCCGGGTCAGGAACCGGCCCACCTTCGAGGCCCGGCGCCGGTAGAAATCGTCGTACTTGGCCGTGTTGGCGTACTTGGGCGGCTTGCCGTACTTCCCGACCACCACTACCTCGCCGAGCACCTGGGGCAGCTTCTTGATCGCAACTTTGCCATCCCATTCCTGCCCGCCGGAAAGCCGGATCGAGAAGTACTGGGCCTTGTAGCCGACTTTTCGCACTCTCACGATCTGCATTCCCGGCGGCAGGCCGTCGATCCCGAAGCTGCCGTCGCGACTCGAATTGGTCGTGCGGTCAGTACCGAGGATGGTCACCTCGGCTTCCCCAACCGGGTACCCCAGCGTGTCGACGACCGTGCCCGCCAGCTTGGCGACCCGGCGGCGAACTTCATTTTCCTGCTTGACGATGGCCTGGGCTACCGCGATCCGGTCGGTGGTGTCGATGGTGGCGGTGACCGCAACCACTTCGGCGCCGTCCTCGTGGTAGCCGCGAAGCTTCCCGGCCTCGACCCGAGGGATCCGCTGGTACCAGAACCGGGTAACCCAGAAACCGATCTCGGATCGGTGGATTTCGAGCGATCCGCCGAAGCGCTCCGGGTGCCAGTCGGCCGAGACCCCGGTGAAGTGATAGTCAATGGTCTTGAGTTCGCGCGATACCGGGTCGATCCACATCGTGCCTTCGATGTCCACCCGCTTCGACGGCGCCGGGACGAACCGGAGACCGGTGTACCCCTCTCGCCCTTCGACGCCGGTGACGACGCCAAAACAATGGGTCTGGACGAATTCCGCGGAGGCCAGGACCGCGACATCCGGGGCCCGCCACGCCCCGCCACCCTGAGCCGCCAGGTAGCCTTCAGTCGCGAGCAATGCGGCGGAGGCGGCATTGGCCGGCCGGTTTGCCGCGCCGAGCAGGGTGTTGATCTGTTCGTCGTCCTTCTTGAGGGCGGTCGAGATGGTGCGCTGGAATGCGGCCAGACTGAAGGTGGCCGTCCCGCCATCCTCGGTCACGGCCACCGTTCGGAGGGTCTTCGAGGCCTCGGCCCAGAGTCCCGCCGCGTCGGCGGGGATGGTGCCGGGTACCGGGCACCCGGCCGGCACCGCCAGCAGCCTGGCCGCGAGCGCCGGCCGGCGAGCCGCATGGGTAATCGTTAGGCTGTCGAGCCCGCCGCCCAGGGTGATCGTCTGGCTGGTATCGGCGAAGCCCGGCCGTTCCACCAGGAGCTGATAGCTGCCGGGCTGGGCCGGGAGACGGACCCGGCCGGCGTCGTTGGTGACGCCCGCGGCGATCGTGACGCCGTCGGCGTTCCGGAGCGAGACCAGGACGCCGACGGCCAGATTGGGCCGGCCCGGCTCTTTGACGCGGACCCGGAGTTCCTGGGCCTCGGCGGTGGCGGTGGCGGCGAGCAGCAGCAGGAGGGCAGGTATTCTCATCGCGGAATCAAATCTAGTCGGGGCGGCCCCGGGCAATTCGGAGCGCTCCCGGGAGGATGCCCAACTCGATCGGCCCGGCCGACGGGATCAGTTCGCCGTCGGCCTCGAAGGCGCGAATCCCGTCGCCACGGATCACCAGGCGCTCGACGCGCGCGGCGTGGACGGCGGGATGCGTGAGGTGACCACCCCAGTAGATCCGGGGAAACACCATGAGCGTGGCTGCCCGGGTGGTACCGGCAATCCAGACCAGATCCAGGCGGCCGTCATCGAGTCGTGCCCCCGGGGTGACCCGCATGCCGGCGCCGAACGAGGCGCCGTTGGTGACCGAAAGCAGCCGACCCGCCACGACCGTACGCCGGACGCCGTCAAGCTCCAGATCGAGATTCGCCGGGACCTGCCGGGCCAGTGCCCGGAGCGTGGCGCCGAGATAGCTCAGGGCGCCGAACCGGCGGCCGTGCCTAACGAGTTCGAGTGCGTCGGTGCTGAGACCCACCGTGAAGGAGTTGCCGAAGGCCCGGACCGCGGGCTGACCCTCGCCCTGGTAGCGGATCGAGCCGGCGTCGATCCGTGACATCACCGGCCGCTGGTACCAGTGGAGCGCCTTCCGGGCGTCGAGCGGGACACCGACCGACCGGGCCAGGTCGTTGCCCGAGCCGATCGGGAGCCAGCCCATGGCGGCCGGGGATTCCCCGGCGTCGATCAACCCGTTCACCACTTCGTGCGAGGTCCCGTCACCCCCGGCGGCGAGCAGAAGGGTGGCCTCCCCTCGCCCTGCCTCAGCGACCGCGGCAAGTCGCAGGTCCCCGGGGGCGCTGCTTTCGATCACCGTGAGCCCGGGCAGGAGCCGGGCGGCCAGTGGGGCCACGGCGCGCCACCGTCGCCAGGCCGCGCCGGACGCACTGGCGGGGTTCAGCAGCACGACGGTGCGGCCGAACGGCGCCTCGGTCACCCGACGATCGCCCGGCCGAGGGGTGTTCCGGTCAGTGGATCGACGTGGCGCCGCTCGAGATCGAGGAGAAAACGCTTCCGGTCCAGGCCGCCGCCGTATCCACGGAGTCCGCCGCCTTGTTCAAGCACTCGATGGCACGGCACGATGATCGCAAGCCGATTCTGCCCGTTGGCGAGGCCCACGGCCCGCTGTCCGCCGGGCCGGTCGAGTCGCCGCGCCAGCTCGCCATAGGAGCAGGAGTCGCCGTAGGGGATCTCGAGCAGCGCCCGCCAGACCAGTTCCTGGAACGGCGTACCCCGAAGGGCGAGTGGAACGTCGAACGCCTGGCGGGTACCGGCGAAATACTGCTCCAGCTCGCCGGCTGTCTGTTCGATCAGGGGATGAGGCCCGACCCGGACGGGGCCGAAATGGCGGATCAGGGCGGCGACCTGAGGCGGCAGCCGGAGTTCGGTGCCGAATTCGAGCATAGCAAGGCCCTCGTCCACCGCGGCCGCCACCAGGAGCCCCACCGGCGAATCGAGTACCTGGGCGACGACCCGGGTGTCCGGGCCGCAGCCCGTGAGCGTGGCGAGACGATCTTCGAGTTCGGCCCGGGCTGTTGCCATCGGACAAATGTACTCTGGTATCTTTGCACCCATGAGTACCAGCGTGGCGGTGATTCTCGCGGGCGGCCTCGGCACCCGAATGCGGCAGGACGCGGCGGACGCGGTCGTGAGCGCCGAGCAGGCGGCGGTGGCCGATCGCGGCCTCAAAGCCATGATTCCGGTCGGCCGCCCGTTTCTCGACTACGTCATGTCGAGTCTGGCCGATGCCGGGATTGACCGGATCTGCCTCGTGGTATCGCCGGATCACGCGCTGATCGAACGCCGCTATCGAGTCGATGTAGCACCAAAGCGGTTCGCGCTTGAGTTTGCTGTCCAGGCCGTGCCCCGCGGCACCGCCGACGCGGTGCTCGCCGCGCGGGATGTTGTCGGTACCGCGCCGTTCCTCGTCGTCAACTCCGACAATCTCTATCCACTCGCGGCGCTCTCGGCCCTTGCCGGGATCGACGGCATGGGCCTCATCGGCTACGCCCGCGACGCCTTGATTCGCGAATCCAACATCGAAGCGGATCGGATTGCCCGGTATGCCCTCATGTGGGCCGACGCTGACGGCTGGCTCGCGAGAATCGTTGAAAAGCCGGATCCAGCCTTGGCCGCGGCTCCCGGTGCCCTGGTCTCAATGAACAGTTGGCGCTTCGGGCCCGCCATCTTCGAAGCCTGCCGGGCGATCGCGCCCTCCAGCCGGGGCGAATTCGAGATCCAGGATGCGGTCGCCTTCGCGATGGAACGGCTTGGCCAGCGGTTCCGCGTTGTGCCGTTTGCCGGAGGCGTACTCGACCTCTCCCATCGCGGAGACATCGCGGAAGTGGCGCGCCGAGTCCGCGGGATCGAGGTCTGCCTGTGACGTCGCCGCTCATCGAGGCCCTGGCCCGGGCCGGCTTTGATGGCGCCGAGATCGCGAGGCGGGCGGCTCTGTTCGATCCGGTGGAACGAACCGCCGACGAACTCGGTCTGCTCAGGGGTCGGGTGCGGCGGTACCATGCACCGGGCCGGATCGAGGTGTTCGGCAAGCACACCGACTATGCCGGTGGCCGAAGCCTGGTCTGCGCCACCGAGCAGGGCATCGCGTTCCTTGCCCGCCCGCGTGATGACGGCCGGATCCGGATGGTGGACGCCCGGCTCGGCCAGGCAAGGGAATTTGCGATCGATCCGGATCTCGAGGCGCCCCGAGGCGATTGGGGAAACTATCCCGCCACGGTCGTCGCTCGCCTGGCACGGGATTTCGGCCGGCCGGTGGCTGGGATCGATCTGGTCTTTGCCAGCGACATTCCGTTCGCCGCGGGGGTGAGCAGCTCGAGTGCGCTGGTGGTCGGGATCGCCTGGGCGATGATCGACGCTGCCGGCCTTGACCGGGAGCCGGCCTTCCGCGCCAACCTCCACACCATCGAGGACCTGGCCGGCTACTTCGGCGCCATGGAGAACGGCCGGGTGTTCCGCGGGTTTGCCGGCGGTGGGGGCGTCGGCACCATGGGCGGGAGCCAGGACCAGACCGCGATCATCTGCTCGGAGGCCGATCATCTGTCCCAGTTCCGCTTCGATCCGGTGATCCTCGAACGAACCGTACGCTGGCCCGCCGATTATCAGTTCGTGATCGCGGCGAGCGGCGTGGTGGCCGAGAAGACCGCCGCCGCCCTCGATCACTACAACGATCTTGCCAGGATGACCGCAGCGCTCCGCGACCTGGTGGCCGGCGACGGCGATCCCGGCATGACCCTGGGCCGGCTGCTGATCGATGGTGATGGCCAGCTCGGCCCGGCGCTCGGCCGGCTCCAGCGGCTCGAGGATCGGTCCTGGGCCGAGCGCCTCGAACGCCGCCTGATGCAACTCACGGTGGAATGCCGGACGCTGATTCCGGGGTTCAGGGACGCGATCGACCGTGGCGATTGGGCGGCCGCGGGGGACTGGGCTGCGGCGTCATTCGCCGCGGCGGATTACGGGCTCGGCAATCAGATCGACGAGACCAGGGGCCTGGTGGCGCTTGCTCTGGAGGAAGGCGCCGTTGGGGCGTCGGCGTTCGGGGCGGGGTTCGGCGGCAGTGTCTGGGCCATGGTCCGGCAGGACCGGGCCGGGCATTTCACGGCGGCGTGGCGGGAGCGCTACCAGGAGCGGTTCCCCGAGCGGACCGGCGCCCTCTTCTTTGCGACTCGGCCGGCGCCGCCTCTAATGGCGGTCACCGGCCGGAATCCTCGCGATGTCCTTCCCGGATCGGGGACGGCCTAACGGCGAAGCTTCCGCAGCAGGCGGAGGATTTCGAGATAGAGCCAGATCAGGGTGATGATGAGCCCGGTCGCAAACGCCCACTCATACGCTTCCGGCGCCCCGGCCGCCACGCCGTCCTCGATCGACTTGAAATCCAGCAGCAGGTTGACCGCCGCGAGCCCGGTCACGAACAGACTGAAGCCGATCCCCAGCGCGCCGCCCTCGACCAGAAACGGGATGGTGAACCCGGTGAAAAGCCGGATCCCGAGCGAAATCAGGTAGAACACCGCGATACCGCCGGTGAGGCCCACCACCACGGCACGGAATCGGTCGGTGACCGTGACCACCCGGGTCCGATATGCCACCAGCATCACCCCGAACGTGGCGGTGGTGAGCCCGACGGCCAGCATCGGGAGGCCCTTGTATTGCGCGTTGATGGCGGCTGACAGCAGGCCCAGCATGGTGCCCTGGGCGACCGCGTACACCGGGCCGGCCCAGGACGCGGTGAGCGGCCGGACCGCCACCAGAATGGCGAGCCCGAGCCCGACCACGATCGATCCGATCATGACGGGGAACAGCAACTCGGCCGGGAAGCGCCCGGTCTCGAGGGACCACCAGCCCATCGCGGAGGCGAGCAGGGTGAGGCCGAGCAGGATGCCGGTCTTCCGGATCGCGCCGGCCACCGTCATCGGTATGGCGCCGACCGCGGTGGTGTCGGCGCTGATCCGGCGGAGAAGGGGGTTACTCGTCGTCGTGGTTCCGGACGTCATGGTCTGCTCCTCGTGAGGAAACGGGTTCGCCGGAAATCTAGCCGACCGTCGGGGCCAGCGCCGGTCGCCGCCGGCCGAAGCCGGTGGCCGCCTCGAAGGCATGCCCCAGCTGGAGGACCCCGAAGTCGTCGTGATGGCGCCCGACGATCTGGAGTCCGACCGGGAGCCCAGTGGCCGAAAATCCGGCAGGGACCGACAGCGCGGGGAGCCCCAGGGTCGAGATGTAATAGCAGGACTTCATCCAGTCGATGTAGGTCTCCATCGGTGTGCCGGCAATCGACGTTGGGTGCGGCACCGTCACATCAAATGGCAGAACCTGGACCGTGGGCAGCACCAGGAAATCGTACCGGGTCAGGAACTTGCGGACCCGGTGGTAGAGAACGGTGCGGTCGAGTTCGAGGCGCCCGAGGTCCGCGGCCGTCAGCCGCTGGCCCTGCTCGATGTTCCAGATGATCGTGTCCTTGAGCTGGTCTTTCATCGAGGTGTAGGCGTCCCGAAGCGAGACGGCGAAGTGCCAGGCGCGCAGACCCTTGAAGATCCGGTCCGCCTCGTCCATTGCCGGCTGATCCGGTTCCACGATGCAGCCCAGGCTCTCGAACGTCGTCCGCTGTCGCTCCGTGACCGCGAGGACGTCGGGCTCGAAGGGGAGCCCCAGTCCCGCGCTCCAGGCGATCCGAACGCCACGCCAATTCCGCTCCAGTGGCTCGGCGAACCGCGAGCCAGGCTCCTCGATCCCGATCGGCGAGCGGTCGTCCGGCCCGGCGACGGCCTGCATCATCAGCGCGAGATCCGCCACGGACCGGGCCATTGGTCCGTTGACGCCGAGCGGAGACCAGGCCATCCGGTTGGGCCAGGTGGGCACCCGCCCCGGGGACGGCCGAAAACCGGCCACGTTGCAGAACGACGCCGGATTGCGGAGCGACCCGCCCATGTCGCTACCGTCGGCCAGGGGGATCATCCCGGCGGCGAGCGCCGCCGCGGCGCCGCCACTCGACCCGCCGCAGGTCCGGGTGAGATCATACGGATTCTTCGTGGCGCCGAAGACCGGGTTGAACGTCTGCGATCCGGCCCCGAACTCCGGCGTGTTGGTCTTGCCGATGGTAATGGCGCCGGCCGCCTGCAGCCGCTCCACCACGAGTGAACTGGTCGGCGGGATGTAGTCGCGGAAGATCGGAGATCCGAAGGTGGTCCGGATGCCGGCCGTTTCCTCGAGATCCTTGTGAGCGACCGGCAGGCCATGCAGCACCGGCAGCGGTTCGCCGCGGGCCTGGCGTTCGTCGGCCGCCCGGGCCTGGGCCAGCGCCGTATCCGCGGTGAGCGTGATGATCGCGTTGACGGCCGGGTTCACCGCCTCGATCCGGCGGAGATGCGCTTCCATCACTTCACACGCCGAGAGGTCGCCGGCACGGATCAGCCCGGCGAGTTCGACGGCGGAGCGGAAAACAAGATCGGAGTCGGTCACCGGTCGAGATAATCCTGGTAGGTGAGTTGCATCAAGGCCCGGCCGAGGCGCTCGTCAGCGGGCGTGGGGTTCCCGGTCCGGGTCACAAAGCGGCCGGCCCGGGGATCGTACACCAGATTGCCGCCGGGCGTCACCAGGCCGAAGCCGGTTTCGAATCCATAGTAGGCGTACGGCTCGGCGACCCGGTCCAGCAGCGAGCGGCCCCACCGGTAGGGCAAGGCCGGGGTGATCCCCGCCATGTCGAGCAGCGTCGGTGCGAGATCCACCTGCGAGCCGATTTCGTCCACCACGCTGTCGCGGGCCGTCACTGCTCCGCCCAGCCAGAGCATCGGGATGCGGAACACCGCATCGGCGTCCTTGAACGGTGCCTGGTCGTCCAGCGGAATCACTCGGCGTCCGTGATCAGCCACGATCACCACCAGTGTGTTTCGCCACCAGGACTTCTCTCGCGCCTTGGCCACCAGTCGGCCGATGACCCGGTCGGTGTACGCCATGGAGTTGAGGTAGAGGCTCTGCCAGTCGGTACCCGGGATAGTGGCGGGTTCGGGTGTTTCGAAGGGCTCGTGGCTGGACAGGGTGAGCCAGACCGTGAAGAACGGCTCCCGAGCCCGATCGAGATCCTCGAGCACCCGGTCGGCCACCACGCCGTCGTGGGCGCCCCACTTCGAATTCCAGCTGCTCCGCGGGAAGTCGCTCTTGCCCACCACGTGATCGAACCCCGCGGCCACCAGATACGCCTTGAGCGACGCGAACTCGAGCTCACCGCCGTAGTAGAACGAGGTTCGATAGCCGTTCCGCTGGAAATCCCGGCTGGCTGTCGGGAGACTCGCCGCCTTGTCGGGCGCGGTGAGGATCGAGCCGCGCGGCAGGGCGGGGAAGCCGCTCAGCAGAGCGGCAATCCCCTTGTCGGTCCGGTCGCCGGCGGCATAGAACCGACGGAACAGCACACCATCGTGTGCCAGCGCGTCAAACGCGGGCGTCACCCCCGCAACTCCGCCTAACGCCCCCACGGCTCGGGCCGAGCCGCTTTCCCAGACGATGAGCAGAATATTGGGACGAGACGGTTCATCGGGGGCCGGCCGAGTGGGTCCCGTCCTCGCCCGCGCCGCGGCCATCACCCGCTCGGCCTCCTCGGCCGGCATCGCGACGTAGTGATTGGCCCGGTCCCACTGGCCCCGGGCTACCGAATCGAAGAAACTCCACAGGGCGTTCTGGGCCGCGAAGTTCGCGAACGGGCGCGGCGAGAAGTAGCCGCTGCTCTGGGTCACGGGAATTTCCTGGAAGCCGCCCCGGGCCGGAATCACCAGAAGACCGATTAGCAGAAGGGCCGGCAGGCCCCACGCCGGTCCGACCCGAGGCAATTCGCCGAGACCTCGCATCACGTAGCGGCGGTGGACCCAGACCGCCGCCCCGGCGAGGAGACAGGCGACGACGAACAGCAGCAGTCTGGGGCTGGCTCCGGCGGAGGCCCAGGCTTCTCGCGGCGTCTTGAGATAGGGAAGGATGCCGGCGTCGAGCCGCCGGTCCCATCGAGTGTAGATCTCGAGGTCCGTCACCACCAGGAAGGCGCCCGCCACGGCCGCAAAGGTGGTCCAGGCCCCGATCCCGGCCACCGCGATCCGCTGGAACCACGGCGCCACCGAAAGCAGCAGCAGCAGGGCCGGCATCGCGGTCAGGTAGGCGGCGCCCGAGGCATCCAGCCGGAACCCGGCGCTGAAGGTCCGGACGATCTCCCCGAGCGGCAGCTCCGACGTCCGGGCCCAGTGATAGCCGAGGAAGAGCGCCCGGGCCACCCAGAAGTAGGCGAGCCAGAAGAGAAAGGTGGCCAGATAGGCCCTGACGCGGACGCGCATGATGGAGCTAGACTATCCTCGCCCGAGGAGGGATTCCAGTGACGTCATGGTCCGAGTTGGCCGCCCGCGAGTTCGGGCCCGTTCACGAAGCCGTCTATCTGAACCACGCGGCTTCGTCACCGCTGCCGAGCCGGTCGGCCGATCGGCTCCGGGAATATGTCGACGATCGGGAGCGGGTGTTCAGGCTCTACCAGGCGGGCCGCCAGGACTTTGACGCGGCCCCCCTCCGCGCCAAGCTGGGCCGGTTGCTGGGCGGCGTACCCGCCGAGCGGATCGCTTTCGTTCCCACCACCACTGACGGCATGGCCGCCGCGCTGAACGGCATCGCCTGGCGCCCCGGCGACAACGTGGTGGTGCCAGCCAACGAGTTTCCCGGGGTGCTCTACGCCTGTCTCCGCCTCGCCGCAGGCGGGGTCGAGGTCCGCCAGGTTCCAGTGGAAGGGCACCTCGACCTCAACCGGGTGGCGGATGCCGTGGACGCCCGCACCCGGGCCGTAGCGGTGAGCCATGTCCACTGGCAGACCGGCTTCCGGATCGATCTCGCCGCACTCGGCGCCATCTGCCGGGGCGGCCCGCTCTCGATCGTCGATGCCATCCAGAGCCTGGGCCAGACGCCGGTCGAACCCGCGGTGCATGGAATCGACGTGGTGGTGGCCGGCTCCTACAAGTGGTTGATGGCGGTGGCCGGCGCCGGCGTGCTGTATGTGAGCGAGCGGGCGCTGGCCGAACTCACGCCCGATCGGGCCGGCTGGACCAGTGTGGCCACCAGCGTCCATGGCGCGCCCCGCCTCGAATGGGCCGCCGGTGCCGCGCGGTGGCACGTCGGTGGTCAGGCCGATCCGGTGCTGATCGCGATGGAATCGTCGGTCGATCTGCTGCTCGAATTGGGAATCGACCGAATTGCCCGCCACGTGCAGGCACTCACCGCACGCCTGGCCGCGGGCGTCCCGGCTGGAATCAAGGTTCATTCGAGCCCGGACCAGGCTGCGCGCACGGGCATCCTGTCGATCGGCACCGGCGACCTCTCGCGAGACGCCGAGATCGCGAAGCAACTGGTGGCCCGCGGCGTAATCGTCGCCCGGCGCGGTGTCGGCCTTCGCGTATCCCCTCATTGGCACAACACGGCGGCGGATATCGACCGCCTGATCGAGGAACTCAGTCGCTGACGCCGATGCCGGCGGCCCGGAGCGATACGACCGCCCTGGCCGCCTGCGGCTCCCGAATCAGCAGGTAATCAGTGTCAAAGGTCGAAATCACGAAGATGCTGACGCCGTCCTTCGCGAGCGGTCCGGCCAGCGAGGCCAGCACCCCCACCATCGAGAAGTCCAGCGTCCCCGCCACTCGCCACGCCTTCCAGTCCCGCACGGCGCGGACCTCGGCGGGCACCCGGTTCGCATAACAGACGACCGACAGTTCGTCTTTTGTCCGGGTTACCGACGTGAACCCACCCTCGGCCCACACTGGAACCGCCGCGGTCGGTTCGAGCCGGCAGACGGCCAGTGTTCCCGGAAGCGGCAGCAGTCGGAGCCCCGCCGGCTCAGCCACGCCGGACCCGCTGCAACGCCACCATAACGATCCCCGCCACGACGACCGCAAAGCTCCCGTTCACGCCGACCCATTTGACCAGCGTGAACACCGGCGTCAGTGAATCCACCACCGGCGTCTGTGCCGGATACCGCGCCATCACCACCGACGCACCGATGTTCTCGAGAAAGTCGAACCCCATGCCGAGGAACGGCAGCAGGTTGAGCCGCTGCCAGCGGCTCTCGGCCGGGAGCGCCTTCCGGAAGAGCCAGCTGATCGCGGTCACCAGGAAAAGGGTGTAGACCAGCGGCCAGATCACATCGAAAGTGAACCGCGCGTGGATGTACGCCGCCCGTCCCGACTCGCCGTATGCCTCGGCCATCCCGTAGAGATCGGCCGCGCCATAGAGGAACGAGGTGTCGGGAGATCCCGCCGAGCCGAAGATGGCCCGGGCCCGTGCCGCCTGGGCCGGAAGCACCGTGCCCGTGAACGCCACGAATACCGCCAGCGCCGCGAATGCGATCCGACCCGTCGACCAGCGACCGAGCCGGGCCGAGAGCCCGGCGTCAGACGTCACAGATCTCCTTGCCCTGCCGGAGCGACGTCATCGGATCGCGCTTCGGGATGAACTCCTGAGCCACGTATCCCTGGAAACCCAGTTCCACGATGGCCTGCATGATCCGGCGGTAGTTGAGTTCCTGGGTCTCGTCGATCTCGTTCCGGCCCGGCACGCCACCGGTGTGGAAGTGACCGATCCAGGCGGCGTTGTCGCGGATGGTGCGGATCACGTCGCCTTCCATGATCTGCATGTGATAGATGTCGTACAGCAGCTTGAAGCGCGGCGACGCCACTTTCCTGGCCAGTTCGACGCCCCAGGGCGTGTGGTCGCACTGGTAGTCGTGATGGTCCACCTTGCTGTTGAGCAGTTCCATCTGCACCGTGACGCCGTATTTCTCGGCGGTGGGCATCAACCGGGCCAGGCCCTTGGCGCAGTTGTCGATCCCTTCGCCGTCGGACATCCCTTTCCGGTTGCCGGAAAACACGATCATGTTGGGGAAGCCGAGTTCCGCGATCATCGGAATCAGCCGCTCGCCTTCCTTGACCAGACGGTCGTGCTCGCTGGGCCGGTTGAAGCCGACTTCGATCGTGCACGGCCCGTTCGCCATGGCGCAGATGAGGCCGTATTTCTTGACCGTGGCCCAGTCCTTTTCGCCCAGGAGTTCCACGGACTTGAGGCCCATGTCGCGGGCGTTGCGGCAGAGGTCATCGACCGACATGCCGTCGTAGCACCACTGGCAAACCGACTGCTTGAGGCGTCCGGACATCGGCATCAGGGTCACCTCCGGGCGGGGTTTGTCGCGGCCCGCGGCCAGGGCCACCGTGGATCCGGCCATCAGGGTCACCGCCTGACGCCGCGAAAGCGAGCGATCCGATGCGTCGGTCATTGGGCCTCCTCGAACCTGAGCTTGGCGAGATGATCGTGGCTCTTCTTCGCGAACAGCATGGCGTCTTTGGGCTCGTCGTGCTCCACGAAATAGTGACGAATGCCGGCCTGCCTGGCGTGCGTGAATATCCGGGCGAAATCGATGGTCCCGTCACCCACGTCCACCATGGACTGGCCCGGTCCCATGTCTTTCACATGGACCGCCGGGAACCGCCCTGGCCACGCCGCGAAGAGCTTGAGCGGATCGGCGCCCGCCTTGGTGGCCCAGTAGAGGTCGAGTTCGAACTTGACGAGCGAATGGTCCGCCGATTCGAGCAGCACCTCGTATCCGGTCCTGCCTTCGAGCGGCGCAAATTCGAAATCATGGTTGTGGTAGCCGATCTGGATCCCGGCCGACTTCGCCTCTGCCGCGGCCCGGTTCAGGACGTCGGCCACTTTTCGATAGCTCCCGAGAGTCTTCCGCTGTTCGGGGCCGATCCAGGCCAGCATCAGATACTGGTGGCCCACCGTGTGGGCGGCGTCGAGTGTGGCGGCCCAGTGGGTCGTCAACGCGTCGAGGTCCACATGCGCCGACGGCGCCACGAGCCCAGTGCGGCCGAGCATCGCTTTCATCTGGGCAGGGGTCGCCTTGGCGTAGCCGGCGGTCTCCACCTCCTTGTATCCGATGGCGGCCAGCGCGGCCAGGGTGCGTTCCGGGTCCGCGCCAAAGAGATCGCGAACGGAGTAGAGCTGGATTCCGATCCGGCTGATCCCGGCGGCCGCGAACCGCGGCAGGCCCATACCGGTCACGGCCATCGTGGCGCCCGACAGGGCCAGGAAATCACGGCGTTGCATCGTCAGAGCTCCCGGCGGTTGAAGAGTTCGACCGCATGGGCCACCGCCCGGGCGGTGAGGGCCATGTAGGTGATCGACGGATTCTGATTTCCCGACGACGCCATGCAGGCCCCGTCGGTGACGAACAGGTTGGGGACGTCGTGGGCCTGGTTCCAACCGTTCAGCACCGACGTCCTGGGGTCCCGCCCCATCCGGGCGCCGCCCATCTCGTGAATGCAGAGGCCGGGTGGCAGGTGACTGTTGTGAGTCGAGATATTCTTGGCACCGGCCGCTTCGAGCATCTCGGCGGCGGTCACCTGAATATCCTCGAGAATGGCCTTTTCGTTGGGGCCGTGGGTGCAGTGGATCTGCAGGGCGGGAATTCGCCACTTGTCCTTCTTGACCGGATCGAGCGCGATGTAGTTGTCCTCGCGCGGGAGCATCTCGCCCCACCCGCCCAGTCCCATCGACCAGGGTCCGAGGCCCTTGATCAGTCCATCCTTGAACGCCCCGCCCAGCCCGACGCCCCCGCGTCCCCAACCCCCTCGGCCCGCGCCACCCTGGAACCCGTATCCCCGGGTGAACTTCGGGTGCTTGTCGTTGACGTTCCGGAATCGCGGCACGTAGACGCCGTTAGGCCGGTTTCCGTACTCAGTCTGGTCTTCCATGCCCTCCATCGTGCCGCCGGCCCCGGCGCCGAAGCAGTGGTCCATGACATACTTGCCCAAGGCACCGCTGCCGTTGGCCATCCCGTCGGGCCAGTGTTCGCTCTTCGAGTTCATCAGAATGCGCGACGACTCGAGTGCCGAGGCGCAGAGGAAGACCACCCGCGCCTTGAACTCGATCGGTTGCATCGTCACGTCGTCGATCACCCGGACGCCGGTGGCGCGGCCGGTCCTCGCGTCGTAGAGCACGCTTTCCACCACGCTGTTGGGCCGGAGCGTCATCCGCCCCGTCTTCCGCGCGGCGGGCAGGGTCGAGCCGATGCTCGAGAAGTACGAGTGGGTGATGCAGCCCCGTTCGCACGGTCCGCAGTAGTGGCAGGCGGCCCGCCCGTTGTGGTTCTGGGTCAGAATCGCGGCCCGCCCGATGGTGAGCACCCGGCCCCGGCCCCATTTCTTCTGAGCGGCTTCCCGGACCTTCACCTCGGCGCAGTTGAACTGCATCGCCGGGAGGAACTCGCCGTCCGGAAGCTGCGGGAGCCCCTCGGCCAGGCCGGTGATCCCGATGAACTTCTCGACGTAGGAGTACCACGGCGCGATGTCGGCATAGCGGATCGGCCAGTCCACCCCGACGCCATCCTTGAGGTTGGCCTCGAAATCGAGATCGCTCCAGCGATAGACCTGCCGGCCCCACATGATCGACCGCCCGCCCACGTGGCGGCCCCGGATCCAGTGGAACGGCTTGTCAGCGTCGAACGAGTAGGGGTTTTCGATGTCGTTCACGAAGAACTTGGAGCCCCATTCGTCGCAGGCGTAGCAGTTCTTCTGGATCGGCTGGGTCTTCTCCATGTGGGCCCGGTTGCCGTACCCCCGGAACGGGAGCTGCCAGGCCTGGATGTGCTCGGCGTAGTCCCGGGACGGCTCGATGTTCCGGCCGGCCTCGAGGACCAGGGTACGGAGGCCCTTCTCGGTCAGTTCCTTGGCGGCCCAGCCGCCGGTGATGCCGGAACCGACGACGATGGCGTCGAAGCGGGTGGATTGGGTCATTGGCTCCCCGTCGATTGCGGAGGGATACGACCGCAGGCGCCGGCTGAGCCTCGGCCGCCTACGCGGGAAACAACCGGTAATTAACCCCTAGGAGGGGGGGGGGGGAAGTTGTTCCAGAATGACATCGGCGAGGCCGAGCCGTACGGCGGCTGCGACCAACTCGGCGGCCGTGTGAGCGCCGCATCGGCGCTTCAACTCTTCGATGTGCTCCGCCACGGTGTCTCGGCTGATCCCCAGCCACCGGGCGATTTGCTGGGTGGTGTATCCAGAGGCGAGCCCCTGGAGCACCTGGATTCTTCGCGTCGTTCGGAGTCCCCTGGGCGAAGCAGGGCCACCAGGATCGGCCGCAAGGTTATCAATGGCGGACCTGAGGGAAGCGATACTGTTGCCTTTGCTGAAATAGGCATCTGCTCCGGCGGCCAGCGCATGTTGCGCCGACGAGGCCCGGTCGAATCCGCTGGTGGCGATGATCCCGATTGTGGGGTGCTGTCCTCTGATGCAGGTGATCGCTTCGAATGCGTCCTCGTTAGGCAAAACAAGATCGATGATGACGCAGTCGCAGCGGCCTCCAGCGTCGAACCAGGTGGCAAGGTCGCCGGCGCGGATCAGCATCCCGACGGTGCGGTGCTCCGGAGCGAGTGCCCGGGCAAACGTCTCCGCCACCGACAAGTGGTCGTCCACGATGAGCAGATCCATTGGCTCTTCGGGCAGGTTCAGAATGATTCTAATCGCCCCTGTTGCCGGTGGGGAGTCGCCGCGAAGTATCCCCCTGTTTTCGGGGGGTTGCGTTCAAGGCCGGCGATCTTGAACTTGACGCTGCGTTCGCTGGTGCGGTGCCAAGTGATTTGGAATGAGTCATGCAGGTTGAGCCTGCGCGGGATCCGTACTTCTCCTCGCACGCAATGGTGATTGGCCATGGGCTGTTCCTTCCGGTGGTTCTGCCTCGCGTGGGGCCTGTTCTCTGTAGTACCGACCAGCGGGTACGGTCAACTCCACATCGCCGATCGGGCGACGTGCCCCAGTTGCCGCATCGTCGTTACAAGCATGGGCGCCAGCTTCTCCGATGACGGCGGCGAGCACACTCCCGGCGTTGTGCGTCACCGAGGTCGGTTCATTGTGCCGACCCGAAAGGGAGCCCCCGAGGTATTCGATCTGTCTGGCCGGCACTTGTCTTCCCTGGCGCGCTCTGGAGCGGGCCCCGGCGAATTCGGTGGGAATACGGTATTGGCGGTCGGGCCCGGAGACTCGGTTGCGGCATATGATCCGCCGAACGGGCGAATTCAGATCTTCGACCCCAGTCTCAAGTTCGCCCGGGGTTTCCGGGTCGGTCAGCCGGTACTCCCCGGAGGCCTCTTGTGGCTGTCCGATGGTCGCTTTGTCCTCGGGGGACCCCTCCAGACGCCGGAGGGGATCGGATATACCATCCATGTCTTCGATGCCGGCGGAGTCTACCGGAAGAGCATCGGAGAGAGTCGACGGCCGATCGGTCCCCGGTCATCGGCGTACCAGGGCTTCCGTTTACTATGCGCGCTCCCGAACCGACAGATCGTTTCCGTCACGGTGGTAGGCGAATACCGCCTGCAGGTTTGGGATCTCGAGACGGGCCGGTTGGAACACGACTGGATTCGCGACAGCCCTGTCTTTGATCACGTCGAAGGCCCCCTGGGGTCGCGGATTGTGGCGATGGCGACTGACTCGGCCGGCCGCGCTTGGGTAATGATGTCGGTGCTTGCGCCGGATTGGCGCAAGGGCGTGTCGGAGGAGGTGATCGGGGGAGTTGAGCACACCTTCCGGATCATCGATCGCGAGGGCGTGCTTGATACGGCCGTCGATGTCATCGATCTAGAGAAGGGGGAGTTGTTTGCCGCGGATCGCTTCTCCCGGTTACTGCGCGGCTTCATTGAAGGACCAGGCCTCGCTACTGCGTGGATTCCAGGTTCTGTACAGGGAACAGACTTGGTCGCCGTGTCCCTGCGGACCAACCAGCGTTAGACCACCCAAGGAGGAACAACATGATGACTCGGTTCGTTGTTGTGGCATTTGTCTTGTTTCTTGCCGCGACTGGTGCTGCCTCGGCCACCGGCTTGATGCACGCAGAAGGGGCGGGAGTGACATCAGGCACAGGGTGTATCACGTGTCACAATCCGCTGGACGGTAACTGCGTCGATCCCAACTACGAGATGCATTCCGCCTGGGGTTTGGGCCCGATGCAGCAGCCGGAGCACAGCTATTGCGCTGCCGGTGGGTGCCATGCTGGATGTGGGATGAGTCAGGCGGATGAGCGGCTCCTCGAGTCCATTGCTGTCGGGGACAGTCGATCCCTTCGGCATTTCATTCGCGATCATCCCGAGGCTTGGGTGAATGCCGCAAGAGGTGCGCTGCAAGGCTATTCGAAGTGCCGAGCTGGCAAAGTGGTTGCCTTGCACATTCCCCTGAGTCAGATCCAGTTGGCTGCTGTGACCGGTAGCAACCTCGGTCACACGGTCGGTCGGTAGGGGCCCTGTTCAGGGGCGAGCGGCCCCCGGAGCGCGAGCACCGGGGGCTCTCTTAAATCTGCTATTCGGAAGTGTACCGGCGGGCGGTGCGACGGCATGCCCGTTGAGTTAACCTTGGTTTCCGATATCGTGGAGGACCGCGGGTCCGTAACAGGCGACCGGCGGACCTTGGCAGTGTCTCCTCGAGAGGTCCCTTGCTTCGTCCTTCCTTTGCGCTTTCCGTCTTGCTCTGGGCGGTCGCCACCGGCTCCGGGCTGCAAGCCCAGCCGTCCTATCCAACCCAGTGGTCCCCGGCGATCGCCGAGCGGGCCGACGTCAAGGCCGCGCTCAGCTACCTCGAGAAGAACTTCCCGGGGCATTTGGCCGAGTGGATCCGGATCGCGGAGATGCAGGGCAAGTCTCAACACGAACAGGCCCGCGGTGCCTACGTCGCCCGAATGATGCGGGCCGAGGGGCTCGTGGTGACCATCGACTCGATCGGAAACGTGACCGGTCGGTCGGCGGTGCGCACCAGGGGACCCACCATCGCGTTCGCAGCTCACATGGACATCGTCCACGCCCTTGGCACCAACCTCAAGGTCCGCCGGGCCGGGGACACGCTCGCCGCTCCGGGCATCTTCGACAACAGCGCCAGCGTGGCCAACCTTCTGGCGGTAATTCGCGCCCTCCGCGCCGGCGGAGTCAAGACCACGGCCAACTTCGTGTTCATCGGCACGACGCAGGAGGAACTCGGCTTCAACGGGATGAACTACTGGCTCGACCACAATCCCAAACCCGATCTCCTGGTCGGGATGGACGGCGGGCTCGGTCCCATCGACTACGGCGCGCTTGGGATCTACTGGACAAGATACGTTTTCACCGGCGCCGGGTCGCATACCGTCACTTCACGTGGCAAACCGACCCCGGTCAAGGCGCTGGCTGACGCCGTTCGACGGATCTACGCTTTCAGGTTCCCCGGGCTCCCGAACGGTGCGGTCACCAACATCGGACAGATTCACGGCGGCGCCATCTTCAACGGGATCCCCCAGGAACTCTACTTCACGATGGACCTCCGCTCCCCGGATCCGGTGCTGCTCGATTCACTGGACCGGGAGATTGACAGCGCCGTGGCCACCGCAGCCCGCCAGGAGGGCGTCGCGTGGCGGAAGGACGTGGTCCAGCAGGCTCGGGCGGGCGGCACGACAGAGATGCTCAGGTCGGCCCGGGCTCACCCGATCGTCCAGACCGCCATCGACATCCACAAATTTCTGGGCATCGACATCAGCTCGCCGGACGGGGAGGCCCAGGCCACCGGCTCCACCGACGCCAACATGGGCGTGATCCGGGGGATTCCGTCGATCGCGATTGGCCGGGCCTTCGGCGGGAATCAGCACACGCTATCGGAATGGGCCAACTGGAAGAGCGCCCTGCCGGCGACCCGGATGGTTCTGCTTCTGGCGGTGGCGTTGAGTGACGGGGTGCCCACGCCCGGCAACCTGACTCCGTAGCGTGCGCAGTGCCGGCGCCGGGACTGCCGGAGGGCTCCGGTCCGGCGCTGTGACCTCGGAACCCGCGGCAGCCACCGGCCGTAGGGGCTCATATCCTCGCCGAGGTAGCCGATGTTCCGAACTACGTCTTTCGCGCTCGTCCTGCTCCTGCCGGCTCTTGCCCGGGCCCAGCCGGGCCCCTGCGACTATGACGTGGTGACCATCGCCCCCGGCGTGTACGGCTACGTCGAGAAGAAGCTCAACGCGATCGTGAGCAGCACGGTGGTGGCCGTGGTGGGCGATCGGTCCACCCTGGTGTTTGACACCGGTCACCATCCCCGGATCTCCCGTCAGATCGTCGCCGATCTCAAGACCAGGACCGACAAGCCGGTTCGCTACGTCGTCGTTTCTCATTGGCATGACGACCACTGGGTCGGAAACGCCCAGTTCGCCGACGCGTATCCGGGACTCCAGGTGATCGCCCATCCGTTCACCGCCGGGCTCATGAACGAACGGAAGGCCAAATTCCGGGGCGAGCCATGCCGGACTGAATTGATTGCCGAGGCAAAGCCTCTCCGCGACCGGCTCGAATCGGGGAAGCAGGTGGACGGGACGCCGCTCGCCGAGGCCAGCGTCGGCCGGCTCAAGGATTTCCTGGGCGGAATGGACGAACAGATCGCCCAGTGCGAGGAGATGCGGTTCCGCGGCGTGGACCGAACCGTGGATCACGACCTGACCCTCGACCTCGGCCGCCGCCAGGTCAGGCTGATGTTCATGGGCCGTGGCAACACCGCGGGGGACCTGGTGGCGTATCTCCCTGCCGAGCGGGTTCTGCTGACTGGCGATCTCCTGGTCTACCCGTTCCCGTTCGCTACCCAGTCATATATCACCGAGTGGGCCAGGGTGCTCCGGGCGATCGACAGGATGGACCTGGCGACGATTGTACCCGGCCATGGGGGGGTGCTGCGCGACAAACGCTATCTCGAGGATGTGGCCGAGGTGCTCGAATCGATCGCTTCGCAGGGGCGGGCCGCGTACCGGACTGGAATGACGGCTGACAGCCTCCGGGTCAGGATCGATCTCACCGCAACGTCGGAGAAGTTCTCCCATGGAGATCCGTTCATCAAAGCCAACTTCGACAACATGATGAAGGGGTCGGCGATCGACCGGATGTGGCAGGAGCTGAGCGGAGCGTGGAAGCCGGAGGGGGACCGGTAGTCTACAGCTCCCGCCGGTTGAGCAGTTCCACCGCGTGCGCCGCCGCCCGGGCCGTGAGCGCCATGTAGGTGATCGACGGATTCTGGCACCCCGACGACGCCATCGCCGCCCCGTCGGTAACGAACAGGTTCGGGATGTCGTGCGTCTGGTTCCAGCCGTTCAGCACCGACGTCTTCGGGTCCCGCCCCATCCGCGCCGTCCCCATCTCATGAATCACCAACCCCGGATCGACATGATCCCGGAACGGCTCGATCGACTTGGCCCCCATCGCATCCAGCATCTCGACCGCCGAAGTCACCGCTTCAGCCATCTGGGCGCGCTCGTTAGGCCCATAGGTGCAATGAATCCGGAGCGCCGCCACCCCCCAGTGGTCCTTCACCACCGGGTCGAGCTCGACGAAATTGTCGCGCCGGGGCAGGCACTCCCCGTACCCCTCGAGCGACATCACCCAGGGGCCCTGCTCGGTAGTGAGCTTCCGCTTGAACTCGGCCCCGAATCCCGTGCCGCTCCGTTCCCATCCCTGACGGTAGGCCTCCCCTTGGTAGGCATAGCCGCGCAGGAAGGCCGCGTGTTTCGCCTTCACGTTCCGGAACCGGGGGATATAGACGCCGTTTGGCCGGTTCCCGTGATAGGTCTTGTCTTCGAGGCCCCCGATCACGCCTCGCGCGCCCTGGCCCATGGTGTGATCCATCAGGTTGTGCCCCAGCTCGCCGCTGGCGTTGGCGAGGCCGGCGGGGAACTCCCGGGTCTTCGAGTTGAGCAACAGGCGGGTCGACTCGAGGGTGGAGGCGCACAGAAAGACCACCCGGGCGTGGAACTCGATGTCCCGCATGGTCACGGCGTCGATCACCCGGACCCCGGTGGCGCGTCGGGTCGTGGGGTCGTAGAGAATCCGCTCCACCACGCTGTTCGGCCGGAGCGTCATCCGCCCGGTGAGCCTGGCGGCCGGGAGGGTCGAGTTCACGGCGCTGAAATACGAGCGGGTGATGCAACCTCGATGACACGAGCCGCAGTAGTGACACGCCGCCCGCCCGTTGTGCGACTCGGTCAGCACGGCGCACCGCCCGATCGTCAGCACTCGCTCGCCGCCGAACGCTTTGGCCAGCCGTTCCCGTCCCAACTGCTCGGCACAGTTGAGCGCCATCGGCGGGAGGAACCGGCCGTCCGGCAGCTGGGGCAGATTCTCGGCCTGGCCGCTGATGCCGATGAACCGCTCCACGTGGTCGTACCACGGCGCGATGTCGCGATAGCGGATCGGCCAGTCGACGCCGATCCCGTCCTTCAGATTTGCCTCGAAGTCGAGATCACTCCACCGATAGACCTGACGCGCCCACATGATCGACCGCCCGCCCACCTGGCGGCCGCGGATCCATTTGAACGGCTTGTCAGCCGGCGTGGTATAGGGATTCTCCCGGTCGTTGACGAAGAATTTGGCGGCCCACTCGTCGCAGGCGTAGCACTCGCGCTGGATGAACCGATCCCGCTCGAGCCCCTGCCTGTTGCCGCGGCCCCGGAATGGGAGGTTCTCGACCGGGACGTGCTCGGCGTAGTCGATTTCGGGGACGATGTTGCGGCCGGCCTCGAGGACCAGGGTTTTGAGGCCGCGCTCGGTCAGTTCCTTGGCGGCCCACCCGCCCGTCATGCCGGA
>JANMXA010000274.1:0-3213 GCA_031394255.1 Gemmatimonadota bacterium
CGGTCACGCGACACATACGCCCCGAAGTCGGTGCCGAGATACAGGATGTCAGGATTCGCCGGATCTTCCTTGATGACGTTGATCGCCTCCCGAGGCAGGTTCCCGGCGATCGAGCGCCAGGTGGCCCCGGTGTCGGTGGAGGCGAAGACATACGGGGTCGTGTCGTCCTCGCGAAACCCGGTGAAGCTCACGTAGATGGTGCCCGCCGCATGCGCCGACAACGTCACTCGGCTGACCCATTTCTTCGGGAGCCCGGCACCAATTCTGGTCCACGTGGTACCGTCGTCGGAAGTCTTCCAGAGGCTGCCGCCCTCGGTCCCCCCGACCAGCAGCCCCTTCACCGCCGGCGACTCCGCCAGCATCGTCATGGCACCGGTGGGAACCACCGAACGATCGTGGCCGGCCGAGTCGCCGAGTTCGGGACTGATGATGGTCCAGTGCGTGCCACGGTCGGTCGTCTTGAGCACCCGATTCCCTCCCGCGTACAGCGTCCGCGGCTCGTGGGGCGAGATCAGGAACGGCGTGTACCAGCTGAACCGGAGCGGAGGCCCGCCCTCGGGAGCCTTGGGCGCGATCGGAACGGACGACGGGCCACCGCTCAGCACGGACCCGCCGGTGAGGTCCATGCGCAGCATCTCGCCATACTGATGTTCGTAGTAGACCCAGCGGTCGTCGGTGGGGTCCGGCAGCGTGACGTAACTGTCGCCGCCGGTCCAGCGGTCCAGATAGACGCTGCGCCACGGATCCGGTACCGCGTCATCCAGCGAGGCGGTGCTCGGGCCATAGAGCGCCGCATCGTCCTGCGTGCCGCCGAAGATTCGATAGGGGTCGCGATCGTCAGTGGTGACGGAGTAGAACTGGACGACCGGAATGTTGTTGAGGTGGAGCCAGCTCTCACCGCCGTCGTACGACTGGAAGAGGCCGCCGTCGTTGCCGAGGAGCAGACGGTCGGGGTTGGCGGGGTCGATCACCAGCTCGTGATGGTCCAGATGGAGCGCTCGGCCGTCGGTATCGTGGAGCCGGAGGATCCGGTCGCCGATCCGCCGCCAGGTCCGGCCACCGTCGAACGACTGGAAGGCGTAGTTGCCCAGGATGTAGACATGGTCGGCGTTCCGTGGGTCGGTCCGCACGTCGGTGAACTTCCAGCCGTAGACGGTGAAGACTTCCCAGAGGTCGTCGGTGTTCACCTTGCGCCAGGTCTCGCCGCGATCGGCCGACCGATAGACCTCGGCACCAACGTAGGGCCGCTTCGGGACGGTGGTTGGGTTCCGGTTGTCGAGGAAGAGGTACAGTACGTTCGGCGTGCCGGCATTCACGTCAATGCCGGCCCGGCCGACCATTCCACCCGGGAGCCCGCGGGCGATCTTGCGCCACGTACGGCCGCCATCGGTCGACTTGAAGAACCCGCCATGGGTCCCGGCCTCGATGGTCCAGGCCCACGCATACACGATCCGTGGATTGGACGGATCGAGGGCGAGGTCGACGACACCGGTCGAGTCGTCGATGCTCAGCACCCGGTCCCAATGAAGCCCGCCATCGGTGGTTCGATAGACCCCACGCTCGGCATTCCGCGACCACTGGTGCCCCAGTGCCGCGACATAGACGATGTTCGGGTTGGTCGGGTGGATCAGCACCTTGGCGATGTGCTGGGTCTCGGCCAGCCCCATCGCCGTCCAGGATTCGCCGCCGTTCACCGATTTGAAGACGCCGGCGCCCGGATAGGCGTAGCCGGCAAACCGGGACTGGGCTTCCCCGGTACCGACCCAGACGATCTTCGGGTTGCTGGGCGCTACCGCCACGTCACCGATGGCGAAGGCGGGCTCGTGCTCAAAGATGGGGCGCCAGGTGAGGCCGTTGTTGATCGTCTTCCACAGGTTGCCGGTACCGACGCCGGCGTAGATCGTCCCGGTGTTGCCGGACGGAATCGCGATGGCCTCGACCCGGGCCCCGATCTTGACCGGCCCGACCGGGCGCCAGCGCAGGCCGCGAAACGGCGAGGCCGCTTCCATCGCCTGGTGCTGACGCCAGGATTCACGGCGCTGAACGGCATCGGCGACCTGGGCGCTGACCACACCCGGCATCAGAACGCCAACGAGCAGCGACAACCGGTTGAGACGCATCGAAACACTCGGCATGGAGGAGAATGCTCCCCGCAGATTAGCGATCGCGGCACTCCCACGCCATGGTAGAGGGGGCCAGCCCGTCAACGAACTGCCAGGGCTGCGCGTACTGGCCATACACCTCTTTCGGAGTCCCCATGAATCGCCCGTTCCGGATCGCCGCGGTCAGTGCCGTATTGCTTGGCGGCGCCCTGCTGCCGGCCCACGCCCAGTCGTTCAAAGTCGCCAAGTACAACATCGGCGGGGAGGGCGGCACCGACTACCTGGTGGCCGAACCCGGCACCGGCCGGGTGTTCGTCTCCCGCGGTACCCATGTCATGGTCATCGACGGCGCCAGTGGCAAGGTGCTGGGCGACATCCCGGACACCCCCCGGGTCCATGGCATTGCGCTCGTCGCCAGCTCGAACCACGGCTTCACCACCAACGGCGGGGACTCCACCGTCTCCATGTTCGATCTCCAGACGCTGGCCCTGATCCGGAAGATCAAGGTGCCCAGCGGCGGACTCGACGGGATCATGTACGACGACTACTCCGACCGGATCATCCTCACCAATCACAGCCGGCCGATCGGAACCGCCACGGCCCTCGATGCCAAGACCGGGGACATCGTCGGGGAAGCCAAACTCGAGGACGACGCGCCCGAAGGCGCCGCGAGCGACGGGGCCGGCAAGCTCTTCGTCAACAACGAGAGCAAGAACACGATTCAGGTGCTCGACGCGAAGACGATGACCGTCCTGGCGTCCTGGCCGCTGGCCCCCTGCGACGGCCCAACCGGGATCGCGTACGACCGCCCGTCCCAGCGGATCTTTTCGGGATGCGGGAACACATCCGTGGTCATCGATCCCGCGACCGGGAAAGTGATCGCCACCATCGCCAACGGTGACGGCGTGGACGCGCTGGGATGGGACGGCTCGGAGAAGCTGATCTACATCCCCGCCGGTCGGGCCGGCAACGTCACCGTCGTTCGCCAGGATGACGCCGACAAGTACACCGTCGTCGGAACCGTCGAGACGATGCGGGGCGCCAAGACGATCGCGGTCGACCCGGTCCGGCATATGGCGTATCTTTTCCAGCCGGAGTATGGACCGCCGCC
>JANMXA010000275.1:0-5430 GCA_031394255.1 Gemmatimonadota bacterium
GCCGTCGGAACGACCGGAGGGCCACCCGGCCGTCCCGAGCGACGCCGGCCCACCACTCGGTCCGGTCGCGATGGACCTGGCGGTCCGCCCGGGACGCCCCCATTTCGGATTCGATCGTCGTGGGGTCGCCGAACGAGGCCAGGGCGGCCCTCCGGGCGGCGGCCTCCGAGAGACCCTGGGAGACGAACTCCCGGGTCCGCATCTCGAGATGGAAAGCGATTTCGTCGCGAGTGTCGCCCTTGGGATCCGGGCGGGCGTCGGAAAGCCGGAACGTTTTTTTCATCCGACCGCCAGCGCTCGCGCCACCGCCTCGGTGTGGGTCCGCCACCGAAGGACCTCGCGCTTGAACTGGGCTCGGCCCGACGCCGTGAGCGAGTAGTACTTCGCCTGGCGTCCGGTTTCGCTCTCGCCCCACCGCTCCTCGACGAAACCCTTCCCCTCGAGACGATGGAGCGCGGGATAGAGTGCACCCTCCTGGATTACCACTGTCTCACCGGTGGTCTCCCGGATCCAGCGGCCGACGCCGTACCCGTGGCGCGGCCCCCAGGTGAGGGCCTTCAGAATCAGCAACTCGAGCGTGCCTGTGAACACATCGGAACCGGCCACGGGCGGGATCTCCTCGGAATCGGACGATACCTTGCTCACTTAGGTATACGATCAATCGACCCATAAGTCAACAAGGGGTTGCCCCCCCGGGCGGACTGGCAACGCGTCGTGCTTCGTTCACCTACCAGAAGGATCTCCTGGTGTCGGGACTATTCGAACCTCGGCCTCACGCTGGCGGGACAGATCGTAGCCGCGGCGTCGGGCAAGCCGTACGCCGATTACGTCAGAGCCAACGTCCTCATACCGCTCGGGCCTGACCAGCACCTGGTCTGAAATGCCGGCACAGGAGCGCGGGAAGCGGCTGGCCACGGGCTACGGCGGTTGGGAACGCGAAGGCGAGCGGCGAGTCCTGCCCTCTTTCGAGGCCAAGGGCATCGCACCCGGATCCGCCGAGACGGGGAATTGGCCGAGACGGTTTCGTTCGATCTCGGGACGGATGGACGGGCCATTCGGCTCCGGACGAGCTACAACATGACGCCGCGGGTCCGGGAAGGATTGGTCGGGCGGGGGGCGTCTCTGGCGGGGCGTTACCCCCCCGCCTACGGAATTCGCGTTGCGCGCTGGTGCAGTTCGGCGGAGACTTGGTCGAGGCCGGCGCCAAGGGCTCGAAGCGCCACGAGGGTGTGATAGATCAGGTCCGCCGCTTCCGACACGGCGCGCTCCGAATCGCCATCGGCGCAGGCCGCCACCAGTTCAGCCGACTCCTCGCCGATTTTCTTGAGCCGGAGGTTCCGGTCGCCCAGCAGCCGGGCCGTGTAGCTTCCCGCCGCCGCCCCCGCCGCCCGTTCGGCGATGGTTCGGTCCAGTACACCTAACGCTCCCTCGATCCTCCGGTCGCCGAAACACGAGAAGGTCCCGCTGTGACAGGCGGGCCCGGCCGGTTCCACCGTGGCCAGCACCGCGTCGCCGTCGCAGTCCGCCGCGAGCGCGACCACCCGTTGCACGTTTCCGCTGGTGGCGCCCTTGTGCCAGAGGCCGCGGGTCGAGGACCGGTAGTGCATCTCGCCCGTCATCAGGGTCCGGTCCATGGCCTCCCGGTCGGCATGGGCGACCATCAGCACGGCGCCGGTCGCGGCATCCTGGGTCACTACGGTCACCAGGCCGCCGCGCTTGGCGAAATCGAGCCGGTCGAGATCGATCATCGGTCTCTCGCGCACAGAATCCCCCGCACCGTGTGAGACAACGCCAGATTGGTCGCGACGGTGTCGCCGCCGAACGCCGTGCGGACGCCACGCCAGTCGGTCAGGATGCCGCCGGCCTCTTCGATGATCGGCATCAGGCAGGCCGAGTCCCATGGATTCATCCGGTCGTCAACCATCACATCGGCCCGGCCGGTCGCCACCAGCAGATAGCCGAAGCAGTCGCCCCAGGTTCGGATGATGCGGGCCTGGTCCGCGAGCGCGTTCCAGGCAGATGCCCGCTCCGGGCGCCCCGGAAACCGGTCGTCGGTGGTCAGCACGGTGGCCTCGGCCAATGCGGCCTGAGTCGACACCCGGCAGCGGATTCCGTTGTGCCAGGCCCCCTGCCCGCGAGCCGCGGCGATCAGTTCCCCGGCCGCCGCGCAATTGATCGCGCCGGCCAGGACCTCTTCGCCTTCGGCCACGGCGATCAGCGTACCCCAGAGCGGGACGCCGGCCACGAAACTCTTGGTGCCGTCGATCGGATCGATGATCCAGCGCCGTCGGGCGCCGCTGCCCGTCGCACCGAACTCCTCGCCCAGAATCTCGTCCGCCGGAAAGCGCGCCGCGATCCAGGCCCGCGCCGCCTGCTCGGCCGATCGGTCGGCGACCGTTACCGGGCTGCCGTCGGTCTTCCGTTCCTCGGCGACACCGGTGCCGAACCAGCGCAGCGCCACGTCACCCGCCACCTTCGCCACTTCGGCCACCGCCTGAAGCAGCGCTGCTTCGTCGCTCACCAGGTTCTCCGGGTCGGAATGTCGGACGCCATCATCGCTTCCTTCAGAGCCCGCACGGTGGTCTGGCCGTCGTGAAGGATGCCGGCCACCAGGGCGGCGCTCGCTTCGCCTTCCGTCAGGGCGGCCACGACATGGGCGGCGTTCCCCGCTCCGCCGGAGGCAATCACCGGCACCGGTACCGCCCGGGCGATGCGACGGGTAAGCTCGAGGTCATAGCCGGCTCGCGAACCGTCGCGGTCGATGCTTGTCACCATCAACTCCCCCGCTCCAAGTGCGACGGCCCGTTCGGCCCAGGCGATGGCGTCGAGATCGGTGGGTCGCCGCCCGCCGGACGCGAAGACCTTCCAGCCCGGATCCGTTCTGGCGGCGTCGATGCTCACTACCACGCATTGAGCGCCGAACCGATCGGCGGACAGGGTGATCAGGTCCGGGTGCTCGATGGCCGCGGTATTGACGCTCACTTTGTCAGCACCGGCGCGGAGGGCCAGGCCGACGTCCTCGGCGCTGCGGATACCGCCGCCCACGGTGAGCGGGACGAACAGCCGCTCGGCGGTGTCACGGATCAGGTCGAGCGTGGTGGCTCGGGCCTCGGGGCTCGCCCCGATGTCGAGAAATACGATCTCGTCGGCGCCTTCGACCTCATAGCGCGCCGCGAGGTCGGCCGGGTCGCCCTGATCGCGGAGATCGACGAACCGGGTGCCCTTCACCACCCGGCCACCGAGCACATCGAGGCAGACGATCAGCCGCTTCGTGATCATCGCGAGACCCGCACGTTGCCCTTGGTGGACTGCGTCTCACCGGTGGGGAGCACCGCCTGCGCTAGGGCCCGTCCCAACGCCTTGAAGCCGCCCTCCACGATGTGGTGGCGGTCGGTTCCCCGCCGCACCATCAGGTGCAGCGTCGCCTCGGCGTGATCGGAAAAGGAGCGCATCCAGTGGTCATAGAGGCTACTCGGCAGCGGGCCGCGATAGAAGGGGCGGCCGCCGAGGTCCAGGACGCATTCCACCACGGCATCATCCATCGGGATCACTGCCGACCCGAACCGCGCGATCGCGCCCGAAAACTCTTCCCGCACCGCGAGGCCGACGGCGATGGCCACGTCCTCAATGATGTGGTGCCGGAGATCGCCGGTGGCGCTGATGTCGATCCCGAGCCCGGAGTAGCGAGCCAGTGTCGTCATCATGTGGTCGAGGAACGGAATCGTGGTGTCGATCCGGCTCGGTCCGTTCGGGGTGACTTCCACGCGGATGGTGGTTTCTCTGGTTTCCCGCTTGATCACACTCATCGTCCGAACTCCCGTGAGGCGGTGTCCCGATCGAGGACACCGGTATAGAATGCCATGCCGACCACGGCCCTGGCCGCGCCGGCCGCAGCAAGCAATCGCAGATCGGCCAGATCGCGCACACCGCCGGAGATCTGCAGCGGATGCCGGAGGCCGGCGCCCAGTTCACCAACAAGGGGAAGATCCGGTCCGGCCAACTGGCCTTCGCGGTGGACCGCCGTCACCAGCAGGCCGGCCAGGGGCAGCGTCTCGATCCGCGCCAGCAGCTGATCGATTCGGAGCCCGCTGCCTTCATTCCAGCCATGGGTCACCACTTCCCGCTCCCTCACGTCCGCCGCGAGGACGATCCGTCCCGGATGGAGGCCGGCAACGCGTTCGAGCCACGCCGGCTCGTTGATCGCGCGGGTCCCGACGATCACCCGCTCGGCGCCGCGATCGAGCCACTCGGCCACGGCCTCGTCGGACCGGATTCCGCCACCGACCTGGCACACCACCGGTCCCCGTTCAGCGAGGATCTGCTCGAGCACGACGCCATTGGTGCCTCGCCCGGTGGCCGCATCGAGATCGATCAGATGCAGCTCGGCGAACCCGGCCGTCCGCCATTCGGCCGCGACCCGCCGCGGCTCGGGCAGGCGGATTCGTTCGTCCTCGTACCGGCCGCCCACCAGCTGGACGCAGGCGCCGTCGCGGAGATCGACCGCTGGAATGGCGATCATCGGCAGTTCTCCAGAAACGAGCGGATCATCGCCAGGCCGGGCCAGGAACTCTTCTCGGGATGGAACTGCACACCGAGTACCCGTCCCTGTCTGATCGCGGCCGGGAACCGGTCGGTTTCGTGGCGGCTCCAGGCCGTAACCAGGCCGGTATTGGCGGGGCGAACCACGTAGCTGTTGGCATAGTAGGCCGTGGCCAGCTCGGCGGCTCGGATGTCAGGGTCCGTGACCTCCTCGATCGGGTTCCACCCGATTTGCGGGAGCGACCGGGCGTGGAGTTTGGTCGATCGGCCCTGAATCACGCCGAGTCCTTCGCCGGCGCCTTCCTCCGATCCGTCGGCGAGCAGCTGGAGGCCGAGGCAAATGCCGAGACAGGGGAGCCCGGCGTCGAGCGCCTGGCGAATTCGGTCTCGCCCCGGTGCGAGCCGCGCGGCCGCCGGCCCGAACGCACCCACGCCGGGCAGAATCAGGGCATCGCCCGTCACCGCGGCAACCGGATCAGTCTCCACTTCTGGCTCGACACCGGCGACGCTCAGCGCCTTGAGCAACGAGTGCAGGTTGCCGGCGCCATAGTCGAACACGGTGACTTTCATCGGAAAACCTCCGCCATCGCGGCGACCAGGGCTGCCATCGCGGGCTCCGGCCCGACGGTGATGCGGAGGAGATCGCCCAACCCGGGCACCGCGACCATCGCGCGGACCGCGATGCCACGCTCTTCGAGTGCCGCGGCGGTGCGGCGGGCGTCCAGCACCGGAACCGAAACGAAGTTCGCGTCGGAGGGGAGTACGGCGTAGCCCAGCTGACCCAGGGACGCACTGAGCGCCGCGCGGGCGTTGCGGGTCTCCTCACACACCCTCTCGAGCCAGGCCCGATCCCCTTCAACGGCGGCGGCGGCGGCCTGTTCGGCCACGGCA
>JANMXA010000276.1:0-2093 GCA_031394255.1 Gemmatimonadota bacterium
TCGGAGGGGAGTACGGCGTAGCCCAGCTGACCCAGGGACGCACTGAGCGCCGCGCGGGCGTTGCGGGTCTCCTCACACACCCTCTCGAGCCAGGCCCGATCCCCTTCAACGGCGGCGGCGGCGGCCTGTTCGGCCACGGCACTCACCTTGTACGGCCCTCGCGCCTTGGCAATCTCGTCCACGAGGCGGACCGAGCCCACCGCGTAACCGATTCTGAGACCAGCGAGTCCCCACGCCTTCGAGAAGGTCCGCGTCACCACTACGTTGCCCCGCCCCGCGGCCACTGCGGCCCAACTGGAACCGAGGTACTCGGTATACGCCTCATCGAGAATCACGATTCCGGGAGCGCGGTCGAGCAGCTCCTCCACCGCGCCGGGCGACGCCGCCCGGCCACTCGGGTTGTTGGGCGTCGCGAGGTAAATGACCCGGGCCCCGGTCGCGATCAGGGCGGCGACATCCGGTTCACCGCCGGCCGGGGTGGGCACCGCCACCACGTCGAGCGAGTTTGCGGCCGCGAAGTGGGGGGCCATGACAAAGGTCGGCGCCGCATACGCCATCCGAGACCCCGGCGCCCCGAAGGCCCGCATCGCGGCGTCGAGCATATCGTTGGACCCGCACCCCGCCGCAATCTGATCGGCGGCGACTCCGAGCCATTCGGCCAGGGCCACGCGGAGACGGTCGGTACCGGCGGTCGGATACCGTGACGGACTCCGGCCGGCCCATGAGCTCACGGCGGCCAGCGCCGACGGTGCCGACCCGAACAGGTTGGTGTTGTCCGAGAAATCCCAGCGATGCGGCGCCTCGTCGCGGCGGTAGACCGTGAGGCCGGCGAGTTCGGGGCGGAGGAACGATGGCGTCATGGTGCCCCCCAGCGGGCTGCCGCGGCGGCATGACCCGGCAGGCCTTCCGCTCGCGCCATGGTGACAGTGTCGGCCGCCAGAGACGCGGCACCTTCGCGGCTCACCCGCTGGTAGGTGACCCAGCGAACGAAGGCTTCGGGCCCCAGGCCCGAGTGACGGCGCGCGGCGCCCGCAGTGGGCAGCACGTGATTGGCGCCGGTTACATAGTCACCGAACGACACGGAGCTGCTGAAGCCGACGAACACGGAGCCTGCCACGCGAAACCGGTCGCGGACCTGATCGGCATCGGCCAGGGCCAGCAGCAGGTGCTCGGCCGCGAAGTCGTTGGCGAACTGGACGGCGGCGTCGAAGTCATCGGTCGTTAGAATGCCGCCGCGGGCCGCCAATGCCGCGAGCACGATGTCACGCCGCCCGGCTCGCTCCGCTGCCAGGCCGAGCGCCCGTTCCAGCGGCTCGGCGATCCGGTCACCGCCGATCGCCACGACCAGCGCGACGGCGTCTGGATCGTGCTCGGCCTGCGCCACGAGTTCGTCGGCGATCACGGCAGGATCAGCGGCAGCATCGGCGATCACGAGGACCTCGCTCGGGCCGGCCGGGGAATCGATCCCGACCTGATCGGAAACCTGGATCTTCGCCTCCGCGACGTAAGCGTTTCCCGGCCCGACGATGCGATCGACCCGCGGCACCGTCACCGTGCCGAACGCCATCGCCGCCACGGCCTGCGCGCCACCGAGCGCAAACACCCGGTCCGCCCCGCCGAGCAGCGCGGCGGCAAGAACCAGCGGAGACGGTATCCCGTCCGGGCCCGGCGGTGAACAGACGATCACCTCGCGAACGCCGGCCACTTTGGCCGGCACCACGCCCATCAGCACCGAGGAGGGGTAGACCGCGCGACCCCCAGGGGCGTAGACGCCGACCCGGTCGAGCGGGAGCGGGCGCCGTTCGAGCATCACGCCGGGGCGGGTCTCGATGGCGGCGGCGCGAGGCATCCAGACCCGGTGCGCCAAGGCAATCTGGCCCGCGGCTCGCTCCAACGCGGCGCGCACGGCAGGATCGACCTGGCCGAGCGCCGTAAGCCAGCGGGCCTTGGGAATCTCGAACTCGTCGATCATGGCACCATCGAACCGCAGCGTCAGTTCCTGCAGCGCTTCGTCTCCCCGACGCCGCACCGCCGCCAGAATCGCGGCCACGGCCACCCGGACGTCGTTCGGTTTGCCGCCGTCCCGCTCGAGC
>JANMXA010000277.1:0-9873 GCA_031394255.1 Gemmatimonadota bacterium
GGAGAGCTGGCGGTCGAAGTCGACCAGGCCGTCAACCAGGTGGACGTGGCGGTCGCAGCGGAGCGCCAGTCGGTCATCGTGGGTGACCAGGATGCAGGTGAGACCCCGTCCGAGAGACTGCGAACCCGGCCGGTGGCCACCACCGACTGAACCAACGGCCTTCGGACGACCGCCACGGTCTCGACCAACGGCGGCCGCAGCTTTCCGACCACCCACCATACGGCGAGCAGCCCCGCAAGAATCGCGAGGCCGCGTTTCAATCCCAACGTGCGCAACGACGACACAATGCCACCGGTCATGCGGAAATCGCTCGAATCTCAGAGAGAAACGCGCCGGAAGATAGCGCCAACCCGGTGGCGTGGGAGCCCGCATGCACGAAGGGCGAGCCATTCGCTCGCCCCTCGGAGTTTGAGAGCAGGACAGAAGCTCTACATCCGCCAGCCCAACAGATTCCACGTGTACATCGACCAGAAGAACGCAAGACCGACGACGACGGCACCGGTATGCCTTAGCCGCATCCAGATCGTCCCGTCGGTGGCCTGCCATTGCCGGACTGCCGCCCAGCCGGCGCCGAGCGTCAGCAGCAGACTCAGCACGGGAAGCGCCAGCGCCACCCTGAGCGAGGTCGGCGTGTCACCGAACAGCAACTGGGGCTTCGACGCCATGGCGACGACGGCCAGCACGAAGGCGACGAGTGCCAGGCCGGCCCAGGTCAGCAGCCGGCGGCCCGACGCCACGGACGCCGGTACCGCCGGGCGGCCGGGCGTATTCCGGATGAAAAACCGGATGATGGCCGTCAGGATGATGGCCAGGAACGTTACCAGGCCCAGGATGAGGATATTCCGGTGCAGCGAGGGCGACTGTGACGCCGAGACCTTGTCCATCACCATCATCGGCCCCGCGTCGAGAAACCCGTGGGTGATGTTGCCGCCGGCATCCTCCCGGAACGCCACCAGCGTGCCGCTATTCACGTCACGGAACAGCAGGGAGTCCACCGACACGAGGCGGAGCCCGCCGAACGGCGTTGTGGCCAGGAGCGACCCGTCCGCGTTGGCCGCGATCGGAATCGGCGAGAAGAGGCTGAGGATCTTCTGATAAGTGGTGAAGCTCATTCGATTGAAGAGATACTCGCCGGCGTAACGCTTGGCGCCGGCTCTGGCGCCCTCGGTCGGCTTGAGGACCGAGACGTTCTCTGGATAGTAGTGGTCCAGAAACGCCGTCAGGAACGGCAGGAAGCTGATCGCCGAGCCCGTGTTCGTGTTGGTCGACATGAAGACACCGACCTTTTCGCTCGGGATCAGCGCCAGATCGGAATGGAACCACTCGGTGTCGCCGCCATGGCCGAAAATCCGGAGGCCATGGCTCGACTGCTCGTAGAACCCGTAGGCAAACCCGGGAATCCGCGGATCGTGCCCCTGGATCCGGGTGTGCATCAACTCGGCCTGTTTCTCCCCGAGAATCCGGACGTCGCCATAGGCGCCGTTGTTCAAGTGGGCGATCATGAACCTGGCCATGTCGGTCGCGGACGCGCCGATCGAGCCCGCTGGCGGCGCGCCGGTGATGATCTCGAACTTGTGAGGAACGAACTGGCCATCCTTCCATTCGTACCCGACCGACATGTCGTCGGCGAACTTGGCCGGCAGGGGCTGACGCGTGGTCGTGTGGGCCATGCCCAGCGGGTCGATGATCTTCTTTTCGACGTAGTCGTCCCAGGACTTCTCCCCGCCCACTCGCTCCACGATGTACCCGGCCGTTGCGGTGGCCCAATTCGAATACGATGCAAACGTCCCGGGCGGCCTCACCCGGGCCGGCATGTGGGCCGGAAGCCATTTGCCCATCGGCGTGATGTGGGTGGAGTCTTCGGTAAAGAGGTCGCGGCCGTCCTCCTCGAGACCCGGCGTGTGCGTCATGACGTCCTTCAAGGTGATCGGCTGCGGGTAGGTGGCCGGGATCTTGAAGTCGAGATAGTCGTTGATGTCCTTGGACAAGTCGAGCTTGCCCTGCTCGTTCAGCTGCATCACCGAGGTCCAGGTGAACAGCTTCGAGATCGAGCCGATCCGGAACAGGGTCTTGTCGGGATCGACCGGCTTCCGTTTCTCGACGTCCGCATAGCCGTACCCCTTGGCGAACAACAGGCTCCCGTCGCGGACAATGGAGACGGTGACGCCCGCGATGTGCTTGTCCCGCAACCAGGCGGCCATGAGTCCGTCAATGAAGGCCTCGGCCTCGGCCTTGTCCCGCGGGCCGCGGACGGCCGCGGCGGTGGTGTCGGCGAATCCGCCCGGGGCTGGGGCAAATCCATGCAGCGCAGCGAGCGTGATCAACGAGGCAACGAGCACACGTCCTCCGGATTCAGATTTGTATACAATTGAGAACAGGCCCCTACGTTCGCTCCGACTCCCGGGTTTCGCAACATCCACGGTTGGCCTGGCCCCGGCCCCGTGCCCGGTCGCGCCGCTACCGTCCCTGGACATTACCACTGGAACCGACCCGCCATTAGCTTGCCCCTCACTCCCCTCAACGCCGGAGCCCAGCACGAGTGCGCATCGCCGTGGTGTTCGACACCCCGTACGCGAAGTGGACTCCGGAGCAGCATCGTCAGCAGATGGAAGACGAGCTGGCCGGGAAAACCGGCCAGGAGGCCGAGCTCGAATACCAGGTCGGGCAGGCCCTCGTCGAAAACCGCCACGACATTCTGCTGGTCGGCGTCAAGGACGACCCCCGGGTCGTGCTCGACCACTGCGTCGACTGGAAACCGGATCTGGTCGTCAACTGCGCCGAGGGGATGAGCGGCGCTCCGTTCGACTATCTCTTTCCCGGCCTGCTGGAAAGCGCCGGCATCCGGTACACCGGCTCGCCTCCGCTCGGCCTGCTGGTGTCACGGGACAAGGCGATGAGCAAGAAGATCCTCGCCTACCACGGGATCCAGGTGCCGGGCTTCGCCACCTGGGCCCCCAACGAAGCGATCGTCAAGGCCCCGCCGCTCCGGTTCCCGCTGATCGTCAAACCCCTGGCTTCGGACGCGTCGGAGGGAATCGCCCAGGCCTCGGTGGTCGGCGACCTGGCCGAGCTCAAGGAGCGGGTGGAGTTCGTCCAGCAGCGGTTCGCTCAGTCGGCGATCGCCGAGGAGTTCATCGAAGGCCGGGAGCTGTATGCCAGCGTGATCGGCAACGAGGCGACGCTCGAGGTCCTGCCGCTCACGGAGCTGGTGTTCGACAAGGACAAGAACGCCCCTGAGGAACGGATCGCGACCCAGTCGACCAAGTGGCAGGAACCCTATCGCCGTCGGAAGGGGATCCGGTACCAGTTCGCCCGCCCGGTGTCGGCCATCGCCAAGGAACGGATCGAGGCGATCTGTCGCACCGCCTGCCAGGCGCTCTGGCTCCGGGATTACGCCCGGATCGACATCCGTCTGGCCGACAACGACGAGGTCTGGGTCATCGAGGCCAACGCGAATCCGTTCATCGCCCGGGGCCACGAAGTGGCCAACGCCGCCGACAAGGCCGGCATGCCCTACGGCAAATTCATTCAGCGGATCGTCGACGAAGCGGTGGCCCGATATGAGCGCGCCTAACCGTCGGGCGGCGGCGCCCAGCGACGACCCGCGGTGCAAGTGCGGCTCCCCGCTGCAGCGGTACTGGCCCTACTGTCCGGACTGCGGCCGGGCCCAGCGCTGGGGCGACCGGGTCGACGTCGCGGGCGACCAGTGCCCGAATTGCGGCTGGAGCATCAGCCCCAAGTTCCTCTACTGCCCGTGGTGCGCGACGATGGTCTACGACGAGAAACGTTCGTCGAGGGAGCCCCTCAAGGCGCCCAAGGGTTTCCGGATGGATGCCAAGTGTGACTGGGGCTGCGGCGGGGGCGTTCAGTATCCGATGCCCAATTGCCCGTGGTGCGGTCGTGGGCAGCACTGGAACGAGGACGACCGTTTCGAAGGTGAGTGTGCCCATTGCGCCCGCGGCGCGAACGACTGGATGGATTTCTGTCCCTGGTGCGGGGAAGACGCGACCGGTTGCGACCTGATCCCGAAAGCGCTGGCCCAGGTTCGCCAATTGCTCCGGGTGGCCGGGATCGCGGACTGGGGCTACCGGATCCTCCTCCGGCCGGGCGTCTCGGGCGTCGACCCGGACTATCCGAAGATCGTCGAGATCGAGCATCGCTACGTGATTGGCGTCCGGCGCCGGGACGAGATCCCGTGGCCGATGCTGATCGGCCTGATCAGCCATGAGCTGGGCCACAGTTTTCTTTTCCACCACTGGCATTGGACCCGGTCGGACGCCTTCCGGCGAACCTTCGGCGAGGCGAACAAGACCTACCGCGTCGATGACGACGCCTGGGTCGATTTCCAGCGGCGCCGAGTGGCCATCAGTCCGGTGAACCACGTCAGCGGCTACGCGGCGCGCCACCCGCAGGAGGACTTCGCCGAGACGTTCCGGTTCTACCTGACCCGGCGGGGACGGCTCCGGGAGCTGTTTTCGGAGTTCGGACAGAAGCGGAAGGGTGTGCCGGTGTACGAGAAGTTCCTGATCCTGCACGACTATCTGCGCTCGCTCAAGAGCTGGCGTTGAGGCAGGGGACCTGAGATGGGAATGAGGGCGGTGGGGCACGATCCCACAACCTACGGATTAAAAGTCCGTTGCTCTACCAGTTGAGCTACGCCCCCGAAGCGGCTATTAAGATAATTCGCACCCCACTTCCCCGCCGCGCCCGGTGCCGGGTCGCATGAGGGTACCGTTCCAATGTAGAATTCAGGAACCCAGGAGGATGCCATGCCCAAGCGTGAAGACGCGATGATCGCCAAGCTGGTCAAACAGGCGGCTGCGAAAGTCGCCGCCCCAAAGGACCGGTCGCGGCAGTACGACGACACTCTGAAGATCCGAGCCTCTGACGAGGACCCCCAGACCAAGAAAATGTTCAAGGAAATGCGGCGCCGAGAGTTCTGAGCCGAGCCGCAATTTTCGCCGTTTCGTTACCCAATGATTAATCAGTATCCCCCGCCTGACCGACTTCACGTCAATCGGTCAAGCTTAGTTGCTGGGGCCACTTACCGGGCAAGTGGAAACATGGCATTGGTGTACGATGACTAGTTCGCCGGGCTGAAGCGCCCGCGCCAAGGAGATCCCGCCAGCGCCTCCCAACACCCGATCTGACCGACGTCGGTTTGAGCTCCGGTTCCTGACTCCGGCTACTTTCCCGGCATGACCTCCACCAACCCAAGCGGAGAAACCACCCGCTGCCCCGCGTGCTCCAGGCCGGCCGCCGGCGCGTTCTGCACCGGATGCGGAGCGCAGGTCTCGACCCCGTGCTGTCGCCAATGCGGCCGGTCCGTACCGGCCGGCAGTCGCTTTTGCCCGGCATGTGGAACGGCCGCAGGGCCCCAGGGCGCGGCGACCGGACGGGACGCCCCGAGATGGCTGCCATGGACCTTGGGCGCGGCGACGCTCGCGTCGCTGATTTGGCTCCTGGCACGTTCACCGTCCACCCCGGCAGCCCCTCCGCCAGGTCCTGACTTCGCCTCCGCCGCGAACGGCCCCCCGCCCGGAACGCCGCCGGACATCAGCAACATGAGCCCGCGGGAGCGATTCAACCGGCTCTACCAGCGAGTGATTACGGCCGCGCAGACCGGCGACCAGGTCACGGTCGACCGGTTCACGCCGATGGCTGTCCAGGCGTACGCCATGCTCGACCAGGTCGACGCCGACGCCCGGTATCACCTGGCCATGTTGCACCTGCATGTGGGCAACCTGGCCGGGGCCCAGGCCTTGGCGGACACGCTGCAGAAGAGGGCGCCGAATCATCTGTTTGGCTATGTGATCGGGGCGGCTGTCGCCCGGTGGCACAAGGATGACAAGGCGCGGGCCGCGCTGTTGCGGCGGTTTGTTGACCGCTTTGACGCGGAGACCAAGAAAGGCTTGCCCGAATACACCGAGCACCGGTCGATGCTCGCCGAACTCAAGGAGACAGCCGACAGCGTCATCGGGAAATAGGTCTCGCCGGTCAAGCGACCTACAGACCCAGTCGGAGCTGGGTGACCGGCATGAAGCTCCTTCGGTGATGCGGCGTCGCCCCAAATTCAGCCAGTGCGTTCATGTGGGCCAGGGTGCCGTAGCCCATGTTGGTGCCCCAATGATAGTGATGGTACCGAACCGCCAGACTGGTCATCAGGCGGTCACGTACCGTCTTGGCGATAATGCCGGCCGCGGCGATCGAGGGGCAGATGGCGTCGCCATCCACCAACGCCTCGTGCACCAGGCCGATTTCGAGCAGGGGTAACCCGTCCACGAGAATCGAGAGCGATTCGGAGGGGACCAGGCGGAACAGCCGGTCCAATGCCCGCCGCATGGCGAGCGCAGTCGCCCGCCGAATGTTGATCCGATCAATCTCGTGCACCGAGGCCGCGCCGACCCCGATGCCCAGGGCCTTTTTGCGGATCAGCACGGCGGCCCGGTCCCGCTGGGCCTCGGACAGCGTCTTGCTGTCGCGGATGCCGGTCAGCCGTTTCACATCGGCGGGAAAAAGAACAGCCGCGGCCACCACTGGACCAGCCAGGGGACCGCGGCCTGCTTCATCGACACCCACCAGAAGGCGCCCGGTTTTCCAGGCAGCCCGTTCACGCGCAAGACGGAGCATTGATTCCGCCCCGGAGCAACGTTACTCCGTGATCTGCTCGCGCTTTTCGCGAATCCGGGCGCCCTTGCCGCTGAGCTTCCGCAGATAGTAAAGCTTGGCCCGACGAACCCGGCCGCGCCGCACCAGCTCGATCGTCGCGATCGACGGGCTATGGAGCGGGAAGATCCGCTCGACGCCGACCGACGCGGAGATCTTCCGCACGGTGAAGGTTTCGTCGATGCCACCGCCCCGACGGGCAAGGCAGACACCTTCAAACGCCTGGAGGCGTTCCTTCTCGCCTTCGCGAACCCGCACCATCACTTTGATCGTATCCCCCGGGGCAAACATCGGGATATCGGTTTTCAGACCCTCACGGGTCAACGTCGACAGATGGACCATGCGAACCTCCCTCTTCGTGTGCCTGCTTCCACGACGCCCATACCTCGGGGCGGCGCTCGGCCGTCAACCGCTCGGCCTCTCGTTCCCGCCACGCCTCGATCTGGGCGTGGTTTCCGGACCGCAATATCTCCGGGACAGCCACCCCCCGGAACTCCGGGGGTCTCGTATAACTTGGCGGACTCAACAACCCGTCATAGAACGAGTCGGAACTCGCCGATTCATGATCACCCAGCACACCCGGCAGCAGCCGGACCACCGCATCGATCAGACAAAGGGCGGCCGGCTCGCCGCCAGTCAGCACGAAGTCTCCCATGGAGACTTCCTCAGCCCCAAGGATTTCGACCGCCCGCTGGTCGATGTCCTTGTAGTGGCCACAGACCACCGTCATCACCGGCTCGAGCGACAGCCGGACCGCCATGGAGTGGTCGAAGCGGCGTCCGCGCGCCGACATCACCACCACTCGTCCCGCCGGGCCGACCGACTCGACCGCCGCAACCAGGGGCTCGGGTTTGAGCACCATCCCGGCTCCGCCGCCATACGGCGTGTCGTCTACGGTCCGGTGCCGATCGGTGGCGAAGTCCCGAATCTGCACCAGTTGAAACGCCACCCGGTTGCGCTCCACCGCCCGCCCGATGATGCTGGCACCGAGATAGGGTGCCATGATCTCCGGGAACAGCGTCACGACATTGATCCGTGACGGCCGCCGATCGTCAGACATCGATCAGCCCGTCCGGGACCTCCACCACCAGGCGCCGCCCCTCGCGGTCGACCCGCTTGACGAATTCCTTGCGGAACGGCAGCAGGAACTCGCGTTTGGTCCCTTGGACCTCAAGCATGAGCCCGGTCGGAAACTCCTCGACCGCCGTAACCACGCCCAACCCCTCACCCGCCTCGGTCTGGACCACAAAGCCGGCGAGTTCGTGCAGGTAGACCTCGCCTTCACTCGGCGGGGTGAGCGTGTCGGCCGGGGCCGTGAGCAGCACGTCACGCAACCCGTCAATCGCCGCCCGCTCAAAATACCCCACGAAGGCCATCAGCCATTCCCGATGGTACGACTTGCTTCGCGCGATCACGACCGGGCCGGCGACCTCTTCGCCGGACACCTTCCTGAACCAGACTGACCGACCCGCGGCGAACACCGTGGCCGGGTCGTCGGTCAGCGGAAAGACCGCGCAATCGCCCTTGAGCCCGTGCGGCCTCCGCAACCGCCCCACCACCAGGTGGCGGGCGGAGTCCGTCGTCACGCGCCGATGCCAGCCTTCTTGAGCAGCGCGCCGACCGTATCCGACGGCGTGGCGCCCATGCTGACCCAGTGCTTGGCGGCTTCGACGTCGAGCGTGACCTGTTTCGAGTCCTCCGCCCGGGGGTCGAAGGTACCGATGATCGCGACGAACCGACCGTCCCGAGCCTTGTCCTGATCCGCCACCACGATGCGGTAGACCGGAAGTTTCTTGCGCCCGACTCGGCGAAGACGAATACGTGTTGCCATTGCCTCTCCCTTACATCCCGGGGAACGACCCTTTTCCGAATGGCAGGCGCATTCCGGGCTTCCCCGCCACCTTCATGAATTTCTGCATCTGCTTGAACTGGCTCAGGAGCTGGTTCACTTCCTGAACCGTCCGGCCCGACCCTCTGGCCACCCGCAACCGGCGGGACCCATTCATCACTTCGGGATCGGCCCGCTCACCCGGCGTCATCGACAGGACGATCGCCTCGAGGTGCTTGAGCCTTCCGTCGTCCACGTTGGCGGCCTTGAGTGCCTTGGGATCGACCCCGGGCAACATCCCCAACACGTTCTTGAGGGGCCCCAACTTCTGCATCTGTTTCATCGCCGTGAGGAAGTCCTGGAGGTCCAGGCCCTTCTTCGACATCGCCTTCCGGGCGAGTTGCTCCGCTTCTTTCTCGTCGATGGCCCCCTGGGCCTTTTCGACAAGACTCAGGACGTCGCCCTGCTGGAGAATCCGGCCGGCCATCCGATCAGGCCGAAACGGTTCGAGCGCGTCGAGTCCTTCCCCGGTGCCAACGTACTTGATCGGCGCCCCGGTCACACCGTACACCGACAAGGCCGCACCGCCGCGGGCATCGCCGTCCATCTTGGTCAGCACGATCCCGGTCACACCGAGCGCGTCGTGGAACCCCTTGGCGATCCGCACCGCGTCCTGACCGGTCATCCCGTCGGCCACGAGGAGAATCTCGTGCGGCTTGATCGCGGCCTTGAGATCCTTCAACTCGGTCATCATGTCGTCGTCGATCTGCAACCGACCTGCAGTGTCGACGATGACGCTCCGGGCCCGGGCCTTGTGCGCCGCTTCGATGCCGCGCTTGACGATCCCCGCCACATCCGTCCGGCCCGGCTCCCCGTGGAAGCCGACTTCCACCTGCCTGGCCAGCGTGGCCAGCTGCTCCACAGCGGCCGGACGATAGACGTCCGCGGCGACCAGGAACGGTGCCTTCTGCTCGAGCTTCAGCCGCTTGGCGAGCTTGCCCGCCGTGGTCGTCTTGCCCGAGCCCTGAAGCCCGACCATCAGCACGATGGTGGGTGGCACCGAGGCGAAAGCAATCGGCGCCAGCTTCTCGCCGAGCATCGCAACCAACTCGTCATAGACGATCTTGACGAGCTGCTGGCCGGGCTTGACTCCCTTCAACTGGGAAACGCCGACGGCCTTTTCCTGAACCCGCTCGAGGAACTGTCGGGTCAGCTCGAAGCTGACGTCCGCTTCGAGCAGGACCCGGCGAATTTCCCGCAAGCCTTCTTTGACGGCCTCTTCGCTGAGGACGCCCTTGCCGGCAAGCCGTTTCAGGGCATCGGTCAGTTTTGACGACAGGTCGTCGAACATAAGCCTTGGAAGATAGCCAACTTACGGG
>JANMXA010000278.1:0-8327 GCA_031394255.1 Gemmatimonadota bacterium
GGATAGGCCCGGTAGCCGAACGCAAGCTGGTTCAGGCGAACGGCCGCGCTGTCGGCCGCAACACCGGGGCGGGTGGCCACGGCGACGCGATCGACGCGATCACCGGCGCCGAGGAGCCCGGCGATCTCAGGGAGATGAAAGCGAATCTGGTATTCGCCGCGCAGCGCCGTGGCAGGATCCGGCCGGGGCTGGTAGATCGCTTCGATCCGATACCAACGGGCCGGGGATTCCGCCCTGGGCGTGAGGGCGAGCGAGTCACCGACCGCGACATGGAATCGTTCGGCAAGGCGCCGTTCGACGGCGACGCCGGGAAGCGGAGAGGACTGCGACAGGGCGGCCACGGCTGCGGCCATCAGATACGGGTGCATCGGATTCCGGGACCGAAGTTAATGGACCCACGACTCGTCCGGCGAAACTTGCGACTGGTGGACCGAGTGGCTAGGCTTGTCACCCGCTCGGTGTTTCGGAAGAATGCCGAGCGGTCACATGAGAGACAGGGCCATTCCGGAAGTCCGGTGAAACACCGGCGCGGCCCCGCCACTGTAAGAGGATGCTGTTCCGATCGCCCGACTCGATGCCACTGCGGACCACTGCGGGAAGGCGTCACTTTCGCGATCGGATCCTCGAGCCAGGAGACCGGCCCTCGTCTCGCCCGCATGATTCCCTCGAGGGAGGGAGCGGGGAGTCACGTGGCGTGCCGTTTTCGCGGCCGCCCCGGAACGCCCCGCCAGCACCGTCCGGATGCCGGCGGGGCTTTTCATGCGGGGAACCGGGGGTACCCCGAGGACCCTGCCATGTTGCGCTCACTGTACACCGTCGTCGTCGTCTCGTCCCTGCCCGTCACGCTCATCGCACAGCGACCCCGCGACTCCGTTCGCCTCCGGGAGGTCGTGGTCACAGCAGCACGCGTCAGCGTGCCGGCCCGAATCCGCGCCATCGCGGCGGATCGAATCGATCAGCAGGAATTGTCACGCCGCCAGGTCACCCGGCTCGCCGACGCCCTGCGGCTTCTGCCCGGGGCGGCCCTGGTGTCCACGGGGGCGCCCGGCGGTACGACGTCCACGTTCTTCCGCGGGGTCAACTCGAACCAGACGCTCCTGCTGATCGACGGCATTCGGGTGAACGACGCCAACGCCAATCCGGGCGCGTTGCTGGGCGGGTTCGAGTTGTCGCCGCTCGACCGGCTCGAGATCGCCCGCGGACCGCAGAGCACCTCGTTCGGCGGGGCCGCGATCGGCGGCGTCATCGCGGTTGGCGGCGGAATCGAGTCCGGATCACGGGCCGGGGTGACGACCGAGGGCGGGAGCTTCGCGACGTACCGGGCCCGGGCGTTCGGATCGACCCACCGCGGACGGTTCGGTATTGCGGGAGCCGCGACCGTCACCGGCACCGACAACGAGCGGCCGGACAATGGCTACGAACAGCGAACCCAGCATCTCCGGATCGAATTTGCGGCGTCCGAACGCCTAACCGTCGGCGCCACGGTCCGCGGCCTCCAGCAGTCGTACAGCAGCCCCGGAGACATCCGGACCGACAACACCACGCCGGTCGGCACGACGGTGTTCGATCAGACGATGGGCACCGTGTTCGTTGAGGCCCGACCCACCGGCCGCTGGGCGACCCGGTTTACGGCCGGGGCTCAGGACTACTTCCTCAAGGGCGGGAGCCGGTACAATGGCGGGCCCGAGTACGTGTCACGGCTCGGGGTGGCGCGTCAGGTGGTCGACTGGCAGCACCGGGTCTCGGTCAGTTCAACCGTGTCGATCGTGGCCGGCGCCAACGCCGAATGGAGCCGGGTGCGGGACAACGACGGACCCAAGGAGGAACGGCTCGCGGCCGGCTACGCCGAGGCGCTGGCGACCCCGGGCCGCGACTGGGCCTTCTCGGCGGGCATCCGGCGGGACGACTACAGCACCTTCACCGCTCGGACCACCGGGCGGATCGCCGCCGCGTACTTCGTGTCCGGGCTGGGGGCCAAGCTCAGGGCTACGCTGGGTACCGGCTTCATGCCGCCAAGTCTCGCGGGTCGCTATGGCAGCGCCTTCCAGAGGGCCAACCCGGACCTTCGGCCCGAGCGGTCGCGAGGCGGCGACATCGGGATCGACAAATATTTCGCCCGGGGGCGGGCGGTCGCGAGCATCACGGCCTTTCACAACCGGCTCACCGACCTGATCGGCTTCGAGTCGGCCGAGTATCCGGAGCTCGGGCGGGCGGTCAACATCGACCGGGCCACGACGAAGGGGATCGAACTGGCCGGCCGGGGCGAGTTCGGCCCGTTCGACGCCCGGATCGCGTATACGTGGCTGGCCACCAACAATCCCGCCGGGACGACCCCGGACGAGCGCCGGCTGCTGCGCCGGCCGAAACACACGGCCGGTGCGGACCTCTCGTGGCAGGGCCGCAGGTTCACGTTAGGCGCTGGGGTCACCGCAGCGCTGGGCCGGATCGACGCGGACTTCAACGTCTTTCCGTTCCGGTTCGTCGATCCCGGCAACTTCGCGGACGCCCGGCTGCTGGCAAGCTGGCGGCTGGCGCAGGGTGTCGCCCTTCGGGCCCGGGCCGACAACCTGTTCGGGCGGCGCTACGAGGAGGCCTACGGCTTCCCCGCCCTCGGCCGCCGGGTACAGGTCGGGCTATCATTCGACCCGATCCGATGACACTGGCCCTCTCCTGGAGCACCGGCAAAGACGCCGCCTGGACGCTGCATCTGCTGCGCAAGCAGCGGATCGACGTCGCGGCGCTCATCTGCACCGTCACCCGCGAATTCGACCGAGTGACGGCTCACGGTGTGCGGCGAGCGGTGCTCCGGCAGCAGGCAGCCCGGGTGGGACTCCCGCTGATCGAGATCGAACTGCCGTGGCCCTGCTCCAACGAGATGTATCAGTTCGCCGTGGGCGAGGCACTCAAGGGGCTCGAGACGCGGGAAGGGATCACCGGTGTCGCGTTCGGCGATCTGTTCCTGGCCGATGTGCGGCAGTACCGGGAGCAGATGCTGGCACCGCTCGGACTCGACGCGGTGTTCCCGCTCTGGGGCATTCGCACCGACCTGCTGATTCGGAACATGCTGCGGGAGGGGGTCGTGGCCCACATCGCGTCACTCGATCCGGCGCGGGTGCCGGCCCGGTTCGCCGGCTGGGCCATTGACCGACGGCTGCTCGATGAGCTGCCGGCGAATGTGGACCCCTGCGGCGAGAACGGCGAGTTCCACACGGTGGTGTCGGACGGCCCGATGTTCGAAACGCCGATCGACCTCGTGGCGGGGGAGATCGTTGAGCGGGAGGGCGTGATCTACTGTGATTTCACCGTCGGGGCGGCGATCGAATGACGGCCCCGGTCGAGTCCCCCTGTCGACAGGTCTGCCGCCTGGGCGGGGATCAGATCTGCGATGGCTGCGGCCGGACTATCCAGGAGATCGCGGCCTGGTACCGGCTGGGGTCGGCCGACCGCCTGGCGATCAATCGTCGGGTCGAAGGCTGGATGCTTCGGGGCGGAAAGGCTCAGGCATCCGGCCAGGACCAACCGCGCAGCTGGTAGTACTTTCGGCGCGGGAGTGCCCGGACCGGATCAATACCCTGGGCGCGACACCACCAGAAATGAACCCCGACTCCCACGGCGCCAAGGCCGACCGGGATCACCAGCGCCCAGTGGCCCACGAACGCGTGGAGTCCGAGGGTCACGGCCGTGATGATGGTCCACTTGAACACCTTCCGCCACCACGGGGTCTCCACCTCGAAGACCGCGAAGATCGCCGGCCCCACGATGGAGATCCCCAGCAGGACAGCCAGTTCCAGTTCGATCCCCATCAGGTCCCCCTTGAGCAGAGCAGCATGGTGGCCAGCTCGTGGCCGACGATCCGGCGTTCCCCGTCGACCTCGAGAGTGGAAGGCCCGTTGAACGGTTGGCGGGCCAGGACGGTTACGACGGTACCGGGCACCAGCCCCTCCGCGGCGAGGAACCGGAGCCGGCCATCGTCCCGGGTGTCGGCACGGCAGATGGTGACCGTCTCTCCGGGGGCAATGTCGGCGAGCGGAACGTGGACAAACTCGGCGAAGCGGCCGTCGGCGTCGGGAATCGGATCGCCGTGGGGATCGAAGACGGGATGGCCGAGGGCCTGGGCCATCCGCTCGATCAGGCTATCGGAGACGGCATGTTCGAGCCGCTCGGCCTCGTCATGAACGGCATCCCATGAGTAACCCAGAAACCCGACCAGATATGCCTCGATCAACCGGTGCCGCCGCAGCATCCGGAGCGCCACCCGGCGCCCCTCCTGACTCAGGCGCACGCCGCGATACGGCTCGTGGTCGGTCAGACCCTGCTCGGAGAGTCGTTTGATCATGCCGGTGACCGATGGCGGCGCGAGCCCGAGAGCAGCCGCCAGATCGGTGGTCGCAACCTGACCGCCGTCGGTCGACAGCTGGTAGATAGCTTTGAGGTAATCCTCAGTGGAGCGAGTCAGCGGCTCCCGGGCAACATCGCTGGTCACGAGGGCCTCCATTGGGCAGCGGACGCCGGCCGGCGTCGCCAGGAACCAAGTCGGAGACAGAGGTTAAACTACAAATCAATTTAGCATAGACTACATTTTCGTCAACCGGCGCCCGACCGAAATTCCATTATTGTCCCGATCGCCCTCGAGCCCTGGGAGGGGTCATGTCGGCAAGGTCGTTATGGTGGTTGGTGGTAGTGCTGGGGGCCGGAGTCGGCCCCCGGATCGAGGCGCAGCAGATCCGGCTTTCCCCCAGGGATTCGGCGGCGCTGGTCCAGCTCTCGGTCAGGCTGCCCCCGAAACTCGACACCCTGATCCGCCCGATCCGGGCCTCCTTCTGGACGCCGGGCAACTTCCAGCGGTTTGAGTCAGATTTTGTCCGGGAGGAGGCGGTTCGGTGGGCGGCGGATGGCGATGGGTGCCGGCCGGGCCAACGCTTTGACTACACTAACTATTACGACCGCGCCTGGGGACTGTATCAGATGTGGGCCCGGACCGGCCGGCAGATCTTCCGCGACCATGCCGACCAGGTCGCGATCTGCTATCGGGATCATTACCTGGCCGCCAACAACTACAAGGCCCAGGCCCACAACGTCCAGCTCGAAGGTCTGGCGGCGCACTACCTGCTGACAGGAGACACGTTGTCTCTCAAAGCCGTCGTCGAGACGACGAAGTTCATGATCTTCGGAGTTCCGCCGGAGCGCCTTACGAGCGAGAACTATCCCTATTTCGAAGGGCGGATCCAGGCGCGCGTTATCATCGGGTGCCTGCTGGCCGGCTTCCTGGGTGACACCTCTCGCGACTGGGGCGGCCTGGCCGACCAGCTCGCGACGAGGACCGCCGCACTGCAACGCGCTGACGGTTCCTACGCCTTCCCGTCATTCAAGATGCAGCAGTCGAATTACATGGTGGGCATGCTCAACGATGCGTTCGCCAAGTACTACCGGCTGCGGAAGCCCGACCCCGTGATCCTGAACGCGGTCAAACGCTCGGTGGACTATCTATGGACCACCCAGTGGAAGGGCCGAGGTTTTCTCTACACCAACGACCCGACGTCGAACGTGGCGTCGGATCTCTCGGGGCTGCTCGTGACGGGGTTCGGCTTTGTGGCCTTCGCGACCGGCGACCTCGACTATCAAATGCGGGGCGACCAGATCTTCACGGCCAGCATCAACGGGGCCTACTACGCTGGACAGAAGCAGTTCAACCAGCAGTACTACAACACCAGCCAGTACCTCGGGTACCGGCGCTGATCAGCCCATGATCCGGAGCAGCGACGTCAGGATCCTCTCGGTCATGCCCCAGACCACGCCCTCCTCGAGATGGTATCCGGAGAGCTGCATCCGGATGCCACGGGCCTCGAAGTCGAACGGGCGGTAGACCGCCGGATCGTTCAGTCGATCGATCGGCGCCCAGAACGCGCCGGCCACTTCGTGATTGGGATAGAGCGGTGGTCGGTGCTTCAGCACAAACACGTACGGCGTCACGATGATTGGCGGCAGGACCTGCGACCGGGGCGCCGAGTCATCGAGCCGGCCGATCAGGCGGCCGGAGCCCAGATCGACACCGACTTCTTCCAGGGTTTCGCGGGTGGCGGTGGTGAGGAGATCGGGATCGCCGGCCGACCAGCGTCCGCCGGGAAAGGCCATCTGACCCGACCAGCGATCCCCTTCCCGCTCGGCCCGCCGAATCAGCAGAATGGCATCGGGGTCCGGCGCGACGATGACCGCGACCGCCGCCAGTTTCCGCTCGGGATCATGAACGGTGTGGGGCTCACGGACGGCCAGAGCGGCCGCGAGGCGTTCGATTCGGCTCAATGCTGGTGGCAGGCTCCGCCGCCGCAACACCCGCCGCCCATCGGCATGCCGGCGTCACAGGCCGGGCCGGCCGCTTTGGCCGCGGCGGCCGCGGGGCGGGCCGGCAGGGACAGTTGTTTGGTCACTCTGGCGCCCTGGCACTTCGGGCATGCCACCTTGGTCGAGCCGAACACCAGTTCCTCGAACGCCTGGCCGCACTGGTCGCAACGATATTCGAAAATGGGCATGGCTGGATGTTGGCCCGGCCGCCCGGCCGGGTCAAGGCATCAGATCAGGTGGCGGGCCATAAACCGGACCGTCGCATCGACGGTGGCCTCGAGCGCCGACGTCATCCCGGCGAACGGGTGGACGGCGCCGAAGGTGTGGCCGGCGCCGTCGAGGATCAACCGTTCGTTCCCGGCACCCGCCGGCCGGACCCGGTCGAGGTTCATGGCCTCCGCCACCGGGACGGCTTCGTCGGCCGAGCCGTGGACCAGGAGCCAGGGCCTCCGGAGCCTGGCCGCCGCCGCGCCGATGTCGAGGCTCGACGCGGCGTGGGCGTCGATGTCGTCGAGGGTGTCGGGATACATCGGCAGAACCTGACCGGTCCGGGCGTTGGTGATGTCGATCCGCCCCTCGCGGCGCCAGGCCGCCATCTGCTCCGGCCGCCAGCGCCTAACGTCAGAGATCGCCGCCCAGGTGGCCAGAGCGCCGATCCGCGGCCGGCGTTCGGCAAACAGAATCGCCATCCCGCCGCCGCGGGAGTGCCCCACCAGGCCGACACTCGTGGGCCGGTGGACATCGAGCGCCCCCTGATCGAGGGCCTCGAGGACCCGGTCGAGATCAGCCAGTTCGGCGGAGAAGGTGTTGTGGCCGAAGCGCTCGGGGAAGGTGAACTCGCCCCGGTCGTCGGCGCCGGAGCCGCTCACGTTCAATGAGACGGCGGCGAAACCGGCACGGGCCAGACGGTCGCCGAACGGGGGGAACATGCCCCAGTCCTTGAACCCCTTGAAGCCGTGGAGGACAATCACCGCCGGCCCGGGAGTCTTCCGGTCGGAGGCGCGAACGTCGATCATGATTTCGCCCAGGACGCCCGGCAGGCTGGTCTTGGACAGTGTTGGAGTGGCCATGCCGGAAAGTGACGCCCGCCGGCCCCCGGCGCCAGTCGGCCATGTATTCGATCGACCGCCCGATTAGTATTGCTTCCGCAATCACCCTTATCCCTTCGGGAGGCGGACCCACTGCGCGCATCCCACCCCACCTTGATCACCGCCAGCAGGGCGGTCACCCAGCACCGCGACGAAATGGCCGCCCGGTGGGTCGAGTGGCTCGGCGACCGCATCACCAGCACCCGGACCGCCTCGGCCGAGCTTGCCGATGCCGAGTTCCGAGTCCTGCTCGAGGTGTTCGCTGCGCTTATCGGTCCGCTCCGCCGGGAAGTCCGCCCGGTCTGGGCCAAGGCGACCGAGCGGTACGGCCGCCATGCCGCGGCGCGGGGGCTCGCGGCGGGCGAAGTGGTGGAAGAAATGCAGTATCTCCGCGAGTTGCTGATCCGCTATCTGGCCCCGGCGATTGCCGCGCTCCGACCCCGGCAGGGCATGGCCCTGCTGCTCCGGCTCAACCGGCTGGTGGACAAGGGCGTCGCCATGGCCGTGGTCGGGTATACCGACGAGCTGGTGAAGACCCTGATTCCGGCCGCCGACGGCGATGCGCCCGACCGGGTACCGGATGGCAGTGACCTGGAGGCCTGGCTCCACACGATCCGGAACGAGCTCGAAGCCATCATTTCCCACGAAGTCCACCATTAAGCGCTGAAACGATCCAGTTCGCGCTGGTTCGGTTCACACCTCGGCGGTCGCAGGTCCTAGTGTGGAGCAACCAAGCTCCAGGACCTGACTCGTGCCGGCCGAATCCCTTGATCTCCAATCGCTTCAAGACCTCCCGCGCCTTGCGGTTCTGCTGGGATTCGAACCGGCCTGGCATGAGGTCGCGCTCGACGCCCTCGACCCCGCATTGCCGCGGGACCCGCCCGCCGCCGTCATCGGACG
>JANMXA010000279.1:0-1934 GCA_031394255.1 Gemmatimonadota bacterium
GGCAGGGTGTCTTCCGGGGTCATGGGATTTTGCTCCAGGCGTTGATCTGATGCAGCCATGAAAAAGGATCGAGTTCGATACCCGAGAGGCGGCGGGTCAGCACGGCGGCGTTGGTCGGCGAGTACAGGAAGACCGCGGCCGCCTCGTCGTTCAGCACCCGGATCGCGCGCTGCCAGCCGGCCCGGGCCGCGACCGGGTCACGCGTCCCGCTGGCGGCGGCGAAACTTGAATCGAATCGGGCGCTTCGGTACCGGCCGTAATTGAGCTTGCCGATGCCGGCACTGGTCCACTGGTCTGCCAGGTTCCGGGGGCTCGGCTCATCGAGCCACGCCCCGATCATCGCGTCGAACCGGCCCTGGGCGAGCCGTTGCTGGAAGACCGGGAAATCGACCCCGGTGATCGTGGCCGCCACGCCGACTGCCTTCCACATCTGCTGAATCGTCTCGGCCAGCTGCTTACGGGCGGAACTGGTGGACGGGACCAGAATGTCGACCGCGAGCGGCCGACCGCCGCGATGCCGGATCTGATCGGCGCCTTCGCGCCAGCCGGCCGAGTCGAGGAGCGCCCGGGCCCGGGCCGGATCAAAGGCCGGGGCGCCGAGACTGTCTCCATATATCCAGCTCGCGGGGGACACCGGCCCGGGCGTTGCCGCCGCGTCCGGACCAATCACCGCATGGACTGCGCTTGGCCGGTCGATCGCGAGGGCAAGTGCCCGCCTCACCGCCAGGTCGCCCAGAACCGGGTGGGCCGCGCCCGTGGCGTCGGCGTGACGGAACCCGAGGAACCCATAGACGGCCGACGGGTAGCGCAGCAGTGCCACGTTGGAATCCTTGGCGACTCGGTTCCGGGCGGCGGGGCTGGTGACGGTCTCGAGGAGGTCGGCTTCGCCGCTCAGGACCAGGTTCAGCGCGGCGTCCTGGTCTTCGGAGAACCGCCAGACCACCCGCCGGAACCCCCCGCCGGAACTGTCGACTCGCTCGAGGCGGAGCGACTGACCCCGGGTCCAGTCTACGATCCGGTACCGACCCGAACCGACCAGTCGCTTGAGGCTCGAATCTGAGCCCCAGCCGGATCGGGGCAGCGCAGCCCACAGATGCTTCGGGAAGATCCTGACCTGGGTCGCCCCGTCGAACAGGAGCTCGGGGTAGACGCGCGGGAATCGGAGGGTCACCTGGCCCGGGCCGGCCGGGGCCACCACGACACCATTGAGCGAGGAGCCGGCCGGCGCACCCAGCGCCGTGTCGGTGTAGGCGGCGAAGGAAAAAATTACGTCGTCGGGCTCGACCGGCCGGCCGTCGCTCCACCGGGCGCCTGGTCGGAGCGTGAACCTCCAGGTGAGCGAATCGACCCGCTCCCATTGGGTGGCAAGACCCGGTTCGTAGGCGGCGGTATCGACCGGGGACCCTCCCTCGCGGAGGACCAGCAGTCGTTCGAATACCAGGTCCCCGATGTCCCGCCCGACCGTCTCGCTGATGAGCGGCGGGACTAGCGTCGTGGGCTCGCCCGTGGCGGCAATCTGGAGGGTATCGCATCGGTCGCACGCCGGAGCCTTCCCACAAGCTGAAAGGAGCAGACCCGCGACGGCGATGACCTGCACCATTTCGTTCCAGCGTGTGATGATCCGTTCCGCCCTTTCCCCGGTCTTTTCGTCAACCACGTTCATAAGTCCTTGTCAAACAATGGTTTGAGAATTGAAGATCGGAGGCACTCCCGTTGCCATTGAAGCAGCGTGGCGGGGAGCCGGTGGCGGCACCCCATAAACATATGGAGGACGCATGTCGGCTTCAAAGATCATGACCGGTTTGGCTGTGCTCGCCCTGGGTACCTCGTGCTCGGAGGGAACCGGCCCCACACCGGCGCCGGGCAAACAGGCCCTCAATCTGAGCGTGTCGTCGGGTCGCGCCGGCGCGGCCGCGGCCGCGCCCGAGTCGCGG
>JANMXA010000280.1:0-9277 GCA_031394255.1 Gemmatimonadota bacterium
CCACCGGTCCGGGGAAACCCACCGAGAGCACGTCATAGTTCCATCCCTCGGTCGCCGCCTTGACGGACTTGACCATCGCCGCGGGTGTGAGGGTCGGCCCCGAATCGATCTTGACCGGAGTGCGCCGCCCGGTGGCGAGCAGCTTGACGTGCGTGCCGCCGATATCGAGGACCAGAACCTTCATACCGGATTGCTCCAGCCACCCACCGCCGCCGGCAGCAAATCGGCCTCGGGTGGCCCCCAGCTTCCGGAGCGGTAGGGCGTCGGGGCCCGCGTTGACTCGAGCAGCGGGTCGATGATGCCCCAGGCGGCCTCCACCACATCCTGCCGGGCGAACAGGGTTGCGTCCCCATTCATCGCGTCGCCGAGCAGCCGCTCATACGCGTCCATCTCGTCGGCCGAGTGCTGCCGGGCCAGCGAAAGCTCGGTGGCCTGACCGGCCATGCCCTCGCCGGGGCGTTTGGCGCTCACCCCGAGTCCGATGACCACATCCGGCCCGAGCCTGAAGCGAACGTGATTGCCCATGGACGGCGCGGCATCCCGGAACACCACCTGGGGCGGCGCCTTGAGTTCGACTTTGACTTCCGTCGCGGTCGTGGCCAGTCGCTTGCCGGCCCGGATGTAGAACGGCACCCCGGCCCAGCGCCAGGAATCGATCTGCAGTTTTACCGCCGCGAACGTCGGCACCTTGGAGTAGGCGGCCACTCCGGGCTCGGCCCGATATTCCTCGAACTGGCCCAGCACCAGATCGGAAGGGCGCATCGGCTGGATCGACCGGAGGATCTTGGCCTGCTCGTCCCGGATGGCTTCCTGATACGAACTGCTCGGCGGTTCCATCGCCAGAAACCCGACCACTTGCAACAGATGGTTCTGGATCACGTCGCGGATGACGCCGGCCTCTTCATAGAACTTGCCCCGGCCCTCCACCCCGAACGATTCGGCCATCGTGATCTGGACATTTTCAACGTAGTGCCGGTTCCAGATCGGCTCGAGAAACGCGTTGGCGAAGCGGAAATAGAGAAGGTTCTGGACCGCCTCCTTGCCAAGGTAGTGATCGATCCGGAAGATCGATCCCTCCTCGAAACGGGCGTGGAGCGTCACGTTCAACGCCCGGGCCGAGGCCAGATCACGGCCGAACGGTTTCTCGAGTACCACCCGGGCGTTGGTCGTGCAGCCGGCCGCCGCCAGGCCTTCAACCACGGCGCCAAAGAGCGAGGGTGGGATGGCGAGGTAAAAAAGCGGGCTGGTCGCGCCGTCGAGGGCCGTGCGGAGGCGAGTAAACGTTTCGGCCTGCCGGTAGTCGCCCTGAACGTAGGACAATGACGCGGCGAGGGCGGCAAAGGCAGTGTCGTCGACCCCGCCGCCGTGTTCCGTGATACTGGCCCTGGCCCGCTCCACCAACTGGGCGTTCGAGAATTCAGATGACGCGACCCCCACGACCCGGGCGTTGAGCACTCCCCGCTTGGCCATGGAGTGGAGCGCCGGGAAAATCTTCTTGTAGGCGAGGTCCCCGGTGGCGCCGAAAAACACCAGGGCGTCCGAGCGGCCCGTGGTCACGACGCCGGTTTCTCCACGTGACCACCAAACTGGAACCGGAGCGCCGACAACAGCCGATTCTGGAAATCGGCTTCGCCGCGCGACGTGAACCGCTCGAACAGCGCGGCCGACAGGACGTGGACCGGCACGGACAGATCATTCGCGGCGGCCAGCGTCCAGCGGCCTTCACCGGAATCGGACACCCGGCCACCGAACTTGGCCAGCCCGGGGTCCGCGGCCAGCGCCTGGGCCGAGAGATCGAGGAGCCAAGACGGGATCACGCTACCGCGACGCCAGAGTTCGGCAATGCCGGCCACGTCGAACTGATATTGATAGTGTTCCGGGTGACGGAGCGGCGTGGTCTCGGCGTCCACCTCGCGCGCGTGCGCGCCGGCCCCCGCATGCGCCAGGATATTGAAGCCCTCCGCGTACGCCGCCATCATGCCGTATTCGATGGCGTTGTGGACCATCTTCACGAAATGCCCGGCGCCGGCAGGCCCGCAGTGGAGATAGCCCTGGTCGGCCGTGCCGCCGGCCAGAAACCCGACCGTGGGCGGCACCGCCCCCTGCCCCGGTGCCAGCGTCGCGAAGATCGGCTCGAGATGCTTCACGATCTCGGGTTCGCCGCCAATCATCAGGCAGTAGCCGCGCTCGAGACCGAAGACGCCCCCGCTCACGCCGCAGTCGACGTAGTGCAGGCCGGCCGCCTTGAGGCGGACGGCCCGGGCAATGTCGTCCTGGAAGAAGGAGTTCCCGCCGTCGATGATGGTATCCCCGGGCGACAGGAGCGGCACGAGTCCGTCGATCGCCTGGTCCACCAGAGCGGCCGGCACCATCAGCCAGACGTTTCGTGGCTGGGGCAGTGCGCGGATGAATTCCGCTTCGGTGGCGGCGCCGACCGCGCCGATCGCACTCAGCGCGGCCACCGCTTCCGGTGAACGATCGTAGGCCACACAGCGATGGCCGCCCCGCATGAGACGGCGCACCATGTTGGCGCCCATCCGGCCCAAACCGATCATCCCAATGTCCATCAAAGCCTCCCGCTGCCGTCAGGCAGATCGACGGAAAACGTAGCCACCTGCTACCTTAGCACAAGCTGTTCACCTCCGAGACAGCTGGAGGTCGCAAGCGCGCCGACAAAATGGGTCATCCTCGTCTGCAGGTCGCTACACCCGAAACCCTGGCCGAAACCTTCGCCGGGGAGTTCGCCGCGGCCGCAGATCAGGCCCTCGCCCGCGGTGGCCGCTGCGTGATTGCCATCCCCGGCGGATCGGTGGCGGAGCGGTTCCTGCCCCGGCTTGCCATGGTGCGCCGGCCCTGGAACGTCGTGGACCTGTTCTGGTGTGACGAACGCGCCGTTCCCGCCACCGATCCGACGTCGAATGCCGGTCTGGCGGCCCGCCTCCTGGCCGGCACCCCGGCCGCCGGAGCCGTGCGGCACCTGATGCCGGCCGACGCCTCGAATCTCGGCGCGGCGGCCGAGCAGTACGCCGCCGACCTGGCGCTCGCGCTGGGCGAGGAGGGGCGGCTCGACCTGGCGCTGCTCGGCGTCGGTGAGGACGGCCATGTGGCCTCGCTCTTCCCGCGGCATTCTGCCCTCTCGGAAACCCGGAAGATGGTCCTGCCGATCTTCAATTCGCCCAAACCGCCTCGCCGCCGGATGACCCTTACACTGCCCGTGCTGGTCGGGGCCCGCCGGGTCGTCGTGGCGGCATTCGGGGCGTCCAAGGCGGAGGCAATCCGGGACGCCGTGTCCGGCGTGGGGAAGACCCCGGTCGCCCGCATCGTGGCCAACGCCGAGCGGGTGGTCCTGCTCCTCGACCAAGGCGCGGCATCGCTGCTGCACGGTCGCGGACCGAACGACGGCCGGGTGGAATGACGGAAGCCGGCCGACCCGCGCCCGGATGGCCGGGCATCGAGCCACGCTGGACGAGCAGCACCAAGAGTGCGGTCGGCACCGCCATGGGCGAGGCCTCGCGGGTCTGGTTCACGGCGAGCCACGGCATCCTGAACGAGATCTACTTCCCCGAGGTCGACACCGCCTGCCTGCGGGACGCCGGCTTCATCGTCACGGCAGCGGACTTCCTCAGCGAGGAAAAACGCCACTGCACCCCCGCCGTGGAGTGGCTGGCCCCGGGCGTTCCGGCCTTCCGATTCCGCAATACCTGCAACCTGGGCCGCTACGTCATCGAGAAGCGGATATGCACCTCGCCCGAGTATGACGTCGTGCTCCAGCACGTTCGCTTCACGCCGCTGGTCGGAAGCCTGGCCGATTACACCCTCACGCTGGTGCTGAGCCCCCACCTGGGCAACCACGGCGCCGGCAACACCGGATGGCTCGGCCAGCAGAAAGGGGACGACGTCTTCTTTGCGCAGCGCGATCGGTACGCGCTCGCCGCGGTGTCCACCGCCGACTGGGTTCGTCGCACAGTCGGCTTTGCCGGCCCGGAGGACGCGTGGCACGATCTCCAGGACAACGGCCGCCTGACCCGGATCTACGATCGGGCGGAGAACGGGAACGTCGCGCTGGCCGGCGAAATCGACCTCGTCGGGTGCGGCGGCGAGTTCGTGATTGCGATCGGGTTCGGCGGCGATCCCGACACGGCGGCCCTCCACGCGCGGGCCGCGCTCGCCGACCCCTACGACGACGTGGAGCGCCGGTACGCGGCGCCCTGGCAGACGTGGCAGGACAGTCTCGTCGCGCTCGACGAACCGCCGGACAGCGCCGGGCTGCCGCTCTACCGCAGCAGCGCCGCGGTCATGAAGTCGCACATGTCGATGAATTGTGATGGCGGCTCGATCGCCAGCTTGTCGGTTCCGTGGGGCTCGTCCAAGGGCGACGGCGATCTGGGTGGCTACCACCTGGTCTGGCCGCGCGACATGGTGGAGACCGCTTCGGGCCTGCTGGCGATCGGCGCCCATGAGGACATGCGGGCCATGCTCCGCTTCCTGGCGGTCACGCAGGAACAGGACGGCCACTGGCCCCAGAACATGTGGCTGAATGGGACGGCATACTGGAACGGGATTCAGCTCGACGAAACCGCCTTCCCGATCCTGCTGGTGGACCTGGCCGTGCGTGAGGGAGCCGCCGGCACCCGCGGCGCGGCCACATGGTGGGACATGGTCCGGCGCGCCGCCGTCTACGTCGCAATGCACGGACCCCGGACCGGACAGGACCGATGGGAAGAGGACGGCGGGTACTCGCCCTTCACGCTCGCCGTCGCGATCTCCGGCCTGCTGGCGGCGGCTGACCTGGCGGTCGGGTTCAACGAGCCGGCGCTCGCCGCCTGGCTCCGCGATACCGCGGACGACTGGAATTCCTCCATCGAGAAGTGGACCTACGCCGCCGGCACGCCGCTGGCCGACCGGTGCGGCGTGGCGGGTTACTATGTCCGAATCGGGAGCGCCGATGCGGTCGCACCGCCCCTCGGCGTGGTGGATCTCAAGAACCGGGGGGCCGATCGGACGAAGATCGCGGCGGCGGACATGGTGAGCGGCGATGCGCTGGCGTTGGTCCGGTTCGGGCTCCGCGACGCCCATGACCCGCGCATCCTCGACACGATCCGCGTGATCGACGCGCTGCTCCTCACCGAAACCCGGAACGGCCCCACCTGGCATCGATACAACGAGGACGGCTACGGTGAACACGAGGATGGCAGCCCCTTCGACGGCACGGGCATCGGGCGAGGATGGCCCCTCCTGGCCGGAGAGCGGGCCCACTACGAAATCGCCGCCGGTAACAGGGCCTTTGCCCTGCGTCTGGCCGCCGCGATGCGGCGCCAGGCCGGCCTCGGCGGCTTCCTTCCGGAACAGATCTGGGACGCGCCCGACATGCCCGAGCTCGAGCTCTACAACGGGAGTCCTTCGGGATCCGCGATGCCGCTCGTCTGGGCCCACGCCGAGTACGCGAAGCTGCTCCATTCGCTCATGGATGGGCGGATCTTCGATCAACCGTCGCAGACAGTCGCCCGCTACCTGAGCCAGGTGAATCGCCCACGGATCTCCGTCTGGTCTTTCGCTCACCAGCAATCGGCCCTGGTCGTCGGGCGCACGCTCCGCCTCGATCTCCCTCGGCCCGCCACCATCCGCTGGACCACCGACGCCTGGGTGACCTCGACCGATACCGCCACGGCGGTCATTGCACCCGGAGCCCATGCCGCGGATATCGCCACGGCAGGGCTCGAACCGGGCCGGGCGGTCGAGTTCACCTTCCTGTGGAACGACAGCGGAAGCTGGGAAGGGAGAAACTTCCAGATCTCGGTCGCATGACGCTGCCCCGGTCGCCACGCCCTCTGTGGTCCACTCTCCTTGACGTTCTAGGAGAGTGATCGTAGCTTCCCCTAGCCACACTAGGAGAACGCCATGGCCCCGCTTCCCACGCCCGAGCTGTTGCAGGGCACCCTCGACATGCTGATCCTCAAGGCCGTATCGCTGGCCCCGATGCACGGCTATGGGATCCTGCTCCGGATTCAGCAATGCTCCAACGACGCTCTGCTGATTCAGCAGGGCTCCCTCTATCCGGCCGTCTACCGGCTCGAGCATCAGGGGCTGCTGTCGAGCGAGTGGGGCGTAAGCGAAAACAACCGGAAGGCCAAGTTTTACCAGCTCACGCCGGCGGGCCGGCGCCGTCTCAAGGAGGAGCAGCAGGGCTGGCTCAGTCTGGTCGACGCCATCGCCGCCGTGATGAGCGCCAAGCCGGCGGATCTCCAGGCATGATGGCCCGGATCCGCGACTCCCTGCGCCTGCTCCTGGGCCGGGCCCGTTTCGAGCGGGAAATGGACGAGGAGATGCGCGGCCACATCGCCATGGTGGCCGACGACCTGGTGCGGCAGGGGGTTGCTCCCGCCGAAGCCCTGCGACGGGCCCGGGCGAGTTTTGGCGCGGTGGAGGGCTTCAAGGACGACGCCCGGCAGGCGCGGGGCATCGACTGGAGCGACGCGATCGGACGCGAGATCCGCCACACGTTCCGGGCCCTCCGGCGATCGCCGGGGTACTCTCTGGTCGCGCTGCTGACGTTGGCCCTCGGAATCGGGGGAACGACCGCGATCTTTAGCCTGCTCGACGGACTCCTGTTCAAACCACTCCCGTTTCGGGAGCCGGACCGCCTCGTCAACCTGTTCATCTCAGCCCGCGAGTCGGCCACCGGACCGGTTGAACTGTTTCCCTGGTCATATCCCAAGTTCGAAGCCACCGCCCGGGCCGCGCACTCGTTCGAGGCCATCGCTGGATTTTCCAACGGCGACGCCAACCTGGTCATCGGGGAACCGGAGCGGACCCGGGTTGAGTACGTCTCCGGCGACTACTTCCGGATCCTCGGGGTTGGCGCGGCGGTGGGTCGAACGCTGACTCGGGCGGACGACTCGATCCCCAAGGCTCACCCGGTCGTGATGCTGTCGAACGGGCTCTGGCGCCGGCGGTTCGGCGCGGACAGCGCCATCGTCGGCCGTTCGATTACCCTCGGCGGACAGCGCCTCACCGTGGTGGGCGTGGCCCCGCTGGGTTTCGGCGGGCTGTCCAACGGCGTCGATCTCTGGCTTCCAATGATGATGGCGCCGGTGTTCGAGTACGATGACATACTCAGGGAATCCCAGAACCACTGGTTCAGCGTCGTGGCCCGGCTCAAGCCTGGCGTACCGGTAGCGGCGGCCGAGGCGGAGATGGCAACGCTCGGCCGCCAGGTCGACGATCAGTTCCGGGGCGGCGACCAGGCCCATCCCTGGACCGCCACGGCGCGGCCACTCGCCGCCGTCCGGGTCGACCCCGCCGTCCGCCGGACCGGCTGGATCCTGTTTGCCGCCACCGGAGCCGTTCTGCTGATCGGCGCCATCAACCTGGCGAACCTCCTCCTGATCCGGGCCAATGGGCGGCGGCGAGAACTCGCGGTCCGCTCCGCGCTGGGCGCGAGCCGGGGGGCGATCGTCCGCCACGTGCTGACGGAAAGCCTGGTTCTGTCGATCCTGGGCGGGGCCATCGGGGTCGGCCTGGCCTGGCTGGCGGGGCCGGTGCTGGCGGCCTTCGGCCCGAAGAGCGGCGGCGGTCCCGGCGGTACATCCTACCTGTTCGACGCGACACCCACGCTGGACGGCCGCGTCCTGCTCTTTGCGCTGGCCGCCACGCTGATCACCGGCCTCGTCATCGGAACCTGGCCGGCGTGGCGGGCCTCGCGCCGCCCGGCTGCGGGCTCACTCCACGACGTTCGGGTGACCGCCGCCGGCCGCGGCGGCCGCTGGGGGGTTGCCCAGGGACTGGTCCTGGCCGAAGCCGCGATGGCGGTGGCGCTGGTGACGGGTGCGATCCTGCTGGTCCGGAGTCTCAGCCGGCTGACGGACGTCGATGTGGGGTTCCGCTCCGAGCGGGTTCTCACCTTCCGCACCAACCCGGCCGGCAGCGGCGTTTCCGGTCGTGACCCGATCCAGTTTCGATCGCTCGCGCTGGCCGGCCTGCGGGCCATTCCCGGCGTCGCCGCCGCCGGGAGCGATCTCTGTCCGCCCCTCGAGGGCGCGTGTGCGGCGAGCGTGGTCACCCAGGTGGACGATCGGGTCCTCGGCGGCGAGGCCGGGGCCCGCACTATCGGCGTTCACTACGCCTCGCCCGGTTACTTCGACGCCCTGAGAATTCCCGTCAAGGCCGGCCGGGCGTTCGACGAGCGAGACCGGGTGGGGGCGCCGAACGGAGTCATCATCAGCGAGACGGCAGCACGCCGCCTGTGGCCCGGCCAGGATCCAGTGGGCAAGCGGCTTGGGGTCGCCACCGGGTACTTCCGGCGCGACACCACCGTGGCGGTCATCGGCGTGGTCGGTGACGTCCGGTACGCCAGCGCCGACCAGCCGGCCGGGCTCGACGTCTACATCCCCGCCCTGCAGTCTCCGTTCGCGCCGACCACTTTCATCGTCCGGACCACGGGAGACCCGCTGGCGATCGTCGAGGCCGCGCGGCGGGCGGTTCGCTCGGCCGACCCCGAGCTGCCGATCTACAACGTCCGGACCATGGACGAGATCGCCCGGGTCTCACGGGGCCGGATCCAGTTCGCCACCACCCTCCTCGGCCTCTTTGCCGGCATGGCACTCCTTCTCGCGGCCATTGGCGTGTACGGAGTCCTGGCATACTCGGTCTCGGAGCGCTCGCGGGAGATCGCGGTCCGGATGGCGTTAGGCGCTGACCGGAGCGAAGTGACCGGCCTGGTCCTCCGGCAGGGCATGGCCCCGATTGCCGCGGGATTGCTTCTCGGGCTGCTGGGTGCGGGCGCGGGAGCGCGAGTCCTGCACGGGCTCCTCTATGAGGTCGGGCCGACCGACCTGGCGTCGTTCGCGGTCGGCGGCCTGGCCCTGGCCGCGGCGGGGTTGCTCGCGAGCTGGCTCCCCGCCCGCCGGGCGGCGGGTGTTGATCCGAACCGGGTACTTCGAGAGGAGTAGCAGACCGCTCAGGCGCCGGGCAGGGTCAGCTCCCGCACGGCCCGATCGGCCTGGTCGATCGCCGCGTCGGTGTACGCGAAGGCGGCCGCGTCGGCATTGGCGATCGCGATCCGGCCGTAGGACTGCCGGGCGATTTCATGCGGCGCCTTCCCGGCCGGGAAGATCGGATCCTCGAGCGCGTTGTACTCGTACGTAAACCCATGAGACCACCGATTCACCGTAATGCCGGCGATGTCGCGCGCCGCGTCGAACCCGAAGGGCCCGAACATCCGGGTGAGCTGACTCCGGATCTGCTGCTCGAACGTGCTGAACGGCGTCGCCAGCAACTC
>JANMXA010000281.1:0-1823 GCA_031394255.1 Gemmatimonadota bacterium
CGCCAGGCTCACGGCGTCACGGTTCCGCTCCCGAGTTTGCTGACCGGGGCCAGCGTGATGGATCTTGCGGCGACCGTCGAGGGGCTCAGCGCCGCACCGGAGGCCGACGACGAAATGGGACCGATGGTGTCGGTGGCGCGCGACCAATTCCGGCGTCCGGGGGCGCCGATCCGGTGAACACGATCGACGGGAGGAACGTGGACGCGGCTGTGATGCCGACTTCGTTCGCCCAGCAGCGGTTCTGGCTCCTGGACCAGATCCAGCCCGGCGCCGCGGTGTACACCCTTCCGCTGGCGTTTCGGCTAAACGGTGCTCTCGACGCCACGGCGTTGGCACGCGCACTCAACCTCGTGATCGCCCGCCATGAAATCCTCCGAACGGTGTTCGCCCTCGAGGACGAGGCGCCGGTGCAGCTGGTCCTTCCGGCGCTGGAAATCCCGCTCGGCCGGAGCGACGCACCCGACATGCCCACCATCCACACCAAGCTGCTGGAGGAGGCAAACCGGCCGTTCGATCTGGCCCACGGCCCCCTGATCCGGGCCACGCTCTACCGCCTGGCCCCGGACGACCACGTCCTCAATCTGTCGCTCCACCATATCGTGGCCGATGGATGGTCGCTGGGCATTCTGTTCGGAGACCTGGGCCTGGCCTACGAGGCGGCGCTTGCCGGCGCGGAGCCGAGGTTCCCGGACCTGGCGCTGCAATACGCCGACTTCGCCGTCTGGCAGCGCCAGGCGGCGGAGCGCGGAGCCGTGCAGCGTCAGCTCGACTGGTGGAAGCAGCAACTCAAGGCGCCGCTGCCGATGCTCGAACTCGCAACGGACCGACCGCGGCCACTGCAGCAGACGTTCAACGGGGCCCGCGGCGAGGCGATCCTCCCGGCCGACCTGGTCGAGCGGGCCCGGTCGCTGGGCCGGAGCCACGGGGCCACGCCGTTCATGACCTTCCTGGCGGCGTACCAGGTGCTGCTGGCCCGGATGAGCGGCCAGGACGACGTGATCGTGGGGTCGATCACGTCCGGGCGCCACCGGCCCGAGACTCAGCCGCTGATCGGACCGTTCGTCAACACACTGGCGATCCGGTCATCGATTGACGCCGAGTTGCCGTTCGCCGACTTCCTCGACCGAGTGAAGAACACGGCGATCGAGGCGCTCGCCAATCAGGACGCGCCCTTCGAGATGGTTCTCGAAGCGCTCGACCTCGCCTGGGACCGAAGCCGAAGCCCGGTGTTCCAGGCGGCGTTCCAGCTCCTTGAGGGCATGGATGCCGGGCTGGCGCTCGCGGGTCTCAAGGCCACGCGGGTTCGGGCGGCGAAGGACAGCGCCAAGTTCGAGCTGACGCTAATGCTGACGACGGTCCCCGACGGTGGCTTCCGGGCCTCGTTCGAGTACAACACGGATCTCTACGATCCCGCAACGATCGGGCGCTTGCTGGCCCGGTACCGTGCGCTTCTCGACGCGGTGATGGCCGATCCCGCGACGCCCCTCGGCCAGCTCTCCATCCTGCCGGACGCGGAACGGCGCCTCGTTCTGGACGAGTGGAACGCGACCGGCGCCGGACCCGGCCGTGCGGCGCTGCTCCATCAGGACTTTGAGCGGAACGCCGCCCGGAATCCGGAGGCGACAGCCGTCGTCTGGGAGGGCGGACCGATCAGTTACGGGACACTGGACCGGCGTGCCAATCACCTGGCGGCCCGGCTCGCAGCGCTCGGCGTCGGGCCGGAAGTGGCGGTCGCGATCGTGGCCCGCAATTCACCCGAAGCGCTCACCGCGATCATCGCGGTGCTCAAGGCGGGCGGCTGTTACGTCCCGATCGACCCCCAC
>JANMXA010000282.1:0-5643 GCA_031394255.1 Gemmatimonadota bacterium
TTGCCGCCGCGGTGTCCCGACCGAGAGCCTCGCTCATTGCCCGCCCCTGACGTTAGGCCGCCGCGCCGCCTCGCCCATCCCGCCGTTCCAGATCGTTGATATTGCACGAGATTCGCTGCAGCCGCCCGCCTCGGCACCCGCCTTGCCTTCTCATTCGCCGACTCTCTACGCGAGGACGGCAGGATGCCGAAGGCGAATGATATCAGACCTCAGTTGAGCTATGTGCTGACCGCGATGTCGGACCAGGAAGTGCATAACGTTGCATGCTGGCTCCGGACCAACTCGTTCTCTCCGGCCGTGGAGATCGTCCTGGCGGCACCGGCGAAAGTCTTTTCCCGGGTGGCGGCACGGGCGGTTCCGCCGCACATCAGACTGGCCTCGGCGGACGGCGTCGTGGACCGCAAGGGGGTTCAGGTGGCGGGTGCCCGGAAGACGACCGGGCTGGTGGTTATCTGCGTCAGTTGTGAAGACGATTTCGAATCCCAGCTGCGCGACCCGTTCGCCGTCGCGACCTCCGACGGCGAGGATCCGAGTGAGTGGGCGGGGAACGTGGTGGCCGAGTTGCCCCCGGCCCGGGTGGAGATCAGCTCGGGGCCGGTGCCCCGCTAGCGGGACTCTTCGAGCGCCTGGCGGCAGTCGTCGATCGAAATCGACAGGCCGGTGCGAGCCCAGAAGGTGTCGTAGTCCGGTTTTTCCCCCCGGACCGTCGTCGTCAGGTCCCACCATTCCGCGACGGCCAGGACCTGGCTCAGGGTTTCGCCCTCGCTCTCCTCGAGGGTGAAGCCGATGTCGCCGTACCAGGAATCCTGGTAGCGGCGGTAGGTCTCGCGCGGGTGGGCCGCGATCGCGCGGGCGCTCTCGACGTCGAGGTTCCACTGCAGGGCCGCGACGCCACCGATGGGCCCGTGGAGCCGTCCCAGGACATCGCGCAAGAAGGTCCGGGGAATCCGGAGCGTCTGGCGGCCCGAGGTCCGCATGGCGGTCAGCCGGTCGAACACGATCAGCTTGCCCAGGTCGTGGAGCAGTCCCAGGGTGTAACACTTCTCGGGATTGGCGCCGGTCGCTCGGCCAATGCGCCGGGCGGCGGGAGCCGTACGCACCATGTGGGTCCAGACCTGCTGGACCATGGTGCCGTATTCGCCCCCGGGCCGGCAGAGCAAACCTTCCACCATTGACCCCATCAGAACGCCATGCAGGCCCGACAATCCCACGCGCTGGGCCGCGGCGTCGAGCGAGGCCAGAGGCTCGCCGGTGGTATAGAAGGGAGAGTTGGCGTGCTTGAGGAGCGCCTGGGTGAGTGCGGGGTCCTGATGAAACGCCTTGAGGATCTGGCCCAGGGAGGCGTTCGGGTCGCGACAGGCGGAGAGCGCCTGCTGGGCCGCGATCGGGGGTCGCCGGATCGCGCCGGTGATGTCCCCGCAGAGGTTCTGGAGCAGGGCGCCGGGGTCGCCGGCCAGTTCCTCGGGACTCAGGGCCGCCTCGAGATGCTGCAAGGCGTCGGCGATCTCGGCGTCGAGGTGGCTGCGGAACTCCTCGGCGGTCGCGGCGTTGCCGGTACTGGCAGAAGGGGCCGGCAGCTCGGCGACCGGGGCCGAAATGGTGGCCGTTTGGGTCACGGACGCCGCGGCCGGAGCCGGGTGATAGGGCTGGGGCCGCGGCGGTTTAGCACGCCACCGGCTTTCGGTCAGCCAGGAGAGAATCCGAAGGGGCATGCGTCGGGTATCGGCCGCGGCGGGCGCGGCTTTAGCCCGACGGGGCTATTCGGTCTTTCCGAAGAGCCGGTCGTATTTCCCGGTCGCGAGAGCGGCGTCGAGCCGCTCCGCCACCCGGGCCATGAGTTTGGGGTCGCCGTCGCCCTTGTCCATGTCAATCGAGACCCAGGTGACGTCGGAGTCCACAACCGCCAGCTTGAACGGCTTGCCCTCGATCTTGAGGACCACGTAGAAATTGTTGTTGGGGTCGCCAGGCATCCGCTCCGCGCCCAATTCCTTCACGAGGAACTCGACCAGCGCCTGCCGCATCGGCTCGCCGCAGGGGCGGGGCGGATGGTGTAGTTCTGGTATTCCCCGTCGGGGTTGAGCGTCAGTTCGCCGTGATAGGGGAGGGGCTCGAAGTCTCTGCGCGCGACCAGGCGGTCGTGGCCATTGTCGCCGCGGAGCCAGGTGAAGTGGTGGGCCACCCAGGCAGGATCGAGCCTGTGGTAGTCGTTGTACCGCATCCGGGGGCGATCGACCGCCAGTGAATAGTGGGTGTCGGTCTTCCAGTCGGTGATGCCGAGGACGGGGTCGGCCTCGGAGCCGTGGCGGAACGTGAACCAGACGTAGCTCAAGCCGTCGGGGGACAGGGTGATCGGCGGGAGCCCGTTGATCGGGTTGGGGTCGTCGGGATAGGTCGTCGCGGCGTGGGCCAGCGTGCGGGTGTCGAACACGCCATTGCCGAGCTGATAGACGCCACGGATGGCGAAGGTGGACCGATCGATCCATCCCGGAACCGGTTCGGCCTGATGGGCGGCCCGGAACTGCTCCGGGTCGTCGGTGAGGAGGTGGGCACCGCTCGGCTCGCTGCAAAAGGTCAGTGGTTCGACCTTCGGCCGGCCCCGGTCCTCGGTGAGGAGCTGGCAATGTTCGCCCGCGGTGACCAGCAGGGCGGGCACGGCGCCGGGCACCAGGGCTATGCCCGTGGCCTCCTCGAGCCCGGCCACGGGTTTGCCCTTATGGCTGATCGTGAAAGTCGAGTGGGACGCCAGTCGGGAAGAGCTGGACACATTGTAGAAGTAGCCCGACGCCGTGGCGATCTCGAATGGGCCAATGGCCTCGGTCCGGATGGTTTCCGAGCGGCGGACCACCCGGTAGCGGACCGTGAACATGTCGGGGAGTGGCGGCGCGCCTGGCCGGGCGCGGGGCATCCAGGCGCTCCACTCGCGATCCTTGGCGCCGGGCCGCGCCGCCAGAGGAATGATGAACCCGCCGAGGGTCTTGTCACCGATCCCGAGGTCGAGGATCCGGTCGCCGCGTTCGGTGAAGATTGGTGCCACGCCGGTCACGATCCAGCGGCCGTCTTCGCGCCGGGCCTGATCGACGAACAACGGGCCGGTCTCGCTCTTGCGCACGACGTGACCCCGCGTGCCGGTGCTGAACCGGGTGAACCCGAGGCCGGGATAGGAGGCCGGGTCGGTGGTGTCGGCGGCGGGCCAGCGGAGTTCCGCCATGACGAACAGGGTTTCGCCATCGATTCTGGGCGAGACATCAGCCAGGAGCCTGGCTACTCCGCCGATCGAGGTCCCGAGTACCAGGACGATGCCGCATGCGACCGCGAGAGCTTTGAGGAATCCTGGGTTCGCGCTGCCGGCGATTGCCCGGGCGGCGACCAGGCCGATCACGCCACCCGCCGCCCCGCCGAGCAGGGCGATGATGACCATGAAATAGCCGGAGCCGCCTTCGAACGAGGAGATCCGGTACCAGTCGATTGCCAGGGAGGCGATGAAGCCGCTCACGAGCAGGCCGAGTGCGCCGGTGAGCAGTCCGATGAAGACGGTTGCAAGCCAAGTCATGCGGAAGAAGGTATCCCTTCCGCCGATGAGGTCCAGTCGATAGCCTTCGGGCCGATTCTTTCGTTTCCCATGGAGTTGACCCGATGGTACGCCGGCTTTTCCCCCTGCTGACCGTTCTCGCCGTTGGCGCCTGTCGCCAGTCCGGGCCGGGCAACGTCACTTTGGACCGGTGGAAGCAGTCCGACGCCGAGCCGGGTCAGTGGCTGGGCCTGGGCCGGACCTATAAGGCGGACCGGTTCTCGCCGCTCAAGGGGCTCACCGTTGCCAACGCGAAGCAGCTGGGCTTTGCCTGGGAGTACCAGGCGCGGTCGCACCGCGGGCGAGTGGAGCATGGCCAGGAAGCGACCCCGATCGTGGTGGACGGCGTGCTCTATGTCTCGGGGCCGTGGGGGACGGCGTTTGCGGTAGATGCCAGGACCGGGCAGGGGAAGTGGCGCTGGGATCCCCCGGTGGACGGGAGCTACGGGCGGCGGGCCTGCTGTGACGTGGTGAGTCGAGGATTGTCGGTTTGGGGTGGTAAGGTCTACGCCGCGACGCTCGACGGGTGGCTGTTTGCGCTCGACGCGGCTACGGGCAAGGTGATCTGGAAGGCGGACACCTTCACGGATCGCGATTCGCGGTACTACACCATCACCGGACCGCCGATCGTGGCGAAGAACGTGGTGGTGGTCGGGAACAGCGGGGCGGAGTTCGGGGTGCGGGGGTACGTCACGGCGTACGATCTCCTGACCGGTGAACAGAAGTGGCGGTTCTATACCGTGCCTGGCGATCCCGCCAAGGGCCCGGATGAACATCCCGAGGTGTCGATCGCCCGGAAGACGTGGGATCCCAAGTCGGATTGGGCCTCAGGTCTGGGCGGGACGGTATGGGGCGAGATGAACTACGACCCCGAGCTGAGTCTGCTGTACGTCGGTACCGGGAACAGCTCGCCGTATCCGATCTGGTTCCGGAGTCCCTCGGGCGGGGACAATCTCTTTCTGACGTCGATCCTTGCCATCAATCCCGATGACGGCCGGATGAAGTGGTATTACCAGACCACCCCGGGCGAGATCTGGGACTACACGGCGACGATGAACATGATCCTGGCGGACCTTCCGATCGGTGGGAAGACGCGGAAGGTCATCATGCAGGCGCCCAAGAACGGATTCTACTACGTCCTCGATCGGGAAACGGGGCAGTTCATCTCCGCCGAGCCGTTCGTGTACGTGAACTGGGCCAGCAAGGTTGATTCGACGGGGAAACCGGTCATCACGGGCAAGGCGACGTACAAGGACCGGCCGGCGGCAATCTTTCCGACCCAGTCGGGTGCCCACAACTGGCAGCCGATGGCGTTCAATCCCCAGACCGGACTGGTGTACATCCCGGCGCGGGACGAAGGCATGATCATGTTCGGGGACAAGACGTACAAATGGCTTCCCGGGGACGTGAACATGGGCTCGGCCGCGGTGTTCGGGGAACTGCCGAAGGAGTTCAAGGCGAGCCAGGAGTTGCCAATGACGGTGTCGCCCGAACTGGAGGCCCAGCTTCGGGCGACGACCAGGGGTGAACCGTCGATGGCCACCCACGAGTTCCTTCTGGCGTGGGATCCGGTGGCGCAGAAGGAGCGGTGGCGGGTGCCGATCAGCGATTTCGAGTGGATCGGCGGCGGGGTGCTTACCACGGCGGGGAACCTGGTCATTCAGGGCACCGGATCGGGCAAGCTGGTGGTGTACCGCGCCGACACCGGGGAGAAGCTCCACGAGATCGAAGTGGGGACGGGGATCATCGCGGCACCGATCAGCTACGAACTCGATGGCGAGCAGTACGTGGCGGTGATCGCGGGTTTCGGCGGGGCGGTGAACCCGGTGCTGTCGCCGGCCACGGCGGCGGCGCACTATGAGAATTACGGGCGGATCCTGGCGTTCAAGATCGGTGGCGGGCCAACGCCGCTTCCGCCCAAGCGGTTGGCCGTGCCGGTGCCGGAACCGCCGACGGTGGCGTGGTATGCGGATTCACTGGCCGAGCGGGGCGCGGGGCTGTTTGCGCAGCGGTGTGCGCGGTGTCATGGGGGGAAGGGCGAGGAGCAGCTTTCTTCGTATCCCGATCTCCACCGG
>JANMXA010000283.1:0-3600 GCA_031394255.1 Gemmatimonadota bacterium
TGTCCGATCCGAGCTTTCGAAGGGCCCTTTCGACGGGGATCGGCAGTGGTAGTGTCTTCTTAGGCATTTTCGGCTCTTCTTCGGGTGTCTAATTGCGTCGATAACACAATATATATGTCTGCTTAATGGTTGCAAGAGGACATATATATGCTTTTGGGTGATTCCTAGGCGAGCGGCAAATCTAGAGAGGTTGAGACCTAGTCGGTGGCCAACCGGTGAACGAAGAACCGTTAAGGGGATCTTCGCGTGGTTCATCCCTTCGCCATCAAGACTTCCTCCGCTCGCGAGCACCTAGGAAGAAGCAGCAGCAGAAGAAGAAGAAGAAGATGATGACCATCAGGATGAGAAGCAGGAAGGGGCGGCGGCGGAGGAGCAGCAACAACAGCAGCACCAGACCAAGATGATGATCATCATCGTCCTCATGATGACCACCTGAACGGTGCCCATGAGGTGAGACGGCAGACCTCCAGTCGTAACTCGCCCACGCCAGAAGGCCTGAGTCACCGCAACCGCACGGGAGTGCTACCTAGCGGCGGCCCAGCTAAAGGTCGCGACGGGGTCGGGCGAGCTAACGGATTGTGCTTCAGCGGCGGGCGCCGAGCGGAAATGAGCGGCCGCGCCGTCCGCCGATCAACATCGGGGCGCGGCCGCGACTTGTCAAACGGAACCCAGGGCGCCCGTCAGCCTGCAAGCACCGGGTTAGACGGCACGATGGCTCAGATTAGGGCAGCTGAGGCGATGACACCCGCCCAATTGACCTGGAAATCCAATGCGCCGGCAGCAGCAAGCGCTGGGAGGACCGCTCAGGCATCACGGCCGCCCCTGACCACCAGCGGCCCGCCAGGCGTAGCTGGAGGATCCGTCGCGACGCAGCAGGAGCACACCGTGGACCTTGCCGTCACGGTTCCGCACAAAGGTCATTCTGGTATCATCCATCCCAAAAGTGGGCTCGGTGAACGCCTCCAGGCGTACGGGTTGGGCGTTCCCCATGGTAACGGTCAACGCCCCTCCCGTAACGGTGAGTCGCAGGTCGGGTCCATCGGTGCTCCTGTAGACGCCGATGTATGGCGCCAACGACTCGGCAGAAGTAGTCCGTACCTTCGGCCACGTCGACTCGTGATAGTGCAGAATGCGCCACCCATCCCTGGTGCGCTTCCACACCAGCGTCATCAGCGCAACTTGCATGGGCTGTCGTGTGTTATCCAGGGCGATCTTCGCAAAGTCGTTCTCCGAGCTGGTCACCGCCAGATCGGGGGTAAGGACGTCGTAACGAGGGGTATAGTCCGAGATGTACTGACCGGCAATGTCGCTCGCTGGATGATCCCGGTCAAAGGCTTTGGTGGCTGAGGATGCCTCACGGGAGCCGTTGAACGTCATCAGGCCTTCATCAAGCAACGGCCTGTCCGATGCGGCGAAATCGGCTCGTCGCCAGGCTGCATTCATCGAATCCAGAACCGCCGAGATCCCTGCGATCGCTTCGCGGCGCTCGGCTTCGGTGACCGGGCCCGGTCGCGAGCACGAGGTGAGTGCGCACGCGACTGAAATCAGCACCACTCTCATGGTCATCGGCGAGTGCTCGGTTGGGGTGGTACGACGGCCTAGTCTTAACGCGGGCGCGGCCTCGGCACTGAGCGGCCGGGCCAATCCTGGGCGCGGCTGCGAACATGCAGGCCAGGCGCCCACAGCGCCCGTCCAGTTCAAGACTGGGGTGCAGCCGCGCGGCGTTCGATTTCCCATGCGCGATGGCATGTCCGTCCCCTGACAAGATAGTCCATCGCGAATGCCCCTACTTGGCCGTCACCACCTCCACCATGAACACCAGCACGGCGTTCGGCGGAATCGGCCCCGCCCGGCCGTGCCGTATCCCAACTCGGGCGGCACGATCAGCTGGCGCTTTCCACCCACTCGCATCCCCACCACCCCTTCGTCCCAGCCGGCAATCACTCGCCCCGCCCCGGTGACGAAGGTGTAGCTGCCGTGATCGAACGAGGTGCCGTTGGGAAGCCATCCCTCGTATTTGGCTTCCACGCTCTGGCCCGCCGCTACCACCGGGCCGGTGCCGACCGTCACATCCCGGTAGTACAAGCCTGTTGGCGTTCGAGTCGAGGTCTTGAGGTCGACCTTGAGCGTGGGGACATAGGCCGCGGTCTCGACCGGACCGCTGGCGGCCGCCGGCGCAGCGGAGGCAGGGGCCGGGACTGGCGCTGGAGCCGGAACGGCAGCGGGCGTGGCGGCCGGGTCGGCCGGAGGCGCCTTGGGGGTCGATTCGCAGGCGGCCAGCGCCAGCAGGCACAGCAACGGAAGACGACGCATCGATCGGATCTCGCGAAAGGATGAGGAAGAAAAGCTAACGACCCCCGCCGCCCTGGAAACCGCCGCGAAGCCTCGCCGTAGAGACAGTATGACTCCGTCACTGCTCGCGGTGCTGATTGGAACGATCCGGACCCCCTGCCTCCTGGCCCTCGCCCCGATCCTCATCAGCTGCGCTACCGATACCGCCGGCCCGCTCTCCACCGGCGGAATCCACGTCCTTTTCGTCGGCAACAGCCTGACCTACACCAACGACCTGCCAGCCACCGTCGCCGCGATCGCCCGAGCGGCGGGAGACACCGTTGTGGTGGCCTCCGAGACCGGCCCCAATCTGGCCCTCATCGATCACCTGAACGGCGCCACCCACGCCGCGGCCGCCATCAAGAAGGGCGGCTGGCAATTCGTGGTGCTCCAGCAGGGGCCCACCTCGGCCCCCGGCATCTGTCGCGACTCGCTGATCCTCTGGACCCGGATGTTCGATGAGAAGATTCGTGCCGTGGGCGCCGTCCCCGCGCTGCTGATGGTCTGGCCCGACCGGTCCCGCGAGGCCTACTTCGATGATGTCCGGGAGTCGTTCACGGAGGCCGCCGCCGCGGTGAAAGGCGTCTTTCTCCCCGCCGGCGAGGCGTGGCGCTCGGCCTGGCGGGAAGACCCGTCGCTCCCCCTCTACGGCCCCGACAGTTTCCACCCCGCGCCGATGGGGACCTTCCTCGCGGCTCTCGAGATCTACGAGCGGATCACCGGTCGGGACCCGCGTACCCTGGCGGCGGTCGCCTTCTCGGGCGGGTCTTCACTGAGCCTTCCCGAGGCCACGATCCGTCTCCTCCAGCGCGCTGCGCACGACGCCAACACCCGATTCCCCGCGCACCCGGTCCCCGCGCCGGCAGCACGACCGGCGCGGCTCACCGCCGCCACGACCTGCTGAGGACCGAGCGGCCGCTTGATTCCGGCCGCGAACCTCAGCCGATCTTCGGGCCGGGGATCCGGCCCAGCACCTTCTCGACCTCGAGCCCGATCGCCAGCAGCTGGTGATCCGAGCCGCTTGGCCCATCGAGCTCAATCGTGACCGGGAGCCCGGCCGCGGTCAGTCCCACCGGCAGCACCAGACCCGGGAGTCCGACCGTGCTCCCCGGGCTGATGTTCCGGCTGATGGCGGTCTCGAACGACACCTGCTTGCCGCCGATCGTCACCGTCACGTCCTGACCGATCGGCACCGGCGGCACCATGGTGGTGGGAAACACCACGGCACTGGCACCGGTCGAGGCGTAGAGGTCCTTGAAATGGCTCCGA
>JANMXA010000284.1:0-4748 GCA_031394255.1 Gemmatimonadota bacterium
TGGCTTTGGCCGATCTTGCTTGGTGCAGCGCTAATGGAATCGACTGCCAGCGGTCGGCTTGCAGCTGAAACAGTAGTTATGCATTCCGCGAGGCACGCGCCACGAAGGAAGGCACAAATGACTTACCGGGTTCGAGCCAGGGCGGCGAGACTCCTGCAAAGCCCAGGACATAGCCTCGCAGCTCTCGGGTTTGTTCTCTCCAGTGCCCTCGGATCTGGGTGCTTTTCCACGGAGAGAAACACTCGTCTAAAGATGACGGCAGAAGCCCTGTCGAAATCGGCCGATCAGTGCCTACTGGATGTGCGCGACCGGAAGCTCAAGTACGAGACCTCGCCGAACTGCACCGCCCTTAGCGCGCTTTCGATGCAGTACGTCGAGGCTGGCGGCTTTCAGGATGACACCCCCCCAGCGTACGCGCTCACGGCGGAGGGCGCCCGAACAAGGGCATGGATGGCTCTCGCTACTTCCGCATGCGACGGCTGTTCGCTTTCGATCTGGTGACTCGATGACCGCTCGAACCGGAGCCGGCGGAGGGGGCCGATCCGGTCAGGAAGGCGTTGACCGTGGCGTCCCTCCCGCGAACCGCGCGGGCCAGCCTCACCCCGAAGCCGCCGCCGGACGAGATGTAGGTGCCCTTGAACGGCGGGGCCAACCGCGTCGGCGCGAACTTCGGCCGGGAACTCTCAGGGTGGCCGCGGCGGCTATGGCTACCGCCGGAGTTACGGCCGGTCTTGGTGGCCGTTCTGAACCAAACGACACGCGCCAGTCTGGCCTCTGACTAAGCCGGCGGGATTTACGGCGCTCCGGCAACCCCAAGCGGCAGCAGGCTGTAAGCCAACGTCGGATTGCCAACCCCCAGTTGCCCGAAGCGGTTGTCCCCCCAGCAGTACACCAGGCCGGACGCCGTCCGCCCACAGGTAGTCTGTCGTCCAGCGAGGAGTTGAACGAACATCCGGCCACCAGCCACCTTCACCGGTACCAGACTCGGCGTCGACGATCCATTGCCCAATTGGCCGCTCACCTGCAGTCCGGTGTTCTGGCCCCAACAATACCCCTCGCCGCCGGTCGTGAGGCCGCAGGTGTGCTCAAGCGCCGCCGCGACGGCCGAGAACTTGAGACCGCCTGCCACCAGGCGCGGCGTCGACGATGCAGTGGTCGTGTTGTCTCCGAGTTGCCCGAACGCATTGCCGCCCCAGCACCAGGTGTCGCCGCCCGTATCGACGCCGCAAGTGTGTGTCGAGTACCCGCTGAGCCCCACGAAGGCATGCCCGCCCGACACGAGCGCGGGCGTCTTGCCGCCCGCTCCCGCGCGGCCGAGTTGCTCACTCGAATTGCTTCCCCAGCAGTAGGCCGCGCCGCCGACGGCGAGGCCGCAGGTGTGCGCATTCCCCGGGGCGATCGACCTAAAGGCGAGTCCGCCCGATACCGCCACCGGCGTCCGGCTGCACGGAGATCCGGCGCAGGTCTCCGCGGCGTCGGCCCCCAACTGACCGTCGCTGCCGAGGCCCCAGCAGTAGGCGGCGCCGTCAAAGGCCAGCGCGCAGGCGTGGGAGCCGCCCAGTGCGATGGCCCTGAAGGTCCGGCCACCTGGAACCGGTACCGGCGTGCGGTTGCACCCGCTGGTGCCGACGCCTTCCACCGTACAGGTGTCGGCCGACGGCCCGATCCAATCGGCCTGATTGTTGCCCCAGCAGAACGCCTGGCCGTCGGACGTCAGGCCGCAAGTGACACCGCTGCCGCCGCCACTCAGTTGCACGAAGTTGGTCGCCTCCACCAACGACCGCGGCACCGTGCTGCACTGTCGGAGCTGGGCCGGACAGGTTTCCGGGCTCGCCTTGCCGAGGGACGCGACGGCGTTGTCGCCCCAACAGTACACCACGTTCTGCGCCGTTCGGGCGCACGCATGGCTTCTGCCGAGCGTCAAATCGACGAATGGCGGCAATGCCGTCACCTGCGCCGTCGCCGACCCCGCTCCGCTCGTCGCTTTCACCTCGCCCGCTCCCGGCGCGACACCGGTGACCGTGCCGCCCGTCGACACGGCGACGATGGAAGGCGTGTTGCTCGTCCATGTGATCTGCCCCCCGGAGCTCGCGGTCGCGGACATCGACAGTGTCCCACCGACCGCCACCGACGCGGGCGCGACGATGGCGACGGTCGGCGCCGGCGGGGGAGCCATGACTTCCATGCCCCCAGCCCCTCCGCCGCACCCGGCGAGTGCGGCGACGACGGTTGCCCAACGGAATGGCCTCACGGAAGTCGCCAGTAGACGCCCACTGTCGTGCTCTTGCTCGGCGCGTCCCCCGCGATCCACGACCCGTTCGCCGCCATCCGGTGCGCCGTCGCCACCGTGCCGCTCGTCCCGACCCCCGCCAGGAGCTGGAGGTTCGCGCTGGCGTACGGCGGCGAGATCACCGCCGGGCTCTTCCCCCTCCCGTTGGCGCACCCGTTCGCGAGGATCCGTCCGTGCGTGTCGATGTCCACCGCCTCGGCGCAGCCCCCGGGCAAGCCGTGGCCGGTCCAGGTGCCGCCGCTCAGGGTCCAGTACTGCGCCGCGGATCCCGCGTAGCCGACCACAATAGTGCCGGTCGCGTTGATCGCCCAACCCCGGCTGCCCGCCGCGCCGAACATCGCAACGGTCCAGCCCCCCGCCCCGTCCGGGAGCCACGCCGACGCTCGTCCGCCCACCTCGCCTGTGGCGGCGCCGGAGGCGTTGACGTCGAACAGCGGGTTGTCACTGCCGGCCGGCGCTGGCAGCACCATTCGGGTCCAGCCGCCGCTCCCCGGCGTCCAGAGCCGCGGCTGCCGGTTGCTGTTGTTGCCCCCCGCGGGATATGCCTCGACCCCGCCGACGTAGACCGCGGCGCCGGTGGTCGGATCGGATGCCACCCCCCGCGCCGAGTGGTACGCCGCCGCCGGATCCTTCGGCAGCACGGTGTACTGCCAGCTCCCTCCCACGTTCTCCTGGACGAACCCGCCGTCGCAGCACACGCCGGTGAAACCGGCCACGGTCAGGCCGTCTTCACTGAGGTCGTAGGCGCGCCCCGGCGTGCCGAGCGTCACAACGCCCGTACCCGCGCTGTACTGGAACGCGCCGGGGACCCCGATCCGGCCGGCCAACCCGCCCTGCGCGTTGGCCCCGAACACCGACTCCGTCCCCCCCAGGATCTGGGCCGGCGTTTGAGCCGGGCCCGCCCCGGTGGCGAAGTTCGGTTGCACGACAGAGTCGGGCTCGGAGCAGCCGGCTGCGACGACGAGCCCGGCGAGGGCGAGAAGGCGGAGGATCATGGTGTTTCCTGGGTTGCGGGTGCCGAACGGTGACGGGCTGACCCTGGATATCACGGATGCCGCGCCGGCATTTGCGGACCCGAAACGACGCGAGGGCGGATGGAATGCCATCCGCCCTCGTCACTCTTCCGGCCGAGCCTAACGTTCAGGGAACGTCGCGGGTCCATCGGACCCCGATCGAGCCGCTCTTGTACCCCGCCTGCCCGACGATCCAAGTCCCGCCCGCCGACATCCGGCTTGCCTCCGTCGTCCCCGTCGACCCGAGCGCCCCCAGGAGGCGGACGTCCCCGGCCGTGTAGGGCGGATCGATCACCGCCGGCGTGTTCCGGTTCCCGTTGACGCAGCCGTTGGCCAGGATCCGGCCCTGGCTGTCCACGTCCACCGCCTCGATGCACCCGCCCGGGAGCCCGTGGCCCGTCCACGTGCCGCCGCTCCCGCTCCAGTACTGCGCCTCGGTCTTGCCCCCGGCGGCCACGAAGCCGACCGCGATCGTGCCGGTCGCGTTGATGCCGCGGGCCGCGCTGCCCGACCCGCCGATGGTCGCCTGGGTCCAGGCCGCGGGACCGTTAGGCACCCACACCGTCGCCCGGCCGCCCACCGACCCCACCGCCGTGCCGGCGGCGTTGACGTCGAACAACGGGCTGTCAGTGGTGCCCCCGGGCGCCGGAAGCGCCACCCGGGTCCACCCGCCGGCCCCGTCGGAATACCAGAGCCGCGGCCTCCGGCTGAGGCTCACCCCTTTCACGGAGTAGAGTTCGTGCCCGCCCACGATGACCCCGGCCCCCGTCACCGGATCCGACGCCACCGATTGGGCCGAGTGCGACGTGGCCGCCGGATCCCGCGGCAGCACCGTGTACTGCCAGACGCCGCCCGCATTGACATGGACGAACCCCCCGTCGCAACAGATCCCCGTGAACCCTGCCACGGTTCGCCCGTCCTCGCTGATGTCGTGGGCCCGCCCCGGGGTACCGAGCGTCTGGAGCCCGGAACCCGCGTTCCAGTAGAACGCCCCCGCCGGCCCGAGCCGGCCGACCGCTTCGCCGCGCTCGTTGACGCCGAACGCCGTCTCGGTCCCGGTGATCGGCTGCGCCTGAGTCACCTCGAACTTGGCCGTCCCGATCCCCTTCCGGCCGAGCCCGGTCGTCACCGCCACGTCATAGAGCGACAAACTGGCGTCGCTCTGGATGTCGATCGTCGCCACCAATTGCGAGGAGCCGATGAATTGGGTCGACCGCACCACGATCTTGGGGTCACTCGTCCCGCCCCGCTCCCACGACGCCTGGGAGCCCTGATCGAAGCCCGATCCGGTGATCGTCACCGCGAGCCCGACGTCCCCTCGCCGGCCAAACGACGGGTCGGTCGCGGCCACCGAGAGTCCGCCCGCCGACTTGGCGAAGTCGGGGCGGACCGGCTCTTCCGGCTGGCTGCACCCGATGGACAGGACCGCGCCGAGAACGGCGGCG
>JANMXA010000285.1:0-27109 GCA_031394255.1 Gemmatimonadota bacterium
CCAGTCATCACGCCGGGCAATGCCTGAACCAGGTGACCCCACTCGTGCGCCAGGACGAATAGCGCGCCGTAGTCGCCGATGTCCTTCCAGAGCCCCTGGAGGAACGGTGGATCAAAGTAGATGCTCCGGGAGGGAGGGCAGTACACGGCATTGTTCTTGAGGTAGCGACAGGCCGACCGGGCCGAGTACGGCTCGACCGCGGGTGGCGGCTGGTACCGGGCGCCAAGGGTCTTTCCCCAATAACCGCCGATATCCAGCTTGCCGGCCTCGACGATTTGCGTCAATGACGTCCAGGTTCCCTGGGGCGATTGGGACTCGGCCATGGTTGACGGCCTGACCAACAGGCCGATCAACAACGCACGCGCGACGGCCGCTCGGGCCCGGTGCAGTGCGGCTCGCACCGTTGTGACCTTCTTCTGCAGCTGAGCCCGGGCAGGCTCGGTGGCGCGTGCCGCCTGGCGTTTGAACAGCGCCAGCTGCACCTGCCGGTTGTGCAGCGCCGCCAGGTCGAGGCAGCGCTTCACCTGGCCCTGGAGTAGCAGGGACACGTAGGTCAACTGGCGCCTCCAGAAACTCTCCAGCAGTCCGAGTTCGGCTGAGGACAGCGTCCCCGCCGCCACCTCGTCCACCAGCTCGGCGTGGATGATCCGGCGCTCGGCCTGGAGTCCGAACAACCCGATCACGATCATCGCCGCCATCGGGATAATTACCGCGAGCCAGGCCCGGGTCACCCCCGCCTGGCCGCCAAGAGCATTGCCGTGCGCCAGGATCCGGAACAGGCCGTCGGCACCGATGGCCGCGGCCAGGCCCGCCAGCGGGAGAACCAGCCAGGTCGCCAGGCTTCGCCGCTCGATCGCCGCGCCGAACCCGAGCCCGACCAGCGCCCCGAAGACGCCGTGGGAAAGCCCGGCGAGCGCACTGCCGATGATCGCCCGGCCGGGGCTCTGGAGCAGTGGAATGATGGTGGAGTGCGAGGAGGCCAGTTGCTGGGCCAGGATTTCGCCGGTGCTGTAGCCAAGACCCACGGTGATGCCGTAGACCATGCCGTCCACCAGATCGGTCAACTCCGACCAACCCCGGGTCCGCGCGATCCCCGCGAACGCGACCGCCAGCACGCCGAACCCGACGAACTTGGCCGACTCGACGAAGGCCGCGCCGGGCCAGACCGTGAGAACGAGAGTGGACGACTCCACCAGCAGGGGGAGCAGCGTCGCCGCAGCCAGGCCGAACCCGAACGCGAGGGCCAGACTCCAGACTGGTTCGCGCTCGTTGATGTCCACAAACCGAACGATCGAGATGTAGATCCAGGCCACCGCCAGGGTGATCAGGATCTCACTGCTGTGGCCGGGCATCCTGGCCTCCGTATGGAGAAGAAGAGACTAGACCAGGGGCGCCTCGCGAAGCTCGCCTTCCCAGCGGGCCATCACGGCTGACGCCAGGCAGTTTCCCAGCAGGTTCACCGAGGTTCGCGCCATGTCCATGAAGGCGTCGACCCCCAGAATCACGGCGATGCCTTCAAGCGGCAGGTTGAACTGGGTCAGGGTGCCCGAAAGAATCACCAGCGACGCCCGGGGTACCGCGGCCACGCCTTTGCTGGTGAGCATCAGGGTCAGCATCATCACCAACTGGGTGCTGAACGGCATGTCGATCCCCGCCGCCTGGGCCACGAAGATCGAGGCCACCCCCAGGTACAGCGTCGAGCCGTCGAGATTGAACGAGTAGCCGGTCGGCAGCACGAACGAGACGATCCGGCGCGGCACCCCGTACTTCTCCATATTCTCGAGGGCCAGCGGCAGCGCCGCCTCCGACGATGCGGTCGTGAACGCGATCAGCCACGGCTCCCGGGCCCAGTGCCAGAACTTCCGGAGATTGATCCGTGCCAGCAGCGCGACCGGGATCAGCACCGCCACGATGAAGACAACCAGGGCGCCGTAGAGTGTCAGGACCAGTTTGCCGAGGTTGAGAATCACGCCGAGGCCATTCTTCCCGATCGTGACGCCCAGCGCCGCCGCGATGCCGATCGGGGCGTATTTCATCACGATTCCGGTGAACTTGAACATCACCTGGGTCAGGCTCTCCAGAACCTCGAGCATCACTTCCTTGGGTCGGCCCTTCACCTGGGTCAACGCCATCGCGAACAACGCCGAGAAGAAGACGATCTGCAGGGTTTCGTTCTTGGCCATGGCGTCGACGATACTGGCCGGTACGGTGTGTTCGAGCACCCCGGACAGGGTGGTGTGCGTCGAGGCGAATTGTTTGACGTCGTCGCCAGCGCTGACCAGGGCCACGCCGACCCCGGGCTTGATCAGGTGGACCGCCCCCAGCCCGACGAAGAGCGCCACGGTGGTGACGGCCTCGAAGTAGAGGATCGACCGAAAGGCCAGGCGACCGACCTGCTTCAGGTCATCCCCATGGCCGGCGATGCCCATCACCAGGCTCGAAAAGATCAGCGGCGCCACGATCGACTTGATCATCCGGATGAAGATTGCCGAGAACGGCTTCAAGCCCTCGGCGACGTCGGTGTCGAGCCAGACGTTGTGGTCGAGGTAGCCGATCACGGCGCCTGCCAGGGTGCCGATCAGAATCCAGTGCGTCAGGGTGAGTTTCTTCATGGGGGACAAAGATGCCGCGTCTTCCGGGGGAGCGGAAGGTTCCCCCCGCCTCCGGGTCGCGGGGGCCCGCGAAGGAGTCAGTCGACCCGGAGCACCGTCGCCGGCCGGGTTGTAACGGCACGCCGTGCCGGAACCCAGAATGCCAGCGCGGACCCAGCGCCGACGGCGAGGATGACGGTCCCGATGGCCGCGGGGTCGAACGGGCTTACGCCGTGCAACACTCCCCGGATCAGATGGCCGGCCGCCACTGCCAGGACCAGCCCGGCGGCAAGTCCGGACCCCACCGGGGCCAACGCCTGACGGCCGACCAGGCCGAGGACCTCGCGGGGCGCCGCGCCCAGGGCCATCCGGATCGCGATCTCCCGCGCCCGCCGTGCCACCGCGAAACCGATCACCCCGAAGAGGCCGATCGACGCGAGGGCCAGCGCCAGTGCTCCCAACGCGGTCAGGCTGCCCGAGGCGATTCTCATTGGCAGGAGAGCCAGCTGGAGGTTCTCCTCGATGGTCTTGACGGTGGGGGTGAGTTCCCTGTCCGCCGCGTCCGTGGCCGCCCGGATCGCCGCGGCGACCGGCCCCGGTTTGCCCTGATACCGGACCCACATCCTTCCCTCGAGATACCGGGCTCCCGCGATCGGGACGTAGTACGTCGGAAGCCGGGGGACGCCCATCGCAATCGGTTCGGTGCTTGGGACCACGCCGATCACTTCGTAGGCCCGGCGGGCGGTTGCCACCTCGAGCCAGACCCGCTGGCCGACGGGTCGTCCGCCCAGCTTCTGCTCGGCCATCCGCTGGTCCACCACCATCACCGCCGCATTGCTTCGTACCTCGGCCTCGGTAAACGTCCGCCCCGCCAGCACCGCGAGCCCTGCGGCCTTGAAGTAACCCGAGCCCACCTCGTCGAACGCCGTCTGAACGCCCGCCTGGTCGGCGCTCGTCGAGTCACCGACCCTGACGAAGCTGGAGGAGAAGCCCAACTCAGGGTCGAGAATGCTGGTACCAGCCGCAGCTACGCCGGGGGTGGCCAGAAGCCGCTCAGAGAGCTGGTGGAAGAAAGCCTCGGCCCGTCCGGCCGTGTACTGTTGCTGCCGGAGATCGAACGAGCCGATCAGCATATGGTCGAGTGGGCGGCCGGTGTCCATCGTGAACACCTGGTTGAAGCTCCGGACCAGAAGCCCCGCGTTTACCAGCAGGACCACGCAAACGGCCACCTGGACGGCGACCAGCGTCTGCTGGAGCCGGCCCCGGGGTCGGCCGCCCCCCGGCAGGCCGTCAGCCTTGAGTCCGGGAGACAGGTCGAGGCTGGTGACTTGCAGCGCCGGCAGGAGGCCAAACACCAGCCCGGACAGAATCGACACCACCCCTGTGAACGCGAGCACCGCCCGGTCCGGCGTGACGTCGAGCTGGAGCCCGAATTCCGCCGGCGCCATTGCCCGGACCAGCGACCCGAGCCCGAACGCGATCGCCAAGCCGAGCCCGCCGCCAAGAATTCCGAGCCAGCCGCTTTCCGTCAGCAGTTGCACCAGCAACCGCCCCCGGCCGGCGCCAATCGCCAGACGGACCGCAATCTCCCGCTGCCGCGAGAGGCTCCTGGCCAGAAGCATGTTCGCCACGTTGGCGCACGAGACGACCAGGATCATCGAGAAAGCGAGCCAGAGGAGTGCGAGGACCGGGAAGGCGTCTCTGCGCATCCCGGGCATGTTCATGAACGCGGCGGGGACGACCAACGCTGTGACGCGGGCTGAGGAGTCGTACGCCGCGACGGCGCGGGCGGCCAGCAGCTGGACATCCGCCGCGACCGCTGCGTCGGTCAGGCCGGGCCGCTGCCGCGTGAACATTTGGATCCAGGCCGCTGACGGATCGTCGATCAGGTGCTCGTCGGGCCGGGTCAGTCGCTGCATCGTGATCGGCAGCCAGACCTCCGCGGTCTGGATCAGGGGCCCGCGGGTGCCGGAATCCGCCACGCCGATCACTGTGAACGGGGTTCGGTTCAGCGTCACGGGTTTGCCGATGATCGCCCGGTCGCCACCCAGCTGCCGCTGCCAGAAGGCATGGCTGAGCACCACGACCGGGGCTGAGCCCGGCTGGCTCGTTTCCTCCCGAGTGAAGAACCGGCCCAGCGTGGGCCGTGCGCCGATCATCGGGAGGAGGTTCTCGGAAACGAGCTGGGCCCGGACGGACCGTCCCGCCAGGCCGCGCCAGCTCACCTCAGCCGCGGATATCCCGGCGATGTCCGCGGCGTTCGTTCCCGCCCGGATGTCAATGAATTCACGAAATGACACGAACGACGGACTCCCGAAACTTGCCCGACGAGCCGAGTGTTCCAGCTGGAGATAGACGTTCCGTAGCGTGCCGGGGTCAGCGACCGGTAGGGGCCGGAACAGGGCTGAGTGCATCACGGTAAAGAGGGCGGTGTTGGCCCCCATGCCGAGGGCGATTGTGAGGATAGCGGTGAGCGCGAATCCGGGGTGCTTCCTGAACTGTCGGAACGCGACTCTGGTGTCCCGAATCAACTGGTCGGTGCGCCGCCAGCCCCTCTGGTCCCGGGTTTCCTCGCTGATCTGTGCCGGTCCGCCAAGTTCGAGCCGGGCTCGTCGGCGGGCCTCCGCTGGCGCCAGTCCTTGCTGTTCGTACTGCGCCACGAGCTCAGCCTGGTGGAAGGCCAGCTCCTCCCGGAGTTCGTGCTCGAGCTGGTCTCGGTGCCAGAGCGACCGCCACCGCATCCGGATCCGGTCGATGACTCGATTTCCCATGCTCCTCATTGTGCTCCTCCCCTCAGGCCCGTTCCGCGGAAAGGACGAAACCGACCGCGTCGGTAATTCGCCGCCACTGGGCCAACTCCGATTTGAGTCGTGTCTGACCCGCCCGGGTCAGCGAGTAGAACTTGGCCCGCCGGTTGTTGTCGCTCGTGCCCCACTCGCTCTGGATGAGCCCCTGGTACTCGAGCCGGTGCAGGGCGGGGTAGAGCGAACCTTGCATGACCTTGAGGACCTCGCGGGAGAGAACCAGAATCCGGCCCGAGACGCCGAACCCATGCATGGGCCCCAGAGCGAGCGACTTGAGAATCAGGAGATCGAGCGTCCCCTGGATGAGGTCGGTGTCCTTGGCCATGCCCATTCCTGTAGACGGTCGACACAAGGACGGCTCCGAGACGATGGAAGTTTCAACAAACGGGGTTTCCGCCGGACTAGATTGCCCCGATGCCAGCCAAGACCGCCCGACCCGTACTGGTCGGCGCCCACATTTCCACGGCCGGGGGCCTTGCAGCCGCTCCGCCAAGGGCGTCAGCGATCGGGGCCACGGTCATGCAGATCTTCACCAAGACCCCGAACCAGTGGCGGGAGCGAACCGTGTCGGCGGCCGAAGCAGAGGAGTTCCGGAGCGCGGTAGCGACAGCCCGCCTCCGGTCAGTCGTCTCGCACGACTCCTACCTCATCAACCTCGCCTCACCTGACCCGGCCCTGCGCCAGAAGTCGATGGCGGCCTTCACCGCCGAACTGGCCCGCTCGACCGCGCTCGGCCTGGCCGGCGTCGTGTCCCACCCCGGGAATTTCATGGACGACCGGGTCCGGGGCCTGGGGCGGAACGCCGAGGCCTATACCGAATGCTTGCGGGCGGTGCCCGGGCCGGTCATGGTCCTGCTCGAAACCACGGCGGGGACCGGCACCGTGCTGGGCAGCACCTTCGAGGAGCTCCGCGACCTCCGGAACCAGATCGGGGCGGATGTTCGCGATCGAGTAGCCTTTTGCGCCGACACCTGTCACCTCTACAGCGCCGGCTACGACCTGGTGGGCGACTTCGCCGGGGTCTGGAGACAGTGGGACCGGGTGATCGGCCGCGACCTGCTCCGCTGCCTCCATCTCAACGACTCCCTGACGGCGTTTGGTTCTCGCCGGGACCGCCACGCGCTGATCGGCGAGGGCAGCCTGGGGAACCGCCCGTTCCGCGCCATCATGAAAGGGCGACGGTTTCGGGAGGTGCCCAAGGTACTTGAGACCCCGAAGGGGGAGGACGGGACCAGCAACGATCGCAAGATGCTGCGGCTCCTCCGTCGGTTCGCCATGTCCGTTGACATATGACGTAAATGTCGGTATTTATTTGTCGCCTATTACGCGTCGGATGAATCCCGGACGTTGTCCTCATGAACAGCAACTGGACTTTCTTTACGAACCACGCGCATGTGCTGTTCTGCCTCGCGGCAGAGCCTGATCTTCGCGTCCGTGAACTCGCGGTCCGGGTCGGCATTACCGAACGGGCCACGCAGCGGATCGTCGCTGAACTGGCCGAGGAAGGGTTCCTCGTCATCAAGCGCACCGGGCGCCGCAACCACTACCGGGTGCGGCGCGAGCTCCCCCTGCGGCACGCGGTGGAGGCGCATCGCAACGTTGGCGAACTGCTGGCGTGGCTCAGCGCACGCTCCCCGCGCCGGCTGGCCTTCTGAAGCCGAATGAGGTGTAAGCCGTGGATTCCGTAAAGCGAATGTTGCTGGCAAACCGCGCCTGGGTTGAAGGCAAGCGGGCCCGGCAGCCCGACTACTTCACCGAGATGGCCAAGGAGCAGCGTCCCGAGTTCCTGTGGATCGGCTGTTCGGATTCGCGGGTGCCGGCTGAGGAGATCACCGGGACCTCACCGGGCGAGCTCTTCGTGCACCGGAACGTCGCCAACCTCGTTGTCCATACGGACCTCAATCTGATGTCCGTGCTGCAGTTCGCGGTCGAGCACCTGAAGGTCAAGCACGTCATCGTGTGTGGCCACAACAACTGCGGGGGCGTCAAGGCGGCGCTGTCCCACAAGGGCTTCGGCCTGATGAACAAGTGGCTGCGCCAGATCAAGGACACCTACCATCACCAGCGGGCCGCCATCGATCCGCTGCCGACCTATGAGGAGCGCGTCAACGCGCTCGTTGCGGCCAGCGTGGTGGAGCAGGTCCACAACCTCGTCCAGACGTCCATCATCCAGCGGGCCTGGCATGACGAGCAGCGCCCGACCCTGCACGGGTGGGTGTACGCGCTGTCCGACGGGCTGATCAAGCCGCTAGTGCAGTTGGACCCGACGACGCCCATCGACGATGCGTATCGGTTCGACTTCGACGACGTGGCCGGGTGAATTGCCTTGATGTGGCGCGAGGCGGCGGCCGGCGTCTGACGGACTATCTTTCCGGCCCATGCCGATCACTCTGACCGCCGACAAGCTGACCGCTGCGCGCGACATCGCCGCGCTCCTGACTCCCGGGGCGCGGGCTTGCCTCACCACCCATGTGAACCCCGACGGTGACGGCCTCGGCAGCGAGGTCGGTCTCACCCACCTGCTCCAGGCCAGGGGCGTCACGGTCTCCATCGCCAACCCGACGCCCACGCCGCCCCGGTTCGATTTCCTGTTCCGGGATCTGCCGAAGGTCGATCGGAGCCGCGAGGCGGTGAAGGCGCTGCGGCAAGCCGACGTGATCATAGTGCTCGACATCAGCGACCTGTCTCGGCTCGGCATGCTGGCGGAGACGGTCGGGACCCGGGGAGTGAGGGTCGGTTGCATCGATCACCACGTGAGTCCGGGCACCCTTCCGGAGGGTCCGCGTTACGTCGACCCGAGTGCCGCCGCGACCGCCGAACTGATCGTGGAGATCGCGCTGGCCAACGAGTGGCCGCTGTCGCAGGCCGCGGCGAGGGCGCTCTACGTCGGGATCCTGACCGACACCGGCGGGTTCCGGTTCAGCAACACCCATCCGAGGACCCTCCGGATCGCGGCCGAATTGCTGGACCGGGGGATCGACCCGGAGGCGATCTATCTCGACGTGTACGCCGGGGCACCGGAGGGGCGGGTCCGTTTGCTGGCGGAGGCATTGCAGACGCTGGTGGTCGAATCGGATGTCGGTCTCTCGTGGATCACGGTGCCGCCGGGCGCGGTGGACCGGCACGGCGTCACCAGCGACGACCTCGACGGCGTCGTCGAGCATGCCCGATCGATCGCCGGGGTCCGCATGGCGTTGCTGTTTCGCGAGATCAGCCAGGGGCGGGTCAAGGTGTCGCTCCGGTCGGTCGGGGATGTGGATGTGGCCGGCTTCGCCAAGCCGTTCGGCGGGGGCGGGCATGTGAAAGCGGCCGGCCTTTCGATGGAAGGCGCGCTGGCTGACGTGCAGTCCGTGGTGCTCAGGGCGGCGAGGGAGTACCTGCGCTAAACGCGGGGAAGGCGCTGGGGTGCCAGGCAACGGCGGACGACGATGTCCGCCGTTTTTCGTTCCAGGCCGATACGTTTCACTGATGAAACGTTGCATTTGTTGACGTTTTGATCATCTCATCGTACTATTGTGGCCGAGGCATACTTCGAGAGACGAAAATGGAATTGAAGCGAGAGATCATCCGGGGAGCCGGGCCCGTCGCCGTGCTCCAGCTCCTCAAGCGGCGCGACATGTACGGATACGAACTGGCCGAGGCGCTCTCGCAGCGTTCCGACGGCGTCCTCGCGCTCGGCCAATCCACGCTCTATCCGATGCTCTACAACCTCGAAGCCAAGCGACAGGTCGAAAGCCGCTGGGTGGAACTGCCCTCGGGCCGGCGGCGGCGATACTACAAACTCACTGACAAGGGCATCGAGGTCCTCGAGCAGCGCCGGGCCGAATGGCAGGAGCTCTTCCAGGCGATGATCGGCCTCGGCCTCGTCACGCCGATCGGGCAGGAGGCCTGAAATGACCACGCGCGATCGGGAGAATTTCAGCAGCCGGATGGACCGGATCCAGGTGGAACAGCTGGCGCGGAAGGCCGGTTTGCCGCAAATCGTCGCGGCGCGGATTGCCGAGGTGGTGACCGCGACCGGCCTGGCCGAGGAAAAGCGCGAAGAGGTGTTCCGCGAGATGGTGGCCCATTTCGAGGACGGCCTGGCGGCGGGGCGGACGCCCGAGCACCTGCTCGAGGCCTTCGGCGACGGGCGCCGCACGGCCGAACTGATTCGCGAGGCCAAGCGGGTGGTGACCCCGGAGGCGATGGGCGGGACCGGGGAGCGGGATTCCCGGCTGGCGCGGGTCGGCCGGGACGCCCGATACGCGGTCCGCCGCCTGATGGCCCGGCCGGCGTTCACCCTCACGGCGGTTCTGTCGCTGGCGTTAGGCATCGGCGCCAACAGTGCGATGTTCACCTTGGTCAATGACGTCATCCTGCGGAAGCCGTCGCTGCGGAGTCCGGAGCAGCTGATCGAGATCTATCGGTCCGACCGGAACTTCCGGTACAACGTCATGTCCGAGCCCGATGTCGCGGATTTCCGGCGGCTCGCCGGCTCGATCGCGGGCATCGCGAGCACCAAGCTGTCGTTCGTGTCGTACGACGTGAGCGGCAGGACGGTCAAGCTCACGACCGAGCTCGTCTCGGCGGACTATTTCGAGACCTTGGGCCTCCGGCCCATTCTCGGGCGGCTGATCCAGCCGTCCGACGCGCCGGCGCCGGGCCAGGGCGCCGTGGTCGTGTTGAGCGACCGGGCGTGGCGGAAGTACTTCGGGGCCGACCCTTCGATCCTGGGCCGGCCGGTTCGGTTCAACGGCTCGAGCTACGTGGTCCTTGGGGTGCTGGCCGCGGACTACCCCGGCCGCCTGCGGGCGGTGCCAACCGACATCTTCGTCCCGGTGATGATGGTCGATCGCCTCGAGCCAGGCGGCAATCAGCTGCTCGATCGCGGCACCAGTTCGACCTTTCTCACGGTTCGCCTCAAGCCCGGCGTCTCGTTTCAGCAGGCGCAGGTCGAAATCAACCGGGTGGCCCAGGACCTCAAATCGCAGCATCTGAACGGCTGGCAGCAGGACGTTGCGGTGACCGTCATTCCGAAATCCGACATCATCATCTACCCGCCCATCGATGAGGTCCTGGTGCCGGTGGCCGGGATGCTGATGCTCGTGGTGGGGTTGGTGCTGGTGATCGCGTGCGCCAACCTCGCCGGTTTCCTGCTCGCCAGAGCCGTGGATCGACGGAAGGAAATCGCGGTCCGCCTGGCGCTCGGCGCCACCCGAGGGCAGCTGATTTCGCAGCTGCTGGTGGAGACGGTCATCCTGGCGCTCGCGGGTGGAACCCTCGGCATGCTGCTCGGGCGGCTCGCCCTGAAGGTCGTGCTCGGCAGCAACATTCCGCTGCCGGTAACGCTCGACCTGGCCCTGTCGCTCGACTGGCGGGTGCTCGGATTCTCGTTAGCCGTGTCGGTGGGTGCGGGAGTCCTCTTCGGTCTCGTGCCGGCCCTGCAGTCCACCCGGATGGACCTGGCTTCCGTGATCCGCGATGAAACCACCGGTGGCGGCCGGCAGCGCTGGGCGCTCCGCCACCTGCTGGTGGGCGGCCAGGTGGCCGTTTCGATGGTGCTACTCGTACTGGCCGGCCTGTTCGTTCGGAGCCTGAACGCGGCCCGCAACATCGATCCCGGGTTCGGGGCAAAGCCGGCGGCTTTCTTATGGGCCAACCCGCCACGGGATTCCGCCACCGGCGGCCGGGTGATCGACCGCCTGGCCAGGCGCTTTGCCGAAATCCCCGGCGTTGACGCGGTCGGCCGGATCAGCAACCTCCATCTCAACCCGCTCGGCACCCAGGGCTCGGAGATTACCGTTCCCGGGATCGAACCGCCGCAGGGCCGAACGTCCCACCAGGTGGATCGGGCCGCGATTGACACCGGCTTTATCGCTGCCGGCGGGCTCACCCTGGTGGCCGGCCGCAACTTTACCCTCCAGGACAGCGACTCGGCCCGGACCGTGATCGTCAACGAGGCGTTCGCGGCAAGGTTCTTCCCGGGCCGCAACGCCCTCGGCCAGCGGTATCGGAACGGCACCCGCGAAATCGAGATCATCGGGGTCGTCAAGACCGCCAAGATCCGGAGCCTGGCAGAGGAGCCGCGCCCGTTCATGTACGAACCGGCCCGACTGTCCCAGGAGCCGGATTTCTTCGTCGCTCGGACGACGGGAGATGCGGAGCGGGTGGCGGCCGAGATGCGCCGCGCGGTGATCGAGCTCGATCCCACCATGTTCGTGATGCAGAGCGGGACACTGCAGAGCTTCATCGGCGCCCAGGCCTATCCTCTCAAGATGGGGGCCACCGCGCTGATGGCGTTCGCCGTGCTGGCAATGGTGATGGCGTGCATCGGGCTCTACGGAGCGGTGAGCTACGCCGTGGCGCAGCGAAGCCGCGAGGTCGGGATCCGGCTCTCGCTCGGGGCGGGGCCGGACTCAGTGGTGCGGCTGCTCATGTGGGGCGGGCTCAGGCTGGTGCTGGCGGGTGCCGCGGTTGGCCTGGTTGCGGCCGTTGCGGTGGGCCGGCTTCTCGAGAGCCTGCTGTTCGGGATTCGCGGGTATGATCCGCTCACGCTGCTGCTGGTGCCGGTGTTGCTGGTCGGTGTGGCCGCGGCGGCGGCCTGGGTGCCGGCCCGGCGGGCCGGGCGAATCAGTCCGGTGATGGCGCTCAAATCCGAGTAGTCGGCCGTCTAGATGGCCAAGCCGGCGCGGTCCCATCCAGGCGGTGGTGCCGGAGTCGATCTGTGTGACGGCGGTGGTATCGACCAGGGGATGCCTGGCGGAACCTGTCAGCCGAAATTGAAAGCGATCGACCCGTGCGGCCCGAAGTCGACATCGAAGGTGTCGCCCTTGCGGCCCGGCACGGGACTCACGAAGGAACCGCCCAGCACGATCTCGCCCGGCGCCAGGGCCACGCCGAATGGAGCCAGCTTGTTGGCCAGCCAGGCGACACCGTTGGCCGGATGATTCAAGACGGCCGCGGCCACACCCGACACCTCGATCTCGCCGTTCCGGCGGCACAGGGCCGCGACCCACCGCATGTCGCCTTCGCTCGGTTTGAACGGCCGTCCCCCAAGCACAATTCCCGCGTTCGCCGCGTTATCCGAAATCGTGTCCATCACCTTGCGGGTGACTTTGGTGTCGGGATCGATCTGCTGGATCCGGGCGTCGATGATCTCGACCGCCGGTACAACGTGGTCGGTGGCGGAAAGAACATCGAATAGCGTGCAGTTGGGCCCCGCCAGGGACCGACCAAGAATGAAGGCCAGTTCCACCTCGACCCGGGGGACGATAAACCGGTCGAACGGCAGGGTCGAGCCGTTCTGGAAGACCATGTCGTCGAGCAGGGTGCCGTAGTCCGGCTCGGAGATGTTGGAGGCGTACTGCATTGCCTTGGACGTCAGCCCGATCTTGTGGCCCACCACCCGCCGCCCGGCCGCGAGCTTTATCCCAACCCAGGCCGCCTGAATGGCGTAGGCGTCTTCGATGGTGATGTCGGGATAGTCCAGCGAGAACTGGCGGACCTGCTGACGGGTCTTTTCCGACTGGTCGAGCCGGCGTGCGAGCTCCGGGAAGAGGCGCTTGTCCATGGAACCCCTCAGGCCTTCCTGAACCGGGCGTGGATATTGTTGTGCTTCCAGGTGCCCTGCTCGCTGAACTCGCTCAGCTCGAACGACAGGGCGAGAGGTCTTTTGGCGTAGAGGCCGGCGAAGTGGTCCTTCATCGCGTCGAAGATCTGATCGCCGACTCGCTTCTTGAGCGCGGGTGACCGGCCGGCACCGATGGTGAGCACCGCGTGCACGAAGGCGTCGTCCTCGGCCCCGTCCGCAACGGCGTACTCGGTGAGGCGCACCGCGCGGGACCGGATTCCGCCGGCGGGGAACACGCCGTCCTGGTCGAGCAGGATCCGGTTCACTCGGGTCAGCAGCATCCCGATTCGGGCCTCGGCACCGAGATTGTCGGTGTACTCCACCACGAAATGAGGCATCAGGGCTTCTCCGCGACGATGGTACTCGACAGCCGGCCGACCCGCTCGACCTCGGTGATCACGATGTCGCCCGGCATCACGTTGGCGAGGCCCTCGGGTGTGCCGGTCAGGATCAGGTCTCCCGGCGAGAGTGTCATGAAGCCGCTCAGGTATTCGATCAGCCAGGGTATCCCGAAGATCATGTCACGGGTTGAGCCGCTCAGAGTTTCCCTGCCGTTCACGGTAGTCCGGAGCGCCAGGTTCATCGGGTCGGGCACGTCGGCGGCGTCGACCAGCCAGGGGCCGAGCGGTGTGGCGCGGTCGCGGCTCTTCACGCGGAGGTTCGGGCGGTAGTAGTTCTCGAGGTAGTCGCGGAAGGCGTAGTCGTTGGCCACCGTGTAGCCGGCGACATAGTCGAGCGCATCTGCCTGGCGAACCCGCCGGGCGGTGCGCCCGATGACCACGGCGAGTTCGCACTCGTAGTGCATGAAGGTGACGTCGGCGGGGCGCGTCACCAGGCCCCGGTGACCGGTGAACGTGTTCGGACCCTTGAGAAAGACCAGCGGCTCGGTCGGCGGCTTGAAGGCGAGTTCACGGGCGTGGTCGGCGTAGTTCAGGCCGACCGCGAATGTCGTCCTCGGCCTGACGGGCGGGAGCCAGGTGACGTCGTCCTCGCGAAGAATTCGCCCATCCGGCAGCTGGACGCCCTCCGGAGCCTCGGTGGCGGCGAGTTCGACCCCGTCCACAAGCACCCGGGCCCGTTTCATGACGCCACCTCGTCCCAGCGCACCGGGTTGGTCAGCGACCCGATCCCCTCGATCACGATCCGGACCGTGGCACCCGGTCCCGCGAGCGGGGCTTCATGTGGTTCGCCCATCAGGAGTACGTCGCCGGGCTCGAACGTGATGAACCGGGAGACATCCGCCAGCAGGCGGGCGGCCCCTCGAACCAGCCCGCTCCCGTCAGCCCGGCATTGAATCTTGCCGTCGATCTCGATCACCACCTCGCTCCGGTCGGGCTCGGCCAGCCCCGAGGCCGGGACAACGGGTCCGATCGGACAGAAGCCGTCGCGGCAGCGCTGTTTGATGGCCGGGCGATAGTGCGATTCGTAGGGCACACTCACGTCATTGGCGATCAACCAGCCGCCGACGTGGTCCAGCGCGTCGGCCAGGGCCACGCCGCTCGCGGTCCGGCCAATGACGAGCCCGAGGGTACCCCCCATCCGGAGCGCCGGCACATCTCGCGGGCAGGGAATCGGATCGCCAGGGCCGATCCAGGTGTTGGCCGGCTTGAGGTGCAGGATCGGCGCCCGCGGGGGCTCGCGGTACGGGTCGCGGGTCAGGGCATCGCCTAACGCGTCGAGCGTGGCCTGCCGGTTGAGCGCCGCCACGTAGACCGCCCGGAGAGCGGGAATCGGGTGCCGCACGTCGGGAACGAACGTCCGGGTCATGAGATGTAGGTCGGGACGCCGGTCAGCACCGACTCCGTCGTCGGGACCACCCCGCCATCGGCCGATTCGACCATGCTGCCTTCGGTGAACCAGCGCTTCGGTGCCGGCCCGCCCCAGAGCTGCTGACGGCGGATGTCGTCCCGATCCCAGCGGATCGGCTCGAAATCGGGGTCGACCGTGAGATAGTCCGAGGTGTACAACTCGATCCGGTGGCCGTCGGGGTCACGCAGGTAGAGGTAGAACGCGTTCGAGATCCCGTGCCGGCCCGGTCCGCGCTCGATGTGGGTCTCGGCGCGGGCGCCGGCCAGGATATCGCACAGCTGCATGATCCGGTTCCCGTCTGGCAGCCAGTAGGCGAAGTGGTGCATCCGGGGCCCGGTACCGTTGGTGATGGCCAGGTCGTGGACATTCCCCTTGCGGTGCATCCAGACGGCCCAGGTCACGCCGTGCTTGTCTTCGGTGTACTCGGTCAGGCGGAAGCCCTGGCGCTGCTGGTACCAGGCGCCCATGTCCGCCACCGTGGGGCAGAACAGGTTGACGTGGTCGATCCGGCTGATCCCGGGCCCGCGATGGAGGTCGTACCGCTGGAGAAGCCACGGGTGGCGGACCGATTGGTAGTAGTAGGTCATCGGGAAGCCGAACGGGTCCTGGATTCTCAGCATCGCCGGCCGATCCCGCTCGGTTTCGCGCCGATGAGGAAGGCCGAGGTCAACGGCCAGCCGCTCCAGTTGGTCGAGGGTCGAGTCAGAGGCCACCTTGAAGCCGAACTGCCGAACCCGGGGCGACGTGCCGAGTTCGAGCTTGAGCGACCACTCCCGGTCTTCGACCCCGCGGAGATAGATCCCGCCGCTTCCCTCGTGCAGAACATTCATGCCCAGCAGGTCGACGTAGAAGTGCCGGGCACGGGCCAGGTCCGCCACGGTCAGGACTACGTGGCCGATGCGGACGATCTCGGGGATGGGCATGGGCGCCTCCTACTTCTTTCCGAACTGCGGGATTGGATGGTTGCCGAGCGGCACGGCCACGTTCTTCACCTCGGTGTAGAATTCGAAGGCGTACTCGCCACCTTCACGATGGGTGCCGCTCATCTTGACGCCGCCGAACGGTGTCGGCAGGTGGCGGACGTTGTGGCTGTTGAGCCAGGTCATGCCGGCCTCCATGCCGAGTGCCATCCGGTGGGCCCGGGCGATGTCGCGGGTCCAGACGTAGGCCGCGAGCCCGTATTTCACATCATTCGCCTTGGCGAGCCCGTCGGCTTCGTCTTTGAACGGGATGGCGACCAGGACCGGGCCGAAGATTTCCTCCTGCGCGATCCGCATGGCATTGGTACCGGTGAACAGCGTCGGCGAAACGTAGTTCCCCTCGGTTCCGACCCGGTGTCCCCCGGCCACCAGCCGCGCCCCTTCGGCCTGTCCGATGTCCAGGTACTCGAGGACCCGGGCGCAATGCTCGGTGTGGATCAGCGGCCCGACCTCGGTGTCCGGGTGGAGCGGATGGCCGACGGTGACCGCCCTGGTCCTCGCTTCGAGACGGCTCACGAAGGCATCAAAGATCGTCTCCTGAATCAGGACGCGCGAGTTGGCGGTGCAGCGCTCGCCGTTCAGGCTGAAGATCTGGAACACGGTGCCGTCGAGGGCCCGGTCGAGATCCGCATCGTCGAAGATGACGGACGGCGACTTGCCGCCGAGTTCGAGGGAGACCCGCTTCAACTGGTCGGCTGCGTTCTTGGTGACGATCGTGCCGGTGGTCGTTTCGCCGGTAAAGGTGATGAGCGGAACCTTGGGATGCGCCACCAGGGGGGCGCCGGCTTCTTCGCCGTAGCCCTGGACCACATTGAAGACGCCGGGCGGAAGGTCCGCTTCCTGGACGATCTGGGCCAGTTTCCACGCAGTGAGCGGCGACCACTCGGCCGGCTTGAGGATCACCGTGTTGCCGGTCGCCAGCGCCGGCGCGATCCGCCACGTGGCCAGCATCAGAGGCGAATTCCACGGGGTAATGATGCCGCACGGTCCGACCGGTACCCGTACGGTGTAGTTCAGCCACTCGTGGCCGACCGGATAGGTCCGCCCGTCCATCGCCCGTTCGGCGTATTCGGCGTAGAACGTGAAGTTCTCGGCTGCGCGAGCGATCTGGGCCCGGACCACCTTGATCACCTGGCCGGCGTCGAGGCATTCGATCGTGGCGAGCTCGTCGCCATGCTTCTCGAGCACGGTCGCGATCCTGATCAGATGGGCTCGCCGGGCCTTCGGGGCGAGCTTCCGCCAGGTTCCGAACGCGCGGTGGGCCGCATTCGCCGCCCGATCGATATCCTCGGCGTGGCCACGGGAGACCCGCGCGAGCGGGAGGTTGGTCGACGGGTCGAACGTTTCGAACGTCTCTCCCCTGACACCGGGCACGAAGGCGCCATCGATGAAATGGGGAATCTCGGCCGCCCCCACCTTGCTCCGCGTGGCGGCAATGAACTCAGCTGTGATCGACGAAGGCGTGGATCCGGCGGCCATGGGTCAGGTCCTCATCAGTTCGGGAACATCCGGTCGATCCGGCGCATCACGGCCGCGACTTCCGTCGGAGTCGCCACGAGATCGCCGGCCGGAACGCCGAGTTCGTATACGGACGTGTTCCGGTCCAGAATCCGGTCGATCGACAGCGTCTCCGTGTGTCTCCCCGCGAGCCAGCGCTGGAACACGCCAGCGTACGCCGCCGGATCGTATGGCGGCTCGCCCGCGGTGTCGGGCCCCCCTGACTCGCGATGCACATCGCGCCAGAGCGCCCGGAGAACGTTCGGGGGTGCGTCCGAGGCTTCCCGCTCATGCCGGGGTGTGCGGATGGTTACCTCGCGAGTGGCTTCGATCAGCGCCCGGACCTCGCGGGTCGGGACGGGTACCACGAACCGGGTTGTCGCCCCCGCGAGCAGCGGCTCAGCCCGGTCGTCGGCAGGCTCCGCGAGTTCGATCAGCCGCCGTCCGATCAAGGCCGACTCGGCGATCAGGATCGCGGTGGGGTCGGGATGTCGTTCGTGCCAGCCGGCCACCGCGTCCCGGGCCCAGATCCCGATGGCCTTCTTGAGCGCGGCGTGAGTAAAGCCGTCGATCTCGGGGAACCGGGCCAGAATCTCCGGTGTCTGGAACACCGCCCGCGCCACGTCCCACTGCAGGAGCGTTACCAGCCGGCCCTGGCCGTGGGCCATCCGGGCAAGTTGCTGGACCAGGAGACTCTTGCCCACGCCGGGGAGCCCCGCGAGGAACACGATCCGATGCGACCGGGCCAACTCCTCGAGCCGGGTCCGAACCGGCCAGCCGGCCGGCAGCACGATTCCCTCCGGGACCTCGGTCATGGTCATGCGTCCGGGTGTTCGGCCTTGAGCGCTGCGAGCAGGCCGACCGCCATGTGACGGCCCGGCTCGGTAAAGAGCCGGGTCTTTCCCCAGTCTTCGAGCAGGGCGAGCTGCTGGGCGATGGTGAAACCGAACCAGCCGCGGATCGTCTCGAGGCCGAACCGGGTGTACCGCCAGAGTTTGTCGGCGTCCTTCACGACGGCGTCCTCGATCGACAGGGCCTCCACCCTGGTGTCGTGTCCGTCGATGATGGCGGTAATGATCTCGATGTCAGGAGGCCCGTAGGCGAACTGCGTGAGCAGTCGCCCCGCGATCCGCGCCCCTTCGACCTCGTGCTGGCGCCGGAGCTCCGGGTATCTGGTGCGCGGACCAAACGACTCGAGGATCTTGTCCTCCGGGACCGTACTCCAGCCCGTGTCGTGGAGAATGATGGCAGGCAGGACGATGTCGCGCCGGGCGCCGCAGCACTCCGCCAGTCGGTCGGCGAATCCGGTGCTGTACCGGGTGTGCTCGTCGTTCTGCCGGACCCCGAGGTAGGGAAGGGCACAGGCCCAGAGCGGCTCGTAGTTGGCGGGGATCACCGGCGCCTAACGGTCCGCCCGGCCCCGGAGTCGGGGCTGCTTCCGGAACCGGTCCACGTCGGGAAGGTCGCCCACGGGAACGTCGATGACCACCGGCACGTCGGCGGCGAGGCCGGCCCGAATGGCGGAGCGGAGCTCCGCGGCGTCCCGGGCCCGCCACGCCGCCGCGCCGAACGACTCCGCCATGCGGACGAAGTCCGGATTGACGAGGTCCGTGGCGATCACCCGGTTGCCGTAGAGCTGGCGCTGCATCTGCTGCACGTTCCCGTACTGGCTGTTGTTGAAGATGATCGACACCAGGGGAATCCGGTGCTGGACCGCGGTGGCGAGCTCCTGGACGCAGAACATGAATCCGCCGTCACCCGACACCGAGACGACCGGCACGTCGGGTCGCGCCACCTTGACGCCCAGCGCCGTCGGAAATCCGAAGCCCAGCGTGCCCTGATAGCCGGTCCCGATATAGGTGCGAGGGTGATACACCGGATAGATCGCCCGGGCGGAAAAGCCGACCTGGGTCAATTCTTCGACGAAGATGCCGTCCTCGCCCAGCTCCTCGCGAATCACCTCGAGGAAGGCCCGCTGCGGCGCCAGGAAGGCGCATTCGGCGTTCCATGCGGCCTTCCGGGTCCGCATCTCGTCCTGGCGAGAGGGCCGGGCCAGGTTGCTTCGTGCCACCCCGTCAATCAGTGGCCGCAGCGCGTCTTCGGCGCGGGCGGTAACAGCAATGTCGGGGGCCCGGATCCGGTCGTGGGCGGTCGGGTCGACTTCGATCCGGATCACCGTCAGGTCGTCGTCCACCCCCCACTGCTGGAGCGGCATCCGGAGATTGGTACCGACCGCCAGGACCACGTCGGCGTCCTTCCAGAGCGGGTGCGCTTCGGGGGCGACCAGGCTCAGGTAGTGCCGGCTGTCGAGGACGCCTCGGCCGGTCCGATACGCCACCACCGGAGCCTGGAGCATCTCGGCCAGTTCACGGATCTCCGCCGAGGCATTCATGGCGCCGCCGCCGACGAAAATCATGGGGCGTTTGGCCGCGCCGAGCTTGCGAGCAGCCTTGCCGATCAGGTCGAGGTCCGGTTCAGGATACTCGGGTGGGAGGGCGTAGCCCGGTGCGCCGGCGGCGGCTCTCATCTCGAGGATGTCCATCGGAATCTCGAGGCCCACGGGCCGCGGCCGCCCGGAACGAAGCTGGCGGAAGGCTTCGGCCACCAGGCTCGCGGCGTCGCCGGGCGCCTCGATCCGGGCCGCCCACTTGGTCAGCGACTGCAGGATGCCGAGTTGGTCGGGGATTTCGTGGAGAATCCCCTGGGCCCGGCCGATCGACTTCGACGGGATCTGGCCGGTCAGGCAGAGGACTGGCGCGTTCAACCCGTATGCGGTGGCCAGAGCCGCAGTGCTGTTCAGGAGTCCGGGCCCGGGCACCACGTTGTAGACCGCGGGCTTTCCGGTTGCCATGGCGTGGCCAAGCGCCATGTAGGCGGCGCCTTGCTCGTGGCGGGTATGCAGAACGCGGATCCGGTCACGGGCATCGAAGAAGGCGTTATAGAGCCAGTCGTTCTGAATGCCGGGCAGGCCATAGACCAGATCGACCCCTTGGGCGATGAGCGCGGCGACGACGGCCTCACCGCCGGTGAGCTGAACGGTCATGCGGTTTCCTGGGCCAGGGCGTCGATCACCCGCCGGTTCACGTCGGGGCGGCCGATGCTGATGCGGAGGCAGGCGACCCGGCCGGGGCCTTCAACCGGCCGGACCTGGATCCCGTCGGCGGCCAGCCGGGCGAGCGCCGCGTCGGGAGCCGGCGGGGCGGTCAGGACGAAGTTGGCATCACTCGGCCAGTAGCGGATGCGGAGGCGATCCAATTCGCCGTAGAGGAACCGGCGACCGTCGTGGGTGAGTGCCACGGTCTTCCTGACATGCTCCTGGTCCGCCAACGCCGCAATGCCGGCGGCCTGCGCGATGCCACTGAGATGGTAGGTCAGGCGGAACCTCCCGAATCGGCGGACCAGGTCCGGGCGAGCGATGCCGTAGCCCAGCCGGAGACCGGCCATGCCGTACCCTTTGGAGAACGAATGCACGATGACGACGTCGCGACCGGCGTGGATCTGTTCAATCGTGTCGGGGAAATCCCCCGCGACATATTGATAATAGACCTCGTCCGCCACTAGGACGACCCCGGGCGGGACCCGGTCGAGCAGGGCCTGGAAGTCGGCGGAAGGCAGTACGACGCCGGTGGGATTGCCAGGATTGCAGATATAAATGAGACGAGTCCTCGTTGTGATGGCGGCGAGGATTCGTTGTACGTCATGGACGGCCGTGACCGGGTCGAGCGGAACATCGACGAGCCGCGCGTCCTGATGGACCATGGTGTGGTCGTAGACCGGGAACGTGGGGGTGCAGACGATGCCCTCGTCGCCGGGGGTGAAGGCGGCCCGGGCCAGAAAAGCCAGGATTTCCGAGGCGCTCGACCCGGTGAAGAAATGGTCGGGCGTGAGGCCTCGGCCATGATGAGCGGCAAGGGCCCTGCGGAGGGCCGCATCGTCCCGGGCGGGATAGCGATGGACCCGCCGGGCTTCCCGGTCGATGGCCTGGACCACCGCCGGCGAGGGCCCGAGCGGATTCTCGTTGGTCGACAGGTCGACCGGTTCGTGGCTCATGTCCGGGGTCCGGGGTTGCGGGCGGTCGGGGTCCCGCATAATTGTTCAGGGTAATTGTTAACATGGTAACTTGTGCCCGTCAAACCGGTCCAGACCCGTGCCCCGATCGCTCCGCACCTTCTCTCAGTCCCTGCCGATGGCGCTGCTTCGAGCCCGCGAGGCCGTGATGGAGCGTTTCCGTCCCCATCTCCGGCGGCACGGTGTAACGGAACAGCAGTGGCGGGTCCTCCGGGCCCTGAGTTCGGTGGATCGGACGACAGCGGGGGCGCTCGCCGGTCTCACGGTGTTGAGCGCGCCGTCCCTGTCCCGGATTCTGCGCGACCTGGCTCGCCGGAAACTCATCATCCGGAAGGACAGCCAGACCGACCAGCGGTCGTCATGGATTTCACTTTCGGCGGCCGGGCGGGCCTTCCTCGATCGGGTGGCTCCCGAGTCGGAAGCCGCCTACGACGCGATCGAACGGAGCGTCGGCCGGGAGCGGCTCACGGCGCTGCACGGGATTCTCGACGATCTCGAGGGCCGGCTCGGTGCCGGGGCCCCCGGGTTCCGCTATATTGCCCGCCGGAGGTCGTGATCTCAGCATGGATGTCCTCAGTCGCATCGAAGAAACCCTCGACTCGCTCCGGCCCTACATCGCATCGCACCGCGGGTCGGTCGAAGTGATCGATTTTGACGAATCGGACGGCATCCTGACCCTCCGCCTTGGCGGTACCTGTCATGGCTGCGCCGCCTCGACGATCACACTTCGCCAGGGCATTGAGGTCCGCCTCAAGCAGTTCGTGCCCGAGGTGAAGGTCGTCCAAGCCCTCTAGAACAGAAGGTCCCCGTGTCGGACACGCTCGAAGCCCAGGTTGGCGCCGTTCTCTCCCGGATCAAGAACCCCCGTCTCGACAGCGATCTGATGTCGGCCGGGATGGTGCGCGAGCTGCAGGTTTCGGCCGACGGCCGGATCACGTTCACCTTTCTCCTCGGGCGGAACGACCCCGCTACTCTGGTGCGAGAGACTCGGACGGCCCTGAAAGCCCTGGCCGGGGTTAGCGAGGTCAAGATCACGGTGGTCGATCCGTCGGGACCGGTCCAGTCCACTCACGCGCCGCCGACCGGCGCGCCCATGCCGCAGTCGACCGGCATGCCCCAGCCGCCGAGCCCGGCGGAGTTTCCGAATCTGGGGCGGGTGATCGCGATCTCGTCGGGGAAGGGCGGGGTCGGCAAGTCCACCGTGGCGGTCAATCTGGCCGTCGCCCTCGCCCGGGACGGCAAACGGGTCGGAATCATGGACGCCGATATCTACGGCCCCAACGTGCCGCGGATGTTCGGTGTGTTCGACAAGCCGGCGGTGGTGGGCGGACGAATCCAGCCGCTCGAGGCCTACGGCGTCAAGCTCATGTCGATCGGCTTTCTGGTGGAGCGGGACGCCGCCGCGATCTGGCGGGGCCCGATCATCATGAAGGTACTGCAGCAGTTCCTTCGGGACGTGGCGTGGGGCGAACTCGATTACTTCCTGGTGGACATGCCCCCCGGCACCGGCGACGCCCAGCTCTCGCTGGTCCAGTCGGCCCAGGTGTCGGGTGCGGTGATCGTCACGACGCCGCAGGAAATGGCCGTGGGTGACGCGCTCCGGGGCGCCAAGATGTTCGAGAAGGTGAATGTCCCGGTCTATGGGGTGGTCGAGAACATGGCTGGCTTCACCGATCCGGCCACCGGTCAGCGGATCGAGTTCTTCTCCTCTGGCGGGGGCCAGCGCCTGGCCACGGAACTCGGCGTTCCGCTCCTGGGCCAGATTCCCCTGCAGCCCGGCCTGGCCGAGCAGGCGGATCAGGGGCGGCCGGTGGTGCTGTCGGCGCCGGACAGCCCGGCGGGCAAGGCGTTAGGCGCCATGGCGAAGGCCGTGGTTCGCGAGGCCGCCGGCCGCTCGATGTCGCTCCCGATCATCAACCAGTAACCGCGCTGAAACAATCCACGGGGAGCCCGCGTCTGGTGCGGGCCTCCGTCCCCTGAGACCCGTGCTCGCCGTCGATCTCCAGAAGCTGACCAAGCGATATGGCCTGGTCACCGCCGTCAACGACCTGTCCCTTGCCATCGCGTCGGGGGAGATCGTCGCCTTCCTTGGCCCCAACGGCGCCGGGAAGACCACCACCATCGACATGCTCCTTGGCTTGGCCAAACCGGATGCCGGAACGGTCCAGGTGTACGGCCGGTCACCAGGCGATGCCATTGCCAATGGTGAGATCTCGGCGGTGATGCAGTCCGGCGGGCTGCTCAAGGACTTCACGGTGGCCGAGACGGTGGCGTACACGGCGTCGCTCCATGTGGCGCCCCGGCCGGTGGCAGAGGTGCTCGACCGAGCCGGGATCGCCAGGATCGCGTCCCGACGCGTTGGCCAGTGCTCGGGCGGGGAACAGCAGCGGCTCCGGTTTGCGCTCGCCCTCCTCTCGAGTCCCCGGCTCCTGGTGCTCGACGAGCCGACCACCGGCATGGATGTCGAGACCCGGCGGGAGTTCTGGAAGTCGATCCGCGAGGATGCGGCCCTGGGGCGGACCGTGATGTTCGCCACCCACTACCTCGACGAGGCGGACGCCTACGCCGACCGGATCGTGCTGATCCGCCAGGGGTCGATCGTCGCGGACGGGACCGCGGCTGAGGTCAAGGGTCTGGCGTCGGGCAGGCAGGTTCGGGCCACGTTGCCCGGCGGCGACATCGAGGCCCTGCGCGGGCTGCCTGGCGTCACCGCCGTGGACGCCCAGGGCGACTCGGTAACCGTGCACTGCACCGATTCCGACCTGGTGGCGCGCCATCTGCTGACGCAGACCGCCGCTCGCGATCTCGAAGTGACGTCGTCCAATCTCGAGGCGGCTTTCGTGGCCCTCACGGCCGACGATCGGCCGGAATCCGGGAGTGCCCGATGACCGGGCCCGTCGCCAGCCGCGGGACCCTGCCTTTCGGCGGCTTCAATCTCACGGCCCTCCGGCTCGAAGTTCGCCGGGTCCTCCGGAACCGCCGGACCCTGATGTTCGTGCTGGTGTTCCCCAGCGTGTTCTATCTGATCTTCAGCGGCACCGTGCGGAAGAACTCGGGGGGGTCCGAAGCTCTGGCCTATCTGATGATCAACATGGCGGTGTACGGCGCCATGGTGGGCACCACGGCCGGGGGCGCCGCGGTGGCGGTTGAACGGAGCCTGGGGTGGAGCCGCCAGCTCCGGCTGACGCCGCTCCGGCCGGCGGCCTATGTCGCGATGAAGATTCTCACGGCCATGACCCTGGGGCTGGTCGCGATCGTGGCCGAGTTCTCGGTCGCGGCGGTGACCGGTGTCCGGGTCGGCGCCGACGTTTGGCTGTTGGCGGGCCTTGGGGCTTGGCTGGGCTCGCTCGTGTTCGCGGCCTTCGGTTTGTTCATGGGGTTTCTGCTGCCGTCGGAGAACGTGATGCAGTTCGTCGGTCCGGTCCTCGCGATCATGGCGATGTTCGGTGGACTGTTCATTCCCGTCGAGATGCTGCCGCCCGCGATGCGGGCGGTGGTGGTGTGGAGTCCGGTGTACGGCGTGGCGCAGATCGCCCGCGCGCCTCTGATGGGAGGGCTCACCGCCTCGGCGGTGGTGAGCCTGGTGCTGTGGACCCTCGTGTTCGGCGCCGGCGCGATGGCGCTGTTCCGGCGGGATACCGCGCGAGTCTAGAAGCCGCCGCCGCCGCCGCCACCGCCACCACCACCGGACGAACCGCCGCTGAAGCCCGAGCCGCTCGAACTCCGGGGCGACGATGACATGGTGCTCGATGCCTGGGTGGCCATGGTCGAGAGCCGATTCGAGAACACCGACGCGTTGAACTGGCCGTAGCCGGCTCCGGCATACCACCTCGGCGGTTCCCGCATGATGTCCTGGAAGGCCGCCGCCCATTTCTTCTCCACGCCGAACGCCATCGCGTAGGGAAGAAATCTCTCGAACATCTCCGGCGTCTTGACGAAGTCACGGAGCCGGTCGCCCTCGACCCGGTTCATGAATTCCTCGAAGCCGAGAATCTTCTCCAGGGTGCGGGCGCCGGTGACGGTGCGAGCCGGCATGTAGATCCCGAACGCCGCCATGATCAGGCCCGACAGCACTCCGGCGATGATGAACGGAAGCGGCGTCATGCTGAACTTGTCAGCCAGGGCGCTCCCCCCAACCCCGATGCCGAAGCCCACGAACATCGCTCCGGCGATCCAGGCGCCCTGGACCGAGTCGGGGCGGGCCTTGTAGCAGTCCCGTTCGATCAGGGCGCCGAAGATCGCGTTCTTGATCCCCGGGAGGCTACGGTAGAACTCGTTCTCGAGCTGTGAGAGGGCCACCGTCGGGCCGTCGGCGAACACGGCGCCAAGCATCGCGGTCTCGTGCTCCTTGAGGCCGGTCCATTCCGCCGCCCCCTTGAGCCGGTGGAAGACGAACTCCTTGTCCTTGATGAGGCCGAACAGCTTGGCCTCTTCCTTCTCCTCGATCTTGATGTAGCCCCGAACCGCGAGGTCCACGAGGGTCGCGGTGATGTCCCGCATGTCGGCCGAATTGTCCAGCAGAGTCCCGGCTTCGGCGGGCGTCATGTGCTCGGGCGGGTCGTACTGGACCGTGATCGGGAGTTGCTTCGGATCGCGGCCCCGCTTCCGCCAGACCGACAACATGGCGAAGAACACCGGGATCGGGATGACGAGAGGCCAGTTCGAGGCCAGGAAGCCGAAGATCTTGTCGGCCGCGGTGGGGGCGGTGACCACGCCCTTGTTCCAGCCCACCACGGCCGTCATGCCCTCATGGAACGCCAGCGGGTGGGGCATCTCGAGGCGGACGGAGGTCCCGGATTTGGTGATCAGCGCGTCCTTGTCGGTCGCGCCGTAGGCGCCGTTGAAGGAAATCGCCCGGACGCCCTGCGCCCCGCCCGGGAGTTCGATGGTGGACGTCGCCTTCTCAATCGGGACTTCCCACTCATCTCCGGTGACGTTCCAGTAGAGTTCGTCGTGGTCGTCGAAGAACCGGAGGCCATTCTTTGCCCGGTATTTCAAGACGACGTGGCGGGTGGCATCCTCGGCGCCGGGGACCCAGATCTTGAGCTTGAGGTAGTGGCGCTCGCGGCTCTTCTCGACCTTGAGCTCGTTGCCCTGGTCGTCGGTCACGCTGACCAGGTCGAACCGGATGGTCCAGTTGAATCCCTGCGGCGTCCGATACTCGATCGGGATGGTGCGGAAGATTCCGTTCCAGTGGCCGGTGAACCGCGGGGTGATCGCCTCGGTGATATCGAGGCTCGCGTCGGCGTTGACCTTGATCGTGGCGTCGAACTTCTCGATGACGAGGGAGCGTTCCTGGGCCGCGACCGGTGCGGCGGCGAGGAGCAGCGCCAGCCCGAGCCGGTTCATGATGCCTTCCCGAGATCAATCTGGGGAGCGGCTCGTTCGCCGGCGTCGCCGATCTCGAAGAACTCCCGCGGCTTGAATCCAAAGGCGCCGGCGAGGAGGTTGGCCGGGAACTGGGCGATTCTGGTGTTGAGGTCGCGGACGACGGCGTTGTAGTACCGGCGGGCGTTCTGGACCTGGTCTTCGATCTCGGAGAGTTGCTTCTGGAGGGCGAGAAAACTCCCGGCCGCCTTGAGGTCTGGATAGGCTTCCGCGAGGCCGATGATCTGGCGGACGTTCCCGGCCAGGATCGCTTCGGCGGCGGCCCCCGCGGCCGGTCCCGCGGGGACCGCCGCCATTTTCCGGGCCACCACCACCGCCACGAGGGTCCCACGGTCGATTCCGGCGGGTGCCATAACAGCG
>JANMXA010000286.1:0-5273 GCA_031394255.1 Gemmatimonadota bacterium
CTGGACGACGAGGGCCTGGATCGGTTCGGCGAGGATCGAGTCGGTGGCGGACGGCCGCACGACGATCGTCAGATGATCAACCGATGGCTGAGGCTCGGTCCCGCCATTTGAGCACGCGGCGGCGGTAGTGACGAGAGCGGCAACGGCCAGCAGGCGCGAAAGGTTCAACGGAACCTCAGACAGCGACGTTAGGGGTCGAGCCAGAAAGGTACGGCGGTCTCTGGGCCGCCGCCAGCAGGGCAGGTTCGAGGGATGCTGTCTTGCCCGACCTGCGCCGAGGGGGATACAGTATGGGTATGCCGGAGACGATCCGCCGATGGACCCGGGAAGAGGTGTTGGCGTTGCCGGACGACGGCAACCGGTACGAGCTCGTCGACGGCGAGCTGCTGATCAGTCCGTCGCCCCGGGCGGTGTCTGAAGAGGAATGACCCGGCTGGCGCTGCACGAGGAGGCCCCGACGCGAATCCTGGCGTGCGTGACATTCGCCCTGGCCGCCTGCGGCAAGTCACCGGCGCGGGGCCCGATTCAGGTCACCGACTCCGGTCCCGTTCGCACCGTCCACATCGCCGACCTGGCCCGCGCCCCGTTCCCCACCTGGTCCACTCGCCTCGTCGCCACCACCGAATCCAACGACTCGCTCACGTTCTCGCCCACGGTCCGAGCCGCGTTCACGGCCGACTCGAACCTCTGGATTGCCGCGGCATCGGAAGCCATCGTCCTGGGCCCCGACGGCCAGGTCCGTCGGAAGGTTGGTCGTCGCGGTGCCGGCCCGGGGGAGTTCGGGCTGATCTTCCACCTCGGCATCACCGCCACGAATAGCGTCATGATGAGCGAGTTCGGCTCCGGGCGGATGGCCGAGTTCCGGGCCACGGGGGCGCTGGTCCGGACAGTGGCGCGCATCGGTGGGGACGTCGGGCCTGATGTCGATCCCATCACCCAGTTGGCCGACGGCCGGATCCTCGCCACCCTCTGGCAGCAGCGGCCTAACCGTCTCACCAATCCCGCCCTTCCCGCGGGCACGACGTTTCGCGACTCGGCGCCGCTGCTGGTTCTCGACTCCACCGGTACCAGGATCGGGCAGCTGGGCGTCTGGCGCGGACGGGAGCGGGCCCGCGTGGACCTGAGCGGTGAGCCGGCCGGACTCCCGCTCCCGTTCGGACGGAACGCGGTCTACGACGGCCGCGGCGAATTCACGGTCATCGGGTCGACCGACTCGCTCGATCTTTCGCTGTTCCAGGGATCCACCCTGGTGCTCCGACTGCTCGGGCCGCTCCGGTCCGAGCAGCCGTCCGCGGAACAGACCGCCGACTGGGAACAAGCCGTACCTGCCGAGGACTCGGCGACGGGCGCGGCGTATCTCGGCGCGATCGCCGGGGCGCCGCGGGTGGCGGCGCTGCCCGCGATTGGCGCCGTGGTGGTGGATGACGCCGGAAACCTGTGGATCGGGCGATACGTGGTCCGGCCCGGCGCGCCGAGGACCTGGTACGTGATCTCGCGCCGAGGGGAACCGCTGGGTCGAGTGGAGTTGCCGGCGGCGAGTCCGGTGCTGATGCCGGGGTCGGTGGAGCTGCTCGATGTGGCTGGGGGGCGGCTGGCCGTCAGGCGGAACACAGCCGGGGGCGAGGTGGTGGTGGATGTACGGGAGGTGGTGAGGCCGTGAGGCAAGCGCAAATCTGTAGGCCAGGCTGGGGCGCCTCCTGGGCCGGGCGATTAGGTTTACGCGAGGTCAGCGCCGCCAAGACCCGCTCCGAGGAGGTCCCGATGACCCCATCCGTGCCTGATGAGATCGCCGCCAGGGTGCGCCGCTTGTCGGCGGCCCAACAGCGCGAGGCGCTCCGTTATGTGACGACCCTCGAACGTGCCGCGCAGCCCCCCATGCTCACCGCGTTTGTTGGTAGCATCCCGGCCGCCGATCTCGCCATGATGACAGCGGCGGTCGAGGCGGATTGTGAACGGATCGATGGCGCCGACTGGTAGGGTTCTCCTCGACACCAACATCGTCATCGCGCTCTTCGCGGGCGAGGCGGCGGTTCGCCAAGGGGTCGAGCAGGCCGAGGCCATTTTCATCCCGGTTATCGCAATGGGCGAGCTCTACTATGGCGCCCGGCAGTCAGCCCGGGTGGCCTCGAACGTCGAACGACTCACCGCGTTTGCGGCCGCGGCTGCGGTGCTCGTCTGTGATTCGGGGACGGCGGCGGTCTACGGCGAACTCAAAGCCATGCTCCGCGCCCAGGGAACGCCGATTCCGGAGAACGATATCTGGATCGCGGCCCTCGCCAGGCAGCACTTGCTTGAGCTGGCCAGTCGTGATGCGCATTTCACGCTTATTCCGGGACTCGATCTCGTGCGGTGGGAGGACGTTCCGCCGCCGGTCGGCTCATGAGCGGGAACGTCACCTGGTTGTCATGACGGTGTAATCGTCCATTGGCAGATTGGGATACCCCTCGCAGGGACATCCCATGATGGGCAGATCGTTTCGGCGGCCGGTCGGTCGGGCCCGGCTGTTCGCCTTCGTTGCCTGCTCGCTCGTACTGGCCTGCCGTCCTCCTGATATCGACCCGACCATCGACGGCGACCGCCCGACCCGTCGGCTGGTCGATCCGGCCGGCGAGTTTTCCACTCCGTTCGGCGCCGTTCGCGCGGTCATGGCCCTCCCGGATGACCGCCTCGTGGTGTCCGACCCTCAGGAAAACCGGATTGCTCTGATCGACTACTCGAAAGGCACCTCCACCTCGCTCAGTCGGCAAGGCGGAGGGCCGCGCGAGTTTCGGCGCCCGGGCGGCCTCTATCGTGGTCCTCGGGGCGGCGTCCTCGTCTTCGATCAGGGGCTCATGCGGCTTCTGCCGATAGCCGCGGGCGGCGCGGTGGCGAACTCGATCGGGCTTCCGACCGGCGGAATCCCCGGCGATTGGTCCACCTGCGGGCCAGATCCGCTGGCCTTCGATTCGGTCGGTCAGACCTACGAACAGCAGGCATACGGTCGCCCATTCTCGTCCGCGGCAGTGGTGCTCCGCTATCGGCCCGGCGTGAAACCCGACACCGTGGCGAGGCTCGTGGCGAAGCAGACCAAATCGATTCGGGTGAACCGCAATGGCACCGGCACCTATCAGGACGTTCTGTTCTCGCCGGAGGATGGCTGGCTCGTCGCGCCCGATGGCTGGATCGCATTGGCCCGGGCCGAGCCGTACCATGTGGAATGGGTTCGCCCGGATGGGCCGTCGGTCGTGGGGCCCGTCATCCACCATGAGCCCATCCCGATCCCGAAGGCGGAGAAGGAACTGATCGCCTGCGGCGAGGGCGGACCCCGGGGCCGCAGTTCGGTGACGCTCGTGCTGATCGGTCCCGGCGGCCCGCCCCCGTCCCAGCCGGCAAATCCGACCCCGATCCCCGTGGATGAGCTGCTGTTTGCCAAGGCGAAGACCCCGGTCAATCTGCGCGCCGGCCGGTGGCCGCTGCTGGATGAACGCGGCCGCATCTGGGTCGAGCGCAGTACCAGGATGGGCACCACCAGCAGCGTGTTCGATGTGTTCGACCGGACCGGCGCCTTGGTCGATCGAGTGGAAATCCCGGCGGGGCTCCGGCTGGTGGGTTTCGACGCGGACTGGGCGTACGTGGCCCGGAAAGACGCCGATGATCTCGAATATCTCCACCGATTGGCGCTGCCGCAGTAGGTACCCATACCTGTTTCGGGTTGACCGGCGGCGATCGAATCCCGATGTTGGGAGGGCGAGCTTCCAGGCGGCGGGCGGTGTCCTCAATGATGCACGGCGTCGCGACGGTGGCGCTGATAGCGACACTCTCTCTCAGTAGCCGCGCCGCGGCCCAGTCCTGGCCTCCGAGGGGCCGGGTGGTGTCGAGTGCCGGGCGGGGCATCGTTGGGGCCGATGTGCGGATCGGCACGCTAGACCGGTCCGTGGGGACCGACGATGACGGATGGTTCGTGTGGCCCGGGCTCTCTCAGGGCACTTGGGCCGTGGACGTCCGCGCCGTCGGGTACCTGCCAAGGACATTCTCCGTCACGGTATCGGCGACGGGATTGGTGCCCGGGTGCCTCGAGTTGGTCGAGGCGGCGCAGCGGCTTCCCACGGTGTTTGTCACCGAGAGCGCCGCAGTGGCGCCCCGCCTCGTGGAATTCGAACGGCGGCGGAAGGTCGGCTCGGGGCGATTCTTCACGAGGGCCGACGTTGCCAGGACGCAGGCGACGACCGTCAGCGGACTGATGCGAATGTTGCCCGCCGGCGTTCGGGTTCTCGACAGTCTCGGCACTCCGCTCGCCGTCTCCGCACGGGGCCGAAAGCTGGTAAGCGATGGTCAGTTCTTCGTGGTGCCGTGCGTCCTCCGAGTAGCCATCGACGGCGTGGTGCAGCCATGGGGCACCTCGCTCGACGTCATCGTGCCGGCCGAGGTGATCGGCATCGAGGTCTATCTGGGGCCTGCCAGTGTTCCGGCGGAGTTTGCCGCATTGCAGCGCGACGGGTTCTGTGGGCTCCTGATGTTCTGGACCGGCGGCGGGGGGTGACGGCTCGGCGTGCTCTGGGCCGTGACACCACGACTCGCTGAAATGGGCCCGACTCAGTTTACCCCGCGGCCGGTAGTTGCGACAGCGCGGGTCTCAAGTAAGTATCAGGTGTCCCCTGTCCCCGGCGGTGCGCTCCCCCCCTGGACAGGCACTTAAGTTCCCTTTGGAATGAGGTCGCCCGTGTTCGTCGACGCCGCCACCTTGCACGACCTCGACGTTCTGTCGAGCTCGACCTCCGGCGGACTCACGCTCCTCGGCGCAGTCGACCGAACCCGGACGCGGGCCGGCGCGCAGGAACTGCGTAAGCGCCTCGGCGCGCCAGCGACTGGGAGCGACCGGATTCTGGCCCTGCAGGGCGCCCACCGTCACCTGGCGGCCGAGTCGACCAGGTACCGGGCGAATTTCGAGCGAGCCGGCGTCGACGCGGTGGATCGCTACCTCGACTCGGGCTGGCAGCCGGCGGCTGCCCGGCGCTGGATCATCAGGATCATCGAGGGCGTCTGGCTCCGGATCCGTTACCGGGAGTACTGCCGCCTGGTCGAGGATGGCCAGGCCAGGGTAGGCGTGTTGCTGGCGGCGGCCGCCGAGCTGTGCCAACGACTCACGAGTTCTGATCAATCCGCGCTCCGCGAAATAGCCGCAGCGATGCAGGATCTCCTCGGCAGTCCGGAAGGCCGCGAAGTCGCCCGCCGGTGCGGAGGTGGCAGCATGGCCGCCCGGCTCGGGTTCGATCACCATGCCCGAGGCTCTGGCA
>JANMXA010000287.1:0-2629 GCA_031394255.1 Gemmatimonadota bacterium
GGCACGCCGCCCTTCTTGAAGTCCACGAACTGCACCTCGGTGCCGTTCGCCTGCAGCCAGGCGCGCGCCTTCTTCACCGTGTCGCAATTGGGAATGCCGTAGAGCGTGATCGTCATGCGTCTTTCTCACTCACGCGCATCGTTCGGCCCGTCGCAGGCCGGGTCGGTGCCGATACCGGCTTCGGTCACAGGCCCGGCGTCGCTCACCGAGACCTGGAACCACACGCAGTCGCCGCCGAAGAAACGGTAGTTCCAGACCTGGATCTTCTGGCGCCGCACCGAGAACACATGCGCCGGCCGGCCCAGCCGCATCTGCACTTCAGTGCCCGGCATGCCGGGAACGATGCGCGCGAAGTTGGCTTCGGTCAGCACCTGCTCCTTCGACACCAGCTTGCCCTGGGCGTCGAAGTCCATCATCCAGGTCTGCTTGCCGAACGAGCCCTGCGCGAACTCGAGCCGCGTGCCGCCGCCGGGCAGCGGGTATTCGCCGGTCGGACCGAAAGAGCCGCTTCGCACCTCGCCGATCGGCGTGCCCAGCGGCGCCGAGGCCGGCGCGAACGCCGCGCAGCCCGCAAGCGCCACCGAGAACACCAACAGCCCGCGTGAAACCAGATTCGAAACCATACCCACCTCCATGTTGCCCGCGCATTCTGATCCTGCCCGCCAGCGAGAGTTTCATCGCGACTCCATAGAATCGAGTCATGACCACCCTGCCCTTCATGCAAACACTCGCCCACGGTATCCACGTGATCGACACCGGCTTTCACCGGCCGCAGTTCGATGCGAGTTTTCTGATCCATGAAGACAGCCGCGCCGCATTCGTCGACACCGGCACCAACCATTCGGTGCCGCGCCTGTTCGAAGCGTTGGAGTCTTTGGACCTGAAGCCCGAAGCCGTCGACTTCGTCATCGTGACCCACGTGCACCTCGACCATGCCGGTGGCGCCGGCCTGTTGATGCAGCAGTTGCCGAACGCCCGGCTCGTGGTGCACCCGCACGGCGCGCGCCACATGATCGACCCGGAGCGGCTGACGAACGGCGCCCGCGCGGTGTACGGTGAACCGGAAGTGACACGCTCGTATGGCCACATCGTGCCGGTGCCGGCCGAGCGTGTGCTGCGCACCGACGACGGCTTCACGCTCGAGCTTGCGGGCCGGCCGTTGAAGTTCCTCGACACGCCCGGCCACGCGCGCCACCATCACTGCATCTGGGACGAACGCAGCCGCGGCTTTTTCACCGGCGACACCTTCGGCCTGTCGTACCGCGAGTTCGACACGGCGTCAGGCGCGTGGCTGATGCCGACTTCCACGCCCATCCAGTTCGAGCCCGAAGCGATGCGCACTTCCGTGCAACGCATGCTGGCGTTCGAACCGGACTGCATGTACCTGACGCATTACGGCCGCGTCGGCGATGTGCAACGGCTCGGCACGCTGATGCTCGCGCTGATGGATCAGATGGTCACGTTCGCCCTCTCATTGCCGAACGATGCTGAGCGCCACGCGCGCATGGCAAAACGCTTCGGCGAGATCTACATCACGAGCCTGCGCGAACACGGCTGCGCGCTGACAGACGCGCAGATCCACGAACTGCTCGCACTCGACCTCGAACTCAACGCCCAGGGCATGGCCGTGTGGCTGAACCGGAGAGCACGATGAACCCCGTCCAGTTTCATTTCGAAGGCCAGGTGGCGGTCGTCACCGGCGCGGCGCAAGGCATCGGCGCCGCGTGTGCCGAGCGCCTCGCACAAGACGGGGCGGCGGTCGCGCTCTGGGACGTGGACGATGTGCGCGGGCAGGCGCTGGCGAATTCGATCTCGGCGCGTGGCCAGCGGGCGGTCTACCTGCATTGCAACGTCGCCAAACGCGCCGAGGTCGAAGCCTCCGTGGCGGCCACGCTCCAGGCCTTCGGCCGCATCGACGCGCTGATCAACAACGCCGGCATCTTCAAGGCCGCGAACTTTCTCGATATCACCGAGGCCGACTGGGACGCGGTGATCGACGTGAACCTGAAAGGCGCTTTCCTCGTCGGCCAGGCGGTCGCACGCGCGATGGTCGGCACGGGTGGCGGCGCCATCGTCAACATGAGTTCGGTGAACGCGGTGATGGCGATCCCGAGCATCGCCAGCTACAACGCCAGCAAGGGCGGCGTGAACCAGCTCACGCGCGTGATGGCGCTGGCGCTGGCCGAACACGGCATCCGTGTCAACGCGGTCGGGCCGGGCACGATCGCGACCGAACTCGCGAAGAACGCGGTGCTGGGCAGCGAGGAAGCGAAGCAGCGCATCCTCAGCCGCACGCCGATGAAACGCCTGGGTGAGCCGGGCGAGATCGCCGACGTGTGTGCTTTTCTCGTCAGCAGCGCGGCCAGCTACATGACCGGCGAAATCGTTTACGTGGACGGCGGGCGGCTGTCCCTCAACTACACGGTGACACCATGACAAACCCGACTGCATTGACCGGCGGTTGCCTGTGCGGCCGCGTGCGTTTCGAAGCGCGGCCCGACAAACGCGAGGGCTACTACTGCCACTGCCGCATGTGCCAGATGGCCGTCGGCAACACGCGCGCCGCGTTCATCAACCTGCGCAAGGTCCAGGTCACGTGGACCGGCGTGGCGCCCACCTACTACGCCTC
>JANMXA010000288.1:0-66782 GCA_031394255.1 Gemmatimonadota bacterium
GGACGAGCGGTCCCCCTCGGGTTAGTTCTCCGGGTTCTGGTCGTCGACGATCCGCGGGGTGACCAGGATGATCAGGTCTTTCCGGTTCTCGGTGTTCGACGTGAAGCTGAACAGGCTGCCGATGAGCGGGAGGCTCGAGAGCAGCGGGATGCCGGTTTTGGACCGGGTCACCGTGGTGACCGTAAGACCGCCGATGACGGCGGTCTCGCCGTCCGCGACGAGGATTTCGTTCTGGGTGTGCTGCTTGTCGATGCTGAACCCGAGGTCCGCGGCCGACAGGGTCTTCACGGCCGAACGTTCGGTCTCGATGTTCAAGACCACCTGGCGGTTGTTGGTCACGTGCGGCGTCACATTCAGCTTGATACCGACTTCCTTGAACTGCACCGTGGCGCGGGGCTGCTGGCCGGCGCCGCCGCCCAGCGAACTCGCGTCGACCACACGAAGCGGGATTTCTTCACCCACGAGCAGCGAGGCCTTCTTGTTGTCCTTGGTCGTGATCACCGGCTCGGTCTGGACGTCGGTGAGGTCGACCCGTTCGAGCGCCGACAGGAAGCTGGTCAGCGAAAACCCGCCGAGCGCGATCGAGTAGGTCAGATCGAGCGCCGAGGAGGCGATGAAGGCATCGGCGTTGGCAATCGCGGAGATGGCGTTGCCGCCAAGGTCGACGACGTTGATGCCCGGAAGGTAGGGTTCGCCATCCTTCTTCGGGTCGCCCCGCTGGAGCACCTTGTTGTAGAACTGATTGCCGGTGGCGAGGTCGTACTTGAAGCCGAGCTGCTCGACGTCGGTCCGGTCAACGAAGATGATCTTGGCCTGGATCGCGATCTGGGCCGGCCGAATGTCGAGGCCGGTGACGAAGTCCCGGATGCCCGGGATCTGCGACCGCGATTCACTGATGATGAGCGAGTTGGAGCCGGTGTCGGCCACGACGGAGCCGCGCTTGCTCAGCACGCCCTTCACGGTCCCGACCATGTCGCCGGCGCTGGCGTAATTGATCTTGACGATCGCGGTTTCCCGCGGCTCGAGTGAATCGATGGCGGCCAGGGTCTCCGGGGCGTCGACGCGCAAGATGCCGCCTTCGACTTCCTGAACCGAGAGTCCGTAGGCGCCAAGGATCGCCTTGAAAGCGTCCGGCCACGGCTTGTCGCGAATCTCCGCCGTGATCTTCACATCAATCGACTTGCCAAGGATGATCGACCGGCCGCTGATGGCCTGGAACCCGGCGATCACGTCCTGGATGCTGGCGTTGTCCCAACTGACGGTCAGACGCGGCTCCTGGCGCTGCTGGGTCGGCGTATAGAGCGGGCGAACCGCTCCGATCCCGCGGAGTTCCCTGGCCGGGGCCGGGGTGGGCTCTTCGGTCACCGTTTCGACCGGCTCCACGACGACGCCCTTGGCGGCCGAGCGCGCCACAGGACGGGCCTCGGACGGCCGCGCCTCGACCGGCTGCTTGGCATCGGACGCCTCGGCTGCCGCCATGGGCGCCACCGAGCCGGTCGACCAGGCCAGGAACGACTGGTCGGCGCCGAAGGCGACATGAATGCCGTCATCCTTCTGCTCGACCGTGTAGGGCTTGAGGCGGTCCATGACCAGCACCACCCGCACGGTGCTTTCATTGACCTGCCGGACCCGCATCCCGACCACGCCGGCGCGATTGACGCCGTCATAGCCCGACTTGAAGTCTGCCGGGAGCACAGCGCCGGTCAGGTCGATGACGACGCGAGCCGGATCACTGAGCGTGAAGTCCTTGACCGAGACAGCACCCTTGAGGCTGACGACCAGTTCGGCGCGACCCGCGCTCGATACCAGGTGCATCGACCGGACTTCGCCATCAGTCGGGCCGGCGAGCGGCCCGCGGGCCGCCGCCACCGAAAACATCGCCGTCGCCAAGAGCGACCATGAACTCCAGGTCATTGTTTGTCCTCCTGCTTCCGCAGTGACACGGTTTCCTGCCGCTCGGTCCCGAAGTCGTCGATGGTGAAAGTGACGTCTTTCGGGCGGACCCCAGTTACCCGCATCCGGCCGAGCCGGTCGCCGGTCCGCAGGTTGTACTTCCGATTGCCAATCTTCTCCCGCAACACGACCACGCTGGCGGCCGCGTTGCGGGTGTCATAGTAGATCGCGACCAGCTGCAGATCGGGGAGTTCGGGGCCGACCTTCGTCGTCGCCAGCAGCGACACGAACGGGTCCCGGCTGCCTCCGGTGTATGAGAAGGAATCGCGGCCGAGCGCTTCGTCCTGCTGCGCCGGCGCCCCGGCCGAATCCATCGCCGTCTCGGCGGCTTTAGCCGTCGCGACCACGGCGGTCGGCGCCGACTTGGCGTCGGGCTTTGCCGCTGCCTTGGTCGCGGTTTCGGCCGCCTTCGGGACAGTCTCGTCGGGGGCCTTGACGGCCTTCGCTCCCTTGGCGGGCGCGAGCGCCGCCTGCTTGGCTCCCGCGTCGTCGCTGCCGCCGCACCCCGGAAGGAGCAGAACGGCTGCGGCCATCAGCGAGAGGAGCTGCTTAGTTGCCACCCTGGCCTCCTTCGGGCTGGGCCGCCTGGCCCTTCACGTAGGTCCGAATCTGGAACTTGGCTTCGAGCATTGCCTTGGTCGGGTCGCCGAGCGCCTTGGCCTGCGCAGCCCCGGCCGACGCCACCGTGATGTCGTAGGGAACAATGATCCGGCGGAGACTCGCGATGTCGGCGAGGAACTCGCCGATCTGGTCGTACCGGCCGATCACCGACATCCGGTAGGTGTAGGTATCGAAGGGCGATGGTCCGCCAATCACCGGCTGCGGTACGACCTCGGCCAGGTTCACGCCCCTGATCTTGGCCCGGGTCGAGATATCGTCGAGCAGATTGGGGACCTCGTTCCGATCGGGCACCAGCTGGCGCAGAATCGTGAGGGTGCCCCGATGTGATTCGATCCGCCGTTTCAGATCTTCGATCGTGCCGCGCGCCAGGTCACGCTTGACGCTGTCGGTCTGGGCTTCGAGGAAGTTGATCGAGTCCTGGACACTCTTGATGTGCTCCTTCTTGGCGGGCACACCTTCCACGCCGATCGACTTGACCACGTCGCCGGTGTAGAACATGTAGCCAACCATGCCGGCGATCGCGACCGCGAGCAGCGGAGCGGCCTTGGGATTATCGAGCATGCCCATGTGTCATTCCCCCTTCTGCGCGACGGTCGTCGGTTTGGCGGCGGGTGCCGTCGCCGGCACCTGTTCCGCGTGCCGAGCCGAGTTCTCGCCAGGCCGCTGGAACGTCGCCCGGAGGACAAACGCCGTGACGGCCCGATTCTGTTCGACCACCGTATTCGCCGACACCGCGGTGACATCCTTCAGGAACGGCGAGTCCTCGAGCTGTCGGAGCAGCCGGGTGTAGCCCTGGATGTCGACCGTGCGCCCGTTGATCGCCACCTGGATCGGCGGAATCGCGACCACTTTCTTGGTGGTGTCGGTCACGATCGGCGCCGCGACCGCCTCGAACTTCACGTCCGTCAGCCATGTGTAGGGCGGCACCGCCCGGGCCACTTCGTCGAGAATCCGCGGCCAGACATAGCGGTCGCCGTCGACGGTCTTGATCGTCTCGATCTGGGCTTGAATCGAATCGCGGACCGCCTCGAGATGCCGCTTCTCGCCCAGGAAAGCGCGGAACCGCTGGTTCTCGGCGCGAGCCTGTTCGAGTTTCGGCTGGAGATCCGCGAGCTCGGTGCTGGCGGTCGTCTGGCTGATGCCGACGTAGCCGAGCCCCAGCAGCCCGATGACGAGCGCCCCGATCCGGTAGGGATCCTTGATCTTCTGGCCCAGGCTCTTGAGCTGGTCCAGCGATCCGGCCAGCGACGCCTTGCTGCTCGCGCGCTTGTGGCCCGGTTTCAGATTGATGTTAATCATCGAAGCCTATCGCCTCCTCAGGCGGCCTGCCGCAGGGCAAGCCCCACGGGCAGCATGAGCAACGGAGCCACCTCATCCACGTTCATCTGATCGAACACACCGTCTGCCACCTGAATTCGCTCGATCGGGTTGGCCAGCTGCACCGGCATCTTGAGCCGATCGCCGAGGACTTTGGCGAGGCCCGGAATCCGCGCTCCGCCGCCCGACAGGAAGAGTCGGCTCAACCCTGCCGCCGACCGGCTCGCGGTCTGGAGGAAGGCGGCCGCCCGTTCGATCCCGACCGCGAGCTCTTCACCACGGCTCTGGAGGAAGGGCGTCAGGATGTCCGAGGTTTCGAAGCCCTGCAGGAGCTTCTGCGCTTCCTCGGCTGAAAGCCCGCGCTCCCGCTGCAGGTCTTCCCGAAAGCGGCGGGTCCCGACCGGCAGATCGCGGGTCAGCACCGGCACGCCTTCATCAAGGATGTTCACGTTGGTGGTCTCGTGCCCGATGTTGACGAGACCGACGACGCCCTTCATGGCGTCGGGATAGTTTACTTCGAAGGCATTGTGGAGCGCGAAGGCATCGACGTCGATGACCGAAGCGTCGATGCCGATATCCTTGAGGAGCGACAACTTGGTCTCCACCAGTTCACGCTTGGCGGCCACCAGCAGGACTGACATCTGCAGCCCTTCGCTTTCCGGATCCAGGATCTGGAAATCGAGTTCGACGTTGTCCATGTCGAACGGCACGTGCTGCTCCGCTTCCCAGCGGATCAACTCGCGCGCCTCGCCCTCCTTCATCCGGTCCATTGGAATCTTCTTGATGATCACATCACGGCCGCCGACGGCGGCCACGACGTTCTTGGGCTTGATGCCGAGCTCCTGGAAGAGGCTCCGAATCGCCTCAGCCACGATCCCGGGATCCATGACCTCACCCTCGACGATGGCGTCGTCGACGACGGCTTTCATCCCCACCTTGGACAACACCGGCTCGCCGGATCCGTGAGTCATCACGACCAGCTTGATGAGACCGCTCCCGATGTCGAGGCCAATCGTGGTACGCGTGCGGCTGAAGAGTCCCATACCCGACCTAGCGCCAAGATGGTTGACGGTAACGCTTGAGTAGCGCAACCTTTGTCAAGCATGCGACTTCGCGAACAAAGCCGCGCCAAACTCTTTACCTACAACACCTTACCGATCAAGGCCCCAAACGATCTCACCTTGGTGGCAAGGCCCGGCAGAAATCACCCAACTGTCCTCGGGTAATCCATTCGGGGGCAACGGCTATGCCAAGCCTGGCAGCGGGGTGCGAGGAATCGCACAGTAAAGACAATGCTTTGTAAAACATAGACTTACGCCATATGACTTTGGTAGCCCAGGCCCAGTGCATGACAGAGACCGTCAGAAATATTCGCAAAGTCCATCGCAGTTAGCGAACCGCTACTGGCGGCCGGTTACCAGTCCCCTGGAAACCACCCGTACCCTGATTGAACTATCGGCAGGACTGACCGAGAACTGAACGATTTTGCCGACGGACCGGGTCGCCCGAACCCGGCCGGAAAGATCGAGCAGATCCACATTGATCCCGAGCACCCGGACATCGTCCGGCCCAGGAACCGACTCCATCCACCTCGCCATCCTCACCGTCGGGTTCAGCGAACCGCCGAGGTCGGTCCAGCGCCGGGGCGGGCCCACCAACACCGAGTCCACCCACGGGCCGTCAACCATGAGCGCGAGCTCTCCATCGGCCAGCCGCCGGGCCTTGGCCGTCAGGAAAGCACTCCTCCCGGCCGCCAGCTCCAGCGCGGCCGCCGGGAGTGCGATGCCAACCGCCGAAGCCAGGGACATGATGAACCAGACCACCACCAGTATCATGGATGGTTCTCCAATCGTACCACAAACCGAATGCTGTCGGTGGCGGTGACGCTCCGCCCCGGGCCGGCCGCCACATCCCGCCGCGCCAAAGCCACCAACCCGATCTCAAACTCGGCCCCGTCCGCCATGGCTGCGGCCGGGGCGCCGAGACGGTCCAGCAGGTTCGGGTGAAAGCCGGCGGAGCCGGACAGCGGGCCGGCAACCGGCTGGATCAGTGCCCCGGCGGTGATTCCGGCATAGCCAACTTGCCAACCAGCCGTGCCGGAATAGACCGAGACCGCCGCGACCTCGTACCACCGGCCCACCGTGGCGCCCACCACCCCCGCGACCCCGAGTGATATCGAGTCCATCGACATCTGATAGAGCGCAGCGCCGCTGCCGTCGGGACAAACCGCCGGCCAAGGACCGCCGACCAGCGCAAGGGGCACCCAGCCCTCCGGCCGACCGGCGCCGGCCGGCCGGTAAAGCAACAGGCTGTCCTGGCCGGCAATCGGATCTCGCGCCCGCCAGCGGCCAAGGCGACCCGTCTCGATCAGGACCGTGTCGGGAACGACCCGGCAGACCGCCCCAAACCCGCGGAACGCGCGATACCTCACGGACGTGGCCGATAGTCCGCTCAGGTCCGCCCCGGACACCGAGTCGCTGCCGAGCGATTCGAACTCCGAACGAACCAGGCCCTCGGCCGTCCGAAGCGCTGCCGCGGCGCCGGCCCGCTCGAGCCGGCTCCGGAGCCGACCCTCGAGGAACAGCCGCGCAGCCGCGGCGGCGAAACTGAGTCCGGTTGCGATGACGATGGCCACCAACAGCTCGAGCAGGGAAAATCCGGAGCGGGCGGTCATTGGCAACGAACCACACTGGTAAGCGTATCGATGAGGGCGTGCCCCGAGGCCAGAGCCCTGGCCTCGACCGTCACCGCCAGGCGGACGGAATCACCGGCCACGGCCCAGTCCACCCCAACGCCGTCGGGCGTGACTCGGCTACCCGGGGGGGGCACCAGGCAGATCGGCGAGGTTGCCCGGTAGTCCCGGGCGAGCCGGCCGACCTCTGAATCCGCCGCAATCGCCATGGCGGTCCACCGGCGCCCGGTCGCGACCGCCCCGGTTCCCGCGATCACGGCTCGGACGAAGCCGCTCACCGCCATCGCCAACAGCACGACCGCAACCACCACCTCAATAAGACTGAAACCGCTGTGTTGTTCTCGCATGGCGACAATACCGCCCCGCGACGCCGGTCCCACCAAACCAATTCGCTGCGAATAGAAGCAAAACGCCGCCTGGACTGGGCGGCGTGTTCAGATGAGGGGATCAGGTCATCAGGCGAGACCGTACCGCCTGAGCTTGTAGAAGAGGGTCCGGAGGCTGATCCGCAACAGCCGTGCGGCCTCCCGACGAGTCCCGCCGCATGCCGCCAGGGCCCGCAGGATGATCTCCCGCTCGAAGGCCTCGACCTGGGGTTTGAGCGCGAACTCGCTGGTCCCTCCACTGGCACTCCGGCCCGCCGAGACCAGGACCGGGAAATCGGAGCGGTCGAGCTTGCCGGACGGACTCAACACGGCGGCCCGTTCCACCACTTGGCGGAGCTCGCGGACGTTGCTGGGCCACGAGTATGAGACCAGGGCCGCCATGGCCTGCGGCGTAATGCTGATCGGTCGGCCGGCCTTGGCTGCGACCTGCTGGAGGAAATGGGTCACCAGAGCCGGGATGTCGTCGCGGCGCTCGCGGAGTGGCGGCAGATCCAGCGTCGTTATGCCGAGGCGCTGGGCGAGGTCGGGGCGGATCTTGCCTTCGTCGATCAGACGGCCGAGCTGTTTCTCGGCGGTGGCCATGAATCGGACATCCGGATCGGACGCGATTGCCGATGCCCCCCCTCGCCCGTTGCCTACGCCGAGGCGCGAAAACAGAATGCCCTGGCTCTCGGGCGTGAGGGCCTCGACCTCTTCGAGCAGCAGGGTACCACGGCTTGCCGAGCGCCAGACGCTCTGGGGGTCGCCGGCATTCAGCGCGGCACCATCGCCGTTCGGGCCGAAGAAATCGGGCGCCGCGGTACAGTCGATCGCCACAAAGGCGCCATCGCCCCGGCGGCTGAAGCGGTGCATGGCCCGGGCGAGCAGCGCCTTGCCGGTCCCGGGTTCGCCGGTAATGATCACCGTCTGATCCGAGGCGGCGGCCCGGGCGGCGACCTCGAGGATCGACCGCATCTTGGGGTCTTCGGCCACCAGCATGGGCTCGAGCCCCTTGGAGCCGAGAGTCGCCCGGAGGGTCGCCACTTCATGGCGAAGCCGGTCGCGTTCCTCGGTCTGCCGGAGGGCGAGCAGGACTTCTTCGGGGAGCGCCGGCTTCCGCAGGAAGCCGTCGGCCCCCTCGCGCACGGCTAGGCTCGCCGCCATCGCCTCAGACGGACCGCCGCAGACCAGCACGACACCGGACCCACCCCCCGACCGATACCGGCGGAGGAAGGTCAGGGCACCGTCATTGGGCAGCGCCAGATCGCAGACGACCGTCCGGATACCGCACGCCTGCGCTTCGAGCAGGGCGCCATCAGGATCGCGGCGCGCGGTCACCTCGTACCCGACTTCCTCGAGGTACGGAGCGACCGATCGCTTCAGCGAATCGTCGGCATCAAGCAGCAGAACCCGCATGGAATCCGATCGTCAGGAACAGATGATTACGCCGTCAACGGTACTGACGGCACCGGCGCCTACCTGGACCTCGCACTTGGTGATCGAAGAGGCGATCGAACTGTTGGTAATGGTCGCGGTATAGCCGGTGACCGTGGCCGCGACCGCGGCCGAATTGCCGCCGGAGAACGTGTAATTGGTGGCCGTCTGGAGCTGGCCCAGCGTGGCGTAGGTGCTGAAGTCGGCGAAGTACGCCTCCTGGGCCGTCATCACGTTGCGGAGATCACTGCGAATGGACGCCAGCTTGGCCTTGTCCTTGGTCGCGGCGAACTTCGGGATCGCGATGGTGGCCAGAATGCCGATGATCACCACGACGATCAGGAGTTCGATCAGGGTGAAGCCGCTGCTATTCCTGCCTCGCATGGTCGCCTCCTTTCTCGGTTCGGGGTGATCGGGTGAAATTGGGGGGCGGAGCTTCGTAGGCCGAAGCCGCCGCCCCCCGTATTCAGGTCAACTCAGCTCACGAACAGACGATGACGCCGTCCAGGGTCGAGACCGCACCCGCGCCGACCTGCGTCTGGCACTTCGTGATCGACGACGTGATCGAGCTGTTGGTGATCGTCGCGGTGAACCCGCTGGCCACGGCCGCCACGGCCGCGGTGTTGCCCGAGGACAGCGAGAAGTTGCTCGCGGTCTGGAGCTGGGCGAACGTGCCGTAGGTGGCGTAGTCAGAGAAGTACGCTTCCTGGGCGGTCATCATGTTCCGGACGTCGGTCTTGACGGAGGCCAGCTTGGCCTTGTCCTTGGTCGCCGCGAACTTCGGGATCGCGATGGCGGCCAAGATGCCGATGATGACGACGACGATCAACAACTCGATCAGAGTAAAGCCCTTGCGATTGAACATGTCCCGCCTCCGAGTAGGTGTTTTGTGCCTGCGCTGAACCAAGCGGTTTCGCTCGTCCGCCAACATGCAAAGCAACGTTGGTGCCAGCCAAACCAAATTCGCGTAACTCGTTGCTATTTTACGCGTTACAAACCGGTTGCAGGTCGGGCTGCAGGGCTTCGTCGGGGCGATCTCCTTGGACTTTGCAACCAGACCGCCTGACGAGGGAGGCCGCAGGGGACCAAAAGCATCGCGGGGTGGCGGCCCGATAGGCCACCACCCCGCGCAGAAACCGCCGGCCTGGATCAGGAGCAGACGATGACGCCGTCCAGGGTCGAGACCGCACCCGCGCCGACCTGCGTCTGGCACTTCGTGATCGACGACGTGATCGAGCTGTTGGTGACCGTCGCGGTGAACCCGCTGGCCACGGCCACCACGGCCGCGGTGTTGCCCGAGGACAGCGAGAAGTTGCTCGCCGTCTGGAGCTGGGCGAACGTGCCGTAGGTGGCGTAGTCGGAGAAGTACGCTTCCTGGGCGGTCATCATGTTCCGGACGTCGGTCTTGACGGAGGCCAGCTTGGCCTTGTCCTTGGTCGCCGCGAACTTCGGGATCGCGATGGCGGCCAGGATGCCGATGATAACGACGACGATCAACAACTCGATCAGGGTAAAGCCTTTCTTGTTCGTCACAGGTGCCTCCAGGCAGTCGTTCTCGTTAATGTTCAGCGGACGCTGCCCCCGGTATAGCAACGTTGGGGCCAAATCGGAAGGCCGTTGCAACCTTCGCTCCCCGAAGAGTTTACGGATCGCGAGCACGCAATTGCACCCATTGCTGCAGCCGTTCGACTGCGCGATTTGCTCCGATCGACCCTGAAAGGTTGGAATGAAGCGAAACCAACTCTTGGCCCGCCTGGGCCTGATCGGACTCTGCCTTGCCTCCACGGCAACGAGTCTAAAGAATCATTTCAGCCAGGACGACATGCCGGTGATCGAGCGGAACCCGGTGATCCACTCTCTCGCTGACCCCGGCTCGTTCTTCACCCAGTCCTACTGGCCCAAGCCGTTTCCCCCGGCGCTCTACCGGCCGCTGGCGACCACTGGATTTGCGCTGCAGTGGAGCGTTGGCGGCGGCAAGCCCTGGGTCTTCCGGGCCACCAGCATCGTCCTCTATGCCGTCAGCGGCCTCCTCCTCTATCAGCTCGCCCTGCTGATGCTGCCGCCATTCGCCGCCTGGCTCGTGGCCGCGCTCTTCATCGTCCATCCGGCCCATGTCGAGGCCGTGGCCGTGGCGGTCAATCAGTCCGAAATCGTCGTGGGCTTGCTCGCGGCGGCGGTCGTCGTCGTCTATCTGCGGCTCCGGCGGCAGGCCCGGATCCGGCCGGCGGATGGACTGGTCCTCTTTGCTCTCTACCTGACGGCCACCCTGTTCAAGGAAAGCGGGCTGATGCTGATCGGCCTCATCGTTGCCGCCGAAGTAACGGTGGTGGCGGACCCCCGGCCACTCCGCGACCGGCTCATGGCAATCCGGCCGCTCCTGCTATTCATGCTGCTCGGGGCTGCCTCTTTCTTCGCGATCCGGACGGTGGCGCTCGGAGGTGACCCGGTCGGGACTTTCACGGCGGAAGCTCTCGACGGCCTTTCGATCGGCGGGCGAGCCCTCACGATGCTGGGCGTGGTGCCGGAGTGGTTCCGGCTCCTGCTCTGGCCGGCGCATCTCCAGGGGGACTACTCCCCGCGGGAAATCGAAGCGGCCACATCGTGGGGCGCTCCGCAGACCCAGGGCGCGCTGTTGTTAATCCTCGCCGTCGTGCTGGTAATCGCCTGCTGGAAGAAACGCCCCGTCGTGACTTTCGGAATTCTCTGGGTTGCCGTCGGGATCTTCCCCGTCAGCAATGTGCTCGTGCCCACGGGAATCGTGCTCGCCGAACGGACCCTGTTTCTGCCGAGCCTTGGCATGATGCTCGCCATCGGAGGGCTCGCCGCCATCGTGATGGAGCGTTTGGTTGACGGAACGCGGGCCGCCCAGATCCTCGCGGGAGCCGCCGTGGTGGCAATCCTGGCCATGGGTACCAGCCGGAGCGCCAGCCGCCAGAGGGTCTGGCAGGACCAATTTACGTTCTGGCACCAAACCACGATCGACGCGCCGCTGTCCTACCGGGCCCACCACGCCCTGGCCCAACTGCTCTTCCAGATCGGCGCCCGCGAGTGGGCCGAGCGCGAATACAAGATGGCCATCGTGTTGTACCCGAAGACCTGGGGCGCCTATTTCGACCTGGCGAACAAGCTTCGACTGAACGGCCTGTGCCAGCAGGCGGCCGTCTATTACCGGCAGACTCTGGTACTCGAGCCGGAGCATGAATCGGCGCGAACCAGCCTGATCGCCTGTCTGCTCTACGATGCCCGCTATGCCGAGGCCCGGTCCGAGGCCCGTGAGGGCATGAGCTACGCCACCCGGCCCCCACGGTTCAAGCTGTTCCAGCGGATGTTCACAATCGCCGACAGCGCATTTACCGCGCATGCCGCTCCAAAGTCGGTCCGGATGAACATTGCCGACCGGGACACCATGCCGTGACCGGATCGGCCCGGCCCCGACCGGCATCGGCCGCCCTGTTCCTTCTCCTGGGCCTCGTCCTGCTGGCGACGGCCCGGTCACTTGGCAACGGGTTCGCCTTCGACGACATCCCGATCGTCGCGGAAAACACCCAGATCCACACCCTGGCCAGCCCGTGGGTCTACGCCCAGCAAAGCTACTGGCCGCCGGACAACCTGGGCGACGCCTACCGGCCCTGGACCATCTGGTGCTTCGCCATCCAATGGGCCGTGGGAGCCGGTGCGCCCTGGATGTTCCATCTGACCAATCTGCTGCTCGTCGGGGCCGTGACCGTCGCCGTCTACTGGCTCGGCCTTGAATTGCTGCCGCCGCTCGGGGCCATCGTTGCCGGGGCACTCTTCGCCGTTCATCCCGTCCACGTCGAGGCCACCGGCAACATCGTGGGACAGGGCGAAATATGGATGGCGCTGTTCACGGTGGTCGCGGCCCTGATCTATGTCCGGGCCCGACGGAATGACACGCTGGGGGCCCGAACCAGAATCGGCCTGAGCGTCCTTCTGGTCCTGGCGGCGGCCTCGAAGGAACAGGGCATCGTGCTGCCCGGATTGCTGCTGCTGATCGAGTGGTTCGCTTTCGACCGGGGATCCCGCAGCCCAAAACCCCGGGCCGTGGCAACGACCTTCATCGTCCTCGCGGTGGTTGGCGTCGGCTTTCTGGCCGGACGATTTGCCGTGCTCGGCGATCTAGGCGGAGGCCCGCCGGCCGCCGGCCTGGAAGGCCAGGCGCTTTTCGGACGGATCCGGACCATGCTGCCGATCGCCTCGGATTGGGCCCGCCTCCTGATCTGGCCCCGGGCGCTGTCGGCCCAATACAGTCCCCCGGCGACCGGGAGCACGGCCACGCTGGCCCCTGGCCTTCTCGGGGGGGCGGTTCTCGTCGGCTTCGCGCTGCTGGCCTGGGTGAGTCGACGTCGATCCAGCACGGTCAGCCTCGGGATCGCGTGGACGGCGCTGGCCCTGCTCCCGGTAAGCAACGTGCCATTCCCGACCGGTGTTCTGCTTGCCGACCGCACGCTGTTTCTGCCAAGTGTCGGCATCGTCCTCGCCGCCGGGGCCCTGATCGGCCACCTCGGTCACAACGGCCGACGCCAGTGGCTCGTCGCCGGCGGATTCGCCACGGTCATCGGTCTCGGGGCGGCCCGGAGCTTTTCGCGACAGGCGGTCTGGCACGACAACCCGACGCTCTTCGCTCAAACCATCATCGACCAGCCCGGCGGCTACCGCGGCTACTTCATCCTGGGCCGTGAGCTGGTGAGGCGCGGCGAACCGCGGCGGGCGGCCGCGATGTACCAGCGGGCGGCCGACCTCTTCGCCGGCGATTACCGGGTCTTCGAGGAATGGGGCCAGATCCTCCGAACCGAGCACCACTGTGAACAGGCCATTCCGATTTTCGAACGCGGCGTCCGGGCCTACGAGGACGGAACCACGGTCCGGAGCCGCCTGTTCGAATGCCTGCTGGCCCTTGGTCGGACCGACGAGGCGATCGCGGTTGCCGAGGCCGGGGTCGCCCGGGGACTCACCGAGTTCAAGGGGTCGATCGAACGGGCACGCAAGTCCAACCCTGCTCCTCGCTGACAACCCGCAGACATCTCAACATCCAGAATCCAGCCGCCGTATCCGTTGGGTATTCGATCCTTGTCCTTCCGAGGCGTGACCACCCCGATGAATCGTTCCATCGCAACGAATGTCCTGCTCGCCGCCGCCGCGCTGTTTACACCGGCCACGGCGGCCGCCCAGGATCCGTTCGAGATTCAGGTCTACGAGTACGAGACCGTGCCGAAGGGGCGCTGGGACCTCGAGACCCACTTCAACTACGTTTTCCGGGAGACCACCGGGATAGAGGGCACGGTGGCACCGACGCAGCACCAGACCCATCTCACGTTCGAGTTGACCCGCGGAATCACGGCGAATTTCGAGGTGGCTGGCTATCTGGTCCTGGCCCACCGTCCGGCGGCCGGGACGGAAGTGGTGGGCTACCGGTTCAGACCGCGTGTTTCCGCCCCTCGCACCTGGCATCTGCCGGTCGATGTGAGGCTGCCGAAGTAGGGTTTCCGAAGAAGCAGTATGAGGCGGCATCCTCGACACTCGAGATCAGACCGATCATCGAGAAGCGGTTCGGAGCGCCTCAGGTGGATCTCAATCCGGTCATTGGCCGCGCCCTCTCGGGCCCGGGCTCGGACGAAGGCTGGGATTTCGAACCCGGGGTCCGGATCGGCGTCTCCACGTCACCGAAGCTCGACTTGCGTCTCGAATACTACGGGGGACTTGGGCCCGTCGATGGCTGGCTTCCGCGAGCCGAGCAGATCCATCAGTTCTTCGTGGGCTGGGACTGTCAGATCGGGCCAAGCCTGATCTGGAATTTTGGCATCGGCAGGGGTGTGACGGATGCCGGCAACAAATCGGTCCTCAAGATGCGACTGGGCTGGCTGTTCTAGTCTCGAACCGCCGCGACCGAATCGCGATTCAACGGCACAAACTCGGCCTGGGCAACCCCGGGGCGACGAGTAAGGAGATAGACGGACGCCGCCGGCCTCGAAGCCAGAATGCGTCGATTTCTGCCCTGCAGATCACGGACGACCAGCAGGTCGGCCCGGCGGCTCAGGAGGGTCGGCGCCAGCAGCGTGAAGCCCGCGCGATCTTCGTTGATCCGCGCCGCGCATCTCGGTGAGTAATGGGCCCCATCGAGCACCCGTTCGGAGCTGTCAGGCGAGAACGGTGACCGAACCAGCCGGGCCGAGTCCCCCGTCAATTCCGCAAAAATTGCCCGATCGACCGGACCTCCGGCCCGATCTTCGGCGGCCTTGAGCGCGGCATCGAGCGCGCAGCTGTCGATGTCGTGGTAGTACCGCTCGGCCTCGGGTTTGGGAATCCCGAGCGCCCACATCCGGGCCAACAACTGGGCCCCCCAGCTTTCCCGGACGAACACGATGGCATCGCGGATCCCGAGATCCGCGGCCGCCTGATCGACGTCGAACCGCATCGCCGGCTCGACCGCCGCATGGGCGCCCAGGCGGGCGGGAATCCCGGTTGCGATCGCGCCGGCCACGGCCAGCCCCATCGCATAGGCTGCGGTTCGATGCGCCAGGCCGGGCGCCCAGGCAGCCACCGCCCCGGGGAGTCGCGCCGTCCACAAGGCCACTACCGGCACCAGGGGATAGACGAAACGCGGCCCGAGGAAGAAGCCGTCATGCCAGTAGGCGAAATACACCCCGAGCAGGAGCCCTGTAGCCGCCATCAGGTAGCGATCGATGGAACCAAGACCACGCCCCAGGAGCAATGCTACACCGGCGGCCAGCAGACCGGGCACCGGCGCCTCGAACAGGTAGGTATTGAGCCGGAAGAGATACAAGCTGATCAGCTCGAGACCGCGAAGCGGCGTATGCGGTGGCCCATAGGGGGAGGGATGAAATCCGAGGCCGACGTTTGGCCCCCACAGCAGCTCGTATCCGGAGGTGAGAGGGGATCCGGTGGTCGCCAGGTTCACGAACACCATGAAAGCGAGGGGCACCAGCGCTGCGGCCACGATGGGAGCAAACCGGATCCACCGGTCTCCGGCCCGGATTCTCAGAATGGCCCAGACCGCCAGCGGGAGGCCGAATGCCGCGGCATCCGCCGGCCGGGTAATGGCGGCCATCCCGAGGGCCGCCCCGACGACCAGCGCACGGCCCGTCCCCGGCCGCTCGAGCCAGGCGAGCCAGGCCGCGAGGGACGCAAGGAGCCACATCAGCACCGGCCCGTGACTCATGTGGGATGACGCAATGGCCAGCGTAAACGGTCCGAAGGCAAACAGCAGCAGCGCCCCCGCTCTCACTGACGCCCCGGGCTCCGCCTTGCGGAGAACCAGTCCGAAGCAGAACACCGAGACGGCCCCGGTCAGCGGCCCGATGATCCATGGGGCGCGAATCAACTCGCCGAGGGCCAGCAGCAAGGGCCACCCCGGAGGAAAGTGCCCGAACCACCGTCCCTGGAACTCGACCAGGTTGAGGGTGCTCCGAAAGGCCGGATCGGGATCGAGCGGCAGCCACAGATGTCCGGCCGCGTAGCCCCTGGCCTGCCAGACCTGCACGACCTCATCGATCAGGAGCGGGCGCCGATCGAAAACGGCCGTGGCGATCCCGAGATACGCCAGCAGGGCGAGCCCGGCGACAACCGCGAGCGCTTTCGACCGGGCGGGGTCGAAGGCGGCCAGCGCGCGTCCAACCGACCCCTCACGCCACAGGGAGGGCACCCGGTCGGACAGCGCGGCCAGGATCGCCGCACCACCAAGCACCCAGACGAAGCCGATCGCCCAGGACTGAAGCGCGATGGGATACCACGGGATCGATCGTTCCGACGGAATCCAGTTGGCAATGGGAAGCAGTCCGGCCAGGAGAATGGCGGCGACCGCAAGACGAAAGGCGATTCGGCTGAGCCGGGCTCCGCCGCCCAGGGTCACTCCGCCGGTCGTTTCTTCGGGGGAAGCAGATTGAACCGAACAATGTGGAAGAAGGCGGCGACGCCGTCCTTCCAGCCGATCTTCTTCCCTTCCTCGTAGGTCCGGCCCGAGTAGGATATCTGGATTTCCCAGATCCGGGCTTTCGCCTGGGCCAGCCGCGCGGTGATTTCGGGTTCGAACCCGAAACGGTCCGTCGTGAGGATGAGCGACTTCATCAGCGGGGCCCGCACCATCTTGTAGCAGGTCTCCATGTCAGTCAGGTTCAGATTGGTGAACATGTTGGAGACCAGCGTGAGGAGCCGGTTGCCGACCGAGTGCCAGAAGTAGAGCACCCGATGCTCCCCGCCCAGAAACCGTGAACCGAATACGGCATCGGCGCGATTTTCGAGAATCGGGCTCAGGAGCCGACCGAACTCGACGGGGTCGTACTCGAGGTCAGCGTCCTGGATGATGATCACGTCGCCCGTAGCGTATTTGATCCCGGTGCGGATCGCGAAGCCCTTGCCCCGGTTCACCGCCTGGTGAATGACCGTGTCGACCTCCCCCGCCGCCTTGAGCTCGTCGAGAATCCGATCACTCCCGTCGGTGGACCGATCGTTGATGCAGACGATCTCCATCGGCAACGGCACGGCGTGGAGTCGTTCGATGATCAGGTGCAGGGTGTCCTTCTCGTTGTAGACCGGAACGATGACGGACAGCTTGGGAAGATCGGTCATGCCGGGTGACCCACCGCAATCAGGGATTGTCCGAATGGAAGCGGCAGCAGGCGCTCCATCTTGAGTATTGGCACGAGGCGATCGAACCGCTTGAGCTGGTCGAGCGGAATGCGCGACACCTTCCGGACCCGGCCGTTGAACCACCAGCCGGCGACGCCGACCCGGTTCCACCAGAACAGGTGGTCTACCGCGAATCCGGCTTTCGCGAACACCGACGCGAGCCTGGCCTTGCCGTAGCGGCGGAAGTGGCCGAGTTCCCGGTCTATCTCGCCGTAGATGGCTTGAAGCGCCGGGACCAGGATCACGATCCGCCCGCCGGGCGCCAGCATCGTCCGCATGGTGGCCAGGGCGCCGACATCGTTCTCGATGTGTTCCACGACGTTCAGCGCCACGATGGTATCGAGGCGGTCGGCCGCGAACCGGGCGGCAGCGGTCTCGTCGGGCAGCATCAACTCGTCGATCCGGACATTGGACCGGCCGGCGAACCGCTCGGCCAACTGCCCCCGGTACCAGGGATCCATGTCGGTGAGAACCAGGTGTTCGGCGCCGGCGTCCAGCAGGTAGGCCGACATGTTGCCGATCCCCGAGCCCACTTCGAGCACCCGGCGGCCGATATAAGGCGCAATGACCTGAAACATCCACGCGTTGTACTGCGGCGCCGCAGACATGATCTCCAGGGTTTCCGCCCCGGCACGGTCGCCGGGCGCCACCGACTCAGACATTCGTAATCTGTTCTTCGTACCTCGACAACTTCCGGTACAGGGTCGAAGGATCGATGCCGAGGACTTCGGCGGCCCGCGTCTTGTTGCCGCCCTCCGACTGGAGCACCCACATGATGTAGGCCCGCTCGATGATGTCGAGGGACGGATTGGGCGAGGATCGTTCCGCCACCAGAGGCTCCTTCCGGCGACGGGTGATCCGTTCGGGCAGCGCACTCGGCTCGATGATGTCGCCCTTCGAGAGCACGACGGCGTGCTCGAGCGCATTCTGCAGCTCGCGAACGTTGCCGGGCCAGTCGTATACCATGACCGCATCCAGGGCCTCGGACGACAGCGCCCGCGGACTGTCGCCGCGGTCCGACGCCATGTCCTGCATGAACGCGTCGATCAGCAGCACCAGATCATCGCGCCGGTCCCGGAGGGCCGGCAGCTCAACCGCGATGACATTAAGGCGGTAAAACAGGTCGGACCGGAAATGGCCCCGGCGGACTTCCTCTTCGAGGTCCCGGTTGGTCGCCGCCACGATGCGGACGTCCACCGGGATCGCCTCGGTGGCGCCGACGGGAATCACTTCACGCTCCTGCAGCACGCGGAGCAGCTTGATCTGGAGCGACGGCGGCATTTCACCGACCTCGTCCATGAAGAAGGTGCCGCCTCGGGCCGCCGCGAACAGCCCCTGCTTGTCGCGGACCGCGCCCGTGAACGAGCCCTTCACGTGGCCAAAGAGTTCGCTCTCGAGCAGATTTTCCGGCAGCGCGCCGCAGTTGATCGACAGGAACGGTCCGTCCGTCCGAATCGACAGATTGTGGATGTACCGGGCAATGACTTCTTTACCGGTGCCGCTCTCACCCTGGATCAGTACCGTCGAATCCGTCGGGGCGACCAATTCCGCGAGCCGCAGCACATCCATGAACCGACGCGACTTGCCGATCGGCCGGGAGACCGATTGACGTTCACCTCGCTTGCGAATGTCCTGTTTGAGGAGCCGGTTCTCCACGCGGATCTGCCGGAACTCGCAGGCCCGGCGAAGAATCGCCAGCAACTCGTCGTTCGAAAACGGCTTCTGGATGTAGTAGAAGGCCCCGGCGTTCACGGCGGCGACGGCCGTCTGGAGCGATGCCTGGGCGGTCATCAGGATGACGGGGGTGACGGCGTCCTGTTCCTTGGCGGCCTGGAGAATGTCGAGACCGCTGACCTGGGGCATTCGGACGTCGGTGAGCACGATGTCGTGATTGCCCGACCGGATCTGTTCCAGACCGGCCTTCCCGCCCTGGGCTGTCGTGATCTCGAAGCCCTCCTTCCTGAGCAGGATGCGCAGGGTATCCAGAATCCCGGACTCATCATCCACGATCAGGATCGAGGGTTGCTGACTCATGCCACTTCCTCCGTCGTCAACTTCGGGTGCAGCAGAATGGTAAACGTAGTCCCCGTGCCCGGGGCAGACTCCACCAGAACCAGGCCCCGGTGGGCTTCGACCGCCCGCTGCACGATGGCGAGACCCAGGCCGCTCCCACCCGGGCGGCCCGATACAAACGGCTGGAAGAGCCGATCCTCCACTTCGGGATCGATCCCCGGGCCGTCGTCGGACACCCGGAGGCGGACGACGGGATCGAAATCGGCACCCCGCGGCAACTCGTTCACTGGCGGCACGTCGATCTCGACTTTGATCCGGCCGGCGCCCCGCATGGCCTGGGCGGCATTCAGCATCAGGTTCCAGACGGTCCGGTGAATCAGATCCTCGTCGGCCTCAACCAAAATCGCTGGGCCGGAAATGGAGATCTCGACACCGGGTCCGCACTCCGGGTGCTCCCGAATGAGCCTGGCGGTGTCGGTGGACACCGTCAGGAGGTTTACCGACCGGAAATGACTGGCCCGGACCCTCGAGAAATCGAGGAACTCACCGAGCAGGCGGCTCAGCCGATCGCTTTCCCGGAGGACCAGATCGCCGAGGAGCCGCTCATCGGGGTCGACCCGGTTAGCCCCGTGGGCCAACTGCTCCACCGCGCTCCGGATCGACGCGAGCGGATTTCTGATCTCGTGGGCCAGCGATGCCGACAAGGCGGCCACGGCCTCCAGCCGTTCGGCCCGGATATGGAGCTCCCGCATGTACTGGGCGTCCGAGATGTCCGAGAAGATGGCCGTCACCGATGGAACGGTCTCCCGCTCGCGCTGAAAGGTGGTTGTGCTGAGGCCAATCGGGAATGTCCGCCCGTCGGCGCGGTGGACCGCTCCTTCCGCCCGGGCCACCCGCCTGCCGCGCTCGATGCCCGCGGCGATGGCCGAATGGAGTTCGGGCGCCAGGGTTTCGAGCGCCGCCATGATCGGGCGGCCCACCATCGTGTCGTCGATCACGCCGAGGATCTGGTGCGCGGTCGGATTGATGAAGGCCAGTTCGCCCCGGCTGTTCACCGTCATGACACCGGAACGGATGTTGCGAAGAATCTCATCGGCTTCGAAGCGGACCTGCTCGAGTTCCGTGGCGAGCTGGGTCTGCTCCTCCGCGGCGGCCCGCAGCCGGTGTCCCGAGAACGCCACGAAGATGAACACCAGCGCGAAGACGATCACCTGACCCCAGAGCCCGGGGCTCAAGGCCCTGGCCGGCTGGGCAAAGCTCGCGTTGGCGAGGAACAGCACGGCCCCGAACAGAGCCATGACGACGCCTGACCGGAGCGGCATCAGGATGCCGTACGTGGCGATGACGAGGACGTAGAGGGCCGCCCACCCGCTCTGTTCCACACCCGCGAAGTGCACAAGCGAAGTCACCAGCAGCAGATCCATCGCCGCCTGGCTCTGGAGGAACCCGAGGCTCGGGCGATCCTTGAGGACGAAGACGACATAGCCCGCGTACGCGGTCACCACGAGTGCCAGCGCCACGGTGATGACGGAGATCAAGGCGACGTAGCGGGCGAACTCCAGGCCTTCAGCGAGATCGGCCGGCTGGTTGAAAGAGAGGGCTGCCTGAATCAGCGTGACGACCGCGAGCACGATCCGGCCGAGGAGCAGCCACCGCATCAGGACCGGATAGCTCGGCAATCCGACCTTGGTGTTCAGGAACACCTGGTCTGGCCGGTCGGTCTGTGTGGCCCGACCGGACGGATCCGGAACGGTGGGTTGGCCCATTCAGCTCGCTGATTCTGGTTGTTATGTGGAGGGTCAAGTTAATATGGTTAGGCCCGGAGATTCTATGGACATGGACGACGAAACAACCCAAGGGGCGCCCTCCACCGGCCCGGTGCGACTGGATATCTGGCTGTGGGCGGCGCGCTTCTTCAAGACCCGTTCGCTGGCCGCCGAGGCCGTTGACGGGGGCCGTGTCGATGTGAACGGCGAACGCGCCAAGCGCAGCAAGCCGGTCCGGGTCGGGGACCGGATCGGGATCCGGCTCGGTCCCTACCATCACGACCTCACGGTGACCGGCACGGCCGAGCGCCGCGGGCCGGCCACGGTCGCGGCAACCCTCTATCAGGAGCGACCCGAAAGCAAAACGGCCCGCCAGGCAACGGCGGACCGCCTCAAACTCCAGAACCCGATCTTCTTCGAAGGTGAAGGCCGGCCGACCAAGAAGCAGCGCCGGGAGATCGACAAGTGGAAGGGGCGGGCCTAACCGCCGAAATGGGCCTCGATGACCCGCCGGCGGTGGTCGAAGATCCGCCCGAGCCGGGGCGCCACCAGCCAGGGCTCGACCAATCTGCCTAACGGACCGAGCGGAAGTTCATAGTCAACCCGGTCGAGGATCTCGGTCCCGCCGGGCACCGACCGGAACTCGTGGAGGTGGTGCCAGCGGCGATACGGCCCGACCCGCTGTTCGTCCACGAACGCGTGCGGCGGATCCCACCGGCTGATTTCCGACACCCAGCGCTGCGGGAATCCGAACGGCGACACCCGGTATTCGATCCGGAGGCCGGTCCGCATGGCGAGTTCACCATCGCTCACGACCCTGAACCCCAGCCACGCCGGTGTGATCACCGCCAGGTTCCTCGGCTCGGCGAAGAAGGGAAAGACCTCATCCAACGGCCGGGGAACCGTCTGCACCCGCTCCAGGCGGTGGGCCATCTTATCGGGGCGCCTTCGCTCGGCCGACTTTGGTGGAATAGGCCACATCGGGAGGAGGATCACCCCTGGGCCAATCCTGTTCTTTGCCGACAAAATCCGGACGAGTGCGGGTGACGAGATACCCGGCCACGTCGAACGCCTGCTGGTCGGTGATCGTCCCGGGGCGGTCGAACGGCATGTTGGAACGAATGAACGAGGCCGCGGTTCTTAGCCGAGCCATCCCGGCGCCGACGTTGAAGGACCGGGGCCCGAAGACCGGCGGGTAGTACCGCGGGGAACCGGCCGGGTCGGGATTGGTCATGCCTTCGCCGTCACCGCCGTGACACCTGGCACATTGACCGACGTACACCTGGCGCCCCCGGGCCGTGTCGGGTTCCAGCGACGCCATCTTCCGAAACCCCTGGCCCGGCACCTCGCCGGGCGGTGCCACGCCCTGGCTGAGAAAAGCCATGTAAGCGACGATCGCGGTCATATCAGGACCGTCCCAGGCCAGCGCCTTCCCGTTCAGGCTGCGGCGGAAACAGTCGTTGATCCGGTCCTGGATCTGGTTCACCCTGGCGTTCCGGCTCCGATACTGCGGAAACCTGGAGTACACTCCGATCCAGGGGGCCGCGTCGGGCGTCGTCCCGGCCCGGAGGTGGCAGCTGGTACAGCGGAGCGCGTTGCCGACATGGTCCGGCAATGAATCGGCGGTCGCGTCCAGGATGGCTCGGCCGCGCCGGATGGCCGCCCCTATTTCACCGGCGGGAATTTCACTATCGGACGGGACACGGAAGCCAAGGGCCAACCCGGTCGGTATCGCCGGGGGGGACACGGGAGGAGCGGTCGCCCGGCAAGTCGACAGAAGAGCCAGCACCGTGACGAATCGTGGAAGCATGGGATGAAAGTACGGTCCCGGAATACCGGCGGCAACGCTAGAATTGACTGATGCGCTCCGCAATCGCCTTTGTGAGCGGGTTGGCCACAGGCGTGGGGTTCGCCAAGCCGGCTGCGGCCCAGATCGAGGCTCAGATCTTTGCCGGATCGGCGGCCAGTCTGCCGCTGCCCATCACGATATCGCAGGACGGCCAGCCCGACCTCCACTTCACCGCCCACTGGGCAACCCACCCCGGCCGTCAGGCCAGGTACTACGCCTGGCGAATCGGAATCTGGAACGGAACCCGCGGCTGGCGGCTCGACCATACCCATCACAAGATCTGCCTCACCAACCCGCCGCCTGAGGTCGCCGAGTTCAAGATCACCAATGGCTTCAACATTCTCACGTTGAGTCGGGCCTTCCGACGAGGCAACTTCAGCTACAGCCTGGGCGCCGGCCCGGTCATCGCCTATCCGTTCAATACGGTTCGCGGCCAGCCCCTTCCCAAGGACCGAGGACTGGGCGGCTACGTGCTTGCAGGAGCCTCGGTCGTGGCCATGGCAACCCGCAGCATTCCACTGACCGGTCGCCTGACTTTCGACCTCGACGTCCGTGGATCGGCATCCCGGGCCCGGGTCCCGGTAGTGACCGGCCACGCGACCGTACCAAACCTTGCTCTGCATTTCCACGGAGGCCTCGGCTACCAACTGGGCCGGCGGCGGTGAGAGCCCTGACACTGGCCGGCCGGGCCTGTCGCCTGCGCTGCCCCCATTGCGGCGGAGGTGGACTCTTCTCCTCCTGGCTTCGGATGCGGGAACGGTGCCCGACCTGCGGCCTTCATCTTGAGCGGGACGAGTCCGGCTACGTCGTCGGCGCCTACCTGTTCAATGTGGTGGCGGCGGAACTGGTCGGCGGAGCGATCATCATGGCCGTGGTCATCGCCACCTGGCCCACGCCCCCATGGAACCTCCTGATGTATGGCGGCGCCGGCCTGATGCTCATCTGCCCGATCGTGTTCTATCCCTTTGCCAAGACGCTGTTTCTGGCCTTCGACCTGGCCTTCCGGCCCCGGGGGGCCGAGTGACGTCTCAAACCGAAACTCCTGGCGCCCCCCGCCCGTAGGTAGCGGGCACGACCTCAACCGGGAGCAACTGATGGATCGATACTGGGCCAAAATCGGGATCGGGGCGCTGACCATTTTCGGGGTCGGCTTCACCGGTGTCACCGTCGCCAAGAAGGGCATCCACGAACTCAAGACCGCCGCGGTCGGCGGAGTCGCTCAGGCGCTCCGGTACCCGTCCACGGACCTTCTCAACTTCCGGCTCGATGGCCGCCGGATCGGGCAGGTCCGGTCGATCGAGGTCTCCAACGAAGGCGAGTGGACCGCCAAGTCGGTCCTGATGCAGGTCGCCCTCCTGGACGGCCGGGCGCCGGACGACCTGGCCGACTGCCAGCTCGCCACCGAGGAAATTGAATACCGGAAAGACGCTGCCTTCCGTTGCGTCAGTTCCGATGACGTTCGGGACGATGATCTGGTCCAGATCGGGGAGGTGACCTTCTCGCCGGCCAACGTGAAGCGGCCGCTGTTCGTCGCCGAACACGACATCCGCAGGCTGTCCAAGTCCGACATTCGCGGCCTCAAGGCCACGCTGACGTCGGCCGACGGCAAGACGATGAAGGGGGAGGCCCGCTACGACGTGGCCACCGACCGGGGCCGCGAGCGTGGCACCGTCAAGCTCGACGCCGGCGATGGCCGGGCCCTGATCGAGATCAAGGGTGAGGATGGCCGGGAACTGTTCCGCCTGAGCGCCGACGACAAGGGCGTCAGCATGAACGCCAAAGACAAGCATGGATCGAACCTGCTCCGGCTCCTGGCCGGTCAGGCCGGCGTACACATCGACATCAAGCCCGAGGACCTCAAGGCCGAGAAGGACGCCAAGAACTAGCGCGCCAGGTCCAACTGGCGGGTGAACTTCACCACCAACGCGCGATCGACGAGCCCACTTTCCTCGCCGGTCGCGCGTCCCTCATTGTAGACCACGAACAATCCGGTTCCCGCGGGACCGAGCCACCCGAACCGCAGGTTGGCGGAGAAGCTCTCGGTCTGCTTGTTGTACTGGGTCAGGCTCTGAAGAAAGATCTTCGGCGTAAACAGATAGGCAAGCTTGACCCCGACGAGTGCGGTGTGGAAATGCCCCTGCGGGAGCCGGATGTCGTCATACGCGAGCCGGAAGGTCCCGTTCAGCTTCTCGCTCGGCCTCGCCACCAGCGACGCCGACGCGCCGTGATGGCGGCCGGTATAGAAGCCCCCGATCGTCACAGTGCCGGTCACCGAATACGGCGCGCTCAGGTTGGTATTGTAACTCGTGGACCATTCGAAATGGTCGTACAGCCCGGCGGGAATCCTGACGCCTTTGGCGATCTCGAAGGAGCCGCGCAGCGCTTCGCGGGTGAAATTGAAGCCCGGCAGCTCGAAAAAGCTTCCGTTGGCGAACAAGAAGTGGGAATCGACGTGAACGAGACGGCTCTGGGGCCGGCCGTCGACATCGTCATACTGACGGAACGTGATATGGGGCCGGGTTTCCCGGAACCAGGCCAGGTGGGGCGTCCGGAGATGCCGCAAGAGCCGAAAGCTGTAGAACCGGAACGCCGGCCGTTCGAGATAGCCGACTTCGGGGTTAAACCCCTCGTCCACCTGGCGGATTGCCGAGCCGACCTCCCATTGGCGGGTGGTGTAGGTGCCGCTCAGGTTGAACGCGTTCGCCGAGCGGGTCTCCCCTGGGGTGCTGGTATGGGCGATGTACCCATCGACCGACACGGCATCCCCGAGGCCCAGCTTCCCATCAATTCCGAACGCCAGGTTGTGATCCGCGGTGCTGTCGGTGGCCAGGCGATCGGCCACGATCGCGCCGATCCGCGAGCGGTGCGGCAGTTCGTACAGCACTCGACCGACTGAATAGTTGTTGGGGGCGACCCGGCCGGCGGCCAGGTCCTCCACCGCCTTGGTCTGCACGTCGAGGAACCCGAACGATGCCGCGCCACTTCGCCCCGACAGCCGGCCACCGCCCAGGATCGGAACCGACCGGCCCGCGTCGATTCCTATCCGGCGACTGAAGAAGAGGTCCACTGATTGAGGCGTTCCGAACGCGAACACCCCGGCGTTTTCGAGAAAGAACGGCCGCTTTTCGGGAAAGAACAGATTGAACCGGGTCAGATTGACTTGCTGCTCGTCGGCCTCGACCTGAGCGAAGTCGGTGTTGTACGTCAGGTCCATGGTCACGCTGGGGGACAGACCAATTTTCGCGTCGGCACCGAACGAGACGTTGCCATCCGCCTTGGCGGCATTGACATAGTCCCGTGCGACCGACCCGAGAACGTACGGAGTGACGAGGGCGATCTGCTTCGAGGGCGGCTCGATACCGTCCACCGTCCCGGCCATCGAGACTCGGAACAGGGTGTGCTGGCGAGGCACCGGCGACCAGAAATCCTCTTCGTTCTTGCGCCGGATGAACCGGGCGAAGTTGAGTCCCCAGGTCTGGGGCACGCCGGAGCCGTACCGCAGCGTCTCGAACGGGATCTCGAACTCGGCCGACCACCCCTTGTCGTCGATCGAGGTCCGGACCTTCCAGGTACCGTCCCAGTTGATATTCTCATTCCCGCCCGTCACGGACGGTGCCGTACCGACCGGCCCCCCGAACCCGCCCTCGCCCTCCTTGTTGATCTGGCTGTCGTGCTCCACCCCGGCCGGCGTGGTGCCGAACAGAAATCCGTTCTGGCGATCGTGGAAGGTATCGAGCAGGATGATGAATGCGTCCTGCTCCTTGAGGATCAAGTCCCGCCGAGCCTCGCCGCGAATGATCCCGGAGGGATCGCCGTCGGCCAGTCGAGCCCCGATGTACAAGGCCCGGCCGTCAAACAGAAGGCGCACCTCGGTCCGCTCGGTGGCGTCGGTGCCGTCGAACGGCTCATGCTGCACGAAACCGGTGATCACGGGGGCCGCGGCCCAGACCGAATCATCGAGGCGACCGTCGATGACCGGGGCTCGGAGCGTGCGAACCGCCCGGGCCACCGGGCGTGCGATGTTGCCGGCGATCTGGGCAGCCGCGGGGCTCGCGAGTGCGAGCGCCCCCAGGGCCAATCTGAGGTATCGGGGCATGAGCCCCTAAGATACGGCTTACCGCGAGTGGGTGTAAATCAGATCGACCAACTCATCGTACATCGCCTCGGCGCGCGCATCGCCAGCCTTGATTGCGGCCGCAGCGCACTGCCGAAGGTGATTTCTCATCAATTCCCGGCCCACCGAGCGCAGCGCCTCCTGCACCGACGACACCTGAGTCATGATGTCGGCACAGTAGCGCTCCTCTTCGACCATCCGGGCGATACCGCGGACCTGACCCTCAATCCGCCGGAGCCGTTTGAGATTCCGCTCCTTGAGATCAGGGTCGACCGCCGCGGCCTTCCGGCCGGGGCCGACCCCGCAACCACAGGACGCACGGGACTCAGCCACGGGACCTCTCCGGCGTTCGAGCGGGACGGAACCGGCGGAGCCGGAGAGAATTGGAGACCACCGACACCGAGCTCATCGCCATCGCCGCGCTGGCAATGACCGGGCTCAACTGAATTCCGAACGCCGGATAGAGCGCTCCGGCGGCGATGGGGATGCCGATCACGTTGTAGACAAAGGCCCAGAAGAGATTCTGGCGCATGATACGAACGGTGGCCCGGGCCAGTTCGATAGCGTCGGCTACGAGACCGAGATCCGGGCGCATCAGCGTGATGTCGCCCGCCTCGATGGCGATGTCGGTCCCGGAACCCATCACGAAACCGACGTCGGCCCGCACCAGTGCCGGGGCGTCGTTGATGCCGTCGCCCACCATTCCCACCCGCGCCCCCGCGTCGGACCGTGTAGCGACCTCGGCGATCTTGGTATCGGGAAGCGCGCCGGCCACCACATCATCGATCCCGACGGCCCGGGCCACGGCCAGGGCCGTCGGCCGGGCGTCGCCCGTCAGCATGGTGACACCGAGGCCGAGAGCTCGCAGCCTGGCGACGGCTGCTGCGGAGGAGGGGCGCGGGCGATCCGCCACGGCGATCAATCCGAGCAATTCGCCGTTGGCCGCGGCATACACCACCGTCGCGCCGTCCGCGGCGAGCGGGGGGGCCTGATCGCCCAGCGATCCCGCGGCAAGCCCGTACTCGGCGAGGAGCCCCACGTTGCCGACGACCACCAGCTGGCCGTCCACCATCCCCACCGCCCCCTGTCCCGGAATGGCCCGGAACTGTTCCGCTACCCCCAACGGGAGCCCGTCTTCGCCCGCCCGCCGAACGATGGCCTCGGCCAGCGGGTGCTCGGATGCTCGCTCGATGGCTGCCACCAGGCCGAGAAGCCGGCGCGGGTCCTGACCCGGCGCCGGAACCACCGCGGTCACATCCGGGCGGCCTAACGTGACGGTGCCGGTCTTGTCGAGGAGAATCTGATCGAGGCGGCCCGCCCGTTCGAGCGCCTCGCCCCCCTTGATCAGGATGCCGAGATCCGCCCCCTTGCCGGTCGCGACCATGACGGCCGTGGGCACGGCAAGCCCCATGGCGCACGGGCAGGCGATGACCAGGACGGAGACGGCCGCGGTGACCGCCCGGACGAACGGCGCCGAATCGACCGACACATACCAGATGACGAACGTGAGCGCCGCCAGGGCCAGGACGACCGGGACGAAGACACCGCTGATCCGATCGGCGAGGCGTTGCATCGGGGCGCGGGTCGACTGGGCTTCACGCATCATGGTGACGATGCGGGCCAGTACCGTCGCCTCACCCACCGCCCGGGTAGCCATGGTAAAGCCGCCCGTCCCATTGACGGTCCCGCCGACCACACGGTCGCCGGGCCCGCGCTCGACCGGCATGGGTTCGCCGGTCACCATCGATTCGTCGACCGCGGAGCGGCCGGCCACGAGGACTCCATCCACCGGGATCCGCTCACCCGGCCGGACGACAACCTGATCTCCGACCAGGACCGCGCCAAGCGGGACATCCAGTTCCACGCCGCCCCGGATCACCCGGGCCGTTCTCGGCGCGAGATCAATCAACCGGCGGATGGCCTGGCCCGTCTGGCGCTTGGCCCTGGCCTCGAGCGTCTGGCCGACCAGCAGCAGAGCGAGAATCAGGATGACGGCCTCGTAATACACGTCGGGACTGAGGCCTCGGCGCTCGAAGGCGCCGGGGGCGAGGGTGGCGGCCAGACTCAGCAGAAAAGCGGCACCGGTACCCAGAGCCACCAGTGTGTTCATCGTGGCCGTCCGATGGCGGGTCGCGGCCCAGGCCCGGACATAGAAATGGCGGCCGGCCCAGGCCATCACAGCGACCGTCACCGCCAGAAGCCCCCAGCGGAGCTGGTCGGGGTCCAGGCGGAACAACCCCGGCAGCATCCGTGCGAGCGGCGCCGCCAACGCCCGGTCGGTCCAGCGCATCAGGGGATCCACGGCAGCGTGCCCGCCCCGCATCAAGGGCATCGACACGATCATTGCCGCGAGACCCAGCCCCAACGACCAGGCCGCCTTGCTCCGGTATTCGTTATAGTCCTCGTCGAGGTCCTGTTCCAGTTCGGTCTGCGCCTCCGCGGCAGTCTGTGGTTGAGCAGGGACGTCGGCTTCGTAGCCGGCATCCCGAATGACGGCGACCAGTCCGTCGGGGGAGACCTTCGCCGGGTCGAAGGCCACCGTGGCCGAATGGAGCATCAGGTTGACGGAGGCCTGGCTCACCCCCGGAGTCTTTTCGAGGGATCGCTGGACCCGGGCCTGACAGGCGGCGCAGGTCATGCCGCGGACCGGCAAGGTCAGGGAAGTTGGCATGGGCACATGGTACTATACCCCCCCACCCTATGTCAACCGGGTGAGCCTGGGGAAAACGAGAGCGGGGGCGCGACCCGCTGGATCGCGCCCCCACTCGCCACCCCCACACCCCCGGATCAGAACTTGATTGACAGGCCGCCCGAGACCACGAGGTCCTGGGTGAACTTGCTGCCGATTCCGAAATTGCCGTTGTAGACGTAATCCTCGAAATCCCCCCGCAGTGCCACGTTCTCGCCGAGGTGGATGCGGACGGCCAGGCCACCGACCCCGCCGACGTCGGTTTTCGACTTCGTGGCATCCACTACGGACTTGCCGCTGTGAAGGCCGGCCACCCCGCCGCCGATCGCCACGCCGAGGAGCTTGCTGCCCGGCGTCAGGTTGAAGAGCAGTTTGGCCGAGCCGAAGGTAAGATGGGTGCTGCGGGGAAAGGTCCCGGCGTTGGACGCGACGGAGAGACGCGCCGGGGTAAAACCGCCCGTGAATTCAACACCGACCGCTTTGCCGGTCCAGTAGGTGAGCCGACCGCCAAAGGCCAGCGAGCGCTTCCTCAAGGCCGTCTTGGTGCCTTGCAGTCCCTGATTGTCGGTCGGCGCGTACACGCCGGCGAAACCGTTCAGCTCAACCCCCTTTTCCTGGGCGGCGGCCACGCCGACCCCCCAGGCGCCTGACACCATCATTCCAGCGACCACGTTCCTGATCATCGACCGCATGTCGTCTCCCCTCTCAAGGGCTCGAATGTCACTGAAGAACGGGCAAGATAATCGTTGACAAATCCTGCGCCATTTCATATTGTGTGCGACCTCGCGGCGGCCGGAGCTTTTTCCGCCGTTATGCAGGGCTCAGTACCGCAAATTCTGTGACGGAGATCACTGTGGACACCACTGTCGTCATTTCAGCCAGCGATTCGGCGCGCCTGCCCGGCGCGGCCGGGCGTTCCGGCCACAGGTGGAGATCGCGTCACGAATGAGCCCAGGCCTGAACAGCGGCCCCTGCTTCCGACGCCCCACCTTGCCGGTACGCGCAGGTGGGGCGTCGTGTTTTCGGCCCCCCCCGCCCTTTGGAGCGGCGGTCCACCGGGGAGCGTCGCAAGTTGCACCTAACGAAGGAGGTTCCATGTTGCGCCCGACGATCTATCTGCCGTCCCGGCGCCACCGGCTGCTCGACCAGCGGCTGATGGCACGCCCCGCCCCACCGGACCGGCCCACCGAGCCGCCTCCGGCGCCGCCCCAGCCGTCACCGGAGCTCGAACCGGCGATGGCCGAGGTGGTGCCGTGAGGCCCTTGGCGAATCGGGACGGGTTCGGCAAGTTCCGATGACCGATTCAGGAATCGCCCTCGTGCCCGATCTCGCCAGTGCCATTGCCGACAACCGCCGCGCCGTCGCATCCTTTGGCGCCACCTGCCGCCGAGTACCCGAGGCCACCTGGCTCAGGCCGATGGCCCCCGGCAAATGGTCACCCGCTCGGGTCGCGGAGCACGTGGCACTGAGCTTCGAACTCAGCACCCGGGCGCTTGCCGGAACGTTCCCCCGAACCAGGGCCCCCTGGTTTCTGCGGCCACTGATCCGACGGTTCTTCCTGACCCCGGTGCTGCGAAACGGACGGTTCGGGAAAGGGGTCCGGGCTCCCGGTGTGTTCCAGCCCGGAGTGCCGCCTGCCACACCCGAAGCCGGCGCAGGCCGAATCGGAGCTACGGCGGCAGCCTTCGAGGCCGCGCTCGAGGCAGAGGCGACGGCCGGCCACGACTCGGTCAACCACCCGTTCTTCGGCCCGGTGGCCCTGGTGGACTACCTCAGGCTGCAAACGATTCACACCAATCACCACCACCGGCAGCTCCCCGGCGCCGGCACCCCGTGAGGAACCCGATGCGACACACCATGCTGCTGATCCTGGCGTTGACTGCCGGTTGTTCAAAGCCGGAACCTGCGCCGGCGCCGCCGGCCGCGCCGTCCGGGCCCCGGATCGAAACGCGCGAGTTTACCTACACCCAGGGGACGACACCGCTCAAGGGCTTCATCGCCTGGGACGCCAACGCGACGGGCAGGCGGCCCGGCGTGCTGGTCGTCCATGAGTGGTGGGGCCACAACGAGCACGCCCGGAATCAGGCCCGGAGGCTCGCGGAAGCAGGATACGTGGGGCTCGCGCTCGATATGTACGGGGACGGCAAGGTGACCACGCACCCCGACAGCGCTCAGGCCTTCATGATGGCGGCGGTGAAGGACGCCAAGACGATGACGGCGCGTTTCCTGGCCGCCCTCGACCAGCTCAAGCAGGACCCCCACGTCGATTCGACCCGGGTGGCCGCGATCGGCTACTGCTTCGGGGGCGGCGTGGTGCTGAGCATGGCCCGGTCGGACATCGGCCTCGCGGCGGTCGCGACCTTCCACGGGGCGTTAGGCGGCCTCGCCCCGATCGGGCCGGGCGGCGTCAAGCCGCGGATTCTGGTGATGACCGGCGAGGCGGACCCGATGGTGCCGGCCAAGGAGGTGGAACGGTTTCGGACCGAAATGACGGCGGCCAAGGCCCGGTTCCAGATCGTCTCCTACCCCGGCGTGAAGCACAGCTTCACCAATCCGAACGCCGACAAGGTCGGGATGGATGGCCTCTCCTACAACGCCGACGCCGACCGGCAGTCGTGGGCCGAGTTGCTGAAAATGCTGGGCGAGGTCTTCCCGACGGCCTGACCGGCCCTACGAGGCCCGGGCCCACCGATCCTGGCGGGCCTTGGCCTGCCGGGTACGGGGGTTATCCGGCCCGAGGGCGGCCACCATCTCGCGGTATGCCTGGTCGAGCAGCCCTCCCCCCTCGGCGACCTTGCCGGTTCGGATCAGAATCTCGCCGAGCACGCTCCGTCCGTAGGCGACCGCCCAGTGCGCGGGCGGGAGCACCATGAGCCGAAGCCGCACCGCCTCCCGAGCCGCCGCCTCGCCATCCCGCGCCAGCCCGGTCCGGCCGAGGCACTCCCCCAACACCAGATACGCCGATCCGACCGAGAGGTCCGTTTCGGGAAGTCCCTTTTCCTTGAGAGCGATGACGCCCCGGGCCTGCGTCATGGCCTCCTCGCAGCGGTTCTGTTCGACCAGCACGTTCATGAGCGCCCGGAGCGCCGCCAGCGTCGCCGTGTTGCCCGGCCCGCGGGATTGCACCATGATGCCGTGGGCCCGGCGAGCCACCGACTCGGCCGCCGCCAGGTGACCGGCATACATCAGATTGACCGCCAGCGGCTGGAGTGCCGCGGCCATGTCATCGTGGCCGGCTCCGACGTTGGTCTCGACCAACCGGGCCGCTTCTCGCAGGGAACGTTCCCCCTCGGGCAAGCGGCCGATCTCGGTCAGGTCGGCGCCATAGTTGATGAGCGCCACGCGGAGGCCCCGATCGGTCGGGGGAACGCGCGCCCGCAACAGATCGATGGTCCGTTTCTGGATCTCGATGGCTTCGGCGTGACGGCCCTGGCTTCCCGCCACCATTGCGATCTGACCCCAGACCCGGGCCAGCTCGGCCGGATCGAAGGCCGGCAAGGCCTCGTACATCGTCACCGACCGCCGGAACAGCGACTCGGCCCGGGCAAGGTGGCCGAGCGAGTACTCAACTCCGGCAAGGTCGTAGACCTGATTGGCGCCGTCGAGCGTCACCCGCCCGCTATCCAGCGTGGTCCGGGCGCGCAACGCGGACTCCGCCAGCGGCAGGGCCTTCGCGGGAAGCCCCATCTCGAAGAACGTGGTCGACAGCGTGCTTTGCAGAGCGGTCTTGAGCCAGAGGCGATCGGGCCCGGCAAACGCCGAGTCGATCCGCGGCACGGCAGCATCGATCGCTTCGACGACCGTCACCTCGCGGCCCATCTTGAGTGGGCTCGCGGCCAGAAACACCGACCGGAAGAACTCCGTCACCTGTTCGGCCTTTTGCCGCTCGTGCTCGGCCCGGTCGCGCTCCGCCCTCGCGATCCCGGCCTGCCAGAGGCTGGCGGCCGCTCCGGCCAGCACCGCCATGATCGCGAGCGACGCCGCGGTGACCGCGAGGCGGTTGCGTCGAATCATCCGCCCGACCCGGTACCTGAGCGAATCCGGCGTGGCCTGGATCGGCAGGCCCGCGAGAAACCGGAGCAGGTCGTCGGATAATGATTCCACCGTGGGGTAGCGGCGTTCCGGCTCTTTCCGGAGCGCCATCATCACGATGTTGTCCAGCTCCCCCTCCAGCACCCGCTGGAGCCGGCGGGCAGTGGGTTCCGAATGTGACGACACGGTCTCCGCCGTCACCGCCCGGCTTGGTGGCACCGGGAGCGACTCGAGCCGGCGGCGGCGAATTTCGAGGAGTGGCGCGTCGCCGGTCGGGAACGGCCCGCGGCCGGCGAGGATCTCATAGAGCAGCACACCGAGCGAGTAGACGTCGCTGGCGGTGGTCACCGGATCGCCGGCCAACTGCTCGGGACTGGCGTAGGCCGTGGTCATCGGGGTGAGGCCGGTCTGCGTCAGGTCGCCGGTGTCGTCGGGGTCGAGCAGCTTGGCGATCCCGAAGTCGAGGAGCTTCACCGTGCCGTCGCTCCCGACCAGGATGTTGCTCGGCTTGAGGTCTCGGTGAACCACCAGATTCTGGTGAGCGTAGTGGACCGCGGCACAGACCTGACGGAAGAGCTGAAGCCGGTCGCGGACACCGAGGCGGCGATCCCGACAGTAGTGGTCAATCCGCTCGCCTTCGACGTACTCCATGGCGAAGTATGGCTGGCCGCTCTCGGTCAGGCCGCCGTCGAGCAGGGCCGCGATGTTCCGATGTTCGAGTCGGGCCAGGATCTGGCGCTCGTAGCGAAATCGACGGAGAATGGCGTCGGAGTCGCGTCCGCGGGCGACCATCTTGAGCGCCACGCGCTTGTGAAAGCCCCCCTCGTCCCGGTGCGCCTCGTAGACGGTCCCCATGCCGCCCTGGCCGATTTCGCGAATCACCCGATACGGGCCGACCCGCTCGCCGACCATCACCGAGGGTTGGTCGCTTTCAACGTCGAGCGTTGGCGACCGCTCAAAGCGATCACCAACCTCATCGGCCGCCACCAGGAGGGCCTCGATTTCGGTCCGAAGCCCTGGGTCGTTGAAGGTGATTTCGGCCAGGCGCCGCCCGCGTTCCGGTCCCGGCAATTCGGCCAGATCGCCAAAGACCGCCCGAACGATGCGCCAGCGATCAGGAGAGAGTGACATGGCCCGTTCCCGTGGACCGGCTTACGTCCGGGTGAGTTCTCGTTGCAGAAATGCGCGGGCCAGCACCCAATCCCGCTTGACCGTCGCGACCGACACCCCAACCACATCGGCGGCCTCCTCGATCGAGAGCCCGGCAAAGTACCGGAGCTCGACCAGCTCTGCCTGACGGGGATCGACCTCGGCTAACCGGCTGAGCGCCTCGTCCACGCCGAGGATCTCGTCGTCGGGAATCGGCGTCGCAATGGCGGGGTCGGTGCTCAGGGTCACCTGATGCTGGCGACCCCGCTTCTTGGCGGTTCGGCGGCGGGCATGGTCGACCAGAATCTGGCGCATGGCCCTGGCCGCGATCCCGAAGAAGTGCGAGCGCCCTTCCCAGGACACCGCCTGCTGATCCACCAGCCGGAGAAAGGCTTCGTGGACCAAGGCGGTCGGGGACAGGGTGTGATCGGGGCGTTCGCGCCGAAGTTGAGCACCGGCAAGGACTTTGAGCTCGCCGTACACCACCGGAAGGAGCCGGTCGAACGCCTCCGGCGCCCCGTTGGAGAGGTCGAGGAGGAGACGGGTGATGTCGGACGGAGAGCGTTCCACAGACCCGGGAAAGTGGCGGCACCCGATACTCCTTCCAAATGAGCCCTGAGTCAACCCACCCCCTACCATGCGCAGGGTCGGTGGGAATCGGCTCAGGTCAGCGGAAAGAGGGGTCCTTGGGGCGAGGATTGACCCGATTGACGATCCGGTTGTCCGGCTGGACAGCGGGCCCCCGTGCCGGGGCCGAAACCCAATGTCGGGAGTAGAAGGGGGAATAGCGGGCCAGGAATTCAGTCGAGGGCGAGACCGCGTAGTCCCAGACCCGCCAGGCGCCGCCTTGGAGCGCGACCGCCACGGTCTCCCCGCCATACGTCCCGCCCTGGAATTCGAGCCGGGTGTCGAACACCACGGTTTCGGGGTTCTGGCCCGGTTCAGCCGGAACGTAACGAACCGCCGTGACCTTGCGGCTGACGATCGGCTGCAAGGTTCCGATCACGCCGGACCAGGCCTGCTGCCAGTTTTCGACGGTATAGATGGTGTGGAGACGAGGGTCGGCTCGCTCCCAGGCGGCCCGGGCGCTGCCGCCCTTGATGAGGTCGAACCATGCGGCCAACTCGCGTTCGGCCGCCACGACGCTCCCGCTCATTGAGCCGAGGGTCGCCTGGTCGACGAGCTGGGCCTCGGCCCGCCCGGCGCTCAACAGGAGGACCGCTCCAGCCAGCAGATTCCGCATGGTGCCTCCGGTTGGGCGCCTCCGACCGCCCCAAGCTAACCCTTCCGGAAGCCGCCGCCAGCGGTAATCTTCTTGGAAGGATCCCGTGATTCCGAAACCGCCGTTCGCCTCGACCCTCTCGGCAAGTGAGGAACTGGCTCGCTTCGAGGAGCTCAAGCCGCAGCTGGCCCGGGTCTGGGACCTGCTCACGGCCCGGGAGGAAGAGGCCTATACCTCGGTCGTGGTGCCGTCGCTCACCCTCGATCAGGGCGAGCTGGAAAAGCTCGAGGGCGCCTCCTACTACGAGGAACGGCTCCTGTTCCTGCTGATCCGGCTCCGGAATCCACGGGCCCACGTGGTCTACGTCACGTCAAACCCGATCCACCCCCAGATCCTCGACTACTATCTCCACCTGCTGGCCGGCATTCCGGCGAGTCATGCACGGCAACGTCTGACGATGCTCTGCGCCCACGACGCGTCTCCCCGCTCGCTCACCGACAAGATCCTGGAACGGCCTCGCCTGGTCGAACGGATCCGCTACGCGATCCGCGATCGGGACCGGGCCTACCTCACGGTCTTCAACGCGACAGCGGCCGAACGGAAGCTCGCCGTCCTGCTCGGCATCCCCCTCAACGGGTGCGATCCTGATCTGAGCTACCTCGGCGACAAATCCAACGGGAAGGCGATCTTCAAGGAGGCCGGCGTGCCTGCCCCGGCAGGCTTCGAGCACCTGGCCAGCGAGTCCGACGTCGTCGAAGCGCTGACGGAGCTCGACCGGCTCCGTCCAGGGCTTCGGCGCGCCGTCGTGAAGCTCAACCGGAGTTTTTCCGGCGAAGGGAACGCGATCTTCGACTACCCGGCCGAGCGGACCCGGGCGGCGATTGAAGGTGAAGTCGCCAAACTGCGGTACGTCGGGCCGGGTGAATACCGGAGCCGGTACTTCGGGAAATTTGCGGCGATGGGCGGCATCGTCGAGGAGTTCGTCGAAGCGGACGAGGTGACATCACCGAGCGCCCAGCTTCGGAACGATCCGCACGGGAACGTGGTCCTGATCTCGAGCCACGACCAGATTCTGGATCCCTCGGGCCAGATCTTTCTGGGCTGCCGATTCCCCTCCCGGGATGCCTACCGCGAGCAGCTCCAGCAGGCGGCCATCCGGATCGGCGAGGTGCTGGCGCGGCACGGAGTGGTGAGCCGCTACGGGATTGATTTCATGGCGAGCCGCTCGGGAACGGATCAGTCGTGGAATCTGGCCGCCCTCGAGATCAACCTCCGGATGGGCGGGACGACGCATCCGTTCCTGGCGCTGAGCTTTCTCACTGGCGGGGGGCTCGACCCGGTCTCGGGCCAGTTCCTGAGCCTGAGCGGCCGGCCCAAGTGCTATCGGGCCACGGACAACCTCCGGTCCGAACGGTACCGGGGCCTGTTGCCCGAGGATCTGGTCGACATCCTCACCGTCAACAAGCTCCATTACGACGGGCGGACGGAGTCAGGAGTGCTGTTTCACTTGATCGGCGCCTTGTCGCAGTTCGGCAAACTCGGCCTGACCGCGATCGCCAACAGCCACGGCGAGGCCGACCAACTGTACGGGCGGACTCTCGACATTCTCGACGCGGAGACGGTATACCGCTGACGGTCAGCCCCGCCGGATCAGCACGACCCCAACGATCAGCAGCAGGCCGCCGACTAGCCGCGTCCCGGTCGCCGGGTGGGCCTCGAACCCCAGCCAGCCATGGTGATCGATGATGGTGGCCGCGACCAGTTGCCCGGTCACGATCAACCCCATCAGGGTCGCGGCACCGAGGCGAGGCGCCAGGGCGGTGGACCCCAGCACGAAGATCGCGCCGAGCACGCCGCCGAGGTACATCCATGGCGATGACCGCTGAAAATGTTCCGCCGAGGGCGTCCGCAACCCGATCGCGAGCGCCGTGGCAAACACCAGGACGAGCCCGACGACGAAATTGGAAATGGTGGCATGGAGCGGATGACCGAGCGCTGTCCGAAGGGACGAGTTGACGCCGGCCTGGGTCGAGAGGCCGGCGCCCAGGAGGAGCGCGATCACGATGGCGAGACCGATCGGCACGGTGAATTCCGGGAGAAGGAGCATCAAGTTGGCCCGGGCTCACGGTCCGGCGCAACGGATCACTGATATATTGCGCCCATGACCGACTTCGCCGGATTCACGCCCGCGGCGCAGCGCTTCTTCCGGAGCCTCGCCAGGAACAACAACCGGATCTGGTTCGAGGCCCATCGACCTGTCCACGAGAACGCCGTGCGCGAACCGCTCAAGATGCTGGTCGAATCACTCGACGTGGCGCTCGGCACGATCATCCCCGAGATCACCGGCGACCCGAAACGGTCCCTGTTCAGGATCAACCGTGACATCCGGTTTTCCAAGGACAAGTCCCCGTACAAGCTCAACGCCGGCTGCTGGTTCTACCATCAGGATGCCGGCCGGGGCGTGGGTCAGGACGCCGACGGCGGCGGGGCCGGATTCTACTTCCACATCGACGGCAAGAGCGCGTTCGTCGCCGGCGGAATCTGGATGCCGGCCCGGCCCGTCCTCGCCAAGATCCGGGACCGCCTGGCGGACGACTGGGACGAACTCGACGCGATCGTGAAACTCCCCGCATTCCGGCGCCGGTTCGGGGCCCTCGACCGGGAAGCGACGCTGGTTCGGGTGCCCCGCGGATTCGCGCCCGACCATCCGGCGGCGGAGTATCTCCGGCTCCAGTCGTTCACGGTCGGACGAGACCTGGCGGTGTCAGATCTTGCCTCAGCCCGGCTGGTCCGGGTGCTTGCCCGCGATTTCGAGCTGATGCGGCCCCTGATCCGCTGGCTCAACGAGGCCATGGGTTACCGGGCGCTCCGCGCCCGGTACTGACCGGCAGCCGATGACACCTTCGTTTCCTCTCGACGGCCTCAAGGTCATCGACTTCAGTCACGCGCTGGCCGGCCCGTACTGCACCATGCTGATGGCTGCCTATGGTGCCAACGTGGTGAAAGTCGAGGGAATCGAGACCGGCGACATCGGCCGCACCTGGGCACCCCCGTTTATCGGGCCGGACGGCTCCTACTTCCTGGGGCTCAATTCCGGCAAGCAGGCCATCGCCATCGACCTCAAGAGCACCGAAGGCATCGAGCTCTGTCGACGGCTCGTGTCGGGCGCGGATGTGGTGATCGAGAACTTCCGGCCCGGTACCATGGAGCGCCTCGGGCTGGGATACGCCGCCGCCGCGGCGACCAACCCCCGACTCATCTACTGCGCGATTTCGGGATACGGCCAAACCGGGCCCCGCCGCGATGATCCGGCGATGGACCTGATCCTTCAGGCGGCCTCGGGACTGATCAGCGTCACTGGCTCAGCCGAGGGCGACACGGCCCGGTGCGGCCATTCCGTGGCCGATGTCACCGCGGGGATGTTCGGCCTGATCGGCATCCTGATGGCACTCAAGACCCGGACCGACACGGGCCGGGGACAGCAGGTCGACATCTCGATGCTGGACGGGATGATTTCGGTCATGGCGTCGAACTTCGCCAACCTGTTCGGATCGGGGCGAGTGCCGGGCCCGATGGGCACCGCGTTCGCCACCATCGTCCCCTACGCTTGCTTCGCGACCGCGGACCGCGACATCGCCATCGCGGTCGCCAGCGACAAGCTGTGGCGGGCGTTCTGCGAGGTGATCGAGCGACCGGACATCGCGGCGGACCCCCGGTTCGCGACCAATGCACTCCGGGTCGAGCACCGAAGCACCCTCGAGCCGCTGATCGCGACGATCTTCCGCGCCCGGCCCGCGGCCGAGTGGCTCGCCGCCTTGGCCGGCCACGGCGTGCCCTGCGCACCGGTGAACAACCTCGCCGAGGTCGCGGCCGACCCGCAATCGGCTGCGCGCGGCATGTTCCCGGTGATCGAGCATCCAACGGCCGGCCCGATCCGGGTCACGGGCACGCCGATCAAGTTCAGCGAATCACGGGGCGAGATCCGGTGGCCCGCGCCCCGCCTGGGCGAACATTCCAGGACCATCCTTCGGGAACGCCTCGGCGTGGCGCCGGCGGACATCGAACGACTGATTGCCAGCGGTGTGGTGGCGGCCGATCATCCATCATCGTAGCCAAGTGGGAAAACCAGCGGGGGCCGGCTCATCGCCGGCCCCCGTGGTGCCTCCCCGTCCATGGTAGTGATCGGCTGCGGTCAGGCTTACTGGACCGCGTTCACCATGTCGAAGATCGGGAGGTACATCGCCACGACCATGCCGCCGACGACCACGCCGAGGACCACGATCATGATTGGTTCCATCAAGGACAACAGGGCGCTGACCGCAACGTCGACCTCGGCGTCGTAGAAGTCGGCGATCTTGGAGAGCATCTCGTCGAGCCCGCCGGTCTGTTCGCCGACGGCGATCATCGAGATCACCATGGGCGGGAAGACCGCGGACGTCTGGAGCGGCCCGGCAATCGTTTCACCGCCGGCGATCGAGGCGCGCGACGCCATGACGGCATCATGAATGACCCGGTTGCCGGCGGTCTTCGCCGTGATTTCGAGGCCGTCGAGGATCGATACGCCGGACGAAATCAGGGTGCCGAGAGTCCGGGTGAAGCGCGACACGGCGGATTTCCGGAGCAGGTCGCCGAGGACGGGCGCCTTGAGCAGGGCACCATCGACCTGTTTCCGGCCGTCGGGTGTCTTGTAGTACTGGCGGCCCATGAAGAACGCGGCCACACTCCCGAGAATGATGGCCCACCACCACTGGGTGAGCATCTTCGAGGCCCCGATCACGATCCGGGTCGGGAGCGGGAGTTCCATGTTCACCGAGGCGAACATGCTTTCAAAGGTCGGGATCACGAAGATGAGCAGCACGGCGATGGCGATGGCGGCCACCGAGATGATGACGACCGGGTACACCATGGCGCCCTTCACCTTGCGGACGAGGGCATCGCTCTTTTCGAGGAAGGTGGCAAGCCGGAGGAGAATCGTATCGAGAATACCCCCAGCCTCGCCGGCGGCCACCATGTTGACGTAGAGGTCCGGGTAGGCCTTCGGGTGTTTCCGGAAGGCATCCGCCAGGGTGTTGCCGGCCTCGACGTCATAGACCACCTGCTTGACGACGTCCTTGAGCGTCTTGTTCTCGGTCTGCTGGGCCAGGATCGTCAGCGACTGAACCAGCGGCAGACCGGCGTTGATCATGGTCGCGAACTGCCGGGTGAAGATCACCAGGTCGCGGGTGCCAACCCCGCCGCCCGGCATCTTGAACGTGAACTGCTTCGGCTGCTCCCGAACCGCCACCAGAAGCAGGCGGTTCTTCTTGAGGTACGCCATGACGTCGTCCTTGGTGGCGACGTCCAGGGTCCCCTTCATGATCTGACCGCTGGTGGTGTTCTTCGCGGTATACTCGAATACGGCCATGGTGACCTCGACTCGTTAGCGGCGGAGCAGCGAACGCTCGCCCTTGTTGTTCGCCGGCAATTCGCCCATTGGCTGCTCATCCATCGGCTTTTCGCCGATCATCCGCAGGAACTCGTTGGGCTCCTGCGCCACTCGAAGGCATTCATCCTTGGTGACCTCGCGCCCCATATAGAGCTGGTAGAGCGCGTCGGTCATGGTCTGCATCCCGTGCTTCTTGCCGGACTGCAGGGCGGAATAGATCTGGTGAATCTTGTCGTCGCGCACCAGGGCCCGGATGGCCGGGGTCGCGATCATGATTTCGCAGGCCATGACCCGGCCCTTGCCGCGGGCCCGTGGCAGCAGCGTCTGGGTAATCACGCCCTCGAGCACGAAGGCCAGCTGGGCGCGCACCTGCGACTGCTGGTTGTGCGGGAAGACGTCGATTATCCGGTTGATCGACTCCGCCGCCGAGTTGGTGTGCAGGGTGGCGAGCACGAGGTGGCCCGTTTCGGCGATGGACAGCGCCGCGGCGATGGTCTCGAGATCCCGCATTTCGCCCACGAGAATGACGTCGGGATCTTCACGCAGGGCGTACTTGAGCGCCGTGGCGAAGTTCTTGGTGTCGGTGCCGATTTCGCGCTGGTTGACGATGCAGCCCTGGTGCCGGTGAATGAACTCGATCGGGTCTTCCACCGTGATGATATGACCCTTCCGCTCCTTGTTGATCTTGTCGATCATGGCGGCGAGGGTGGTGGATTTTCCGGAGCCCGTCGGGCCGGTGACGAGGATCAGGCCCCGGGGACGTTCGGACAGCCGGCCCATGACGGGCGGGAGCCCGAGGTCATCGAAGGTCCGGACGCTGAACGGGATCATCCGCAGGACCATCGCGACGCAGCCACGCTGTTTGAAGACGTTGCCACGGAACCGGGCGAGGTTCTGGATGCCGAAGGAGAAATCCAGTTCGTCGTCGAGTTCGAACCGCTTCTTCTGGGACTCGGTCAGGACCGAATAGGCGAGCTGCAGCGTGTCCTTGGGGGTCATGACGTGATCGACGGAGCAATCCGCCATGTCCCCGTCGACCCGGAGCTTGGGGCGCTCGCCGGCCGTGACGTGAAGGTCGGAGGCGTCCTTGTCGATCATCTCCTGCAGGAGCGACCGGAGGTTGAGACGACTCCGGTTGTCCGCCGGCCCGCTCGACGACGCATCGCCGATGCGGATTTCCTGTTCGCTCATGCTGCGGTCTCCTTGACTATTTCCTCGAGTGTGGTGACACCGCGTTCGAGCTTCTTGAGGCCGTCCATCCGGAGGGTCAGCATGCCATCTTTCACAGCCTGATCCCTGAGTTCGGCCACTGAGGCGCCGCGGAGAATCATCCGCCGCAATTCCGTTGTCATCGCCATGACTTCGTAGATGCCGGCCCGGCCCTTGTAGCCGGTACCGCCGCAGGTGTCGCAGCCGGTGCCCTTCATGAACGGCAGGCCACGAACCCGTTCGATCTTCTCGTCCAGCGCCTTGAGTTCCACGTCCTTGTACACCGCCGGCGCCTTGCAGTTGGAGCAGATCCGCCGGACCAGCCGCTGGGCGACCACGAGATTGACCGCGGCCGACACGTTGAAGGGTTCGATCCCCATGTCGATCATACGGGTGATCGTGCTTGGCGCGTCGTTGGTGTGCAGGGTCGACAGCACCAAGTGGCCGGTGAGCGCGGCCTTGATGCCGATCCCGCCCGTTTCCAGATCCCGGATCTCACCGATCATGATCACGTTCGGGTCCTGGCGCAAGAACGCCTTGAGGGCCGCCGCGAACGTCAGGCCGATCTCCGGCCGGACCTGGACCTGATTGATGCCGAGCAGGTTGTACTCGACCGGGTCCTCCGCCGTCATGATGTTGGTTTCGACCGTATTGATCCGCTGGAGCGCGGAATAGAGCGTGGTCGTCTTGCCGGAACCGGTCGGGCCGGTCACCAGCACCATGCCGTATGGGTTCAGGATCGCCCGCATCAGGTCCTGCTCCGCCTTCACTTCGAAACCGAACTTGGTCAAGTCAAGTGTCAGGTTGCCCTTGTCGAGGATACGGAGCACGATCTTTTCGCCGAAGAGGCACGGCAGGGTCGAGACCCGGAAGTCGATGACCTTGTTGACCATCTTGAGCTTGAGGCGGCCGTCCTGCGGAACCCGGCGCTCGGCGATGTTCAGGGCCGACAGAATCTTGACCCGGGAGATCAGCGCCGCGCGCATGCGGATCGGTGGCTTCATCACTTCATGGAGTACGCCGTCGATCCGGTAACGGACCCGCATTTCGTGCTCGAAACACTCGATGTGGATGTCCGACGCGCCCCGCTTCACCGCGTCCGTGAGGATCCCGTTGATGAGTTTGACGACCGGCGCATCGTTGATCTGGGCCTGGCTGACATTCTCGTCTTCCTGATCCTGCACCAGTTCGAGATCGTCGGTTAGGCCCAGACCCTCCATGTCCTTGAGGATGTCCTGGAGCTGGGCCTGCTGGGTGCCGCCGTCGGATTCGACTTCGTAGTACTTGTCGATCAGGTTCCGCAGGGTGAATTCGCCCGCCATCACCGGGAAGAGATCGAACCGGGTGATGAATTTGAGGTCCTGCAGCAAGCCGTGATCGGTCGGGTCCGCCATCGCGACGGTGAGGGTCCGGCCCTCCCGCTTGAGCGGCAGCACGATGTGCTTCCGGGCTACGTCCGAAGGAATCAGCTTGAGAATCTTCTGATCGACTTCAAACCGCGAAAGATCCACCGCCGGCATCCGGTGCTGGCGGGCGAGGACCTTGGTGATCTCAACTTCGGGCAGGACCCCCATCTTGACCAGGATGTAGCCCAGGCGGTGGCCCGAGGTCTTCTGCTCGGCCAACGCCTGATTCAGCTGTTCCCGAGTGAGGAGATTCTCCGAAAGGAGAATCTCCCCTAACCGGTCGCCGATCCCTGGGGGTGTTGCAACGCTCGCGGACATGGCTCTCCAGACCCCTCCTGGTTCCGTGGGGGGTGCCTTCCATTTGCAAAGAATTGCGCCCGACCACCAATGGCCGGTCACCCCCCTCCTTCGAAAGTGATGCCACGACGGCTATCCGCTCATGGAATCACAACTTGTGGCGCCAGTTGAGTTACCAAACCATGGGAGAACCCGGGGACTTTTTCCAGTTCCGTGACTGCGGCGAATGGCCCGTTGGCTTGGCGATATGCCAGTATTGCCCGGGCCCGGGTCGGGCCGATCCCAGGCAGGGTTTCCAGGTCCTTCTGGGTAGCGGAGTTGAGGTGAACCTGGGCCCCACTCGGGCCCCCGCTGGAGCCCACGCGGCGGCGCTTTCCCGGGATCAGGACCAACGGAGGCCGGGCGGTCGGGGGCGGCTCGAACCGCGACTGCACCTGGTTGGCCGGGGCCTGTTCCACCGGGCCCCGCCGAGCGCGAACCCGGGAGGTGTCGCCAAACCGGATCCGGGGTGCCAATGATGCCAAGAGGCGGGGCCCGATTCCCTCGATCTGGTCGAGGTCGGCGACCGACAGGAAGCCCTGAGTTTCCGCCCGGCGGCGGACGATCGTCTGGGCCAACCGTGGTCCGAGGCCCGGGATCCGGGCCAGTTCGGCGGCCGAGGCGCTGTTGACGTCGATCGTTTCGCCGGCACCGACCGGCCGACCGGCCCGGGCAGACCGGGCCCGGTGCTGAGCAACGTCCGCCGGGCCGGGGCCGGCCAGCAGTGTGAACGACCCGGGCGCGTCGGCGGGGCCGAGCGCAATGAGGCGGATCCCGTGACCAATCAGCGTGACGGTGAGGAGGGTACCGAGGGCGAGGCGTTCGGCGCGTTGCATGGGATCAAGATGGAGATCCCGGGCCGGGGTGCGTTAACCAAAATGCCGCACTCCCGGACCATTCTGATGCTATTCGACCTTCCGCGCCTCCCGGACCACCCCGATCATCACGTCGCCGACGGCCTTCAGCGTTTCGGGCGCCAGCTTGTCGATGGTGTCGTCGATGGTGTGCCACGGCGTATAGCCCGACGCGGTACCAAACTCCGGAATCACGTCGATCGCCCGGATCCCGGCCTGCTGGAGCGGGATGTGATCGTCGGTGACCGACCCGCCGGCTTCATCCGGGAACACGGCCCCGTAACCCATCCGGGCGGCCGTGGTCCAGACCAGCTCGACCACGTTAGGCGCGGCCGTCACCGAATAGCCTTCCTTCCGGAACCGGGCCCCCTTCCCGCCCACCATGTCCAGCAGGACCGCAAACTCCGGCCGGGCGGCCGGCGCGACGGACTTGGCGTAATGCCGGGATCCGATCAGGACGTCGACCTCCTCGGCGAAGATCCCGTAATCCTCCCCATCCACAAACAGGAGGTCCACGCCGATCGAGGGTGGTTGCTTCTTGAGGGCGTCGGCCATGGCGAGGAGCACCGCGACGCCCGAGGCCCCGTCGTTGGCCCCGGGCACCGGGCGTTTGGCACGGCTCCCGGAATCGGCATCGGCGATGGGGCGGGAGTCCCAGTGGGCAAAGAAAAGCAGTCGGCGCGGCGCCCTGGGGTTGAAGTGGGCGATGAAATTCCGGACCGGGAGCGAATCGCCCGCCTTGTTGACATGGATCCAGGCCTGGACGGTGACCGAATCGGCCCGGGCCCGGAGCAGCGTGTCGAGCCAGGCAGCCATTCGACGGTGGCCTTCGGTCCCCGGAATCCTGGGGCCAAAGTCGACCTGAGCCCGCGCATACGCCAACGCGGCAACACCGTCGACCTCGCGCACCAGAAGGGGCGGTGGGCTCTGGCAACCGAGCAGCAACGCGAGACAGGCAAGGCGAAGGACCATGGTGAACCCGGGTGTTGGAGGCTGGCCACGAGCATAAGGCGGGCGCGATCCGGCCGAAAGGGCCCACCCAAAGCCGGGCCGCTCTGTTAGCTTCCGGCCCAGGTATGCGCCTGCTCCGACGCTACATCTTCCGGTCCCTGACGGGCCCGTTCCTGTTCTCGCTCGGGGCCTGCACCGGGCTCCTGCTCGTCAACCAGCTCGCCCGCCGCCTCGGTGACCTGGTCGGGAAAGACCTGGGCTGGCAAGTAATCGCCGAGGTCCTGGGATTGAGCATCCCGTTCATCATCGCGCTGACGCTGCCGATGGCGGTGCTGGTGGCCATCCTCTATGGCTACAGCCAGCTGGGCCAGGACAGCGAGATCACCGCCATGCGAGCCACTGGGGTCAGCGTGTTTCAGATGCTCCGGCCTGCCCTGGTCGCCGGCGTACTGCTGACGCTGGTCAACTTCCTCTTTGTCGACCAGATCCTGCCCCGCACCAACGCCCGGCTCGGCAACCTCCAATCGGACATCGGCCAGAAGAAGCCCGCCTTCCAGATGCGCGAGCAGGCGGTCAATGCCCTCTACCCCTACTTCATCCGTGCCGCCCGGGTGTTTCCCGGATCAGGCCGGATGCGCGACGTCGAGATCTTCGATTTCAGCCTGTCGGACACCCGACGGGTGATCTTCGCGGACAGCGGCACGATGTCGTTCAATGCCAAAGGCACCGACCTGATCCTGCTGCTCCATCAGGGAAAGGTCCACGAATACAAGCGGGAACCGGCCAGCCAGATCCAGATCACCCGGTTTACGTTGAACACCATCCGCGTCAAGAACGTCCAGAACCTGTTTGAGCGGGACACCATCAATTTCCATCGCGGCGACCGCGAGATGACGACCTGTGAGATGATGGACCGGGTCACGACATCCCGCCGCCAGGCCGTTCGCGCCGCCGCGACGCGAGTGGATCTGGTCCGTCAGGACCTTCGCACGATGATGCACCTGACCCAGCCCGGCCTGATCAGCCGACCGACCGACACGACGGCGATCCATCATTGCGGCGCCTGGCGGGACTTCGAGAGCGTGATCGGCCGGTGGCTCCTGCCCGCCGCGGCGCAGGCCCAGCCGCCGGCCAGGCCCGGGACCCCGCCAAGGCCTCTGGCGCCGAGCCAGGGTACACCGCTCATTCAGGCGGACACCGCGGCGCGGATCCCCGGCGCGTCCCAACAGCCCGCGACCGTCCTCTCGGGGTTGACGGACGTGACGACCACGATCCAGGAGGAGCAGTCCGGTTACCTCGCCGCGGACAAATTCCTGGTCGAAATCCACAAGAAGTACGCGATCAGCATGGCCTGCTTCAGCTTCGTGCTGATTGGCGTCGCGCTGGCCCTCCGGTTTCCCCGCGGTGGCATGGGCCTCGTGATCGGCGGCGGGAGTGCCATCTTCTCAATTTTCTATGTCGGTCTGGTGGGCGGCGAAGCGCTCGCGGATCGCGGGTTCGTTTCCCCTGCCGTCGCAATGTGGGGTCCCAACCTGATCGTCATGGCGACCGGCATCATCGGCCTGGTCCGCGTGAACCGTGAGTTTGGTTCAACCCGGGGCGGCGACCTGGCCGACCTGTTCTACACCCTCACCCGGCCGTTCCGTTTCCGCCGGCGGGAGGCCTGAGATGCCCTTGATCCGCACCTTGAGCCGGTACGTGCTCGGCACCTGGATCCGGATCTTTCTCCTGGCCGGGATCGGGTTGCCGCTCGTTTCGGTGCTGATCTACGTCATCGACCGGCTGCCTCGACTCCTCGACCGCGGGCTCAACGCTGCGGCGATTGCCCAGGTCGCCCTGCTGGCGATTCCCGGCAATACCGCGACGATGATTCCGGCCGCCGCCCTGTTCGCCACCGTGTTTACCATCGCGCCCCTGGCCCGGAATTCCGAAATCACCGCGGCCAAAGCCGGCGGGATCAGTTTTTATCGGATGATCCTGCCTCTGGTGGTGGCGGCCGCGGTGTCGGGGGGCCTCTGTTATTGGGTCGGCGAGGTGGCACCCCAGGCCACGGCCCGACAGCTCGAACTCGAGAAGGAGCGGGTCAGCCGGAGCCAGACCACCCGGGCCGATTTCACGTTCATCGCCGACGAAGGCTGGACCTACTCGATCCGCTTTCTCGATACCAAAGTCGGCACGATGCAGCAGGTCCTCCTCGAGCACGCCGGCCGGCGCAAGGGATACCCGAACCTCTCCATCACGGCCGACAGCGCCAACTGGAACAACGCGACCGGGACCTGGCGCCTGAAGAGCGGGTCCGTCTTCGTGATGAGCGACAGCACCCCGCCGACCACACTTCGCTTTGCCGCGCTCGACGTGAAGAGCTTTGATGAACCGCCAGCGTCGTTGCTGAACGAGCCCAAACGGCCCGAGGAAATGAGGTACCGGGAACTCGAGACATTCATCGCCGCCCTGGCCCGGTCGGGCAGCGACACGAAGAAGCTCGAAGTGGACCTCGCCATCAAGCTGGCGCTTCCGGTGGCGTGTCTGGTCATCGCCCTCTTCGGCGCCCCGCTGGCCATGTCCAACCCGAGGGCCGGCGCCGCCTGGGGTATTGCCACGAGCCTCGGCACGACCGTGGTCTACCTGCTGCTGATCAACCTGTCCAAGGCGGTCGGAGCGGCCGGCGTTCTCAGTCCCGCGCCAGCGGCCATCGCGGCCTGGATCCCGAACGCCATCTTCCTGGTGATCGGCCTGATCCTGCTGGCCAGGGTCAGAACCTGAGTCATCCGCCGCGTGCCGCCACGCCGACCAACCAACCCAACAGAAACGCATGACCCTCCGTACTGTCGTCCTGCTCGCCATGACCGGCGCCGCCCCGGTCGCGGCCCAATCCCGGCGCGCGGTCGATCCGTCCGCCCCGATCACCGAAGCCACGATCCGCTACCGGGTCGATCTGATCGCCCATGACTCGATGCTCGGCCGGGACACGCCGAGCCCGAAGCTTGACCAGGCCGCCGCCTGGGTGGCCCGCGAGTTCAAAGCGGCCGGCCTTGCGACCACGATCCAGCACTACCCCCTGGTACGGCGCCGGCTCCTGCCGGCCCGCTCCACCGTCGCTTTCAGCGGCCCCGACGGCGCCGCCCTGCTCCGGTTCGAGACCGACGCGGCCCTCGCGCAGGGATCGCCGCCCGTCGGCGGCATCTCCGGAACGCTTCAAGTCCTGGCCGGCGCCGTCACCGCCGACCAGATCCGGGCCGACAGCATCCGGGGACGGCCCCTGCTCTGGCTCGCCGATTTCTCCCCCGCCGGCGCGGCCCGGGTCGACGGCATCCTGGCGGCGCTGATCAAGGCGAAACCCTCCATCGTCCTGATCGCGCCGAGCGAACCGGCGTTACTCGACGGCCTTCTGGCGCAGCAGACGGCCGAACGCGTGGCGCCCGCCGAAGCTCAGGGCCTCGATTTCACGGCGATCGGCGTCCGGGAAACAGCGATCGCAAAACTCTGGCCCGCCCTCGGCCGGCGTTTCACCGAGTGGCGTGCTCTCCCGCAGGCCACGGTGGTCGGTTCCGGGGCAACCGTGACCGTAACGACGGTCGACTCGTTAACAGGCATTGCATCTGCCCCCAACGTCATCGGCGTCGTCCGGGGGAGCCGCAAGCCGAACGAGTACGTGGTGATCTCGGCTCACCTGGACCACCTCGGCGTGGCCCACGGCGCCACGGGCGACAGCGTTTTCAACGGCGCCGATGACAACGCCTCGGGATCGGCCGGCTTGCTTGAACTCGCCCGGGTGTTCGGCCAGGGGCCGCGGCCGGCGAGGTCCGTGATGTTCGTATCGGTGAGCGGCGAGGAAAGAGGAATGTGGGGCAGCGGCTACTTCGTGAGCCACCCGCCGGTGCCGCTGGCGCGGATGATCGCCGACATCAACATCGACATGATCGGCCGCAACTGGAAAGACACGGTCGGGGTAATCGGGCGGGAGTATTCGGATCTCGGTGGGACGCTGGACCTGGTGGCGGCCCGCCACCCCGACCTACGAATGACGCCGATCGGCGATGTCTGGCCCGACCAGGGCCGGTTCTACCGGTCGGACCACTACAACTTCGCACGGCACGGTGTGCCGATCCTGTTCCTCTCCAGCGGCTACGCCCCCGAATACCACGAACTCGGCGACGCCCCGGACCTGATCGACGCCGAGAAGGAGGCCCGCCTGGTACGGCTGGTCTACCATTTCGCGGCGGAACTCGCCAACCGGGCGATCAAGCCCCACTGGAAACCGGAAAGCCTCCGGGAGATCGCGACCGAGCGTTAGGCTCAGAAGGCGTACTTGGCGCCCATCTGGATTTTCCACCGCGACCCGAACGTCTGGACCCGCTGCAGGCTCGGCAGCACGATCGTGCTGCCGCTCTTCGGGAGGTCGTACTTGGGCCGCTGGTTGGCGGCATCGTAGCCGACCACGCGGAGGAAGTTGAACTCCTCGAAGGCGGAGGTTTCGCGCTGGAGGCCCCAGCCCGAGTTGAGCAGGTTGAGCAGGTTGAAGAAGTCGGCGGTCAACTCCATCCGATTCCCGCCGGGGATAGTGATCTGCTTGCCGAGCCTGCCATCCAGGAGCCCGACCCAGGGATTCCGGCAGTTGTTCCGCTGCATGAGCTTGCCCCGCTGCTCGCGGAGGCAGGGTTCCGTGGCGATGAATGCGGTCAGGGCGTCAAAATCAGCCGGTGTGGCGAGCGTGATGTCGGTTGCCGTCCTCGGCACGAACATGAGATCGTTGCCGGTGATGCCATCGGCGTTGGCATCCCCGTTGGCCACGTAGGCGTACGGGAAGCCGGACCGGCCGGTGTAGATCAGTGACGCCGCGATCCCGAAGGGCAGATTGGCGCTGCCGCTGATCGAGACCTTGTGGGGGATGTCGAAGCCCGCCCGTGACAGCCTTCGGTCGGCCAGCGTGCCATCAAGCGAAGTGAAATTGAGGTTCGAGGTCGCGGTGCTCGAGGTCAGGGTATAGAGGTCCTCGGTCTTCGAATAGGTGTACGCGACGTTGAACTGGAGCCCGTTGCTGAACCGCTTCTGGACCTGTCCGGTCAGGCTCCAGGAACGGTCCTGGTTGCGGTTACTGTGGAAAATCGCCGCCCGGGCGTTGGCCGCGTCAACCCGCGACGGGCTTGACGAGCCGGTCGCACCGATGGCGCCGTACATCATCCGGCCTTCGCCGTTGGCGCCGAGCTCCTTCAAGTTGACGTCGTTCAGGTACATCGTGTTACGGTTCCGGGTCACCAGCAGGTCCACCGTCCCGACCACCCCGCCGCCGAACTGGTGGTCAACTCCGAGCGCATACTTGAGTGACTGCTGGAACTTGAAGTTCTGATCAAAGTACACGACGTTTGCCGCCGGCGGCGTGGGCGGGCCGGCGTTGGCGCACACCGACGGCAGGTTGTTGACGTCCGCCGTGAGCGTCGGAACTCCGGCGCCGGTGCAGATCAGCGTGACCTGCTCGCGCCCGGTATTGGTGAACGCGTTGGACAGCCAGACATAGGGCGGCCGACCACTGAAGATACCGGCGCCCCCTCGGACCACGGTCCGACCGGTGCCGAAGACGTCGTAGTTGAACCCGAGCCGGGGCGACACGAGCGCGTTGCCGCTCGGGAAATTGCCGGTGTGGATGGCGAGAGCGCCCGCGGCAAGCGCGGTGTTCTCGATCGGTCTGTCGTTGGTGGGAACGTCGATCCGGACGCCGCCGGTCAAGGACAGGCGATCGGAGAGCTGCCAGCGGTCCTGCACGTACCCACCGAGCTGCTTGACACCCCAATCCGCCGTGGCGCCGCCGGGCCGGACTTCGAGCGCGACCTCGTACCGGCTCGGCTTGGCTGCCGCCAGGTCATCGGCGCTGTTGAAGGTCCAGACTCCGAGGTTGCCGGGGAAGAACGTGTTCCGGAAGCTGAAGAATTCGTTGTGGGTTCCGACGGTAATCGAGTGGTTGCCAACGCCGAAAGTAAAATTGTCGGTCAGCTCGTAGATGTTCTGGTCGAGGGAGTTGGCGCCCGAGAACTTCTCGCCGCCGGCGCCGATGTAGTTGCCGGCCACATCCCCCTGAACGAGAAAGAGCGGAACCCGATTCGGAATCCGGCGGCCGTCGCGCACGGTCTGGTACCCGAAGAGCAGTTCGTTCGAGGCCGCGCCGATCGTGCTGGCGATCTTGAGCCGCGTGCTGTTGGTCTTGGTACTGAACCGGTAGCCACTGTTCGAGAGCATCCAGCCGTCGCGGTCCGTTCTGGTCCGGCTGCCACGTCCGAAGCTATCGTCTCCGGAGTAGACGAAATTGTGTGACAGTTCGACGAAGTGCTTGGCACTCGCCTGCCAGCTCAGTTTCCCGAAGACGTTGTTGTCCGGCCGGCCGAGCACCGGCGCACCCGGGCCGCCCGGATCATAGCCGTACTGACTCTGGATGATGCTCCGGACACGATCGGCCGTGGCGGTGGTGATGCCCGTGGACGGAATCGAGGTCTCGTTCCCGACGAACGGCTGGGTCCTGGTTTGAAAGTCGCCGGACACGAAGAAATGAAGCTTGTCCTTGATGATCGGACCGCCGAAGGTGCCCCCGTACTGTTTGACCGCGAAGTCGGTGAATCTGGCCCCGGCGGTATCCTTGCCGACCAGATCCTGCCGCTGGATGTACCCGAAGGCCGAGCCCCCGAACTTGTTGGTGCCTGACTTGGTGATGGCGTTGACCAGGCCGCCCGAGAAGCTCCCATAACGGACGTCGTACGGCGCCACGAGAATCTGGAACTCCTGGAGCGCCTCGACCGAGAGGGGCTTGTTGTTCGCCTGCCCGCCCGGGGTGCCGGTCGCCGCGAGACCGAAGATATCGTTGTTGACGCCACCGTCGATCTGGATGTTGTTGAACCGGTTGTTCTGGTTCCCGATGATGGCGCCACCGCCGGGGGTGGCCACCACCTGCGGGCTCGTGGCGATGAGATTGGTGAAGTTCCGTCCCAGGAGGGGAAGCCGGGCGATGGCGGTGTCGCTGATCGTCTGTGCCGCGCCGGTCCGCCCCGAGTTGATCAGCGGGTTGGTGACCGAGATGGCCACCAGCTCCTCGAGGGTCACGACCTGGGCCTTCATCTCGAAGTCGGCGGTGTAGCGCTGACCAAGAGCGAGCATCACGCCGCCCTTCGAGGCCTTCTCGAAACCGATCGCCCGAACCTCGATCACATACGGGCCACCGACGGTAACGTTCTCGAGGTTGTAGCGACCGTTGGCTCGCGACATGGTCTGCTGCCGGGCGCCGTTGGCCACGTTGACGACCCGGACCAGGGCCGACTCGATCGGATGGCCGCCCTCTCCCGTGATGATGCCCTGGACCGCGGCACTGGTGACGCCCTGGGCCGACACCGAGTCCGGACCGAACGCGCTAAACGCTGCCAGCGCAACGAGGTACGAGACCTTCGGCAGGGCGACCCGCATCAGTAGTCCACGTTACGGCTTGGCCACGGCATCAGCCGGGCCCTTCTTCCGGCCCAGGGTCAGGTAATACACCGGAACCCCGGCGCCCAGAATGGCGAACGTCACCCCTGTATTCACGGGATCGGTGACGAAGGCGTTGACCACCATGCCGCCGGCGGCCAGCAGGAAGATGATCGGCACCACCGGGTAGCCAAACGTCCGGTACGGGCGCTCGGCGTTCGGCAATCGCCGACGCAAAACGAACACGGCCCCGATCGCCATGATGTAGAATGGCCAGATCCCAAGGATGAACCGGTCGGCCAGCTGCTGGAAATCGTTGAAGAGGACATAGGCGCAGCCGAGGACCGCAGCGAGCCAGATGGCCACGGACGGAGTCTGGAATCGCGGCGAGACCCGCGCCACGCTCTTCAGGAAGAGCCCCCGATCGGCCATCGCGAAGAAGATCCGCGGGTTGGTCAGCATTGACCCGTTGAGCGTTCCGAAACAGGAGATCATGACGATTGCCGACACCACCCCGGCCCCGGCTCCACCCAGCAACGGAATCCGGCTCGCCGCCGTCGCGGCGATCAGCCGCTCGCCCGCCATCTGAGGCACCGGCACGAGGTAGATATACGCCGCGTTGAGCGACAGGTAGACCAGGATGATCATGACGGTCCCGAGGATCAGGGCCCGGGGGAAATTCCGGCCCGGGTCCTTGATCTCCCCGCCGATGTAGGACAGATCGGCCCAGCCGTCGTACGCCCACATCACCGACACCAGCGCCGCGCCGACCGCCGACAGACTGAAGGTGGTCATGCCGCTGCCGGTGAAATTGGCGACATGACCGTCGCCCGCCGTGAACGCCAGAAGGACGAGCCCGATCATGGCGGCGTATTTGGCGATCGTGGCGACTCCCATGACCCGGGCGGCGTGCCGGACACCCAGATAATTGATCAGCGCCACCACGAGAATGGTGCCCGCCGCCGTGTAGCGCACCCCCATCGGGCTGAACCGCACGAAGTAGCCCAGGTATTCCGCAAAGATCGTCGCGATCCCGCCCAGCGCCGAGGCGCGAATGACGGTGAGCTGCGACCAGCCGAAGAGAAACGCCGGGAGCGGGCCGAAGCCCTCCTCGAGATAGGCGAAGATCCCGCCGGACCGGGGATACATGGCCGCCAGCTCCGCCAGGGTCAGAGCCCCGAACAACGCCAGCATCCCGCCCAGCACCCAGGCGAGCAGCACCGGCCCCGGTTCGCCCAGCCGGGTGGCGACGGTCGCCGGCACCCGGAAGATTCCCGACCCGATCGTGGTCCCCACGATGATTGCCACGGCGGAGAAGAGTCCTACGGTTCGCGGCAGACGCTCGGCTGGATCGGTCATTGGGCTCCCGGACGACGGACGTGTATATTCGTGACTCGCAACTCTCTTTATCCTACGGCACCAGCGACCCAATGGCTACCATCCTGCGCGATCTGATCGCGCTGACCAAGCCGCGAATCATCTCGCTGCTCCTGCTCACGACGATCGCCCCCATGTTCATCACCGACCAGGGCCTCCCGACCTGGGGCCTGGTGGGGTGGGTCGCGCTGGCCGGCTACCTGATGGCCGGCGGCGCTAACGCGGTAAACATGTGGTTCGACCGCGACATCGATCAGCTCATGGCCCGAACCCGGACCCGCCCGATTCCGTCGGGACGGATCTCCGCCGGCGCCGGCCTGGCCTTCGGCATTGCTCTGGCCGCCACCGCGTTCACCATCTTCTGGACCCGGGTCAACTCGCTCTCGGCCTGGCTGGCGCTTGCAGGGTTCCTGTTCTACGTCTTCATCTACACCGTCTGGCTCAAGCGCTCGACGCCGCTCAACATCGTCATCGGCGGCGCGGCCGGAGCCTTCCCGCCCCTGGTCGGCTGGGCGGCGATGACCAACTCGATCGGCCTCGCGGCGCTGACGCTCTTCGCCATCATCTTCTACTGGACCCCGCCCCACTTCTGGGCCCTGGCCCTGGTCAAACAGGGCGACTACGCCAAGGTCGGCGTGCCGATGCTGCCGGTGGTCAAGGGCGACCTCCACACCAAGCGGCAGATGCTGAGCTACACGATTCTCCTGCTGCCGCTCACGATCCTGCCGACGCTGGTCGGCCACCAGGGCGTAGTCTACGGCCTGGTCGCCATCGCCCTCGGCGGGCGGCTCCTGTGGTACTGCGTCAAGCTGTTGCGGGAAGACGGCGTCACGCCGACGGCCTGGAAGATGTACCGCTACTCACTGCTCTATCTGGCCCTGCTGTTCCTGGCGATGGGCATCGACAGCGCCCTCCCGTTCGGCCATCCGGCGACCCGGGTGAACCTGGGGCTGGTACCGGCCGCCGCCGCGCAGACCGAACACCGCCACTAGCCGGCTACTCGTTGGGGACGAGCGCGGCCCGCCCGAGAAAGCCGACCACGTCCCTCACTCCCGCGGGCGTCAGCACCTCCTGCCAGCCGGGGTCCCGCCGCTCCCGTGGATCGTTGCTCCGTACCAGCCCGACCCCGCCTAACGCTCCCCGGTCCGCGAACACATAGTAGCGGCCCGTCGGCTCGAAGTACCGCCAGATCTCATAGCCCGGCGTGACACCCCGTTTTTCGCGCCGGAGTACCTGGGGGGGCAGGCCTTGCCGGAGAAAGACCCGGCCTCGGTCGGTCTGCCACCCGACCAACCGCCGACGGGCGTCGGCATAGAACGAATTGACGTAGATCACCCCGTCGTAGAACTGGGCCCGGCGTTCGTTGCCCGCCGTGCGGGGTGAGGGGTCGCGTTTCCGCCAGAACTCGACCAGGAATTCGCGCTTCACCTCGTCCGAACCCCGGACGGGCCAGCCCTCGAGTTCCCGCGGGTCCGCGATCGCGGCGATCGGGGCGAAGGCCAGATCGAGTTCGGGCCCGCCGAGGGCACTGAAGTACACCTGATCGGCCAGGGCCGAAGGTGCGCTGGCGGCCACCGGATCGACCACGAATCCCCCCTCGCGCACCGCGGCCGCTCCGCCCAGCTCGATCGACGCCCGGAGCCGGTACCGGCCGGCGGGCAGGTCGCCGAGCAGGAGCTGGCCGGTGAGGAGCCCGATGCCCGCCACCGCCCGGATCGCGGTCGGCGCCACCCGGCGACGCTCGTTCCCCGCCGAATCGAGCACGGCGAGCGACAGACGCCCGTCGGTTGCGGTTCCGGCGTACGTCTCGAGCAGATAGGCGACCGACGCGGTGGTCCCACCGACACTCACTTCCGGGGCGATTGGTACGATCAGGCCGCCGCGCCGGAACTCGGCCGGCTGCGGCATGGTGTCGCCGAGGCCGACCGGCCGAAACCATGGGCTGATCAGGAGATCCGACACGGCCGGCGGCATCGCATAGCCCTCGATCGCCAGACTCGATTCGGCCCGGTGCCCCGACACCGAGTCGGTCACAGACGATTCGAGCCGGAACCGACCGGCGTTCAACGTGAATCGGATGAGGTCGAGTCGATCCGCCTCGCCACGGGGAAACGGAACGGCGGTCCGACGCTGCCACGCCTGCTGATAGAGAACGCCGCCGACGGAATCGACCACCCGGACGGTAAGGCCCAAGCTCACTTCACCGGCTGCCCCCGGAGTCGGAAGCTCCGCCGGCACCCGGAGAAAGGCGGTGACCTGGGTCTGCCCGGGCGATTGGCCCGGATCGGCCCGGTAGAACCGGACCGCCCGCACCACAAGGCCGGTGTCATTCGCCGCCAGCGCGGCGACCAGGTGAAGCCAGACTCCGACCATGCCCCTCCGTTACGGCAGAATGAGATCCCGCTGCGCCTCGCCCGGGCTCAGGACCGGGCCTTCCGCCGACCAGTACACGTTCACTTCGCTCCGCACACCAAACCGCCCGGTGAGATAGATCCCCGGCTCGACCGAAAATCCGACTCCGGGGACCAGCAACCGGTCATCGTGGGTCTCATAATCATCGCAATGCGGCCCGGAACCATGCAGGTCGCGATCGATCGAATGGCCGGTCCGATGGACGAACGATTCTCCGTAACCCGCGGCGTCGATCACCTGGCGTGCGGCCCGGTCGATCTCGAAGCCACGGAGGGGACGTTTGTCCCGGGCGGCCCCCCACACGCAGGCGAGGGCGGCATCGCGGGCGTCACGCACGATGGTCCAAACTCGCTCCACTTCCTCCGGCGGGCGCTTGCCGCTGAAGCCCATCCAGGTCTGGTCGGCAAAAACCGTCTCAAGCGTCCGGCCCGCGAACAGATCCACCAGGACCACTTCATCCTTCCCGAGCGTCCGGTCCCGCCCCGCCATGGGCTCGTAGTGCGGATTGGCCGCGTTGGGACCGAAACCGATGATCGGCAAGTGCCCGGGATCGACCGCAAAGCCCGCCCGTTCGATCAGTTCGATCACCCGGGCCTGCAGCCCCGTTTCAGTGACCGACTTCCCGCCCTCGGTCACGACCTCGGCAATCGCCTGGCAGGCGACTTTCTTGAGGACCTCGGCGGCGTCGACGTGATCCTTGACCTCGGACGGGAGCCAGCGGGCCGTGAAGTGGGTCACCAGGGCGGCACTCGGAACCACCCGGGCACCTGCCGCTTGAATCAGCTCGACCACTCCGAACGGAATCCGGTCGAGATACGGGACCGAATCGCGATGCGAAATTTCCATCGCCACCGTCCGGCCGCCGACCACGGCCTTGAGCGCCGCGTCGAGTTCCTGCCACCGGGCATAGGGAATCACCTGGCCGGGGAAGCCCTCGCATTGCTGGAGCTCGATCTTGTGAGCGATCGCGACCGGCGGCCCGTCCTTCGGAAGGAAGACGAAGAGTCGCCGGGTGCCCGGCTTCACCCCGAGCATCCGCAGGGCCACGGGATTGGTCCCGCGGAAATCGAACAGGAGCCAGCCATCGGCTTCCGCCCGGCCCAGCGCCTCCGTCATGGCGGCCCGATCCAGTGTCGCCAGATGACGCATCAGCCCTCCTGTTGCCAACGTTGATCCGCCTCAGCCGCCCGCCACCGGCACTGGTCATCGCCGCGGCTCCGGCACCGGTCATGGAGCATCGAACCCTCGAACCCGCTGGTCACCCGGAGCAATTCCGCCGTGAGTGCGCTGTAGAAGTAACAGCCGCTGCCCTCGAACCCGGACCGGCTGGCCAGGGACTCCGGCACCGCGAGTCCCATCCCGGTCCCCTCGCGAACGAGGGCGAGTCCGAAAATCCGGCTCATCGCGCGGGCGGCGGCGCGGTCACCGGCCCGGCGGCGCATCGGCCTCGGCGTGAGCTTCCACAGCAAGCTCGGGCTCCCGCCTCGGGTTCGCGAGGCATACCGCGCCGCCCGGCGGCCCGCATCCGAATAGACGAGGGTGGCGTCGGCCCGGCGGCCTACGAGGCGGAAGACCTGGACCACTTCCTCGAGGCCCACCGCCGTGGCCTTGCCCACCATGTCGCGGTATCGCTCGATCTGGGCAGCCACGGTACTGGTGAGCCCGAACCGCTTGGTGAACGTTTCCTGGGCGAGCTCCGCGGAGAGCCCGTCGTTCAGCGGGGTGTCGAGATTCCGAATAGCTTCGAGCAACGCGAGCGGAACGATCGCGTTGACGGTCGATGAGGGATTCACGGCTGTGCTGGGAGTGCCATTGCTGGGCGGGCAAGTTAAGGTCGAACGACCGGCCCTCCAAGGGGAGTTAGATTCGGCGATGCACCTTGGGCTGGCGGCGGCGATCTCAACCGGTGTGGCGTTGGCCTCATGGCGGCTCCGGGCGCTGTCGGCCGACGGGGCCAGCGCGGCCGTGCTGATCGGGACCGCCGTCCTGGCCCCGCTTGGCTGGCCCGGCCTCGCGGTTCTCGGGACCTTTTTCGTCTCCAGCACGGTGGTCTCGCGACTGGCCTCGGCGGCCCGCGGCACCGCCGAGGAAACAGCCCGGCAAACCCGCGGCGCCCGCCAGGTCCTCGCCAACGGAGGCTTCGCGGCGCTGGGCGCGCTGGCCGAATTCAGGACGCCGGGGCTGGGGCTCTGGTTGGCCACCATCGGGTTCGCCGCCGCCGGTGGCGACACCTGGGCCACCGCGCTCGGCAGCCTGAGCCCCCGGCCACCCCGGGACCTCCTTACCGGACGCCAAGTAGTGGCGGGCCAGAGTGGGGGTGTCACCTGGTTTGGGAGTTCCGGCGGGCTCCTGGGGGCCGCCCTGATCGGGCTGGCCGCCTCGGCGGTCGGTGCCCCGCCGCGGCTCTTCCTGGCCGCGGCCCTGACGGGCGCCGGTGCCATGCTGCTCGATTCCGCGCTGGGTTCCGCACTGCAGGCCCGGTTCCGGTGCGAATCCTGCGACGAAGAAACCGAACAACGCCGCCACCGCTGCGGGCGGGCGACCACTCCGGTCCGGGGAATTCGATGGCTCGACAACGACGCGGTCAACGCCCTGGCCAGTGGCTTCGCCATCGCCGTCGGGTTGGCGCTCTGGTAGCGGCGCTCCTCGCGATCGGCGCCTTGGCCTGCCGCGGTCTCCCGCGCGACCCGGTCGGACTCGGCGAGGACGACCCGAACAGCGTTGGCGGGGCCCGTCCGTCGCCGCTGGTCGGCACGTGGCAGGTGATCCTGCTGATCGATGGCGGCGCGGACCTGCAGCGCTGGACGACTCGGTGGACCTTCCTGCCGTCGGGGCAGTGCCACCTCAACCGGAAGATCGATTCCCAACTCGAAGGCACCTCGCGAACATCCGACCGTGACTGCACCTACATCGATAGGGGATCGCTGGTGGAAGTGACTTATCTCGACACCCGTAGCAGCGTCGCGATGCCATACTCAGTCCCGCTCAACTCGACCTCCCGCCTGGTGATCGAAGGCGTCGAATACGAGCGCGCCCCGTGACCGTCGCCCCGGTCGATGTGCTGGTGGTCGGGCTGGGGCCCGCGGGCGCGGCCGCAGCGATCCGCCTTGCCAGGGCCGGGCTCCGCGTGACCGCCATCGACCGTGCCGTCTTCCCGCGCGACAAGATATGCTCGGAGTTCCTGAATCCGGAAACGGTCCGACAACTGGACCTCCTTGGGGCCGCCGAACCACTGCGGGCAGTCTCGGTTCCCTTGCACGGCGCCCGGGTGTTCGGACTCGGTGGGCACGCCCTGACCGGCCTCTTCAGCGAAACGCCCGGCACCCGTCATGAGCCGGGGATGTCGGTCCCCCGACGGATCCTCGACCAGATGCTGGTCGAGCTGGCGCGCGCGGCCGGGGTCCGGATCATCGAGAATTGCCGGCTCACTGATCTGCTCCGGGAAGACGGACGAATCATCGGCGCCGTCGTGGCCCGAGGGAATACGACAGAGTCGGTCCGCGCCAGGGTGACAATCGGGGCCGATGGACTCCATTCGGTGACCGCACGGCTGCTGGGCAGCCGGCTCCGCGAACCCCTGCGCCGCTACGGGTTCGTCGCCCATGTGGCCGATGTGCCGGACGTCGGGTTTACGGCCGAGATGCACGTCGGGCGCGGCCTCTATGTGGGGCTGAACACCATCGGGCCTGGCCTCACCAACGTGGCGGTCGTTGCCTCACGGGCCACTCTGAAGGCAGCCGGCGGTGACCCGACCCGGTTCTGGGCCGAGGCACTCGACCGATTTGCGGCGGTACGGGGCCGGGTTCGCGCCGACCGGATCGTCAGACCGGTGCTGACAACCGGGCCGTTCGCGACCCGCGCCCGTCACCTGGTGGCCAACGGCGGGTTGCTGATCGGGGATGCCGCCGGCTTCTTCGATCCGTTCACCGGCGAGGGGGTCTGCACCGCGCTCCGCGAGGCCGAGATGGCGGTGCCCATCGTGGTTGAGGCGCTCGCGGCGGCCGGTACGCCGACGGCGGACCAACTGGACCGGTACCGCCTGCTCCGACGCCGGGCGTTTGCCGGGAAGTGGGCCGTTGAGCGACTGATCGGCTATGGCATGCTGGCGCCCGCCCTCTTTGACCGGGCTGTGGGGCGGCTCGAGCGGCGGGGCATGGGCCACACGCTGATCGGCGTGACGGGTGAAATCGTACCGGCGCGGGCGGTGCTGAACCCGGGCTTTCTCATGGGAATGGTGGTGTGATGACAATGAACAGCGTGGACCCCTCCCGGTTTCGCCAGCTCTGCGGCCGGTTCGCGACCGGTGTCGTCGTCATCACCGCCGACGACGGCGACCGGCCCGCGGGCATGACGGCCAACAGCTTCACGTCCGTGTCGCTCGACCCGCCGCTGATCTCGGTCAACGTGGACCGGAGTTCCGATTTTCATCCGATGATCCTGGCCGCGCCGCGTTTCACGGTCAACGTGCTGGCGGCCGACCAGGAGGCCCTGTCACGCCGGTTCGCGGCGCATGATTCCCCGGATCGGTTCATGGGAATCGGGTACCACAGGAGCCAGGCCGGCGGCATCGTACTCGAGGGAGTCGTCGGAACGATCGAATGTCTGCGCCAGGACATTTTCGACGTCGGGGATCACACGATCGTCGCGGGCCGGGTCGTCGGGGGCGAGTCGCTGGACGGGCGACCGTTGCTCTACTATCGCGGCGGATACCACACCCTCGAGTGAAGCCGGAATATCCCTCTGCCGTCGGGCGGGAGCTCCTCGACGACCCGGCCGCTGATCCCGCGCTCGTCAGGGCGTCGCTCCATCATCTGGCCCGGTCCAATGCCTGGTTCGGCGGCTACTGGGCGGCCCGGGCCGGCCTGGCCCGGCTGCTGGGCGCCCGGCGACCGGCCCGGCTCACGCTGATCGATGTCGGCACCGGCCACGGCGACATCCCCCGGCGGCTGGCCGGGTGGTGCCGGCGCCGGGGCATCGGCCTCGCCACGTTAGGCGTCGATCTCCACCCGACGGCGGCCGCGCTGGCGACCCGGGCCGGCGTCCCCACCGCAGTGGCCGACGCATTCCAGTTGCCGCTCCCCGACCACTCGGTGGACGTGGTGCTGATGAGCCAGGTGTGTCATCACTTTGCGGGCCCGGGGGTGTTGGCTCTCGCCCGCGAGGCATCACGGGTCGCGCGGGTGGGGGTGGTGATCGCCGACCTCAAGCGGTCACGCTGGGCCCGATGGGGATTCGACATCGGAGCGCATTTGCTCCGATTCGACCGGATCACCCGGGTCGATGGCATCACCTCACTGGCCCGCGGGTTCCGCCCCACCGCACTTTCGCGGCTGCTCCGTGAGGGCGGCTTCCCGAATACGGTCTCGACCCATCCCGGCGCCCGCGTGGTCGCCGTCTGGAGCACGGAATGAACCGGATCATCGATACCATCGACGTCACGGCGCCGATGGAAGCCACGTTCGACGCGGCCGCCGATGTCGAGCGATGGCCCGCGATCCTCCCCCACTACCGATGGGTAACGATTCACGAGCGGCGGCCCGACCGCACCACCCTGGTCGAGATGTCGGCCAACCGCCCGTTCGGCCCGATCAACTGGCCGACCTGGTGGACGTCGGAGATGTGGATCGACCGGGATCGCTGCGAGGTCAGATACCGGCATGTCCGTGGCGTGACCACCGGCATGGACGTCATCTGGCGGCTGACGGCCACTGCCGCCGGCGTACATATCGACTTGATTCATGACTGGGATGGGCCGCGATGGCTGCCGGTCGGCCGGGGGATCGTGGCCGCCGTCATCATGCGGATCTTCGTGCACGGTATCGCCTGGCGCACCCTTGCCGGGATCAAACGGAAAGCGGAAATTCCAACATGACGAACCTTCGCAGAGTCGCCATCACCGGCATTGGCGCCGTCACGCCGATCGGAAGCGCGGTCGAGGGCCTCTGGCAGGGCCTTCGGGCCGAGCGGTCGGTGGTCAGCACGGTGACGCGGTTCGACCCGAGCCCGTTCCGTTGCCATATCGCCGCCCAGGTCAATGATTTCGACCCGGTGACCTTTCTCGGCGCTAAGCGCACCAAGCGCATGGATCGCTGCTCCCAGTTGGCGCTCGCCTCGGCCAAGATGGCGATCGAGGACGCGGGCATCAGTCTCGAACGGGAGGACCGGGAGCGGGTCGGCGCCATGATGGGGACCGCACTGGGCGGCGTGACCATGGCCGAGGACCAGCACCGGCGCTACCTCGAGGGAGGGGTCCATGCGGTGGATCCGGGTCTCGCGCTCACCGTGTTCGCCGGCGCATCGAGCTGCAACCTCGCCATCGATCTGGGACTGAACGGACCGAACCTCACCAACGGCATGAGTTGCGCCTCGGGCGCGATCGCGGTGGGCGAAGGTTTCCGGACCATCCAGCGCGGCGAGGCCGAGCTGATGCTGGCCGGCGGTTCGGAGGCGCCGCTCGGTCCGTTGACCTTCGGCGCATTCGCCATCATCCGGGCCATGTCCACCCGGAACGACGACCCCGGCACCGCGAGCCGGCCGTTCGACCGGGACCGCGACGGTTTCGTCATGGCGGAGGGATCGGCCGTGCTGGTGCTGGAAGAGTGGGATCGGGCGGTGGCGCGGGGAGCCCGGATCTACGCCGAAGTCGTGGGCTTTGGTCTCACCAACGACGCCCATCACATGGCGGCCCCGCTCCCCGGGGGGCGGCAGGCGGCCCGGGCCATGAGCATGGCACTGACATCGGCGAGGATTACCCCCGCCGATGTGGGGTATATCAACGCCCACGGATCCTCCACGCCGCTCAACGACCCGACGGAGACGGTGGCGATTCGATCGGTGTTCGGGGAGCGCGCCGGCCGGGTGCCGGTCAGCGGAACCAAGGGATACTACGGGCATGCGTTAGGCGCGAGCGGAGCGATCGAGGCGGCCATCTGCGCCCTGGCCACGGCCCGGCGATGGATCCCGCCAACGGTGAACCTCACCAGCCCCGACCCGGCCTGTGACCTCGACTACATCCCGGGCTCCGGTCGGGTGGCGGACCCCGAGTTCATCCTCAGCAACTCGTTCGGTTTTGGCGGGATCAACGCGGCCCTGGTCTTTCGGCGAGCCGGCTGACCAGGGCCGGGGCACTCGGTCATTCGCCCTGGCGCGGGGAACGCTCGCGGACCGAGCGGCGCCACAGACTCAAGGCGTACCCAATCAGAATGACGGCGTTGGCGATGTACGCCGCCACCATGTAGGCGCTGGTATCCGGAGTCTCGTTCATGCCGACTGTTCCTCCCGCCGCTTGCCGATGCCATAGCGCATCGTGACGAATCCGACGTACAACAGGGTATACGCCGCCATCGAGAACAGCAGCGTCCTGGTCATTTCCCACGGCATCGACGGCGCGCTGGGCTTGAGAAACACCGGCTGGGGGTGGATGGTCCGGAACATGTAGACCGACAGGTGGACGAATGGCACCAGGACGAGCGCCATGATCCCTACCACCGCCGAGAACCGGGCCCGCTCTTCTGGGTCGTCGATCGCGGTACGGAGGGCCTGGTACCCCACGAACAGCAGCACCAGCAGCAGGGTCAGCGTCAGCCGCGGCTCCCATTGCCACCAGGCACCCCAGACGGGCCGGCCCCACATCGGCCCGGTGGTAAGCATGGCTACCCCGAACGCCAACCCGACCTCGGCCGACGCTTCAGAGAACGTATCGAGCCGCCGGTCTCGCATCAGCAGGTAGCCCAGGCTGGTGATCCCGACGATCCCGAACGCCATCAGCGACGCCCAGGCCGCCGACGGGTGGATGTAGAGGATCTTCTGCGCCAGACCCTGGGACCGCTCCGTAGGCGAGGCGAACAACGCCAGGCCGTAGACGCATGCCAGAGCGGCCAGGGCGATCCCCGTGATCACCATGCCACGGCGAATGATGGTACCAGCAGCGTCTGTCGTCATTCGTCCATCGTCGCGGGAAAGAGCAGCCAGCTAAGGACCAGAAACACGATGTCGTACACGATCAGGAACCGAACCCACCCGACAATTTCGCTCAAGGGACGCCCCCCCAGCAAGCGGGTCGTCGCCTGGACGCCGACCAGCACCGGCGGCACCACGAACGACAGCAGCAGCACCGGCAGCATCAGTTCGGAGAAGCGGGTCCGCACGGTCATGGCCGCGAGCATGGTCCCGATCGCCACATAACCGGCCGTCGCGAGCAGGAGCAACAGCGCGATCCAGCCCAGGGCGCCCGTCAGGCTCACATTGAAGAAGAGGATGAACAGCGGCAGCAACACCGCGTTCACCACCAGCACGAAGGCCATGTTGGCGATGTACTTGCCAAAATAGATGGCGCTCCGGCTCACCGGGGCGAGAAGGAGGCCATCCATCGCCCCTCGTTCCCGCTCCATCGCAAAGCTCCGGTTGAGCGTCACGATCCCCGCGAACGCCGAGGTGACCCACAGGACGCTCGGCGCCAGGATCGCGAGACTCACTTCGGCCGGATCCCGGGCAAAGTTGAAAATCACGAGCACCAGCACCGCGAAGGTCACCGCCGTGGCGATCGCCGTCCGGCTGGCGAGCTCGACCCGGATGTCCTTGGCCGCAATGGCGAGGGTCGCGCGGAAGGGGCTCATGAGATCAACGCCCCATGCCGGTCGCGGAACCGCCTCAGATCAATCGACGTATCCGAACTGTGGGCCACTTCCCCGTCGCGGATGACCTGCACCTGGGCCCGGAGGCGCCAGAGTTCCGGCAGATCGTGAGAGATCAGCATCACCGCCGTGCCTCGCCCCTGCAGAGCGGCGATCAGGTCGATCACCCGCCCGACGGAACCGGCGTCAAGCCCGGTAAGCGGCTCGTCCCAGACTAGCAGCGCCGGCCGATGGACCAGGCTCCGGGCCAGCGCCACCCGCTGGACGAAGCCCCGGGACAGCCGGCGAACCTTGATCGGCCGATCGGCCGGGACGCCGACCAGGTCGAGCGCGGTCCGAGCGGCCCCGTCGGGATCGTCGAGGCCGTGCAGCCGGGCCGCGAAGCGAAGGTTCTCGAGCGGGGAGAGATCGTCGTACAGCTGGGATTCGTGCCCGAGATAGCCGATCCTGGCCCGGACCGCCTCGACCGCCCGAGGGTCGGACCCATCGATCCGGACCTGACCGTGGTGGGGGCGCAGCAGGCCGACCCCGAGTCGGGCCAGGGTCGATTTGCCGGAACCGTTCGGCCCGACGATCAGGTGGATCTCGCCCGGCTCCACGGTGAGGGTGACCCGATTGACGACCGTACGCGTGCCGAAGCGCCGCGACACATCGTCGATCGCGAGCAGGTGGTGGATGGGAGACGCGGGGGGTGAGGGCATCGAAACGATGCGGCCCAATATACTGCGGTGGTTATTTGCCTGCTTCGATCTCGAACAGGTCGTCGAGCTTGGTCAGAACCAGCAGGAACCGGAACTCATCCCGGAGGTGGCGGAGAACCACTCGCTGCTGCCGTTCCGCAGCCTTCCGCTGCACC
>JANMXA010000289.1:0-23311 GCA_031394255.1 Gemmatimonadota bacterium
CCGTGGCTAGACTGGGGCGTGGCCACGGGGCCCGGTACTCAGAAAACCAAAATGACCACTATATTATGACCATAACTGACTCTCGAGGAACCCCGTTGCCATCCCCCCGACCGCGCCGCCGTGGTGGACCGCGTCCCGACCGGCTGGCCGCCGCCGAGTTCAAGGCGACCTGTCTCGACGTGATGGATACCGTCCAGCGAGAACGGTGGTCCGTCACGATCACCAAACACGGCCGGCCGGTGGCGCGGCTGGTGCCGGTGGATGAGGTCGTTCCAAGCCCGATCGGGGCGTTGGCCGGCAGCGTTGTCCGGAGCGATCTGGTCGAACCGGACGTGAAGGCGTGGCGGGGTGGGTCAGATCCACTCGACCAGCCTGCCCGTGGCTGAGCTGGTGTGGCGGCCGGCGGACCGGCCCGGCTTCGACGGCGCCCTGCTGCTTGACACGCACATCTGGGTCTGGATGCTCGACGGCTCGCTCGATCGCTGCAGCCGGGCGCTCGGCCCGATACTGACGCGGGCGGCTGGGCGGGGTCAGCTCCTGGTGAGCGAGTTCTCTTTCTGGGAGATTGCGAAGGAGTCGGCCGGCAGGCTGACGCTCACGATGCCGGTCGAGGCCTGGATCGACCGGGCCATCCGGGTGCCGGGCATCCGCTATCTGCCGGTGGACCGCGCCGCTCTCGTCACCAGCACCCGGCTCACTGCGCTCCCGGGCGACCCGGCCGACCGGATTCTGGTGGCCGCGGCCAAGCTCGAAGGGGCGGCGTTCGTGACCGCCGACCGGGCGATCACCGCCTTTGCGAAAAAGGACGGCGCTACGGCAGTCTGCGACGCCCGACGTTAGGGTCGCGGGCCCAGGTCCGCGATCCGCTCGAAGCGAAGCCGGCGGACCCGGCCCGACCCGGTCAAGATCGCGATGACTCTCCCGTCCTTGCCGCGCACCGCGCGGACCAGTCCCGCTCCGAAGCCGCCGACCGAGTTGTAGGCGTCCTTGAACAGCGGTACCAGCCTGGCCGGCGCGAATTTCCGCCGAAGGACCATCAGGGTGTCTCCACCCGTCTTGATCTCCCAGACCGCATCGACCTCCGGGCTCCAGTAGCGGCCCACGAGCGCCGAACGGTCTGCGGTCGTCGGTACCCAGTCAGCCACTTTCGTCCATGACGCGGCTTCCCCGTTGGTGGTCCGGACGAGGAGGGTGCCGTCGGTCCGGCGACTCACGGTGCCCGGGCCGGTGCCGGTCCACCATTGTCCGGCGGTCCCGGTTTCGCGGAGCCTCGTGCCGCCGATGAGCCCGGCCCCGGCCCGCCACACCGCCACACCGCTGTCGAGTGCCAGTCGCGCCACAGCCTCCAGGGGCTCGCTCCAATAGAGGCCCTCGAGACCCGAGACCATCGCCGCGGTGACCGGCGCGGACGGAGTGGGCTCCGGCCCCAGCTCGCTCGCCAGCGCCGCGTCCGCCGTCAGCTCAGCCAGACGGACCGGATTGGCGACTCCGGAAGAATTGCAGAGGACCGAGACGCCGGAGCCGGTGGCCGGGAAGTGGAGCAGGTGGCTCGAGTATCCGGGGTCGCCGCCGCTGTGGGAGATGGTTGGAGCGCCGCGATAGGTGCCACGCACCGAGATGCCGAGTCCATAGCGGAGGGTGTCGCCGTTGTTGAGCACGGCGGGCCGGAACACTTCGTCGAGCACCCGGCGGCCGCCCACGAGGCCGGAGTCGAGCTGCCGGTGCCAGCGGGCGAGGTCCACGACCGTGGTAAACAGGCTGGTGGCGCCGACGGTGGAATAGTTGGGGACGGTTTCCTTCCACTCGCCGCCTTCGTAGGTGTGGCCGCGGGTCCGGCCAGGCACAATGTGATGATTGTCGTCGTGGAAGTGGGTTCGGGTCATGCCCAGCGGCTGGAACAGGGCCGAGTCGGCGTACTCGCGGAGGGAACGGCCGGTGACGCGCTTGACCACGATGGCGGCCAGCGAGAAGCCGGTGTTGCTGTAGGACCAGTCGCTCCCGGGGGCGAAGTTCAGGACCTTCTGCCGCGACACGATATCGAGGACATCCTGCTCGGTGATCAGGTCGTCGCCGAGCCGCCAGCCGCCGGCGATGAGCAGGTTCCACTGGTCGCGGATACCGCTGGTGTGCTGGAGCAGCCGGCGGATGGTGATCGGCGCCTCGTACACCGGCAGTTCGGGGATGTATTTCCGGATGTCGTCGTCGAGAAAGATCCGGCCGCTCTGGGCGAGGAGCGCCAGACTCATGGCGGTGAACTGCTTCGAGACCGAGGCGACGTGGAAGATCGATTGCGGGGTGATTGCCAATCCCGCGGCCATGTCGGCCATGCCGTAGCCCCGGGCGAAGATCAGCTTGCCGGCCTGGACCACGCTCACGGCGCAGCCGGGCCGGTCGGTGCCGCGCTGGTTGGCGAAGGCGGAATCGATGCGGCCCGCCCAGGTCTGGGCGGCCAGAGCGCCGGGGGTGAGGGCCAACAGCGTCGCCGCGGTCCGCCACCGTATTGAAGTGGTCATGATGGTTCTCGAGTCGACTGAGGTTGGACCCCAATCTATCGCCCGGGCCACCTGGCGGGGACTGCCAGGTGGTCCGTCATGGCGGGTCCCTCCGCTCGGGGGTACTTTCCGACGGCTTCCAGGGCTTTCCCATCATATAGGTCGGGTGACTTGGCCATCAAGGCTCGCCGGCGCGTTCAGGCCAAACGGTCCAGTACGGGACCGGTCACGGTAGGGCGGGAGACCTCGCGTGGCTGATGCCCTCGCGCGGTTGACTGCAGCGTTGGTCGACCGGTACCGGATCGAGCGCGAGCTCGGCCAGGGCGGGATGGCCACGGTGTACCTGGCCGAAGACTTGAAGCACAAGCGGAAGGTCGCCCTCAAGGTCTTGCGGCCCGAGCTCGCCGCGGTGCTCGGCGCCGAGCGGTTCGTTCAGGAGATCACTACTACCGCCGCGCTGCAGCACCCGCACATCCTGCCGCTGTTCGACTCCGGCACCGCCGACGGGTTCCTCTACTACGTGATGCCGTTCATCGACGGCGAAACGCTCCGGGCCCGGCTCGACCGGGAGACCCAGCTGGGTGTGGACGAGGCGGTGCGGATCGCCCGCGAGGTGCTCGACGCGCTGCAGTACGCGCACGAGCACGGCATCGTCCACCGGGACGTGAAGCCGGAGAACATCCTGCTGCATGGCGGGCACGCGATGGTGGCGGACTTCGGGATTGCGCTGGCGGTGAGTGCGGCGGCGGGTGGCCGGATGACGGAAACGGGCCTTAGTCTCGGCACGCCGCATTACATGAGTCCGGAGCAGGCGACGGCCGAGAAGGAGATCACGGCCCGGAGCGACGTCTACTCATTGGGGAGTGTGCTTTACGAGATGCTGGCGGGCCAGCCGCCGCATCTGGGTGGGTCGGCGCAGCAGATCATCATGAAGATCGTGACCGAGGTGCCGCGGCCGGTGACGGAACTCCGGAAGGCGACCCCGCCGAATGTGGCGGCGGCGCTGGCGACAGCGCTGGAGAAGCTGCCGGCCGATCGTTTCGAGACCGCCAAGGCGTTCGCGGAGGCACTGGGGAACTCGACGTTCCTCCCCGCGCACACCAGCGTGGCGCGATCATACGTCGCGTCGACAGGCTGGCGGCGCGCGTTGCTGCCCATTGTGGCGATTGCCGCGGGCGGCGCCGGTTTCATGATTGCTACCGCTTTGCGTGCGGGGGATACTGCTCCCGGTCCCTCCGCACGCTTCATCGTGACCGCTGCGCCCGCTTTGGCGTTGCTGCCCAACCCTTCCAACTCCGACCTCGCCATTTCGCCCGATGGGCACCTCGTTGCGTACGTCGTTGCTCCAAGTCTCGCGATCTACGTGCGTGCGGTTGATTCTCTCGCAGGGAGGATCCTGCCCGGGACGGAAGGGGCGGCTTCGCTCGTGTTTTCGCCGGACGGCAAGTGGATCGCCTTCGGCAGTCATGGCATCCTGAGAAAGGTTCCGGCCACCGGCGGGTCGGTGATCCAGCTCGCCCAGCTGGGGGGGACGCTCGGGACAAGTTGGGGCGCGAACGACTCGATCGTGATGTCGACATATGTGAATCTCTTCTCGGTACCGGCAGAGGGCGGGGTCGCGATCCCGCTCATGAAGGTGGATTCGGCGAGCGTCGTCTCCCGGCGTTTTCCGGAAGTCCTGCCCGGTGGCGGAATCATCTACACCGGCCGAGCCGAGGACGGCTCAAATCGCCTTGCGGTATTTGATCGCCGGACCGGGACCGACCGGCTTCTCCCGCAGATCGGCTCGTATCCGCGCTGGTCGCCGACAGGGCACGTCATTTACAATGCTGACAACGCCCTGTGGGCCCTGCCGTTCGATCCTCGCCGCCTGGTAGCGACCGGCGCACCCGTACTCGTCCAGCAGGACGTGGCATCCAAGACGTCGGGGGCGTCGAATTTCGCGATCGCTCGTGATGCCGGCACGCTGGTATATGCGACGGCGGGGACCGCGCTGACCTCGACGGTCTGGATTGATACCTTGGGCAACGTGTCGCCGATGGAGGGTGTGGCGCCGGGCTTGTACCGTGACCCGAGATTTTCTCCCGACCGAAGCATGCTGGCTCTGATATCGGGGGCGCACCTTTTCACGTACGACATTCGACGGGCGACGCTGAGTCAGATCACGCGGGACTCCGTCGACAACTACTCGCCGGTCTGGATGACCGATGGCAAGAGCATCGCCTTTGCCAGCACGCGCGGCGGCGCCCGCCGACTGTACCTGCGCCGCGCCGATGGCAGCGGATCCGATCAGGAGTTGCTCAAGGCCCGCGCTGGCCTGGTGGACTTCCGTCCGATGGCGATCACGCCGGATGGGTCGTCGCTCCTGGTGACGCGGGTCCCGGTGGATCTCAAGTGCTGGATTGGGTTGGTAACGTTGAGTTCCGCCAGGGACAATGACTCCGCGAACGTGGTCCGAAACAGCCTGTGCAACGACATGCCCGCGCTCTCGCCGGATGGCCATTGGCTGGCGTACAATGCCGGCAGCGTCGTCATGGTGGAGCGCTTTCCCGAAGGCGGAATGCGGCAACAGCTTTCCGGACGCGCAGGACAGTTCCCGCTGTGGTCGCGCGACGGTCGTATCGCGTACTACCAGGCCGGCGACAGCATGATGGCGGTGAGCATCCAGGCGGCCGGCGCATTGAGCTTCGGCAAGCCGCGGTTGCTGTTCCGAGCTGACTTCATGCGAAACGGCAGCGGCAGGCAGAACTTCGACCTGGGCCCCGCCGGGCGATTCGGCGTCGTCCTGAATACGGCGCCCGGCGGTAACAGCGGAGCCGGTACGTCAGGGTTGGTGCCCGGGACCGTCGTGCTGGTCCAGGACTGGACCGGCGAGTTGAAGCGGATCATGGCCAAGAAGTGAGCGGCGAATGACATCATCCACCGATGGTCTCAACGCAGCGCTGGCGGCCGCTACCGCATCGAGGCGCAACTCGGCCAAGGCGGCATCAAGCCCGGGTTGGCCGCGGTCCTCGGCGCCGAGCGTCTTTGTGGTCGTGACACCGTTGCGGGGACCGACGGAGACCTTCGTGGTCGTCAACTGGGCCGATGAGGCGCGGCGGTGTGGCGTGGCGGAGGCGCGAAGTGAGGCGGATTGGCGACCGCGACGCGTCGGTCCACGTCGTCGTGGTGTTCAACTTCCTGGCCGAGCTCAAGCGACTGATGCCGAACCCATGACTGATGTGCCAGGTACTTTGGTACCCGAGTCTGGCCCGCTGTTCCAGACCACCTACCTACACCATGGAGAACCCGTCATGCCGATCTCCCGCGCCGGCTTCGTGGCCGGCATCGCCACCCTCCTCGCGCTCGTCATGTCCGTCCCGACGGAGGTCGCGCTGGCCCAGCCGCAAGATGGGGTTGGTATCAAGGCGGGCGATACCGTCAGCGTGGGAACGGGCCAGGGGTGGGTCATGGCGATCGTGGTCAGCGCCGAGGGCCACCTCTTCAACGTCCGGGTCATCAACGGGCCGACGGTATTCAAACGCTACCCCGCCGAGTTGCGGCGGCGCGGGACGCCGACCGCGTATGATCATGCCAACGGCATCTACGAAGTGGGTGACCGCGTAAAGGTCGACTACCAGGGCCAGTGGATCGACAGCCGCATCATCACGGGCATGGGAATGGAGTACCAGGTGGAACTTCCGGGGAACCTGATGTCGTGGGCCAAGCCGGAGCAGATCCGATTCGTGAGTGAGGCGCCGTCCAAGGACGTGGCCAAGGCGGGCAAGCCGCCGCGCCCCGGGCTGGTGAGCTGTGCCGGCAAGATCGAGGGTCGCTACGCCGCCGCCGGTCCCACACCCATGCAGATGACCTTCCGGTCCGGCAAGGTGACCCTATCGATCATGGGCGACAACCAGGTCGGGGAGTGCTGGACCGGTGGAGGGAAGATCTTCGTCACGCTGCCCGGTGAAGAGGGGGCGATGGAGATCGACATCAACGACGACGGCACGCTGCAGACACCTCTTGGCGCGCTGACGAAAAAGGGGCAGTAGTTGCTGCCGGAACGTCTCGCCACGGCTTTGAGCCACAGCTACCGGATCGAGCGCGAACTCGGCCAGGGAGCCCCAGCGCATGGGCAATTCGGCGCAGCAGATCATCATGAAGATCATTGCCGACACCCCAGGGTTCCGGTTCGCCGCGCCCGGCACACTGCTGGTAGCCATCGTCGGAGCGATCGGGGTGCTGATCGCTGCATGACAGCTGCTAGAGCAGCATGGCGCTGATCAGGCGATCCATCTCGACAGGATCGCCGTCGTATCAAGCTTCGCGTTGACTGGTTGCCCACTATCTAGTCAATCCCTCCGACAAGGGTTGGTTCCATGCGCTTCGCCCCGTTGCTCGCCGCCACCATTCTCCTGCCGACTCTGGCGCTCGGTCCGTCCGTCACCGTTGGAACCGCCTCCGCCCCACGCGGCCAGGTGGCCTTCGGCTCGATCGTCGTGCCGCCCGGTCCCGATTCCGGCTTGAGCATTCCGGTCGCGGTCATCAACGGCGCTCGGCCCGGGCCGGTCGTGGCCCTGGTGGCCGGCAGTCATGGCACCGAGTACGCCTCGATCGTCGCGCTCCAGCGGCTGATCGGAATGCTCGACCCGAAGACCATGGCTGGGACCGCGATCGTGGTTCCGCTCGTGAACCTGGCCTCGTTTCGCCAGATGATCGTCCATCTGAACCCGGTCGACGGCAAGGGCATGAACCGGGTCTACCCGGGCGACAGCCGGGGCACCCAGAGCCAGCGGGCCCTGGCGTTGATGCCGAGCAGGTCGTGAAACCGGCGAGTGTCATCATCGACCTCCACGGCGGCGACCTCGATGAGGACCTTCGCCCGTACAGCTACTGGTTTCGCGGGGGCGACCCGGCCCAGGACTCGGCCTCAGGGGCCCTGACGCTGGCCTTCGGGCTTGACCACATCATCATCCAGGACGTCGATCCGGCGAATCCGGCCAGCCGGGGCACCCTGAGCGGCTACGCGGTGTCGTTAGGCAAGACCGTGCTGGTCGCCGAGGCCGGCCGGTCCGGTACCGTCGTCACGGGCGAGGTCACCCTCCTGGTCGACGGGATGTTGAACGCGCTCGGCCACCTCGGGATGATTGATCATGCTGCACGCCCGGTCGAGCGGCCGGTCTGGCTCGATGGGGGAGCCCGGGTGGCCGCCGAGGGGGACGGAATGTTTGTTCCGGGCGTGGCTCGGGGGAGCTACGTGAACGAGGGGATGAAGGTCGGGCTGCTCACGGATTTGTTCGGCCGGACGGTCAAGGAGGTCCGAGCGCCGGCCAGCGGTGTGGTGACCTTCATCCGGGGCGTGCCGTCGATCCGGCCGGGCGCGACGCTGGTCAACGTTGGCCGGGTGCACCCCAGCCACAGATGCCCGGGGGCGCGGGTGCCCCGGTGAGGCCGCCGGTCGCTCCGTTCGCCGCCTACCCGCTCGACGTCGACGCCATTCGTCTCCCCACCCCGCCGAGTGCCGTGATCGCGGCGGTGACCAGGCGAGGCCACTGATGCCGGGAAGCATTCTCTCGCTGCTGACCCCATGGCGTCTGAACTCGCTGCTGTTCGGCGTCTATGACTACCTGCTTCCGGTGATGCTCTACTGCGCCTGGTCGACCGTCGCCTTTCTCGACCTCGCCGACCGGGCCGAGCGGGAACCGGGCCTCGCTGTCAGATGGAGTGCGGTTGTCTTGTTGCTTCCCGGTGCCGGAGCGGCGGCCTACCTGACGGCCGGCCATTCGAGCCTCTCGCGATATGCCCGGTTTGCCACCGTCCTCGGCGGGCTCGCCGTCGTCGCCGTGGCGTACGCCCTCACCTTCTACCGGATCCGCTGATGAGCGAAATCCCCTTGCCCTCGGCGCTCTCCATCGTGATGAGCCTCTACGGGTACTTCCTGCCGATCATGCTCTACGCGGCCTGGTCCGCTCTGGCGTTCACCGATCTCGGCCGGCGTCAGGTGGCCCGCGGTGTCATGTCAGGCTGGGTCGCCGTGATCCTGCTGGTCCCCTTCTTCGGCGCGCTCGCCTATCACGTGGTCGGCGGCTCGACGGTTCCGAAAGCGCTCCGCGGCGTGGTCGTCGGGGGCGGTCTGGCCTGCATCGTGCTCGCGCTGGTGCTGGGCAGGCTGGTGGGCGCAGGCTGAATCGGGCGTGGACAGTTCGGGAACTAGGGAGGCCTCTCAGGCTCTTCGAACTCGGTACACAGTCCCTGAACTCGGGAGGCGTGATGGAGTGGCACCGCGAGACGGTGGACTACGTCGGAAGAATCGGCCTGAACCTCGAGCGGCTCGACGGCAAGGGCCGGGTGGTTCGCACCCGCCCGTAGGGGGCCTCGGTTGCTTCAGGGTCAGGCGCCGTGCCTGGCCGAGATGAAGAGGGCGTCGCGTTCGTCTCCCGATATCCAGCCGGTACGTCCCGCCTTCTCGAGGGCGCCGTGCAGGGCGGCGATATCCTTCAAGGCGAAGTCGGCGAGCGCGCGGAGTTGTTGCTCGATGTCAGCGGCTCCCCGTCGCGCGCTGGCGCTGTCGAGCAGGCGCTGAAAGAGCAACGCGAGCAGTTCCGTCGATTCGCCCGCGAGGAACCCGTCCGTCGCGGTCGCGAGATCGGCGGGCAGCCGCCGGAACACCTCGAGCCGGGCGCCCCGTCGGCGAGGCACCGCCGGCCGGCGCGAAGGGGGCTCGCGATGCCCAAGGCGGGAAAACAGCTCGGTGAGCGTTTCGAAGGCCGCTCGGGCCCGCGCCCGGGAGCGGAAGCAGCCGTGCCAGCGCATCCCGAGGTCACTCCACTCCTCCGGTGCAGACGTGAAGGCGAGGAGAACCCGCCCGTCGTCATTCCCAACGCCGATTGCCGGATAGAGAAACGAGAAGGCGCCGTCAACGTTGAACGGCGGACGCAGGGTGCGGATCAGCTCATTCTCGACCAGCAGGGCTCGCACTTCACTTTCGAGCTGGCGCGTCTCCAGCATCGCCGCGGCGCGCACCAGCGCACGCATCTTCCGGTGGGCCTTGCTGCGTGAGGCGGTGCGGTAGCCGGCCAGACGTCGGCGCAGGTCTTTCGCCTTGCCGACGTAGAGCACGCGGCCATCGGCGTCGCGGAACAGATAGATGCCCGGCCCGCGGGGCAGCCCGTCAGGGCGGTCCCCGCCGAACTTGCGATCGAATAGCGCGCGTGTCGTCTCTGGTTTCATCCTGCCGTCGCGGCCGATCGAAAGGGAGGTGAGGGTAAGGTACCCCTGGGGCGGCGGAGAGCAACGGATTGATAGCGCCCGCCAATCATCGGGTCATAGGTTCATGTCGAGACGGTCGATCGGTGTCCATCGTGGCTGCCGACAGTTCCTCGAGGGCAACCCCGAATGGCCAGCACCCCCCATACCTCCACGGCGAGGACGAGACGCTCCCGTCTGGCCGGGGTGGCCCGGTGGACTGTCATCGTTCTCGTCATGCTCGCCCTCACCGGGGCCGCGACCAACGCCTGGCTGGAACGTCTGGATGATGCCCGATTTCCCCCTCCCGGGCCTCTCGTGTCCGTCGGCAACCACCGCCTCCACCTCTACTGCACCGGGCAGGGAAGTCCGACAGTCATGCTTGATGCCGGTCTCGGCGGCTGGTCGATTGGTTCGGAGCGAATCCGTCGGGCGCTCACCGACTCGGTCAGGGTCTGTGTCTACGATCGGAAGGGCCTTGGCTGGAGCGAGGGCGGCTCGGGTCCGAACGATATCGCCACGTCCGCCCGGGAACTCCGTGCGCTGCTGCTGGCGGCGAACGTCCCGCTGCCGGTCGTGGTCGTCGGGCATTCGTTAGGTGCCAACATCGCCGGCTATTATGCCGCGACCTACCGGGGTGACGTCGCCGGGGCTGTGCTCCTCGATCCCGGCACCCCGGAGGACATGCTCGAAGACTTCAAGGGGTCGGAGGGCGACGCTCGAAAGATCACCGGTTGCGGGTGGCGCTGCGCCGCGGCAGTTGTTGCCGGAAATCTCGGCCTTGCCCGTCTCGCTCTCCATCTTGTCTTCCCCGGTACCAAACAGTTCTCCGCCCGGGAGAATGCGATGTACCTGGCCGGACTGTCGCGGGCCCGTGCCCTTCGGGCCATGGCGGGCGCCCTTGCCTTCCTGCCAAAGAGTGCGATTGAGTTTCGGGACGCGCGATCCTTTGGTGACACGCCACTTACCGTGATCTACTCAGGCAATACCCGCAAACCGTCGGGCGCCGAGACTCCGGCCGACGTGGCCGCATGGCACGCGCTGACGCTGGATCGGATGCGGGGCCTGGTTGCCGGGAGTACCCGCGGTCGCGGCCCCCTGATCGTTCCCGGCGTCACCCACACCTCCCTGGTCTTCGACTCGGCCAGCGTGGCGTTGATCGCGTCGGAAGTCCTGCGACTGGCACGGTTGCCTGACAGGCGCTCCCCGTCGTCCGCGCGGTAGCTCTTCACCGCGGCGAACCCCGGAGCGTCCTTGACCAGTTCGGACAGCTTCGTGTCCATTGCGGCATAGCCCTGGGTCAAGGCTTGTCAAACGGGAACGGAACACAACGATGAGCATGAGGTCGGTCCTTGCGGAGGCGGACACCCAAACACGCGAGCCTGAGCCTAATCGCCTCACGCCTCCCAAGCTGTCAGAATCGCGCCCGGCAGAACGAACGCGGCCGGGGCAACTGAGCAGCCGGATGATAGCGCGGGCCGGATCGGGCCGCGATGATGCCGCCATGGGCAGCAGGCGTGCGGGGTACCTGTGGGCGATTCCGATCATCGCCGGGTGTGGCGGGCTGGGGCCGACTGACGACTCCGATATCGGCCCGAACACCCTGCGAGTTGCCACGGATCACCTGGCCGACGCGGTGGTGGACCGGCCGTATGCCGCTGTCCTCGAGGCGACCGGTGGCACCGTGTCGTGGTCGATCGTCGATGGTGGCTTGCCGCCCGGCCCCGTGCTTCGAGTTGGCGGCTTTCTCGACGGGACACCGAATCAGGCCGGTGACTTCCGATTCACCGTGAGGGCCGAGGCCGGTTCGCAAGTGGCCTTCAAGGCGTTGGCGTTGGCGGTTCGCCAGGGCGAAGTGACTGCCGCATTCGGGGGTCGCTTCGTCCTTATTCCCGCAGGGGCGTTCGTCATGGGGAGCCCGAACAGGGCCATGGACGAACGCCCATCACATCCGGTGACGATCAGTTCTTCGTTCATGATGCAGACGACGGAGGTGACCCAGGCAGAGTGGCGGGCCGTGTTGGGGACCAGCCCGAGTTACTTCGCTGCTTGCGGACCAACCTGCCCGGTGGAACAAGTGAGCTGGGACGATGCCCAGGCGTTTGTGGACCGGCTCATCGCGATGGACCCCGGGAAGGGATACCGCCTGCCAACCGAAGCCGAGTGGGAGTATGCGGCTCGGGCGGGTACCGTGGGCGACTACGGCGGTACCGGCATCCCGGCTGAGATGGGCTGGTACTACCAGAACAGTAGCCAGACCCCGCACCCGGTCGGCGGCAAGGCGCCGAACGGGTGGGGGCTCTACGACATGCACGGCAACGTGTCGGAGTGGGTGCAGGACTATTACGGCGATGGGTACTACGCGGTCAGTCCGCGGCTGGATCCTCGCGGGCCGGCCACCGGGGCATTCCGCGTGGTGCGGGGTGGGTCGTGGCTCGCCAACACTGTCGATGCACGGTCGGCCGCGCGGTTCCAGGCGGTCCCCGGCGATCGTTTCGATTCGGTGGGGTTACGCCTGGTCCGCGATCCCTAGCCGGACCGCCGGTAGCGCGCGTCGTACACCACTTGCCAGGTCGTTCCCCGGTCTGTGGAGATTTCAATTACCTGGTGGACGTCGCCTGACGGCAGCGGGGTGAGCGAGGTGCGGTCGAGCACGATTCCCCCCTCGGGCAGCACGATGGTGCCCTGAAACCTGACGCCGCCGTCGTCGAGCCGGAGGATGAGTTCCTTTTCCTTGAGGCCGCCAGGTTGATTGGCGTGGTCGGTCACCCAGACCTGGCGCCACTTGTCGGCGGACGGCTGATAGTAGAAGAGGCTGAACCCGTGACCACCGTCGGCGTCGGCCCACTCCTCGTGGACCGCGCAGCCGCCCAGTTGACGGGTCACTCGGTCGTGGCCGTCGAGCTTGCCACCGGCGGTCACCTCCCAGTCGCCGAGCCAGAAGTCAAGAAGGTGGTAGGCGGGACCATCGCATCGCGCCGGGGCCTGGGCCCGGGCGTCGGGGGTGCAGGTCAGGACAGCGATGAGCAGGGACCAGCGGGCAATGCAGGCCATTATGGCGCTCGGTTGAGGTCCCTTGGAACGTGCGAGTGTTCCGGGAGCCGAGCTATCAGGTCGTTGCTCAGTACCTATGGGTCGCAGAAGGCGTCGTGCGGCTCACCGAATGGAGCGCCCGCCGCTCCGGCGGCCGACTGCCCCGGAGGGTGGACCGGATTTCGGTCGGCGTCATTCCGTAGCGGCGGCGGAGGACCGCCGTGAAGTGACTGTGACTCGAGAAGCCGAGTTCGGCCGCCAGACGGGAGACGCCGATCCTGGTCTCCCCGAGGGTCTCGAGCGCGTTGCGGAGCCGGAGCTCCAGACGGTACTGGTGAAGGGTGCGGCCGGTGCCCTGGAGGAAGACCCGGCAGATGTGCGACGGCGAAGCCTCCAGCCGCGTCGACAGTTGGCGCAAATCGGTCGGCTCCGCCACGTCGCGGGCCAGTTCGGCCTTGGCGCGCTCGATCAGGTCGCGCCGCGCCAACGAGAGCCCGGGGCGGTCCCCATCGCGGCCGGCGGCCCGGCGCAGCACCTCTTCCACCAGCGTGAGCACCTGTTCCTCGACCGCGAGCGGCTCGAGTTCCCGCCGTTCGATCGCCAGGAAAAGCCGGCGTTGGCGCAGATAGAGTTCATGGTCGGCCGGCGCCACCTCGAAACGGAAGGCCCGTTCGGGTTCGGCGGAGGCGGAAGGATCGACCTCGCGGGCGATCGCGACCGCCACATCCGGGGCGACCGCAAACCAGTCGCTGATGTCGCCATCCGCCGATACGGCGGCTCGATCGTAGTGGCGCCCGCGATTGTAGATGGTCACGATCCCGGGGTCCGCCACCACGGACGGGGAGCCCTCTTGCCGGATCCACACGCCTCGCCTGGGGAAGGCCACCAGACTCTCCCGAATCGGTCCCGAGTCCGGGAAACGGGGATCCGTGACCGGGCAGCGAAAGGCGCCGACCCGGACCGTGTCACTGGCGAAGATGATGCGATCGATTTCGTTCATGGTCCGTGGCTGCTTGGTCCGTCAAGCCCCTGATCAAGTTAACGGCCCGGGCCGCGGCCCGGTTTCAGGGGGTTGGCGCAGCCGAGCAATAGCGTGATAGTCCGGCGGGCAATGCCGTGGTAGTCCTCGGGGCCGCGCCAGGCAATGATTCCGGCGAATCGACCAACTTGATGGAGGCCCATGCGTTCCTGTCTGTTCTTGCTGCTCGTATCAGTCTCGCTCGGGCAGCCGGCGCGAACCGGCGCCCAGCCGCCGGCGGATACCCTGACGGCGGTACGCCGCCTTAACGGCCAGAAACGCTCAGCCGAGGCGCTGCTTCTGATCGAGCCTTTCGTACGGTCGCATGCCGACAGCGCCATCGGGTGGTTCGCGCTCGGGAACACCCACCGGCTGCTTGGCCACCTTGGCCCGGCCGCGGAAGCGCTGACCAAAGCCACCACGATGCCCGCGACGGCTCCCCAGGCGGCCATGGCTCTGTTCTCGATGTACGCCGATTCCGGCCGGGCCGACGATGCGTTCGCCTGGTTCAACCGGATGCGAGGGAAGATCGATCTGTCGTCCATCGCGGCCCGGTCCGATCTGGCCCGGCTGCATGACGATCCGCGTTTCGCCGGGCTCTTTCCGGACCGGATCCGCTTCAATCCGCCGTTCGTCGAGAAGGACGTTCGAATCATCCACGAATGGCGAGGTGAGCGGGCGGGGGACGAATTCGGCTGGATTGCCCGTCCGGTCGGCGATGTCGACGGCGACAAGGTGACCGACGTCGTCATCTCCGCGACGGCGAATCCGCCCTTTGGTTCCACCCGCGGGACGGTGTACCTCTACTCGGGCCGTTCCGGCAAGCTGATCTGGAAGACAGTAGGAGACTCGGGCTCGGCCCTCGGAACAGGGCTCGAAGCCGCCGGGGACGTGAACGGCGACGGCGTCCCCGACGTCGTTGCCGGCGCGCCCGGTCTGAACAAGGTGCTCGTGCTCTCGGGCCGGGATGGGAAACAATTGCTCGTGCTCCTCGGTGATTCGGCCGAGGTCAACCTTGGATCGTCGTCCGCGGGCGTTGGGGATATCGACGGGGATGGCCGGCCGGACATCCTCGCCGGCGCCCCGGGCAGCAACCACAACGGCGCGGGCGCCGGGCGGGCAGTCATTTTTTCGGGGCGCGACGGCCACCGGCTGCTGGAGATCGATGGTGAGCATCCGGGTGACGCCTTCGGTTCGACCGTGGGCGGCGCCGGCGGGACCTGGATCATCGGGGCTGCCGGCGCCGGTCCGCGCAATGCCGGCCTGATCCGGGTCTATCACGGGGCCAGCCGGACCCCGGTCTTTTCGCGTGAGGCGGACGACAGCGGCAACGCGCTCGGCGCCATGTTCGTGTCCGTCATCGGCGACACCGACGGGGACGGTATTCCCGATATCTACGCCACCGATTTTACCAACGGCGCGAAGGGCCGTTCCACGGGGAGGGCCTACGTCTACTCGGGGCGGACCGGAGCGCCGGTCCAGACCTTCACCGGCGACTCGGCCGGCGAGGGCTTCGGGATCGGGGCGGCTCGGGTCGGTGATCTCGACCACGACGGGAGAGCCGATCTGGTCATCGGGTCGTGGCAGTACAGCGGTGTGGCCTGGTCCGGCGGGCGGGTGCGGGTGTTCTCCGGCAAGGACGGTCATGTCATGCGCACCATCACCGGTGCCGTGCCGGGCGAGACGCTGGGGTTCGATGCGGTGGGTGTGGGCGACGTGAACGGCGACGGCATCACCGATCTTCTGCTGACATCGGCCTGGAGCATGGTCAACGGAGTTCGGTCCGGCCGGGTCTTCATCGTCGCCGGAGAGGAGGTTCGGACCCGCACGGGAACTCCTTGAAGGTGAGGCAGCCCAATGGAGGCCTGATGCACGATCGGCGAACATTTCTCGGATTGACCGGTGCGGCCGCCATCGGGGCAGGTGTTCGTCTCGAGCCGGCCCGACTTGACCCAGGCCGCGCGGGGTGGCCTGGGATGTTCCCGTCCCTGGGGAGGGCGGCGGGGGGGCAGCCTCTCGTTTACCTCGATTCGGCCGCGACCGCCAGGCGCGCCAGCGTAGTGATCGATGCCGTGACCCGCTTCTATCGCCGCGACAACGCCAATCCGACGCCGCTGCACGAGCTTGGCCGCCGAGCCGCGGCGGCCTATGACGACGCGCGTGCGGCGGTGGCCGCATTCATCGGTGCCGCCGATCCCCTCGAAGTGGTGTTTACGAGGGGCACCACCGACGCCCTCAATCTGGTGGCCTCGAGTTGGGGCGCGGCCAACCTTCAGGCCGGCGATGAAATCCTCCTCAGCGTGGCCGAGCATGCCTCGAACATGGTGCCCTGGCAGATGGTCGCCCGCCGTACCGGCGCCCGAGTCGTGTCGTTCGATCTGAACGACGACGGGACCCTGCGGCTCGAGGACTTCGAGGCCCGGCTCTCGTCCCGGACTCGGCTCGTCGCCGTCAGCCACGTCTCCAACGTGCTTGGCATCATCAACCCGGTCGCCGAGATCTGCCGACTGGCCCGGGCGGCGGGAGCGGTCTCGGTCGTCGACGCCGCCCAGTCGGTTCCTCATTTCCCAGTCAATGTCCAGGACCTCGGTTGCGATTTCCTGGCCTTCTCGAGTCACAAGATCACCGGACCGATGGGTGCCGGTGTGCTCTGGGCCAGGGCGGAGCAGCTCGAACGCATGCCGCCCTATCAGGGCGGCAGCAACATGGCCCATGGCGTTGGACTCGACACTCTCGATCTCTCGCATGGGGCGCTCAAGTTCGGCGCCGGCACGCCTAACGTGGCAGACGCGGTCGGTCTGGCGGCCGCGACCCGGTTCCTGAGCAGCCTCGGGTGGCCGGCCCTCGAGGCCCACAGCCGAAAGCTTGCCACTCACCTCCTCAGTCAACTGCACGAGGTTCCCGGCCTCACGATTCTTGGCGCGGATCACCCTGGTCAGCGCATCCCTCTCGTCGCGTTCACCATCGCCGGGCATGAGGCTGCCGCGATTGCTCTGGAGTGCGACCGGAATGGCATAGCCGTCCGGGCCGGCGACTTGGCGGCCCTTCCCCTTCTTCAACGGTTTGGCACCGCCAGCGCGGTTCGCGCCTCGTGCTATCTCTACACCACCCCGGTGGAGATCGACCGGTTGGCGGCTGCCCTTCGGCAGCTCACCAAAGTCCCTGGGCCGAAGCCAGTGTCGCGCCACCGGCAGTCATGAACTCAATCCGCGTGTAGCAATCCACGCGTTCCCCGCGAGCACACCCTGTCCCTACGAACGGACAATGCGTTCCGTTTCGCTCGCGATTGTCGCGCAGTTGCCCGCCGGGCTGGCATCGAACCTGCGCCTTGCAGCGGCGTCAACAACGGAACCCTAACGCTGCCGGTGCCACGATGACCAACCTTGCCCTATCGCCCCTCGGGCCCATGTTCGATCCATCCGCCCCGCCAGAGCGCATCGGCCTCCCGGTCGATGGCCGGCTCGACGTCGTGATCGTTGATTCGATTGACTGGTTGGAATCCGAGGGCAACTACGTCCGCGTGCACGCCAACGGCTCGATTCGTCTGGTGCGCACGACCCTCACGTCGCTGTGGGATCGCCTGGGCACGCTGATGTTTCGGCAGGTCCACCGCAGCATCGTTGTCAATGTGGCGCGGGTGGTGGCGGTACGCCCGGTCGGCAACGGTGACTGCGCCCTCATGCTCACCAGCGGCGAGGAGCTCCGAATGAGCCGCCGGTATCGCGATGGCTTGCTGTCAATGTTTCGATAGCGTGCAACGTCGGGAGACCAACTGACACGAACCGCGTGTCGGTTCGTCACACCCAGGAGGGATGAGCGGTGGACCGGCGTTGACCAGCGGCCGGTTCGAGATGGTGAGCGGTGCGGCCTTCCGGTTGCAATGCAGGACCCCTGTTCCCGTGTGGTCTCGACACGAACAGGGAGGTCAGTGTGCGGTGGATTCAAAGTGGATGGCTGGCCGTTGCCATGAGTTCAGGGGTGCTGTCCGTCGCGGCGGCACAGGAGCGTGATATTGCGGGTCAGGTGACCAAGTCGGGCGGCGGCCAGCCGCTGGCCGAGGCGGCGGTGTCGGTCGTCGGCGGGGGCGGGCTGGTGGTGCGAACCAGCGCGGAGGGCCGGTTCACGATCCGGACCCGGAGCGGGGATGTCCGCCTGGTGGTGCGCGCCATCGGCTACCAGCGCAAGGACGTCGCGGTGCCGGCGGGAACGTCGACCGTGAACATCGTCCTCGACGCCGACGTGTTCAAGCTCGAAGAAGTGATTGTGTCCGGTACCGCGACCCAGATCGAGCGGCGAAACTCCAACACCGCGGTATCGGTGGTGTCGGGCGAGGACCTGACCAAGGTATCGTCGCCATCGATCGATGTGGCCCTGACCGGCAGGATGGCCGGCGTGTCGATCACCTCCAACGGCGGCGCGCCCGGCGGCGGCGCCCAGTTCCGGATCCGGGGCGGGACCAACACCATTCTCGGCTCGTCCAACCCGCTCTATGTGGTCGACGGTGTGGTCTACAGCGACGCCCAGGTCCTCAACAACCGGAGCGCCATCAACGCCGCAGGAGCGACCCAGATCGCCGGAGGCACCGGCCAGCAGGACGACCAGGTCAACCGGGCCGCCGACATCAACCCCAACGAGATCGCCAAGATCGAGGTCCTCAAGGGTGCGGCGGCTTCCTCGATCTACGGATCCCGGGCCGCGAACGGAGTGGTGGTGATCACCACCCTCCGAGGCCAGCCCGGCAAGACGCATTTCAACGTGACCCAGCGGCTTGGGACGTCTTCCCTGTTGCGGGGGCTGCCTTACCGGGTGTTCAAGGACGAGGCGACGGCGGTTGGCGTCTTCGGGTCGCGCGCCTCGCAGTACTTCGCGAATGGAGTTCCGGAGGCTCACGACCATTGGGCCGAACTCTTCAACCGGCACGGTGTCTCGCACGAGACGGTGGTCGACATGAGCGGCGGAACCCAGCAGACCCGGTTCTTCGCGACCGTCACCAACAAACGGGACGAGGGGATCGTCCAGAATACCGGCTTCAGCCGGCAGGCGATCCGCCTCAATCTCGACCAGACCGTGGGCAGCAAGATGGATGTCGGCCTCAGCATGAACTTCAACCGGGCCCTGCAGCAGCGCGGGTTCGGCGGGAATGCCAACAACGACGCCAGCTACGGATACGCGATCAGTCTGATTCCGAGCTTCGTCGATCTGCGCCAGCAAGCCGACGGCACCTGGCCCCAGCCGCTCGGGTCACCGACCAATCCGTTCCAGTTGGCCGCGCTGGCTCGCAACAACGAGGAAACCTTCCGGTTCACCGGCGGCCTCAACATGGCCTACCGGGCCTACGCCTCGGCCACCCGGTCACTGCAGATCACCGGCAACGCCGGGTCGGACATCTTCAACACCGCGAGTGACCTCTACTCGCCGAACGAACTGTTCTTCGAGGCCAACAAGGTCCAGCCCGGCACGTCAGCCAAGGGGTCGGGGGTGAGCCGCCAGGTCAACATCGGCCTGAACGCGATTCATACCTGGAGCCCCGCGCCCGGCACCTTCGTCGCCACCACGTCGGTCGGCGCCCAGTTCGCGGGCCGCCAGCTTCGCACCAACAACATCCAGTCCAACGGACTCATTCCCGGTCAGTCGAACGTCAACCAGGGTGCCACTGTCGCGGCCGTCGAAAACCGGATTCGGGAGAAGACGCTTGCCTTCTACGGCCAGCAGGATCTGCTGCTCTTCTCACAGCGCCTCAATCTGACGGGCGCCGTCCGAGCCGAGCGGAGCAGCGTCAACGGCGATGTGAACACCTACTACTTCTTCCCGAAGGTGTCGGGGTCATTCCGGTTCCCGGAACTGCTTGGCGGCGGGAGTGACCTCAAGATTCGGGGCGCCTACGGCAGCACCGGCAACCAGCCCAATTTCGGCCAGAAGTTCACCAACCTGATCGGTGTGGTTCTGGCGGGCAAGACGGGTCTGAATGTGGGTGGCGTCGCGGCCGGCTCACCGATCATCCGGCCCGAGCGACTGTTTGAGGTCGAGACCGGGGTCGACCTGACGCTCTGGAACGGCCGGGCCTCCTTCGAAGCCACCGCGTTCCGCCGACTCACCAAGGACTTGCTGCTGAACCGGATTCCCGCCATTACGTCCGGGTTCGTTGCCGAGGTGTTCAACGGCGGCCAGCTCCGGAATGAGGGGATCGAGCTGGCGCTTGGTGTCACCCCGGTCCAGACCCGCAACCTGACGTGGACCGTCCGGAATACCTTCGTCACCCTGCGAAGTCGAGTCGACTCGATTCCCGTTCCGGCGTTCAATCCGCCGAACGCAGGCTTCGGCGCGTTCTACGGTGCGGCGCGGATCGAGCAGGGGAAGTCGATCACCCAGATCCGCGGCAACTACCTCGACGCCAACAACGCTCGCCAGGTCGGACAGATCGGTGATTTCAACCCGAGCTTCCGGCTCGGGATGGCGAACGACGTCACGTGGAAGAACCTCACCTTCAGCATGCTGTGGGACTGGCAGCAGGGTGGCAACGTCGTCAACCTGAACCAGAACAACTACGACCTGCAGGGAACGGCGGCGGACGCCGATACGCCGGCGGGGATCGAGCGGATTCGCCTTGCCAATCTGGGTGTCGCCACGATCTACGTCGAGGACGCCACGTTCCTCAAGCTTCGGGAGCTGTCGGTCGGCTGGACGCTGCCCAAGCGCATCGCCCGGAGCTTCGCGCAGGGGATTTCCGACGTGCGCCTGTCGGTGACCGGGCGGAATCTGCTGATGTTCACGCCCTACACCGGCCTTGACCCCGAGGTCAGCAACTTCGGTACCCAGTCCGTCTCGCGCGGGATCGACATCGCGCCGTTCCCGCCCAGCCGCAGCGTCTTCTTCAACATTGCCGTGGGGTTCTGAATCATGACTCGATCAATTCGATTTCTCCGCCAAGCCGCGGCGACCGCCGCGGTGCTGGCCGCGGCCGCGTGCAACAATGCGTTCGACGTGCCGAACGACAACGCGCCGACGCTCGATGACCTGGTGGCGGCGCCGACAAAAAACAAGCTCGCGCTCGCCGCGGTCGGGATCAATTCGCAGATCCGCAACGACGTGGGCGGCGATACCTGGATCTGGGGTACCTTCGGGCGCGAAGGGTTCAACCTCCAGGGCAACGACAACCGGAACACCGCTGAACTGATCCGCGGTCCGCTCGACGGCGGGTCGTTCGGCGGACTCCAACTGGCCGGCAAATACCAGGCGCTCCGGACCATCGACACCTATCTCAAGGCCATCACAGTGGCCGGCGACATGACCCCCGGGGAGAAGGCGGCCTCAAACGGCTTCGGGAAGACCATGAAGGCCCTGATGCTGTTCCGCGCCATTCAGCGCAACGGGTCGTATGGCGCTCCGGTGGATATCAGTCAGCCCGTCAACGCCGCCCCGCCGCCGTTCCTGAGCGAGGCGAACGTCTACGCCGCGATCGTCGAACTTCTGGAGAGCGCCAAGGTGGATCTCAATGCGGGCGGTGCCTCGTTCCCGTTTGCGACTCCCGATGGGCAGACTGGTTTCTCGACGCCAGCCACCTTCCTCAAGTTCAACCGGGGCCTGCTCGCCAAGGCGCAGATGTTCCGAGCCACCATGCTGACTGGGTGCGGCACCACCTGTTACACGGCCGCTCTCACGGCCCTCGGCGAGTCGTTCCTCACGACCACCGGCCTGCCGGGATCACTCGCCGCGGGATTGTACTACAGCTATTCGACCGCCGGTGGCGATGTCACCAACCCGCTGGCCGTCGCGACGAACAGCGCCAGCTTCTTCGTGCATCCGTCGATCATCGCCGGCGCCCAGTTGCGCGCCGATCTGTCCCCGGACCTCCGCCTTCAGGCGAAGGTGACGCCGTACACCGGCACCGGCGGCTCGCGAACCCTCGACGGTCTGACCGGCCGGTTCAAGTTCTCGAACTATTTCACGTCGGGGTCGCCGGATCTGGCCAAGGGCGTTCCGATCCTCAAGAACGAAGAACTCATTCTCCTCCGGGCGGAGGCCAACATCCAGCTGGGCAACGTCGCGGCCGCGCTCGACGACATCAACCTGATTCGGGCCCAGTCCGGCGGACTGCCTCCCACCACGCTCACCGTCGCCAGCTCGAAGGCGAGCCTGATGGCGGAACTGGTGTATAACCGGACCTATTCTCTGCTCTGGGAGGGTGGAAACCGGTGGCTCGATGCCCGCCGCTTTGGGCTGCTTGGCTCGCTCCCGATGGATCGGACTGGGGATCAGGCGTTTACCAGGATGCCGATTCCGACTGCCGAATGTCTGGCGCGCGGTCTCCTGGATGGTTGTACCCCCGCAGTACAGTAGTCCTCGCAGTCCCCTTCCATCCCTCCCCGAGCCTGGCGGCTTCCCCCGCCAGGCTTGGTCACATCCGGTGGTACCGGATCAAAGACTGGTCGGCCCCCATCCGTTGGCGCTGAATCAGGGGGTAATGCGGAGGTCCGCCACGAGCTCGCTGAGGTGGCGGATCACCCGTTCGGGTTCCAGGAGGTCGCAATGCCCCGCCACCGGTTCGACGACGATGGACCCCGGACGGTAGGCCTCGCCCAAGACCTTGTCGTCGAGATTCCTCAGCTGCAGTTCGCGGATCTGGCCCCGATACAGCTCGTTGTCCTCGAAGACGCACCGCACTCGTCGGCCGGCCTCGGTGGCCGTCCGGTACCAGCGCACCAAAGCTCCGATCCCCTCGGTCTTCCATGGCGCCACGATGTCGCGGGCGAACGTCTGAATCGGGCGCCAGTCGTGCTGGAAATGCCGAACGATCCGGACCAGGTAGTCGCCCAGGTTCACCCAATCGTTCACCGTTCCGGCGCCGGCCAGGGCCAGATTGAGGGCGGGGAGGATGTTCTCGGGGGCATCGCTGGTGATGTCGGCCAGCACGCCGGTCACAAAGCAGGTCTCGGTCCCGAGGTTCGAGCCCAGGGCCTTTCCGCCCAAGCCGGGAATCGCGGGACGCTTCGAGGGTGGGGTAGGCGATGAATTTCCCGTCGGGCGAGAAGGCCGGCGAAAGGTGTTCTTCGCGCGGGTGCTGCGTGATTGCCGTGGGGCGCGAGGTCAGCTTCCCGGTCGACGGGTCCATGGCCGTCACGTGGACATCCTTGCTTCCACTGGCCACGCCGTAGAACAGCTGCCCCCGCCGGTCGAGGCGGAGTCCGATCATTCGCCACATCTCGCCGCGCAACAAGGACGGTGCGCCGCGAGGGGCACCACCGGCCAGGGCCGTCTCCGCGCCGCCAGTCGAGGGAAGGATATATATGCCGCGCTGCCCATCGTCGTTTCTCGGAGCGAAGCTGTGGGCGACGAAGCGCCCATCCGGGCTCACCCGAGCCGCCGTGGGAGCTCGGAGGTCAGGGAACGTCTTCAGCACGCGTGGCGGCCCGCCGTCGGTGGGCAGGAGCGCGAGCTGATTGACCTTGTCCTTCCGGGTGACCACCAGAGTCACTACGCTCGAACGGACCGAGGTATTCGGAATTCAGGCCGTCAGAGAGATGTCGAACGGCTCTGCGGGTTGATG
>JANMXA010000290.1:0-9673 GCA_031394255.1 Gemmatimonadota bacterium
AACCGTTTGGGATTGGTGGCAACGACCCAGGCCAGGTGGTCGTTGAGCAGTTTGGCCAGATCATGGCCGTCAGCCGGCCTGGACCAGTAGCTGAACAACACCGGGACGGTGGACAGCACCTGCACCCCGACCTCGTCCCGATCCATCTGCTCGGTCCTGACCCGCGGCTCCCAGCAGTTGTCCTCGATATCACGGAACGGCCGCCCGTCCACCAGGAGCCGGGCCCGACAGGGTGCAACATGTTCGATCTCGAGAAACCCGCCGTACCCGTACCGCTCCCGGAGGTTGGGCCAGTTCTCCGGGAGGATGTGGGTGTGGAGGTCGATCTTCAAGGGACGGTTCGGCGGGCTACTTGGCGGGTGTGGGGGGCTGCATCACGGTGCCGCACTTCGGGCAGGTCCGCTTCTTCTCGTCGGCCCAGAAGGCCTCCATCAGCGGCTTGAGCTGCTTGCCGAGATCGACCAGCTGGAACCCGGCGTCATAGAGCATCTCGCCGCACTTCTCGCAGAACCAGCGGAGGTGATCTCGTTCCTCCTCCGCCCGGCGCCGCTCGATCACCAGCCCGACCGTGTTCGCCGGCCGCTGCGGCGAATGAGGCATGCCGGCGGGGAGCAGAAACATCTCGCCTTCCTTGATCGCGATGTCCTTGACTTGGCCGTTTTCGATCACCCGGACGGTGATGTCACCCTCCACCTGGTAGAAGAATTCCTCGCCGTCCTCGACGTGAAAATCCTTCCGCGCGTTGGGCCCGCCCACCGCCATCACCAGGAACTCGGCGTCCTGCCAGATCATCTTGTTCCCGACCGGCGGCTTGAGCAGATCCCGGTGCTCGTCGACCCAGCGCTTCAGGTTGATGGGTGGCATGAGAGGCATGCGAACGGCTCCTGGCGATTGGTACGGTGATCCGGGGGGTTAACGTCTGGCCCTAAGATAGCGGCCCGGGGACTTGCCGGTCAGTTCGCCGTTCCGGAGCACCGGCTGGCCGTTCACGAACACGTCCCGCACCCCCACCGCCATGGCGGAGGGCTTTTCCCAGGTCGACTTGTCGGCGATGGTCTTCGGATCGAAGATCACCAGATCCGCCGCCTGCCCCTCGGCGACCCGGCCGCGGTCCCGGAGCCCGATCCAGTCGGCCGGGAGCGAGGTCATCTTCCGGACGGCTTCCTCCAGCGTGAACAGCTTCACGTCGCGAACGTAGTGGCCGAGCACTCTGGGGAAGGTGCCGGTGGACCGGGGGTGGCCCATGGCGTCGGTGCGGGCGTCGGCATAGCCGCCATCACTGGCGATCATGTTCCACGGCTGGACCAGCAGATCCCGGACGTCCTGCTCCTTGATCGCCCCCAGGGTGATCCCGATCGGCTTGGTACTGCCGACGATGAGGTCCGCCACCAGATCGAACCGCCCGACTTTCCGGGCATCGGCCAACTCGGAGAGATACTTCCCGACCAGCGTCGGGTTGTCGGGGCTCGTGGTAACCCGCATGCTGGTGTAGCCGGTGGCCTTGAGCCATGCGAAGCCGCCGTCCACGCCATTTTCGCTTGACACTTTGATCCGGGCCCGGAGGGCCGGGTCGCGAAGGGCAGCCTTGAGGTCGAATCCGGTCTGGCCCTTGAGATCCCCGGGCAGCACCACGATGTCAGTGAGCGCGGAGGTGGCGGCGCCGTCGTAGGGATATTGATCGGACACCGCATCAACACCCCGCATCCGGGCGGCGTTCACCATCGCGATCACGTCGCGGATCTTGCCGGCGTTCTCGAGCCCGACCGCCTTCTCATGGCCGATCTTCGGGGCGATCCCGGCCCGCTCGCCGATCGCGATACACTCCTGGTCCGACCAGAGAAACCGTTTGACGGGATCGCGCACGTGGGAATCGTAGATCCCGCGATACGGCGTCACCTCCCTGGCCAGTTCGACGACTTCATCGGTCTCGGAGAACATCCCCGGCTCGTACATGAGGCCGGTGGACAGCCCCACGGCGCCCAGCTCCATCCCCTCCCGCACCAGCGCCTTCATCCGGGTCAGTTCCTCGGCGGTCGGCGCCCGCTGGGCCAACTGCATGACCGCGCCCCGGACCGCGTTGTGGCCGACGTAGAGCGCGACGTTGGTCCCGGCCCCCTGTTTGGCGAGCGACTCGATCACCTGCTTCATCTCCGCCGGACCGTAGCCCCCGTCCGGTCCCCCCAGGACCGTCGTGACCCCCTGGCGGACCACGCCCTCGTTGAACCGGCGCTCGGGGGCGCCCAGTTCATCGACGGTATGAGAGTGGACATCGATGAACCCCGGCGCGAGGGCCAAGCCGCCGGCAGCGATCCGCTGGCGGGCCAGCCGGCCAGCGAGGCCCCCAGGCCGAGTGACGTTGGTGATCCAGCCAAGCCGAATCCCGATATCGCCGGCGTAGCTCGGCCGGCCCGAGCCGTCGATGATCCGGGCACCGGTGATGACGACGTCGAGGGAATCGGTGAGCTTCGGGGTTTGCGCCGCCAGCACTCCGGGAAGGAGCGCCAGCGCGGCCAGCCAGGAACGGCTCATGGGGTCTGCCTCTCATTGAGGACGCGTTCGAACTGTGCGCGATCGATCGCGCCTTCGGTACAGACGACAACCGCTGTCGTCGACGATGTCACGCCCAGGGCTTCGCGGAGCCCGCCAGCCGCCGGATCCTCCATCAGCGCGATCAGGCCACCGGTGGACGCGGCACCCGAGTCGCCGGCCTCAATGGGCGTTTCGCCCTGGGCGTCCCACAACCGCCGGACCGCCGCCTTCGCCCACCGGTCGTCGATGGCGATCAATGCATCCACCCCGCGGCGAATGGGCGGCCACGACGGCAGCGACACCTCGGCGCAATTGAGGCAGGCCATCGAGGTAGCCCGGCTCCCCGGCGACACCGCGGGCTCGCCACCGGGTGACAACAGCGACGTCGTGAGGCAGTCCGCTTCCGCGGGTTCGACGCCGACCACTTTCGGCCCGCCGGCCCGGCTCCGGAAGAAATCGACCCCGGCCTGGAGAATCCCGCCCACCCCGCCGGGGATCAGCACCAGATTGGGGGTCACTCCCGCCTCCCTGAGCTGGTCGTCCATTTCGAGGTAGAGGGTCGAGTACCCCTCGACCACGAGCGGCGGAATCTCGAGGTAGCCGTCGTACCCTACGTCGGAAATGATCTGCCAGCCGCGTTCGCGGCTTTCGGTATCACAGCGGTGGACGGCATCTTCGTAGGTACCGTCCACCAGAATGACGGTGGCCCCCTCGCGCCGGATATTCTCGATTCGTTGCGGCGCGGCGTGGGCCGGGAGAAAGATCACGCAGGGGACCGCCATCAAGCGCGCCGCCCAGGCCACAGCCCGCCCGTGATTGCCTTCGCTCGCGGTGGATACGGTGCCGAGATTCCCGCCCCGGGCGTCGAGGAGTCGATGGAGCGCCCAGGACCCGCCCAGCCCCTTGAACGCCTGAAGACCGAACCGTTCCCCTTCGTACTTGACCCACAGATCGGCGATGCCTAACGACCGCGCCAGGTCCGCCCGCCGGATCAGCGGTGTCGGGGCGTAACCCGGCAGAGTCCGGTGAAAGGCCCGGACCGGCTCGCGGGCCGGCGTGGGAAACGGCCCCGGCTGGCGATGGGGGTTCAGAACGTATCGGGATGCCATGTCAGTCGTGCCGGAGCCCGCCGATATCGAGCAAGGTGCCGATTCCCCGGGCCGCCGCCCGCTCGTTGACAAAGTGGGCCGCCGCCAGATCCTCGATCGCGATGCCGAGCGACTTGAAGAGCGTGATCTCCTGGCCGGCCCGGCCGGGGATCCGGCCCTCGAGGAGCTCACCGATTTCGCCAACGAGGTGTTGGTCGCCGAACCGCCCTTCCCCCATCGGAATTAGAAAGTCGCCCCCCTCGGCCATGATCGATTCGCGCCGGTCGGCGTACACCCGGGCCGCCGCCACGGTGTCGCTGTCGATTTCCCGGTTGGTCGCCACGGAGGAGCCGACGGCGTTGATGTGGGCCCCGGCGGCCACCCATGCCCGCTCGACCACGGGCGTCCGGGCCGAGGTCACGGTGCAGATGATATCCGCGCCGCGGACCGCCGCCTCGGCGCTCGCCGCCACGTCGATCGGCATCGCGTGACGGGCCCGGGCCGCCAGGGCGAACTTCGCGGCGTTGGCCGGCTGGCGGCTGAAGATGCGAACCCGGCGGATCCGCCGGGCCACGACCATGGCATCGAGATGGGTGTGGGCCTGGACCCCGCTTCCGATGATGGCGACGTCGCCGGCGTCGGGAGCCGCCAGGGCCCGGGTGGCCACACCGGACACCGCGGCCGTCCGGATCGCGGTCACCGAACTTGCGTCCAGAATCGCCGACAGCGAGCCGTGCTTCGCCTCGAACAGCAGCACCACGCCCTGATGGGAGTCAAACCGGGTGCCTTCGTTCCCCGGAAAGACCGTGATCGCCTTGAGGCCGATCCCGTCGGGCGGGTTGAGGTACGACGGCATCGAGCCGAAGATCCCGCGCCCTTCGGGCAGCCGGAGCATGGTCCGGAGGGGCAGAATCGCCCCGCCGCGGGCCAGAGTGCGGAGGGTCTGGTCCATCAGATCCACGCAGTCAGCCATCGGGAGCAACTCGGTGACCTGCTGCTGGGTGAGTATGCGGGTTGACATGGCGGGCACGGGCCTCGGGCGAACGGATGGACGCTGGTGGAGCGCGGAACCGACCAATGCTGAGGAGCCAGGCCCCAAAGATCAAGGGCCACCGCGTTGCCGCGACGGCCCTTGACCACCCTCCCCCCCGGGAGGTTACTGCGAAATCGCGGGCGCCGCGCCGGTCTTGTACCAGCGAACCTTGGGCTGATTCACCAGCCGCACCTCGGGCTGCGGCACGTCCCGGTAGGCAAATGAGAGCGTGATCGGCTTGCTGTCCTGCAGGTAGTCCACATTCAGGAACAAGGTGTCGGCGGACTGCCGGAGCTTGACCTTCTTGATTTGATGAATCGAGAAATCGTTGGTGGTCTTCCCGTTCTGGAAGGCCACGGCTTTCGCGTTGATCCAGAAGTTCCGGCCGGCGTACTTGCCGTCACTGGTGGACCAGGTTCCCGACACCTGCGGCGGGAGCGGCGTGCTTGAGAGAACCTGGTCCCACAGGTAGTAGGCTCCGACGGCCATCACCGCCGGCGCGATCGCCATTGCGATCCGCCGGACTGGGATCCTGATCCGGAATCGTTTGGCCTCTTTGACCTTCCGGGCATCGGATTCTTCCTTCTTGCGGTCGCGCCGCGGCAGCCGGAACACCACGCCCACGCCGGAGAGGTATTCACGAAGCCGGACCGGCGTTGCCAGGTTGCCGTCGGCAATGCCGGTGACGTACCCGGCCGTGGTGTCGGTCGAGGCGTCGGCCGGGCGGTTGCCCTCTTGAGTCGGTGGTTGAACGGCGGTCATCAGTACCTCGCCGCCCGGCCGATGAATCCGCCGTCCATGCCGAGGACGACATCGTCCTGGCTGGTGCCGGCGGTCAGCGACAATGCGCTCGAGCCGTCGGGGCCCATGCTGTACACGTCATACTCCACATTGAGGTTCACGCCGAAGACATCCGTCCTCGGGGAGCCGCCGGTTTTGAAGTTCACGAAGATGTAAGGACGCCCCCAGGGATCCAGCAGACCGGCGCGGTCGATGTCGGTCAACGTGGCCGGCAAGGCCTGCGACGGCGAGGCGATCTGGTACCCGGCGATGTCCACCTGAATGGCTCGGATATCGCCGATCGCCTTGGCCAGTCGGCCCTGCTCGATGGTGTACTTGCTACGAGCATAGCCCATCGTGACCAGGATCCCCATCACGACTACGACCGTCATGAGCTCGATTACCGTGAAACCGCGAAAACCGGCTTGGCGATGCGACAAGGGCCGAAAGGGTCTGGTCATGGTGTGTCCATCCTATGCAATCACCGCGCCCGCTTCCATAAGCGTTTATCCGTCAGTAACTTAACGAAATCGGTGAGATTCGGAATGCCGCAAACCGCTACGCAGTCGACTGCGGCTTCCTGCAAAGAGCTGCACCCATCCCTGCCGTCACCCGCGGGCGAATGCGTCGGCGCCAGGTAGGTCCGACAAGACGGCTTCACTCGCGATTCACGCTGTAACCACCGGGCAGGGGGCAACGTTCATTCCCCTCTCCCGGAGCGGGCTCGAAGACCTCTTCGCCGGACTCGAACTCAGGGGCACCGGCCCGACCGGCCTCACCGCCATCGGACTCGAACCGGAATCGATCGAGTGGGTCCGGGCCTGAGCCTCACCATCGAGCAGGCGATGCCCTCGCTGGTGAACAGTATCGTGGCCTGGCTCGCCGTCCGGGGGATGGCGGCGGTCAGGCGGCGGCCCGCCACTCCTCACTGAGGCCGCGTTGGGCTTCGCCCGTCGGCGGATTATCTTCGTAATTCGTCGGGGCGGTAGCTCAGTTGGGAGAGCACCTGCTTTGCAAGCAGGGGGTCACCGGTTCGATCCCGGTCCGCTCCATTCCTCTCGTTCGTCGCCCGGCTCCGGCCCCAGAGGCCGCTACTCGCCCCGGAGGCCGCTCCCCCCATTATGGTGCCCCAGCCCACAGCGGTCCGCTTCGAGCGGTACGTGGCCATCGGCGACAGCTCGACGGAGGGCCTCGACGACCCCGACGGTCGGGGCGGGTTCCACGGCTGGGCCAACCGCCTGGCGGAGCGGGTGGCCCGGGCGCAAGGCCGGCTGCTCTACGCCAACCTCGCCGTCCGGGGCCGGACGACGCGGGCCATCCTCGACGAGCAGCTCGAGCCCGCACTCGCCCTCCGGCCCGATCTCGCCACCATCTTCTCGGGCACCAACGATGTCGTCTCGAGCACGTTCGATGTCGATGCCTTCGCCCGGGACTTCGGTACCATCCAGCGAGGTTTGATCGCGGCCGGCGCCACGGTCCTGAGCTTCACGCTCCCGGACCTGACCCCCGTCATGCCGCTGGCCCGCCGGGTCATGCCGCGCGTGCTGGCCATGAACGACGCCCTGCGGGCCGTGTCGAAGGAGACCGGGGCGATTCTGGTCGATGTGGCGGCCCACCCGGTCGCCTCCGACCCGCGGCTCTGGAGCGAAGACCGGCTCCACGCCAACGCGGTCGGCCACGCCCGGATCGCCGAGGCGCTGGCCCACGCATTGGGCCTGCCGGATGCCGGCGCCGGCTGGGCCGACCCGCTCCCCCCGCGGCCGCCGACCACGGTGTTAGGCACGATCGCGGCCGAGCTCCGCTGGGGAACCCGCTACCTGATCCCCTGGGTCTGGCGCCACGCCCGCGGTCGTTCGTCCGGCGACGGCCAGTCCGCCAAACGGCCGGCACTCGAGCCGGTTCACCTGCCGGCCCACCGCTGACCAGAGCCACCGGCGTCTAGCGGTCGAGCTCCGTGGCTGTCGGATCGCCGAGACCCGCCAGGGCCACCCGGACGTTCTCGAGCAGCACGTAGGGAGTGAACGGCTTGCGGAGGAAGCGCTCGCCGGGCTTGAGCTCGCCGGTGAGGTCGTCACCCGCATAGCCCGATATGAGGAGGACGCGGAGGGTCGGGCGCCGGGACTTGAGTTCGCGGGCCAGCGTCGCGCCGTTCATGCCCGGCATGACGACATCGGTCAGCAGCAGATCGATCGGGAATTGGGCGCTCGCGGCCAGCGTCAGGGCATCCTCGGCGTCGGCCGCCACCAGGACGCGATACCCTTCCCGGGCCAGCACCTTGTGGGCGATCTCCCGAAGGGCCGTTTCATCCTCCACCAGCAGGATCGTGGCGGCAAATGCGGGGGCCTGACGGGTTGACCCATCCTGAGACGGCGGGAGCTCCGGCCGTTCGTTGACCCGGGCGAAGTAGACCGAGAAAGTACTCCCCCGCCCCAGGGTACTCCGGACCAGCAGGCCCGCCCCGCTCTGCTTGATGATGCCATAGACCGTCGCGAGCCCGAGACCGGTCCCGCGGCCGGCTCCCTTGGTCGTGAAGAACGGCTCAAAAATCCTGGCCTGGGTGGCCTGATCCATCCCCGTCCCGGTGTCCGACACCTCCACCACGACGCACTCGCCAATCGGAACGGGCAGCACGGCATTGCTCATCGAGCCGGTGACGACCTCGGTCCGGGCCCGAATCACCAAGCGGCCGCCGTTCGGCATGGCATCGCGGGCGTTCACCGCGAGGTTCAGCACCACCTGCTCGAGCTGATAGGGGTCGACTTTGATCGGCGGCAGGCCCGCCCCGATCTCGAGGACGGTGGTGACGTGCTCCTTGATGAGCCGCCGGAGCATCCGGGACACCTGTTCGATCGGCTGGCCGACATCAATCACCTTGGGCTCGATGACCTGCTTCCGGCTGAACGCCAGCAACTGCCGGGTGAGCGACGCGGCCAGCTCGCTAGCCCGTTTGATCTGGATCAGGTCGTCTCGAACCTCGTGGTCGTCGCCGAGCACGTCGAGGCCGATTTCGGCATGGCCGAGAATCGTGGTGAGGAGGTTGTTGAAATCGTGCGCCACGCCGCCGGCAAGCTGGCCGATGGCCTCCATCTTCTGCGACTGACTGAGTTGCTCCTCGAGCTGGATCCGGTCGGTCTGGTCGCGCAGGGTCACCACGAAGCCGTGGACCGAGGGCTCATGGAGAAGGCTGACCGCCACCGCTTCCACCCGCCGAGTGCTGCCGTCCCGTGCCGGGATCCGCCAGCGGGCTGACTCGGTCTGCCCCGGGCGCTCCTGGCGTTCGGTCAAGAGGCGTTCGACTTCCGGTTGGCTGGCGGTATCCACCAGCGACGCCATGGGTGTTCCGATCAACGCCGCCTCGTTCCGGTCCCAGAGCGCCTCTGCCGACGGCGAGGCGTACCGGATGCGGAACTGCTCGTCGAGGATCAGGATCACATCGGAGGTGTGGCGGACCATCGCAGCGATCTTGGCATCCGCCTCGAGGCTGGCCCGTTCGGCCTGGAGTTGCTCGTTGTGGCCCATCGTGATGGCCTGACGGACCACCAGCAATGCCATGGTGACGACGGCGCCGATCACTACCGGGCCAATGCCGGTCCGAATCTGGTCGATGCCGATCTTGAGCACAAACGCGGCGATGGCCACGACGGCCACCCAGGGCACCGGGTTCGATTGGTCGAGCGCGGCCTTCCGCCACGGCCACTGCCACGAGCACCGGAGCGCCTCGCCGGCACCCAGCGCAACCACCACTGAGAACATCGTCGCCACGAGTCTGACCCACGGCGGCAGATCACCGAACAGGGCGATCCCGGAATTGACGAAGAAGTATGCCAGAACCCATATGACGGACAGCATGAAGGGCACGGCGTACCGGACGGCAGGCGTCCGGAGTACGGCAAAGCTGAGGCCGCCGACCGTCACGACCGCCGTGAGCATGGTTTGAATGGTCTCACGCCCAATGGTGTGGCCGGACTGGCGCTGGGCCGCCCATACCAGCAGCCCCAACGCCAGACCGATGACGGCGAGATCGACGGCCAAGTATCCGCGACTGAACTTGGCGTCGGGGCCGCGGGGCCAGCCAATTAGACTCAGGGCAAAGACCGGCAGGCCCAGGGAGGTCAGGTTACCCGGGATCATACTCACGGCCGGGGGCAGGCTCACCAACGGACGGATCAGGGGAAGGACGAAGTCGCCCACGACGGCCCCAACGGCAATTACCCCAAGGGCAATTGCACCGAAACGCACAGGT
>JANMXA010000291.1:0-5887 GCA_031394255.1 Gemmatimonadota bacterium
CTTCAGGCCACCCGTGAGGATCTCCTAGCCGCCATCCAGGCCGGGGGTACCCGCGGCTCTGCCGATCGGGGCGCGGCCCGGTTCCGGAGCGGACTGGTCACGGCCCAGATCGCGCTTTCCATGGCCCTCCTCTGCTCGGCCGGCCTGTTTGTCCGGAGCCTGATGAACGTGAATCGCGTCAACCTCGGCCTCAAGACCGAGAACGTCGTCACCTTCGCGCTTTCTCCGGGGCAGATGGGGTACACACGGGCGCAGCAGGCCGCACTGTTCCGCCGGGTCGAGGAGACCCTGGCCGCGGTGCCAGGCATCGTCAGCGTCTCATCCGCGACGGTACCGATCCTGGTCGGGTGGAGCAACGGCAGCGACGTCGATGTCGAAGGCTTCAAGACCACGCCGGAGGCCGACGTCAATGTCCGCACCAATCAGGTCGGGCCCGGCTACTTCAAGATGCTCGGTATCCCGGTCCTCACGGGACGCGAGTTCCAGGCGTCGGACCAGGTCGGGAGCGCACCGGTGGTTGTGGTCAACGAAGCCTTCGTGAAGAAGTTCGGACTCGGGCCCGACGCCCTCGGCAAACGGGTGACCGAAGGCAACGCGCTGATGCGGCGGCCGGAAGACCACGCCCAGGTCTATCAGATTGTCGGCGTGGTCCGTAACGCCGCGTACGATCAGGTGAAAGAGGACGCGCCTCAGCCACTGCTGTTCAGCGCGCACCGCCAGGATTCCACCACGGGTCGGGTGGTGTTCTACGCCCGGACCAGCATCGACCCATCGGCGATCGTCCGGGCGGTACCGCCATTGGTGGCCGGGATCGATCCCAACCTGCCGGTGGCGGAGCTCACCACGCTCACGCGTACGGTCAGGGAAAACATCTATCTCGATCGGATGATCACCAGCCTGTCGGCCGCATTTGCGGTGCTGGCCACCCTGCTCGCGGCCGTCGGGCTGTACGGTGTCCTGGCGTACAATGTCACCCTCCGGCGGCGGGAGATCGGGGTCCGCATGGCGCTCGGCGCCGACGCCGGCCGGGTCCAGGCTTTGGTGGTGCGCCAAGTCGGGCGGATGGTGGCCATTGGCGGGGCGATCGGCATCGTGGCGGCGTTCGGGATCGGGCGGATGGCGCGGTCCGTGCTGTTCGGCTTGGCCGGCTACGACATTCCGGCGTTCACGCTGGCCGCGATCGCCATCACAGGGGTGTCGCTGGCCGCTGGGTATGCGCCCGCACGCCGGGCGTCGCGAATCCACCCGACCCAGGCCCTCCGGGGAGACTAAAAGGCTGCCACCGGTGATGCTGCGGCCGTCGACGGTGGAGTTGATCGCCCAGGCGAAGTACAACTGCTCCAACAGGTTAGACGCCGAAACGGCGGACAGCGCTAATCTTTCCCTCCGGCCCACTCGATACTATTCTTATCGCTTCCGGGAACCCCCGAATCGGGATTCCCGGGCGACTCGTTGTGATCCATCCCAAGGAGTACCCACTTGGCGGCACCGCTGGTTCAACTGACGCGGGTATCCGGCGCCCCCGACACGGGGCGGGTGGAAGCGAACGCGGTGCCGTTCGAGCGCAAGCCGAGCTGGCTCAAAGTCAAAGCGCCTGGGGGCGGGAACTACGCCCGCCTGAAGACCCTGATGCGGGACCTGAACCTCCACACCGTCTGTGAAGAAGCCCGCTGCCCGAACATCGGCGAGTGCTGGGAGCACAAGGCCGCCACGTTCATGATTCTGGGGGATGTCTGCACCCGGAATTGCGCCTACTGCGCGGTCTCCCACGGTACCCCCGCCCCGTTCGACCCCGTCGAGCCGGTACGGCTGGCCGAGGCCGTGGCCCAGATGGGGCTCCAGCATGTGGTGATCACCTCGGTGGACCGGGACGACCTCCCGAACGGCGGAGCCGAGGCGTTCGCAGGCTGCATTGCCGAAATCAAGAAGCGGCTCCCGGGCAGCTCGGTCGAGGTGCTGATTCCCGACTTCAAGGGTTCCGAGCGCGCGCTGCAAATCGTGATGGACGCCCGGCCAGACATCCTGAATCACAACCTCGAAACCGTGGAACGGATGTACCGTCTGGCCCGGCCCGGCGGCCGTTATCCGAGGGCGCTCGAGCTGCTGGCCAACGCGCGGCGCATGGTGCCCGAGGGCCTCACCAAGTCGGGCATCATTCTCGGCATGGGCGAGGAGTGGGACGAGCTGCTGGTGGCGATGCGGGATCTCCGTCGCTCCGACGTGAACATCCTCACCTTGGGCCAATACCTCCGGCCGTCCGACGGCCATCTCCCGATTGCCCGGTATTACACGCCGGACGAATTCAACGAATTGCGCCGCATCGGTCTTGCGATGGGCTTCGACCATGTCGAGGCCAGTCCGCTCACCCGGTCGAGCTACCACGCCTGGGAACAGGTGGACCAGGCCAAAGCCACGAGGGCAACTCCATGACGACAACCGCCCCGGGCGGCAAGACCAAAGCGGTGGACCAGGCGACCCAGGCCCTCCATCGCGGCTATCTCCGCCAGATGCTGCTGATCCGCCGATTCGAGGAGAAGACCGGCGAGGCCTACTCGCTCGGCAAGATCGGCGGGTTCTGCCACCTCTATATCGGCCAGGAAGCCGTGGCAGTGGGCGCAATGGCGGCGCTCCGTCCCGACGATCATGTGATCACCGCGTACCGGGAACACGGGCAGGCGCTGGCCCGCGGGCTCTCGGCCCGGTCGGTGATGGCCGAATTGTACGGGAAGGCGACGGGCTCGTCGGGCGGCAAGGGCGGCTCGATGCACATCTTCGACGCGAGCAAGGGCTTCCTCGGCGGGCACGGGATCGTGGGGAGTCACATTCCGCTCGCGGCCGGCGTCGCGTTCGCCCACAAGTATCGGGGCGGTGACCAGGTCTGTCTCTGCTTCTTCGGCGAAGCAGCCGCCAACATCGGCGCGTTCCACGAGACGCTCAACATGGCCCAACTCTGGGGCCTGCCGGCCATTTTCGTCATCGAGAACAACGGCTACGGCATGGGCACCGCCGTGGCCCGCGCCACCGCGATCACCGATTTCGCCGACCGGGGCGCGGCCTACGGAATGGCGTCGGAACAGGTGGACGGCCAGAACGTGCTCGCCGTGCGCGAAGCGTTCGACCGGGCGGTGACCCGGGCGCGCAAGGAGAGCAAGCCCACGCTGCTTGAGATCAAGACCTATCGGTACGTCGGCCACTCAATGTCGGATGCGGCTCACGGCACCTACCGCTCCAAGGAAGAAGTGGACCAATACCGCCGGAAGGACCCGATTGCGATCCTCGAGGATCTGATGCGGGCCGCGGGCTACTGGGACGACACCCGTCATCAAGCCCTCGAGGCCGAGGTCATGGCCGAGGTCGCGGACTCCGTCACCTTCGCCGAGGAATCGCCCGATCCGGATCCCTCGGCACTGTTCCGGGACGTCTACGCCGAAGAGGGACACTCCTGATGGCCACGCTGACCTACCGCGACGCGCTGAACCAGGCGATGCGCGAAGAGATGTTGCGCGACGATCGGGTGTTCCTGATGGGCGAGGAAGTGGCCCAGTACGACGGCGCCTACAAGGTGAGCCGCGGGTTGCTCAAGGAATTCGGACCGAGGCGCGTGGTGGATACACCGATCGCGGAGCTGGGCTTTACCGGGATCGGGGTTGGCGCCGCGATGGTGGGGCTCCGGCCGATCATCGAGATGATGACCTGGAACTTTGCCCTTCTCGCCATCGACCAGATCGTGAACTCGGCCGCGAAGATGCGGTACATGTCGGGCGGACAGATCGGCATGCCGATCGTGTTCCGCGGCCCCGGTGGTGCGGCGCTGCAGCTCGCGGCCCAGCACAGTCAGGCATTCGAGAGCTGGTACGCGCATATCCCCGGCCTCAAGGTCGTGGCACCGGCTACGCCGGCGGATGCCAAGGGGTTGCTCAAGGCGTCGATCCGGGACGACAACCCCGTCGTCTTCATCGAAGGCGAGATGCTGTACAACCTGAAGGGCGAGGTTCCGGACGACGATCACGTCGTGCCGATCGGGGTCGCCGACATCAAGCGGGCGGGCAAGGACGTCACGATCATCTGTCATTCCAAGACCGTCGGTCCGGCGCTCAAGGCGGCCGAGGCACTGGCGGCCGAAGGGATCGACGCCGAGGTGATCGACCTGCGGAGCATCCGGCCGCTCGACACCGAAACAATCCTGAACTCGGTGGGCAAGACCAACCGCTGCGTCGTAGCCGAAGAGGGCTGGTCCTTCGCCGGGGTGGGCGCGCAGGTCGTGGACACCATTCAGCGCGAGGCATTCGACTCGCTGGACGCGCCGATCCTCCGGGTCACCGGCGCCGACGTGCCGATGCCCTACAACAAGCATCTCGAGCGGGCCGCCAAAGTGGATGCGTCCAAGATCCAGGACGCCGCCAAGAAAGTGCTGTACCTCTGATGGCCACCAAGATCGTGATGGAAGCGCTCTCGCCGACGATGGAAGAGGGCCGCCTGGTCGAGTGGAAGAAGAACGAGGGCGACGCGGTCAAGGTCGGTGATGTGCTGGCCGAAGTCGAAACCGACAAGGCTGTGATGGAACTGGTGGCGCGGGCGGCGGGTACGCTGCTCAAGCAGGCGGTGGTCGCGGGCACCACGGTGCCGGTCTCGAACCTGGTAGGCTGGATCGGCCAGCCGGGTGAGACACTGGATGGCGGAGCTGCGGCTCCGGCCAGCCCGGCTGCGCCGAAGGCCGCACCCGCGGTTTCCGCGCCGACCACATCGGCGGCCGCGGCCGCGCCCGTGGCAGCTCCGCTGGCCGAGGGTCGCGTCAAAGCGTCGCCATTGGCACGGAAGCTGGCGGCGGACCGGGGCGTCGATCTCGCCCGCGTGGCGGGCACCGGACCTGAGGGCCGGGTGGTGAAACGGGACGTCGAATCAGCGCCTGTGGGCGGCCCGTCGGGGAAGCCAGCGTTCGCCGCGCAGAAGAAGACCGGCCCCGCATTTATCGACACGCCGCTCACCCAGATCCGGAAGACCATCGCCAAGCGGCTGGTCCAGTCGATCGGCCCGATCCCGACCTTCTATCTCACCTCCGAGATCGACATGGAGCGGGCCGCGGATCTCCGCGACCAGATGAAGGCCGTGAACGGCGACCAGGGGAAGATCTCCTTCAACGACCTCGTGGTGCGCGCGGTCGGCTTGTCGCTGGCCCAGCACACCGCCTGCAACGCCTGGTGGCAGGACGACTCGATCCGGTACTGGAACGAGGTCCACATCGGGATGGCCGTCGCGGTGCCGGATGGGCTGATCACGCCGGTGATCCGGAATGCCGACCAGAAATCCGTGTTCGAGATCGGCACTGAATCCCGGGCCCTGGCGGCGAAGGCCCGGGAGCGGAAACTGATGCCCGAGGAGTACACCGGCTCGACTTTCTCGATCTCGAACCTCGGAATGTTCGACATCGAGCACTTCACGGCCGTGATCAATCCGCCCGAGGCCGGGATCCTGGCCATCGGGTCGATCGCCCCGGTGCCCGCGGTGGTGAACGGCGTGGTGGTCCCCCGGAAACGGATGCGGGTCACGATGTCGTGCGACCATCGGGTCATCGACGGCGCTACCGGCGCCGAGTTCCTGAAAACGCTCAAGCTGCTGCTGGAGAATCCGGCGGCGCTGCTGTAACGCTCCACCGACCCTACGGAGAACACCGTGGCGAATTTCGACGTCATCATCCTCGGCGGTGGCCCCGCCGGCTATGTCTGCGCCATCCGCGCCTCCCAGCTCGGCCTCTCGACTGCGGTGGTCGAGAAGGAGAAGCTGGGCGGCGTCTGCGTCAACATCGGCTGCATCCCGACCAAGGCCCTGCTCCACAGCGCCGCGGTGGCCAACCTGGTCTCCCACGACCTGAAGGGCCTCGGCGTCGAAG
>JANMXA010000292.1:0-29021 GCA_031394255.1 Gemmatimonadota bacterium
GCGGCGCGGGGGTGCAGGTCGGGCAGTACTCCGCGCTCCCGCACGGATCGATCACGCCGCAGGTGATCAGCGAGGGCTCGATCCTTCTGATCGACGGCGGCTGCACCGTGGGCGGCTATACCTCGGACATCAGCCGGACATTCGTGTTAGGCAGGGCGACGGACCGGATGAAGCAGGTGTTCGAGATCGAACATCGGGCCCAGACGGCGGCGCTCAAGGCGGCGGGTCCGGGGGTGCCGGCGGGGAAGGTCGATGCGGCCGCGCGGAAGGTGATCGAGGACGGCGGTTTCGGGCCAGGCTACAAGTACTTCGGTCACCGGGTGGGCCACGGGATGGGGATGGACGGCCATGAATGGCCGTATCTGGTCAAGGACAACCCGCTGCTGCTCGAGCCGGGGATGACCTTCAGCGACGAACCGGGGATCTACATCCCTGGCGAATTCGGCATCCGCCTCGAGGACGACATGATCATCACCGAGACCGGCGCGGAGCTGATGACGCCGCAGAGTCCGTCGCTTGAGGCGCCGTTCGCCTAGGCGGCTTTGACGAGGCCGGCCGCCCAGCTCGACGCGGTGAGGTAGGCCTCCTGGACCTGGCCCGGCGCGGTGCCGAGTTGCCCGGCCAGGGCCTCCATCTGACCCCAATCGCCGCGGTCCTGGGCGATGGCGAGATCGAGGACTGGGCCGAACGGCGGCTCGTGGCGAAGGAGTCCCGCCGCGAGGGCAGGTGACACCGACATCGAGTCGACGACTTTGTCGAGCGGCTCGTCCATCACGGCGTCCATCACCGACAGCAATCCCCCGAAAAATAATTCCAGGTCGGACCGGGCCAGCCCGGCCGGGCCGGCCAGCAATTCCGCGAGCCGGGCCCGGAGCAGTGCCGTGGTCACCAGTTCGATGGGCTTGCCGTCGGCCAGGCCAACGGTGGCCACGGCCGAGACCCATTTCCGGAGTTGCCGGACACCGAGCAGGCGAAGGGCATGGTTGATCGTTTCGACCTGGTGACGCCAGCCGAATCCGGCGGAGTTGAGGTACCGGAGGAGGCGGATCGAAAAGGCGACCTCCTGCCTGATGATGGTCTCGACTCGGCCGAACTCGACGTCGTCCTGGGCGACTTCGCGGAGCAGTTGCAGGTAGTTGGTTCGGCCGGGCACTGGGGCGCGGCGCCGCATCATCTCGGGGCGGCAGAAGAAATACCCCTGGAACATGTCGAAGCCGAGTTGCTGGGCCTGGGCCCGTTCCGCCCGGGTCTCGACTTTTTCAGCGAGCAGTTTGCAGTCGTAGCTCTTAAGCCGGTTGATGGCTTCGACGGACCGGCTCTCGGGAATCCGGAAATCGACCTTCACGATGTCGGCAAGCTCGAGCAGCGGATCGAATTCGGGACGATAGACGAAATCGTCGAGGGCGAGCTGGTAGCCGTAACTCTTGAGCCGGTGGCAGGCGGCCATGACCTGTTCGTCCGGTTCAACGGTCTCGAGGAGTTCGATGACGGATCGGTCTGGGGGCAGCAGCGTGTACAACTCGTTCAGGAGAACGCGCCTCGAGAGATTGACGAAGGCGAGGCGCCCCTGGGTGAGCTCGTCGAAGCCGAAGCTCATGACGCTCCGTTCGAGCCCCTGGGTGGCCGCGAGGTCAATGTCGTTGGCGGCGAAGAAGTTGTCGGGCCCCGAGCGGAACAGCAGCTCGTAGCCGTGGACGGCATCGGCCCGATTGAAGATGGGCTGCCTGGCGATGAAGACGTCGGTTAGGGCCATGTGGCCGGTTATCGGCAGGCCCTGACCGAAACTGAGTCCTCAGGCCAGGGCGACCTCGTCTTGGCCGAGTGCGCGGCGGTCCCGGCTGTTCAGCACCCGGCGGGCGGTGTCGGGCCGGTGGTCGGCGGGTTCCGCCGCGGCTGCAGGGAGCGGGGCGAACGCCGCCTCGGCAGCAGCCCATGCCGCGCGGTTGAGATAGAGCCTGACGGTGGCGCCTCCTGGTTCGGACCAGACCTGGGCCGGTTCGGCTGACGGGCCAACCGCAGGTGACGCGAGATACCGGGAGAGCGCGGCGAGGAACGCCTCGGCTTGGTCGACGGGCAGCTTGAGCGCGTGGTCGATCGGGCCTTCGAAATAGGCCGCTTCGGCGCCGGCAAAGCCGCCGAGCCAGGCTTCGAGCTCGGTACCGGCCTCTACGGGGTCGCCGGCGATCCGGGCCCGGGCCAGCAGGTAGCCGTTGTCGAACTGGGCGAGGCGGAACTCGAGGTCCGGGGCCAGTGTCAGGCCGCGGCGGAGCTGTGCCAGTACCGTGAACGTATCGGCCAGAGAGCGGCGTCCGACGTTGAGATCCCGAGCGGCGCGGTCGACCAGTGCGTGGGTGAGTCCTTCGGGTTCCACCTCCTCGATTGGTGCCAGGGCGTGGCGGAGCGCGGACAAGTCGGCCGCCGGTGTCATGGCAACCTCGATCAGCCCGGCCGGCGGATGATCGACCGCAGCCAGCGCGGCTTCCGCCCAGGCGATGGTGGCGGGACCGGCTTCCAGCCCGAGCAGCAGGGCGGCGCGATGGAAGGCCGCTTCGCGGCGATAGCGGGGCGGGATCATGAGCGCTGCAGTTGCCGGGTGTGATGATCGTTATGCACGGTGCCGAACCGGACGATCTGGGGCAGGGTGAGGCGCCCGAAGATGTGGTGGGTGACGGCGGCTCCCGGCGTGTCCCTCCGTTCGGCCAGCGTCCGCGCCATGGCGGCCGACGCGTCGGTGAGGGCCTCGAGCAGCGGTTCCTTCTCGAACGGGCCGGGGCCGGGCCGGGCCTCCCGCGGGGCGGGGGCGCGGGCGGGAATCTTCCCGTGGGCCAGGATGTTGGGGAGGATTTTGAACCGGAGCACTGCTCGCTGCCACCACTTGGTCCGAATCACGAGACCCTGGCCACCGGCCAGTTCGCGGCCGAGGACTTCGTACACCAGGCGGACATGCTCGACGGTTTGGGCCGGCGACCATTTGTCGGCGGCGAGCGGCGTGTTCCAATCAGTGGCGGGAATGGCCCGAGCGACAGAGACGAATGTCTCGATGGAGCGGCGGTGGTCGGCCATCCCGGAGGACCAGTCAGCCGTTTCCGGCATCGTCATGGAGGCTCCCTGGCGACTAGTGGGGAAGGAACTCGGCCGGCACCCGGTTGCCTGCCCGCTCGTCATCGAACACCCAGCCGAGAATCCACCAGCGGTGCCCGTCCCAATAGGCCTGGATGCTGTTGATCCCGCGGCTGAACGGCTTGCCGCCGGGGGTCAGGGCGCTCTCGTAGGTGCTCCAGATGTGGGCGAGAGCGCCGATCCGCTGGACGACCCGGTGGATTTCACGTTCGTAGAACGGCTTCTTCCGAGGGCCCAACCCCCCACGGCGGTAGTAGTCCGCGAGGGTGATGACCGCCACCGTCGCGGTACTGTCGGGCTTGCGATCAAGCATGGTGATCTGGGCCTGGGGGTGGTGAAGCGACTGGTCGCGGACGGGGTCGGGCAGCGAACCGGCCGGGCCGCTCACCACGTCATAGTAGGCCTTGATCAGACCGTCGAGCGTTGCGACATCGGCGGGGCGGGCCGGGGGCTGGGTCGTGGGGATCGTCGCGGTCTGTGCGGCCGCGGGGCCAGCCAACAGCACGACGGCGGCGACGGTGGCGAACAAGCGAGGCATGCGGCTCCTGTGGGTCAGGACATCAAGTGCTGGGCTGACGGGTTGAATGTCGCTCAAATCTGCCACCCGCGAGCGGGCGGCGGGAGTGGCCGGTCAGGGTTTGGTGATCTCGATCAGCCATTGCATGTACTGGCTCCGATCGCTGGTGCGGATCTGCGCTACGTCAGGGCCCGGCATCTCCCAGGTCGGTTTCACGAGTTCGGTCGGGTACTCCGCCCATGACAGGACGTCGCGGTAATCAACCTTGGCTGCGGCGACGGCCCGTTCGAGCTCCGCGAGTTTTCCCCCGCTCACCTTGAGGGCTGCCACCCGGACACGGGCAACTTCTCCCTCCCAGGCGGCAGTACCGTACTGTTCGAGCATCGCCAGCGCCGGCTGGTGGTCGGCCTGGGCGAAGAGCCGGGTCACGATCCTGTGCACGGTCTCCAGGGTCAGCTCCATCTCACACTCCGGTCCGGAAGGATGGATCAGCGGGCCGCCCGACGCTTCCACGCTGCCACGAGGGCCGCCGCGGCGGCCAGGTGGACGGCCATGCCGAACAGATCGATGGCGTAATGCCGGTACAGTCCATAGGGGTCGGGGTCCGGCCCGAGCGTGGTGGCGTACGCCGTCCGAATAACTGCCAGCGCCGCGGCGGTCAGCCCCATCATCGTCGCGGCCAGCCACGCCGCATAACGGCCTCGGCTTACCCGCCAGAAGCGGGGCACCAGCACCAGGTGATTGACGTATGCAGCGAGGGCGTAGGCCGCGATCAGGCTGGTCGTCACGATGACGGCGAGCGTGAATGTTGGGTGGACACTGCGGGTGGCGAGGAACCAGAAGACCCACAGGCCAGCCCAGGCCAGGAGCGACAGGATGAGCGGCGAACGGGTCATTATTGACCTTGCCGCGTGGCCACGCCGGCGATCTGACCGCCGGTCCAGACCACCGTGGCCTTGATTCCCGCCGTTCCGCGGCCCCGGGCCGTGACCAGCGCAGATGAGTCAACGCGCGCCACGGTGGGGTCGGAACGTGGCGCAGCCGGCAACCTCTTCTTCAAGGCCGGGTTCTCTCGAACAGGACGACGCCGGCTCTCTTCGCAGCCTTGATCAGCGCGGTGTCGGTCGTGGCGAGCGGCAGATGCTTCCTTTGGGCCAACTCCAGATAGGCGGCGTCGTAGATCGTGAGGTTGTGGCGCCGCGCCAACTCGAACACGGTTCCTTCCCGGGGCAGGTCGTCGATGCCGAAGGGAAGCAGGGCAAGGTCAGCAAGGAACGAGGCTGACCTTGCCGCGCTGATCCGCTTCCGTCGTTCGGCCATGAGAAGCGCATTGCGAATCTCGAACCAGAAAAGAGTCGGGACGAGCGCCTCGTCGGCGGCAATCGATGCGATCACGGCTTCGGCGTAGCTCGCGTCCTCGTCGTCGAGGGCCTGGCTCAGGATGGCGGAGACGTCGGGGATCAACGCCATCAGAACCGATGGCCCTGGTGCTTGAGGTCGACCAGCTCGTTCCGTCGCATGCCCTTGAATGCGCCACGGAAGCGCTTCAATCGCGCCACGGCTTCGGCGATGACCTGGGGGTCCCGCGCCGTATCGGGGGGCACGAGCTTCCCGACGGGGCGCCCGTGCTTTGTGATCTGGAACGTTTCGCCCTTGGCCGCCCGGTCGAGTAACTCGCTGAGGCGGGTCTTGGCGTCGAAGGCCGCGATGGACTCCATGGTAGCGCCTCAATCTGGTTGGCAACTGGTTGAATATTGATGGTCGAGAGAGGGAAGTCAATGCGGCCGTCCCACGAGGGGAGTGACTGGCGTGCCCTGCGGTATCTCACGAGGCCAGGAATCTGAGGTAGGCCGATGCGCTTTCCCGGGGGCGTTCCAGCATCGGCAGATGCCCGGCCCCCGGCATGATTGTCACTCGGGATGCCGGCAGGAGGCGGTGCAGCACTTCGGCGGTACCCGGGTGAATGGCGCGGTCGTGTTCACCCCAGACCAGGAGGGACGGAATGGTGAGACCGGCGATCCGTGGTTCGACGTTGTCGCTCCGGATCTCCTGGAAGATCCGGCGTTCCAGCGTCTGGTTCGCGATCCGTTCCCGGGCCTTCACGTCGAGCAGCGGACGGGGAATGAAGGGCGGGTCGGCCATCACGAACCGGAAGACCGCGGCGTACTCGTCGGTGGTCGAGGCCATGAGGGGATTGATGCCGGTTTCACGCATGACCTTGCCGAGTTCGCTTTCGGGGCCGCTCCAGATCCCGGCCGGGCCGATCAACCAGAGGCTCTTGACCCGGGCAGGATCGAGGGCGGCCCAGGTCAGGGCGATCTGTCCCCCCATTGAGCTTCCGCCGAGGTGAACGTCACCAACCCCCAGTGCCTGGGCGAGTGTCTGAAGGCGCTCAGCCTGGGCAGTCGGGCGGTAATCGGCGTCACGCGGATGGCTCGATTCGCCGAAACCGATATGGTCGGGGATGATGACGCGATAGTGCCGCGTGAGGAACTTCGCGACCCGGGCGAAGTTGTCCTTGTCGGCGCCGAAGCCGTGCAGGAGGATCAGCGGCTCGCCGTGGCCACCCTCGAGGTAGGCATAGCGGAGTCCTCCCGGAAGTTCGATGGCCCGTGCGACGAGCCCTGACCGGCGCCGCTCGGCGTTAATGGCGATATCGAGAACCCGGGCGGGGGCCAGGTACACGACGCCGATCACGGCAGCGATCACCACCGCCACGAGCAGCAGAGCGGTCGTCATTCGAGCGTGAAGCGGGCGCTTTCCTTCGCCGCCGCCTCCCATTGCTCGGTGGGGTAGCCGTCGATCGCCACCAGTTTGACGATTCCGGCTCCCTCGCGGAGTTTCCGCGCCCTGCTGTATTCGGGCGAGTGATAGAAGGTTCGCGCCTGTTCAAGCGACGGGAACTCGATCAGCACGATCCGTGGCATATCGGCGGGGCCCTCGAGGGTGATCGTCTCGCCACCGCGGGCGATGAAGCGGCCGCCGAACTGCTGAATCAGGCGGGGCGTGTGCCGCATGTACTCGCGGTACCCATCCCAATTCGAGACCTCAACCAGGCCAACGACGTACGCGCTCATGGGCGACTCCAGGGAGATGGTCGAGTGGGTGAGGGTCAGCGGATGCCGACCAGGCCCTTTACGGCGGCGTAGAGCCGGGCTGAGTCGTACCCGATTCCGTCGCGGAACACGGTGCGAACGTTACGGATCTCCGCCGGGTGGGCCGCGGGATCGCCCTCGATCACCACCAGGTCCGCGGCCTTGCCGGGAACGACGGAGCCGGTGCGGTCGTCGAGGCCGAGCACCCTGGCGCCGTTCAGGGTCATGATCTGAATTGCGATTTCCGGGGAGAAACCGGCTTCCACGAGCAACTCGTAATTCCGCTGGTCGCCGATCCCCGCCGGGGCGCTCCAGGCCGGATCGACCCCGGCCGCGAGCAATCCGCCCGCCGCCACGAACGCCCGTTCGAACTCCATCGCCTTCTTGAAGACCGTGGGCCACGGCGAGCCGGCGGCCTGTCCGGTGATGGTGGCCCGGCGCGCCAGCTCCTCGGTCCGACTGTCGGGCGAGAGTACTTCCATGACGCGCGGGTCGGCCTCGGGCCGGCCCGGGACGGCGCATTCGTAGACCGCCAGCGTCGAGGTCATCGCGACCTTGCGGGCGGTCATGGTACTGATGGTGGCGCGGACCCGCGGGTCGCCCGCGATGTCGAGAGCGGCCAGCCTCCCGCTGGCGCCGGCGGGGCAGAGGTCGGGCCGCTTGTCGGGGTCGAATTCGGCATCGTTGATCAGGCCGTGCTCGACCCCGTCGAACCCGAGCTCCGCCGCTTCCTTGAAGCCGATCGAGCAGATGTGCCCGGTCACCTTGAGCCCGCGCTTGTGGGCCTCATCAACGATCGCCGCGGCGGTCTCCCGGGAGAGCTGAGTGTAGACCTTGAGCCAGGCTGCGCCCTCCTCGGCCCAGTAGTCAACGACCTTGCGCGCCTGGGCCGGGCCCTTCAGTTCGTGCATGCCGATCAGGTCGAGGCGCATGTCGGAGCCGGGGCTCACCAGGTATGGCCCGGTGACCAGCATCCGCGGGCCCGGGACTTCGCCCCGCTCGATGTTGGCTTTGAGATTGAGTTCCGCGTAGGGCGAGGTGCTGCCGGTGGTCCGGATGGTGGTGACGCCCTGGGAGAGATAGAGCCGCGGGGCGGTGTAGTTGGACTGGACCGCTCGCGGGGCGCTGGTGTAGTAGAAGGTGTGGTTGTGGAGCCCGACGATGCCCGGGATCACGGTGTGGCCGGGCAGGTCGAGGACCTTTGCCCCGGCGGGAATCCGGGCCGCGGCCGCGTCGCCGACCCAGGAGATTCTTCCCTGGTCGAGGATGATTGTCTGGTCGGCGCGTGGGGCGGCACCGGTGCCGTCGATCAGCCGAACGTGGGTGAGCGCGACGACGGGGGCGTCGACCGAGATGTATTCGCGGACGGCCGGGGTCATCGTGGCCAGTGTCTGGGCCAGCGCGGTGCGGGTTCCAGCAAGGAGAGCCAGGGTCAGGCCGAGGCGTCGGATGGTGATCTTGGTCATGCCGAAGTATAGAGCGCCGGCCGGCGGTCGGGAGGGTGGGCAACGCCACTGCCGGGTTCGGGCTCCGGCACTACCTTTGTCGGACCTCAAACGGGCATCCCCATGATTCGTGCCGGTCTCCTGACTTCCATTTTCCTTGCTCTCGCGGCCGCCTGTGCCAAGCCCGTGCCGCCGACAGAGGGCTACGTCCGGGTTCGCGGCGGCAAGATCTACTACGCCAGGATGGGCAACGGCCCCGGCACCCCGCTGATCGTAATCCACGGCGGCCCGGGGTCGGGGAGCTATGCCAACAAGCCGTTCGGGGCGCTGGGCGACGACCGTCCCGTGATCCGTTACGACCAACTCGGTGCCGGGAAGGCGGACCACCCCACCGACACGACGCTGTTTACGGTCGACCGCGCGGTCAAGGAGCTTCAGGCCCTCCGCGACTCGCTCGGCCTGACTGAAGTCCATCTCCTGGGCCAGTCGTGGGGCGGAATGCTGCTCGAGGCATACATGGGGTCGCATCCCAGGGGCGTGAAGAGTGTCACGTTCCTGAGCCCGCTGGTCACGACCGCGCAGTGGGAGCAGGACGCCGATTCGCTGATCAAGACGCTGGCGGATTCGGTCCAGCAGGCCATCAAGACGAACGAGGCCAACCACACCACCGACTCCCCCGCGTATCAAGCGGCTACGATGGACTACTACCGGCACTTCGTCTTCCGGAAGCCGATGCACATTCCTGGTGCCGATACCGCGAGTCACGGTGAACTGGTCTACGGCTACATGTGGGGGCCGAGCGAGTTTACCTCGACGGGTACCCTCAAGACCTTCGACGGAACCGAGTGGCTCAAGGGGATTACGGTGCCGGCGCTGTTCATGGCGGGGGAGTTCGATGAGGCCACGCCCTCATCCACCGAGAAGTTCTCGAAGCTGGTGCCGAACGCCCAGTTCAAGATCATTCCGGGGAGCGGGCACGTTTCCCAGAACGACAACCCCGATTTCATGCTCGGCGCCGTGCGGGAATTTCTCCGGCAGGCCGACCGGAAGGGGCGCTAAGACCGGGGGCAGCGGGCCGGCGTTGCATGCCGGGGTGCCGCATTGCGCGCATGCCTTTGGCCTTGGGCCGCGAGTTCGGCTGCGCGACCCGCGGAACCACTTGCCCGGACTCCCGCAGGGGTGTTCTTTGGCTCAGTTCGAATCTGCGGAACCAATCAAGTACCAGGCAGGTCAAGGATGGGACTCGTGGCCGGACGGCGAAACGTGCTGGCGGTGGTGGCAGTATGTCTCGCTTTCGGTTGCGGCGGCGGGGGAGACAACGGGCCGGACACCCCACCGCCGCCGCCCCCGCCCCCGACATTTACGGTTGGCGGCACGGTGACCGGCCTGACTGGTACCGGTCTCGTGATCCGGAACAACGGATCGAATGATCTGACGATTCCGGCCGCCGCCACGAGCTACACCTTTCCCGGTTCAAATGGGTCGGGGTCGGGGTACAACGTCACCATCAAAACTCAGCCGACCGGGCCGTCCCAGGCGTGCGTCGTGTCCAACGGCACCGGGACCATCAGCGGCGCCAACGTGTCGGTCCCGGTCACGTGTACTGTGAACACATTTGCGGTCGGGGGGACGATCACGGGCCTGACCGGGACCGGTCTCACTCTACTGCTGAACGGCGGTTCGCCGCTGGTGGTGGCATCCGGGACGGGCGGGTTTTCGTTCCCGAACATCACGAGTGGAAGCAACTACGCCGTCACCATCGGGACTCAGCCATCGAACCCGGTCCAGAACTGCACCATTGCCAATGGCTCAGGGACGGTGGGTGCCGGAGCGGTGGCCAACATTGCAGTCACCTGCGTCACGGTGAGCTACACCATCGGCGGCGCCACCGCCGGGCTGTCTGGCACCGGCCTGGTTCTGCAAAACAACAACAGGGATGATCTCGCCGTGCCGGGCGGGGCCACGTCGTTCGCGTTTGCGAGCACGGCGCTCCCCGGGGCGGCGTACAACGTCAGCATCAAGACCCAGCCGGCCGGGCCGGCGCAGAGTTGCAGTGTCGCGAACGCGACCGGGACGGCCAACGCGAACGTCACCAGTGTGGTGGTGAACTGCGTCACCAACACCACGGTAATCGGCGGGACGGTGTCAGGGCTCACGGGGTCGGGGCTCTCGCTCCTGCTGAACGGCGGGGCGCCGCTCGCGATTCCGGCCGCCGCCACCGGTTTCGCATTCCCCACGGCCCTCGCGCCGGGGAACAGCTATGCCGTGACGATCGCCGCCCATCCGGTGGGCCAGACCTGCGCGGTGGCCAACGGCACCGGCACCGCCGGAGCGTCGAACGTGACCACGGTCGCGGTGACCTGCGCCGACAACGCCGCCAATACCTGGACCGTGGGCGGGCCGATCACTGGCCTCAGCGCGCCCGGGCTCATCCTTAACTTGAACGGTTCCACCATCCTTACCGTGCCGGCGGGTGCCACATCGTACGCCTTCCCGGCCCGGCCCAACGGCCCCTACAACGTGGCGATCACCGCGCAGCCAGTGAACCAGAACTGCCAGCTGGGCGGCACCGCCAATGGCACCATTGCTTCGGCCAACGTGACCAACGTGGCGGTGACCTGCACCGTCAACGCATACCTGGTGAAGGGAACCATCGCCGGCCTCGTGGGGGGCGGGCTCAATATTCTGCTGAACGGCGGCTCGCGGCAGGTGGTACCGCCGGGCACGACCAGCTTCACCTTTGCCGGGCATGTCAATTCCGGCGCCGCGTACACGGTGGTGGTGGCCGGCCAGCCGAGGAACCCGACGCAGGTCTGCACGGTGGCCAACGGGACCGGCACCATGGGGTCGGGGGACGTGACCGATGTGGCGATCACCTGCACGACGGTCTACACCGTTGGCGGAACCATCGGGCCCACCCTCCTCTACTCGAACGGCGGGGTTCTGCTGCTGAACGGCGGGTCGGCGTTCAATATGAAAGTGGATCAGCCGAATTTCACCTTTCCAGGACTGCCCGCGGGCACACCGTACACGGTGTCCGTCGGGACCCAGCCCGGCGCGCCGCCACACACGTGCACCGTTACCAACGGCAGCGGTGTCATTGGCGCGGCCAATGTGACGGACGTCCAGGTCAGCTGCGTGCCCGACGGCTTCATCATCACCGGCGGAGTGGGCGGGTACTCCGGCACCGGACTGACGCTTGGTGCGGAAGTCGTGCGAAACGGGGCGCTGGTGTCGCCGGTGGTGCCACTGACGCCGCAAAGCCAGGGGAAGTATGCGTTTCCCGGGCTCTACAATCCGGACGACCAGTATTCGGTGTTCATCCTGACGCAGCCGGCCGGACAGACCTGCACCATCATTCAGGGCACCGGACGGGTCCCAACCCTGGCAGAGAATCCGTTCGGCGGTTTCTACGTTTCGAGCGCCAAGATCAAGTGCGTGAACAACGTGACAAGCCCACTCTCCGGGGTGTACTCGGTGCTGATCGGCAGCCAGCGGCACTACATCGCCTTCTGGCCGGATGGCACCTTCACGCTGGCGGTCCGGTCCAACGACGCCTCGTGTCCGGACAACGGGAACGGGATCGAGTACGGGGTCTACAATTACAACGCCGCGACCAACGCGTTCGCCGTGCTCGATGTGCCGGTCGATACCGACGGTGGATGCGGCATTATCGATCCCGTCCAGCCGCTGCCGGTGACTACCCTGACCAGGTCGGGGAACACGATTACGCTCGGAACCGACGTTGGCCCGGTGACGCTGACCGAGGTGACGTCAAACGCCGGCACGCTGGTCGGGGCTTTCGGGTTTGCGACCGGAGCCAACGGCGTATTTGTCGTCTTCCAGGCAGACAATACTTACATCATTGCCGGACCCCAGGGGGCCAGCAGCCACGGCAACCTGACCCGGCCCGGGTATGAACGGGCCTGCTACGCGGCGACGGCGTCAACCATTACGGCGAACCTGACAGGGTCGTGCACGCCGGATGGTGGCGCGGTGGTGGACAACAACGGGAAGAGCGGGTTCTCGGATGCGGGCGGGCCGGTGCCGTTCACGATCACCGGGCCGGGCACACTCAGTATCGACCACATCAAACTGGTTCGACTGGTTCCCTGAGCCCGGCGGCGGCCTGGGGCGGGCCGCATTGCGGCGAATGCACCTCTGCCTAACGTTCGACCAGCTTCGCGAGGACCGCCTCGGCGCGAGGATCCTTGCGGATCCGGTCGTAGCGGGGGATCTGGGGAAACTGCACCAGCCAGGGATCATGACGTGCCGCCGCCTGGGCCAGCATGGTGATGGCGGCCTCGTGCTCGCCCAGTTCTTCGAGGGCTGCCGCGGTGGCGCCTGAAGGTGGCAGGCGGCCGCCTGATCCAGCCCGCCACGTGTCGAGCATGGCGCGCGCCTCGCGGGTCCGGCCCGCGAGTGCGTAGGCATAGGCCAGCAGGCCCGAATCGGAGGATCGGTCGGAGGGGTCGCGGGCCAGCCGTTGCTCGAGCAGGGATGCGGCCTCTGCGGCCTTTCCGAGGCCGAGCAGGGCGTTGGCGCGCCAGGTCCAGGCCAGCATGAAGGTGGAGTCCATGGCAATCGCCGCGGCCGCGACCGAATCCGCCTCCCGGTGGCGGCGTTCCGGCACCAGCACCTGCACCTCCCAGACCCGGGCGATCAGGGACGCGGGTTCGAGCGCCATTGACCGGCGGATTCGGTCGTGCGCCGCTGCGTAGTCGCCGAGCCGGGCGGCCAGGAGCCCGTACCAGCCCCAGCTTGTAGCCAGTGTCGAATCGAGCGCCAGGGCCCGGCGGAAGCTGTCTTCTGCTCTGGGGAGGTTGCCGATCAGGGAATAGGCGTATCCCAGGGCGGTGTAGGACTCGGGAATGGTGGAGTCGATTGCAATCGCCCGTTCAGCGGCGGCCACGGCGGCCGCCAGGACCTCCGGAGTGCTGTCCTCCGTGTAGGCGGGCATGACGGCGAGCGACATCGCGAGCGACGCCTGAGCGCGGGCGTACTTCGGATCCCGCGCCGACGCCTGCTTGAACAGGGCGATTGCCTGGCGAAGCGGGCCGGCCCCGCGCCGGTTGAATAGCACCCGTCCCTGGAGGAATAGCGCGTGGGCTTCGGGATCGGTGGTCTCCACCCGGGCTTCCACCGCCGCCCCCCGCCTGCCTAACGAACCGAGCAGGGTCGCCGAGACGGTGCGGGCGATCTCGTCCTGGACCGCGAACACATTGGTCAGCGGGCGATCGTACCGCTCGGTCCACCGCACCGCGCCGTCCGCCGCGGACACCAGTGACACGTTGATCCGCACCTGACCGCCGGCTCGCTGCACCGTCCCGGTGAGCACGGAGCCCACGCCCAGTTCCTTGGCGATGGCGCGTTCATCGAGGCCTCGGGCCTGAAGCGCGCCGGCGCTGACCCGGCCGATCACCCGGACTCCCTTCTGCGCCAGCGCCCGGGTGATTTCCTCAGCCAGTCCGATGCCGAAATAGTCGTCTGCATGGTCGGCGCTGAGGTTGGCGAGGGGGAGCACTGCGAGGGACCCATCCCCCGCGCCCGACGGCCCGCCTGCCCCGCCTTTGGGGCGAAGAATCCATCCGGCCACGGCCGCCACGATCAGCGCCACGGCACCGAGCAGGGCGGCCAGACGGCGGCGCGGGGCGGGGATTGAACCGCCGTTTCCGGGCAGCGGCGTGATCGCCCCGTCCAGCGCGGCCAGCACCTCGGCCGCAGAGGCGGGGCGCCGGGCCGGGTCCTTCTCGAGGCACCGCATCACGATCGCCGCGACCGCCGGCGGCACGGCGCGGCCCCCGCCGGCGAGTGGTGCCGGGGGCTCCGTGATATGGGCGGTGATCAACTGCTGCGGGGTGGTGTGGCGCCCGAAGGGATGATTGCCCGAGAGCATTTCGTACGCCATCACGCCCCAGGCGTAGAGATCGGTGCGGTGATCCACCGCGTCCCCGACAGCCTGCTCAGGGGCCATGTACGCTGGGGTGCCGATCGAGCCACCAGCCCGGGTCAGCGTGGCCGACGCGTTGCCGCCGTCCTGGGTTCGGGACGCCGTGAGCGCCTTGGCGATGCCGAAATCGGTGACCATTGCCGCGCCGTGGGAGAGCAGCACGTTCTCGGGCTTGATATCCCGATGGACGATCCCTTCGCTGTGAGCGTAGGCCAGGGCGCGAGCCACGTCCCGGAGGATACTGACCGACGCCGCCACCGGGAGCGGCGCCCCGCCCGACAGGCGGCCGCGGAGCGACTCGCCGGCGACGAACGGCATGGTGTACCAGGGGAGCCCGCCCGTCTCACCCGAGCTCAACACCGGGACGATGTTGGCCTGCTGGAGCCGGGCCGCGAGCCGTACCTCCCGGGCAAACCGCTCGGCGCTCAGGCCCTCGGTGAGGGCGGCGGCGATGACTTTGATGACGACCTTGCGGTCAAGCGCGATCTCGGTGGCGACCCAGACCCGCGACATGCCGCCACCGCCCAGCTCCCGTTCGATGCGGTAGCGGTCGGCCAGGGCTGCGAGCAGGGTGGCTTCGTTGGTTGTGGTCATCGGTGGCAGTCGGGAATATCGCTGGGGGCGAGGCCTGTTGCCAGCGCGACCACGGACGCCCGAAGCCGTTAGTTTCCCTGCATGAAAAGGATTGGCATTTACGGCTGGGGGGTGGTCGCACCCAAATCGCCCGATATCGACGCCTTTGCGGCCAACCTCGACTCCACCGACAGCTGGCTCACTCCGTTCCAAGGGTTCGGGCCGAGTCCCTTCTTTGCCGGCAATCCCGAGTTTGACTTCGCCCGCTATCGGGATTGGGTTTCCGAGCGGTTTCCACCACGAAAGTTCAGCCAGCTCGACGAGAAGATGGACCCGACGTCCAAGTACGCGATCGGGGCGTTCATTCAGTCCCTGCAGCAGAACCCCGGGATCGAGGCCGAACTCCAGCGGCTCGGCCAGGGCGCCCATGTATATGTAGGATGCGGACTCGGTGCCGTGGGCACGATGTACGACGCCTCGGTCGAGCTTTATCACGCGCAGCGCCGCTGGGATCGCTACTGGGCCGATCCGGTCCGCAATCCCGCCCGTGCCGCCCACGAGGACGGCTCGGCCATCGATGCGGCCGCGCCACCGACGCCGGACACCGCCGATCCCGAGCAGCGGGACCCGATGGAGAGTGCCTGGTGGGCTTACTGGGCCGCGAAGAGTCCCGGCCTTGGGCAGTACCTGGCGGAATACAGCGCGATCGGGGCGCTGAACGTCGAGGGCGACGTCGGGTCCGGCAAGCTCAGCGTGATGAAGGAGAAGGGCCGCCGCTTGAGCCGGCTCCAGAAGGCATGGGGCGCCCCGATGCCACCGTGGTCGTCGGTATCGGCCAACGCGATCTGGAACATCCACAACACGCCGGCCGCCCAGATTTCAATGTTAGGCAGGATCACCGGCCTCGCGTTCGCCCCGGTGGGCGCCTGCTCGACCTTCGGCCTGGCGCTCAAGTTGGCGATGGACACTATCCAGCGGGGCGAGGCCCGCGCCGTGGTGATCGGCGCCACCGACCCGCCGCCGCATCCGCTGATGGTGGGGGCGTTCTACCAGGGGCGGGTGCTCTCGGCGGACGGCGGGGTGTCGAAGCCGCTGGAGGGCCTCCGGGGCACCCACCTCGCGGGCGGCGCTACGGTCTGGATCGTGGGCGACTACGACCACTTCCAGAACCTCGGCTACACGCCCCTGGGTATGGAGCCCGTGTCGGTCGGCACCAGTTCGGACGCGCATCACATCATCACGCCGAGTTCCGAGGGGCCGCTGGCCGCGATCCGGCAGGCCCTCGACGGTGCGGGGGCGACGGCCGCCGACGTGGCCAGCTGGGATCTCCACGCCACCGCTACGCCGGGGGATGACCTCGAAGTGGCCAACATGCGGGAGGTGCTGCCCGCGAGCGTGCTGGTCACAGCGCGGAAGGGCACCTTCGGGCACGGCATGGGCGGCGCCGGCGGGTGGGAACTGACCGCGCAGTATCTGGGGTACGCGCGGGGCCGGCTCTATCCGACGTCGCTCACGCGGGGGGAGCTCCATCCGTCGATCGGCGAGCGCCACGAGCTCTTCGTGTTCGACGAGGAGGCAGTGGCACCGGACGGCTACGCGGGGAAACTGTCGATGGGGATCGGCGGGATCAACGCCTGCGTGCTGTCGCGGCCCTGGGGCGCCGCGTGACGTCCGGGGTTGAATGACGTTCGACTACGCGGCTTACTATCGCCGGCCTCAGGATCTGAAACGGCTTCAGATTCCGGCTGACGCCATTCGCTGGCTCGAGCGGTGGGATCCGCCCGCCCGATCGCACCAGATCGTGCTCTATCTTGGCTGCAACATTCTCCGTACTCCCGATATCGCTGCCGACGTCGTCGCCGTGTTCGAGGCGCTGGGGCTCGACTTCGTGGCGGTTGCCGGGGTGCAGTTCTGCTGCGGAGTCACCTGGGACCACCACGGAGACGTGGCCAAGGGGCAAGGCGTAGCGTCGTCGACCATCGATCGGCTGGCCGCGTTCGGGCCCGCTCTGGTCGTTCATTGGTGCCCGTCGTGCGATGTCCACTTCAGCGACATCGTGACGGGTCGGGACCAGGCGGCGTTGCCGTTTCGCGTCACCAGTGCCGCGGCGTTTCTGGCTGACCTGGCCCGCGCCGGCCGGATTCCCTGGAAGAACCCGGTTCCGAACCGGGCGGCGTTGCACGGACATGTCGGGCGGACCGGTCATCACCACGGTCAGCGACGAGCCCGGGAGGACACCGAGCAGGTCGGCGATATCCTCCGGTCGGTGCCGGGACTCGATTACCTGGGCGTGATCGAGGCACCGCCGGACCTCGATTACGACTGCGGCCCCAGCATCACCGGGCTCGAGCCCCGTCGCTGGAAGTCGATTCGAGCCGAACTCTGGTCGGCACTCAGGGCAACCGGGGCCGATCTCGTGGTCACGAAATCCCACGCCTGCCAGCGGGAGTGGTGTGATCTGGCCAGCGACGAGGTCGGCGTCAGGTGCTACATCTCGATCGTGGCCGACGCGCTGGGTTGCCGGGGGGACTACCGGAGCAACATGATGCGGGAGATGAAGGCGCTGGCCGACGTCGAGGGATTGGTCCAGTTGACCCGGAGGAATTGGGCCAGCCACGGGCTGACCGAGCCCGAGGCGCGTGACCTCGTGATGCGGTACGATTGGTCGGGGCGAGCGCCCGAGTTGCCTCCGCCGTAACCGGGAACTCCCTGCCCGCGCCTCCTGTCGACTGCGGACTACCGCCGGGCCTTGAACGCCGCGATGACGGCGGTCGGGATCCGCGCCACGGTGATGTGCTTGGGGCCGCTCCCAATCGGGAGCCGCACGATCTCGGTGCGATCGGCGATCGAGATGATCGAGAGGTCGTCGCTCCTCGTATTGGCGACCAGGCACAGGCGGCCCTCGTCCGCGACCTCCGCCCAGCCCGGGGCGTCTCCGACCGGGATGGTGGTGATCAACGTGAGCTCCGGCGCCCGGACCAGCGCGGCGTAGTCGGATGCTCGGCCCGCGAGGCATAGCGTCTTCCCATCGTCGCTGAGCGCCAGGCCGTGATGAGGCGCGTCGAAGTCCCAGTCTTTCACAGTCACCCCAGGCTTAACCGGCAGTTCGAGGCGCCCGGTTTCCTTCCGGGTCGCGAGGTTGTAGGCGATCACGGCGTGCTGGTTCGAGAGCTGGGCGTAGATCCCGTGCCGGTCCGGGGTGAACTGCCAGGGGCGGAACGGGACCTCGAGCTGGATGACGTCCTGGATCTTGAGGGTCCGGGTGTCGGCGATCGTGAGCTGGTACGGGTGGCCGGGCGTGTCGGCCAGAGGTGGCGCGTTCGCGGCACGGGGGAGTGTCGCGAGCGGCCCCAGGCTCGAGTTGTAGAGCAGCCGCCCGCCGGGCGAGACCTTGTTGTCGTGGGGATAGATGCCGGTGACCAGGTGGCCCGTAATGGTGCCGCTGCTGGTGGCGATCCGGTAAACCCGGTTGTCGAGCATCGCCGAGACGAACAGACTCTTCCCGTCGGGGGTGAGGGTCATGTGGTCGGCGCGCCCGGTGTTGAGGGGGCAGCGCCAGAGCATCCGGCCGGTGGCGATGTCGAACGCTGCCACATCCCCGACGTAGCCGCGGGAGACGTAGAGGGTCTTGCCGTCGGGCGAGATGTCGGTGTCCTGGGCATAGTTCGCGGCCCCGGGGCCGTCGCTTTTCTCGTGCGCTGGGTTTACGTCGATCGCGCCGAGTACGATGCGCGTGGCCACGTCGAGGAGGGCGACGGTGCCGCCCTTGGCGTTGGCCACGAACGCGATCTCGACGGCAGCGGGCCGCGCCCGGGCGTCGCTCGGAGGCGAGAGAAGCAGGCCGGCTGAGAGGAGGGCCGCGGCGAGCGCCGGCCCGTGCCTTGTGGGTGTCACGGGGTCCTTTCAGGGAGACGCTGCTCAAAGGCCAGGCGCCAGGCTGTAACGTACGCGGTTCGCACCATGCGCTCCCCGCCGGCCACCAGGCCGGCGGGTCTGGCTGAGCGGATGATGCCGTCGCCCTCGGTGAAGGGTGCCGGCAGTTCCACGCGGCGTCGAGGCGGATCGTCCCATCCCGGTACACCGCGATGTTGCCCGGCCGTCAGGTTGTGTCCGCGGGCGAACGTCCACGCCCGGCCGCAGCCCTCGCGGACCGCCGCACTCAGGTCGCTCCGTGACACCTGGCGGCGGACGACAGCGAGGGGGATGCTGGGCAGTTCGGCGAGCCGGACATCATCTGGTTTCATGGCTTCAGCCTCACGGGGGATGGGCTCAAAGGGCCAACTACGCCCAAGCGGGTCGCGGCGATCAGGCCCAGGTTGACGAGCGTGGCAGAGGAGGTCGGCATTCGGGTCTCCGGCAAGCGGAGGTCAGGCGGCGGTCGCGCGCGGCGGACGCCGGAGTTTGCGGAGCTGGATCAGCGGCTCCGCGATGAGCAGGGGCCCGGCCCAACAGAACCAGGCGAGGAATTTCTGGCGCTCGGCCACATCCGTGGCAGTGTAGCGCGCCATCAATTCGTCCCCCAGGCGGATGAACACGAACGCGAGCGTCACCACGTAGCTTCGGATCATCCACTCCCGGTGCTGCGCGATCACGCCGCGCCGGATCGCCACATACGCCATGCCGGTCGTCACCGTCCAGGCCAGGGCCAGGCCAAAGAGGCCCGCGGAGTAGACCCAGCCGATCTCGGAGGTCGTCAGCGCCAGGTAGTACCCGCCGAGGCAGCCGACCGCCACCGCCGCTACGTAGAGCTTGCCAAGCGTCCGGTGCCAGGCCATCGCGAGGCGTTTCTCGCCCAGCCAGAGCTGCACCAATCCGATCAGGATCGCGAATGTGCCGGCGCCCAGGTGGGCAAGAAGGCCGACTCGCCGAGGCCAGAAGCTCGGACCGAACTGGACCGGGTCGAGGCCGAAATACGGCACGGCGTACTTGAGGACGAAACGAACGACGAGGACGCCGGTCAGTCCGAGCAGGATCTTGAGGGGCCACGATTGCCTGGCAGCTGGGGGCGGCTCGGCGGCGTGGGTCATGCTGCCCTCCTTCAGTTATGGGTGGAGCGGAGAGGCGTTTCCTGCAGTATATCCTTCTCGACGCCCACCGGAAGGCCGCCACCGCGAGGCGCCCGGCCTAGCGGAGCCTTTCCACCAGGGCCCGGCCGAACGGACTCAGTCCGAGGGCGACGCTCGCCCCCAGGACCGCCACATCGAGCGCAACGCCGAGGGCGGTGACCCGATGGATCCGTCGGCCCGACCAGAGGTCGTAGATGACCAGCGCGCCGAACAGCGAGCAATGCAGCCGGACTCGGCGGGTGGCGACCAGGCCTGTCTGGAGGTCAAGAGCAGGAACCACAGCGTCAGCAGCAGGCCGTGCAGTTGCAGGTACGGGGGGAGCAGATCCCGGGCGTCGGCCGAATTGAACCAGTTCTTCATGGCGCCACTTCTCCACGGTTGGTGGCCGGGAGAATCCAGCGCGGTCTGGAAAATGCGGGGTTCGGACTCGGCCCGGTTGCCGGTTATGTTCGAGCAAGCCAGCCCTCCCAGGAGAATCCGATGCTTGTCGTGGCCTGCCGTCGCTGGACGGTCACCCTGATCGCGCTCGTCGCAGCCGTGGCCCCGTCGCGGGTCGCGGCGCAGGGCAAAGAACCCTGGGCCGGGCTCGACGCCTACGTCGAAGCGGCCATGAAGACCTGGCAGGTTCCCGGCCTGGCCCTGGCCGTGGTCCGGAACGACTCGGTGATCTACGCCAGGGGGTACGGCGTCCGGGAGAATGGCCGCCCCGACCGGGTCGACGAACGGACCATTTTCGCGATCGGGTCGGCGTCGAAGGCCTTCACCTCCGCCGCGATCGCGATGCTGGTGGACGAGAAGAAGGTGTCGCTCGATGCCAATCCTTCCGTGTACCTCCCGGGCTTTCAGCTGTGGGACCCCTACGCCACCCGCGAGCTCACGGTTCGCGACCTCCTGAGCCACCGGAGCGGTCTGGCCCGCGGCGAACTGGCCTGGTACGGCTCCGGCTTCGACCGTGATGAGATCGTCCGCCGGGTCCGCTTCCTGACGCCGTCGTGGTCGTTCCGGTCGCAGTTCGGCTATCAGAACATCATGTACATCACCGCCGGGCAGGTGGTGGCGAAGGTGTCCGGCAAGAGTTGGGACGATTTCGTCCGCGAGCGGATCTTCACGCCACTCGGCATGACCTCCAGTACCACCAGCGTCAAAGGCGTCCGGGGGCAGCCTAACGTGGCGTCGCCCCACGCGACAGTGAACGACACGGTGCGGGTCGTTCCCTGGCGCGATATCGACAACGCCGGGCCGGCCGGCTCGATCAACTCGAACGCCGTCGACATGGCCCAGTGGGTTCGGCTCCAGCTGGGCCGAGGGACGTACGGCGGGAAGACGCTGATCTCGCCGAAGTCCGCCGACGAAATGCACCAGGCCCAGACCGTCATCCGGACCGACTCAGCCGCGCGGGCCGCCAATCCCGATACCCACCTGCAGGCCTACGGGCTGGGCTGGTTTCTGGAGGACTACCGGGGCCGGATGGTAGTTCACCACGGCGGCAACGTGGACGGGTTCAGTGCCCTGGTCGGAATGATGCCGGAGAATCACTTCGGCGTCGTGATCCTCACCAGCCAGAACGGGAGCGGTCTGCCGCAGGCAATTCTCCACCGGGTGTTCGATCACCAGCTCGGGGCCCCGATGAAGGACTGGTCGGGGGACGGGTTCAAACGCCTCGAGGCCGCGCGGGCCCGGGGTCGCGAGGCGCAGAAGAAGGCCGATGTCGGCCGACTGGCGGATACGAAGCCGTCGCTGCCGCTGTCGGCGTATGCGGGGACGTACGCCGATTCACTGTACGGCGAGCTGGTGATCCGGGAGGACGGGGGGAAGCTCCATCTGACTTTCGGGCCCAACTGGCAGTCGGACCTCGAGCACTATCATCTCGATTCGTTCCGGGCCCGGTTCGATACGCCGGTGCTGCCGCCGATTCCGGTGATGTTCCGAATCAGCGGGGCGGGGAAGGTGGAATCAGTCGTGCTGGACATGGCGGGGACGGCTGAGTTTCGCCGAGCTCCGTCGCCGCCACCAACAGGGCGCTGAGCCGCGAAAACCCACTCCTGTCAGGCGCCGCGGGGGCACTGACCGCGTCAGTACCCGACCGCCATTCCATCTTTCCGGGGGTCGCTCCCGGCGGCGTAGCCTTTCGCGAGGCGCACAATGGCCTGCGCCCCGCCGAATGAGATTGGCCGGTCGTTGACCAGGACGTGCCCCATGCCCGCCAGCGCGGCGCGGACCTGGTCCCCCACCGGCATCTCGATCGCCACCCGGAGGCCGTCGAGGTGCCGGAACCGCGGCGCATCGATCGCCTCCTGCAGATCCATCCCGAACACGAAGTGGTTGATCAGGAACTGGGCATGCCCCTGGGCCTGCATCCCGCCGCCCATCAGCCCGAAGCTCATGTAGGCGGTCTCGCGCCCCTGCACGGTCTGGGTCACGAATCCGGGAATCAGCGTATGGAACGGGCGTTTCCCGGGCGCCGCCGTGTTAGGCAGCCCGGTCGTGAGGCTGAAGCCCGCGCCGCGATTGTGGAGCGGAAAGCCGGTGCCCGGCACCACGATCCCCGACCCAAAGGCGTCGAAGTTCGAGTTGATCAGCGACACCATGTTCCCCTCGGCGTCCGCCGTGGTGAGATAGATGGTCTCGCTGGCGGTCCGGAGTGGCCCGGGGTCGACCCGGGTCTGGGCCCGGGTGGCGTCGAGGTGGCTCCGCCGCTCGGCGATGAATTCATCCGACAGCATCCGCTCGGCCGGCATGTCGAGATGGTCGGCGTCGCCGACGAACCGTTCCAGGTCGGCGTAGGCGAGTTTCTTGGCCTCGATCAGATGATGGAGGTAGGCGGCCGAGTTGTGGCCCATCGATTTCAGGTCGTAGGGCTCGAGGATCCGGAGCATTTCGAGCGCCGCGACGCCCTGGTTGCTGGGCGGAAGCTCCCAGACCCGGTATCCCCGGAACGGTACCGAGATCGGGGTCACCCAGTTGGGGGCGTTCTTCTTGAGATCATCGAGGGTGATGAAGCCGTCGAGCGCCTTGAGCCGAGCCACGATCCGTTGGCCGATCGGGCCGCCGTAGAAGGTACCGATGCCGGTCGTGGCGATGGTCTGGAGGGTGCGGGCGTAGTCTGGATTCCGGAACCACTCACCCGCGGCGGGCGCATGGCCACCGGGCAGGAAGGTCGCGGCCGCGGCGGAGTCCCGCTGCAGCAACGCCGTTTCAGCCGCCCATTGCTGGGCGATGATCGGGGTGACGGGGAAGCCATCCCGGGCGTAGCGGATCGCGGGCTCGAGCGCCGCTGCCAGGGTCCGCCGTCCGTGGGTCCGCACCAGCATGTCCCACCCCGCCAGCGCACCGGGCACGGTCACCGACAGGACGCCCTGCTGGAGCCCGGATTTGAAGCCGCGGGCCGCGAGGGCCTCGCGGGTCATCAGGGAGCCGGCCCGCCCGGCCGCGTTCAGCGCTACCAGCTTCTGCTCCTTCGCGAGCCACACGATGGCGAACATGTCGCCGCCGATGCCGGTCATGTGGGGTTCGGTCACACTCAGCACGGCGGCGGCCGCCACGGCCGCGTCGATGGCGTTGCCGCCGGTACGGAGGACCTGGAGGCCCGCGGCGGATGCCAGCGGCTGGCTGGTGGCGACCATCCCGCTTGGCGCATAGACGGTGGAACGGCCGGCCATGGTGCTGGGCCGCTGAGCGGCAACCGAGGTCGCCAGGATCAGACCGGTCGAGATGGCCGCGAACGCGACCATCGGAAGCAGGCGGGGCATGTCGGCTCCTTGGGGAACGGGAACGAGCGCTATTTCCCGGCGATCATCTTGTCGCTGAGGGCCCGCAGCCTGGCCCGGGCCTCGGCGTCGTAGGCCTGGGCTTGCGCCTTCCACGGCTTGAGCTCGTTGAAGAAGGTTCCGGTCGGTTCCGCGGTGGTCATGGCGTTCACCACCGACTCGACCCCTTCCTCGATGGTCGAACGAGGCGTGACTTTGAGGAGGCGCGCCATCGTGGTGCCCATTGTCGTGGCCGGGTGCAGGGAATAGGTCAGGATGCCCACCTTCTCCAGCGCCGGCGCCATGTCGATCGTCATCATCACCTGCATCAGCTTGCTCTGGGCGTAGCCCCGCTCGCCGTTGTAGCCCTTGGTCATCATCAGGTCGTCGAAGTCGATCGGCTCCTGCGAGCCCGAGGAGACGTTGATGATCCGGGCCGGCGCGCTGGCCGTAATCAGGGGCAGCAGCCGCTTCGTCAGCAGGTAGTGCGCGAGGTAGTTCACGGCGAAGTGCATCTCGTACCCTTCGGCGCTGAACTTCCGGGTGGAGTCGAAGATGAGGCCGACACCGGCGTTGTTGATGAGGATGTCGAGGCGCTTGTTGTCACGGATGACGGCGTCGGCCAGGGAGCGGACCTGGTCGAGGGAGGCGAGGTCGGCGCGGTAGAACTTCGCACTCCCCTTGCCGCTCCGGGCGATCTCAGCCACCAGCGAGTCGCCCCGCTCGACGCTCCGCCCGGTCACGAGAATGTGCGCCCCGGCCGCGGCGATCCGACGGGCCACGTCGCGGCCGAGCCCGTCGGTGGAGCCGGTGATCAGGACCACCTTCCCGGTCATGTCGGGGAGGGGCGGGGCCTTGGCGTAGGTCCTCGACGGCTCCTGGGCGGAAACCAGGGCCGGGAGCGCGGACAGGGCGAGAAAGAGGCTGAGAGCGAGTCGCATGGTACTGATTATCCCCTGGTTGGCGCGCCGAAGCGTCGGCCGGTGTCCCGCAGTGTTCGGATTCCCCGGCTGATGATAACCGGGCCGACAGCCAGATGGACTTCGCCGGCGAACAAATGGCCGGCGATCCCATCCTCTTCATGTCCACCTCAATGTTTGGTGCCAACCGGAGGCTTCCGCTTGCCGACGAGAGGCATCCCCTCCATCACGTCGATCCGCACCGTCTGCGCCCTCCTCTCGGCGGGTCCGGCGAACTCAAACCGGTATCCATGGTCGATGCCGATGAACGTGGTCGGCGATTGGGGGACCAGTTCCTCCGGGGCGGGCTGGAAAGCGGTACTCACCACCAGCTTCCCGCTGGACCAGACCACCGTCGCCGGAATCGCCTGGCCGCCGAGGTCGATCACATACTCGCCAACGAACCGGGCCAACCGGGCGCTGTCGACCGCGACCGCGGTGATGGTCTTCGGCCCGCCATCGGGCCACCCATACTCCGTGCCGATCGCGACCTTGATCTCCGTGATGAGGTCCTGGCCGTTGTCGCCATTGGTCATGATGGCCGCGCCCTGGCCGGTCTCGGGGAAGTACACGACATCGGCGTGGAACCCGGCGTTGTCGCCGCCGTGCCCGAACTGGAAGCTTCGGCCCTCGCCCTCGAGAAACGGACCCAGGCCGGTGGGCGCCTTGACGACGGTGAGCATCTGCCGGGCCATGTCCTGGGAGAAGAGCCGGGTCGAGCGGCCGGCCCGCGTGGCGGCGATTTCCAGGGCCCACTTGAGGAGATCAGTCGGCGTGGTCCAGAGGCCGGCCGGCGCCATTTCGGGATAGACGTGCCGGTGACCGGGCAGCATCGACCCATCCGCCAGATGGCCGCTCGCCGCTTCGGCGGCCCGGGCGGCGGGGAGCGGCTGCTCGTACGTACTGGCCGTCATGCCGGCGGGGCCCAGCACATACTCACGCATCAGGGCGGGGAACGTCTTGCCCATTACGTCAGTGAGCAAGAGTTGCATGATCGTGGTCCCGCCGCCGGAATAGCTCCAGGCGGTACCCGGAACAGCCACGACGCGGACCGGGTCGGTGTTCGCGCGGGGCTTGGCGCCATTGAGGACTTCGACCAAGGTGGGGAGCGAGTCGGTGACCGCGTACCCCGGGAAGCCGTGCACGCTGAGTCCCGCGCTGTGGCTGAGGATCCGACGGAGGGTGACCTTCTCCCGGACCGTGAACTGATTGTCCGGGACTTTCCAGCTCGTGAGATAGGTATTGACGTTCTCGTCGAGCGCCAGCTTGCCCTGATCGACCAGGTGGAGGGTGGCGGTGGCGGTCACCGGTTTGCTGATCGAAGCGGCCTGGAAGAGGGTGGCCGCCGTGACCGAATCGGCGGTGCCGGTCTGCTTCAGGCCGAAGCCGCGGGCCCAGACGATCCGTCCGCTGTCCACCACTGCGATGCTCACGCCGGGGATCTTGTAGTGGGCCATCCGCTCGGCGAGGCTCCATCTCACGATGGGGCGGCCGGCGACCTGCCAGCCGGCGCGGAGGCCCGTCTGAACGTTCGCCGAGCGGTCGGCCGGGGGCTGGATCTGGCCGGTGTCGCGGGCGCAGGAGAGGCCGAGGCAGAGTACCGCGGTGAGCCAGAGTCGATGGTGGGCGTGCAAGGGGCCTCTTCGAAGGGTGTGCTATGGAGTGGTGACCGGTTCCGGAGTGACCGGCGTCCAGTCACATCCGGTCCCACTGACATGAAACGTATAATGGACGGCTCGGAGCTGCCCCGCGGGGTCGACGCGCCGAGCGACGAAGTGCAGGGTGTCGCCCTGAAAGAAGGGCGAGAGGATGTTGTCGACATCGAGTGGTACGAGGCCATCGACGCAGGCACGCCGCAGGTCAGGGGAGACCAGGCTGGCCCAGTAGTGAACGTTGTGGTAGGCGATGCCCGATCCGCCGCTCGACTGATCGCGAACGCTCAGGACCTTGTCCGCGTCGGCGTCGAGGTGGATCAGGAGGTATTGGCCGTTGCTGAGTTGACGGATCGCGAGGACGAGCGACGCCGCGAACCGGAAGCGATCGCCCTTGGCGATCGTCGCGACCTGGTCGGCGACGTCCGCGGGCACACCCAACCGGCGCCGGGTGGGAATGGTGACGCGCTGCAACGGCTGGCCGGTTGGGCCGAGGACGTAGAGTGCGGGGTCAGCGGGGTAGAGGGCGACCCACCCGCCGCCGTGCGGCGCAAGCGAAGGCTCCCCACCCTGCGAGTAGGCGGTGATCGAGCGGTCGAAGATCGCCGGTGCGGTGCCCCAGTGCCGAATGCTGTCTGTTGAGGGTATCCAGGTCGTAAATGGGTCGTGGCGAAGCTTGCCCGGCATGATCACCGTGTCTCCGCGGATCACCCACTGTTGGTCCGGGAAGAACGGGACCGGCAGCGGCACCTCGCGTCGCAATGCGGCGTCCTGCAGGCCGAAGACGACGATTCGGGCCCGGCGGGCGTCGACGGCGGCAAGGAGCGAGTCGCCGGCAAGAATCCCGATTGAGGAGATTCGGACGAACTCGCCGGGGCCTTGGCCGGGTCCGCCGAAGATCCGCCGCAGAGCGCCGGTCCGACCGAACTGGAGGATCTGCGTTCCGGTCTCGAGCAGCAGGCTTCCGTCGGCGGCAAGCGCCTGCGTGCGGAGCGGCAGAAAGGTTTCGATGGAGTCAGGTTCGGCCAGCACGACCGAGTCCGCGGTGACGACCAACGGGCCGGCCCCGCGAGCCGGAGCGCCGCCATTGCAGCCGACGGCGATCGTCGCCAGGAGGAAGGCGCCGCGTGAGGTGAGTCTCCCCCGGCCCTCTCTCTCCGTTCTCAGGACTTCGCCTTCTTCGGAGCCTTCGACTTGCCGGAACTGTTGAGGGCGACCGCCTGGCGAATCAGGGCTTTGAAGGCGGGCGCGTCAACGTCCTCTCCCTCGTGGATGTCGATCGCGCGACGGGCGTTGCCTTCGAGACTCGCATTGAAGAGACGGGCTGGATCCTTGAGCGACGCGCCCTTCAGGAAGGTGAGCTTCACGACCTTCTGGTAGGATTCGCCAGTGCAGATGATGCCGTCGTGGGACCAGACCGGCGTGCCCATCCACTTCCACTCCTCGACGACGCCCGGGTCCGCTTCCTTGATGAGCTTGCGCATCCTGGCGAGGGTGTCCCCCCGCCAGTCTCCGAGTTCGGCGATCTTTTGCGAGATGAGATTCGATGCTGACGGCCTCTGCCTCGCGTCCGGCTGCTTCATGTTGTTCTCCTGTCTCTTCGCTACCTCTGCCGGATCACGACCGGCACGTAACCACTGGTAAGTCCTGCCGGTGGAGTCACGATCAACGCCGGATCGAGGGTGCCGAGCCGTCCGGCGGTTGGATTCGCAATGGTCACACCATTCACGCCGGAGCTTTGGTGCAGTGACGCGGCGAACGCCTGCAACTTCTGCCGCACCTGGCTGTCGAGACCGAGGCGCGCGATCGTCGGCTGATCGACGAAGCGATACCAGACGTAATCGACGACCGAACCATCGTTCAGCGTAACGGTCAGCAGGGGCGACGCCCAGGCGGCGGCATTCCACGTCGCGGCATCGAGGGCCGCGACCGGCCGGCGCGGCTGCAGCGGGAAAGTCGCTGCGGTGAGTCCCGTCTCCGCCGGCACGTCTGTCGGCTGGATGGCAACCCAGGTGCCGGCAGACTCCCGGAAGTACTCCGGCAATGTGGCCTGGCCGTCCCCGTTGAGGACGCTGCCGGTGATGCCGATACCAATGCCTCCGCCGGCACCGGTCTGCAGGATACCGGTACTCATGATGGCGTCAGGGACGATGGCGGCGTCGCTGAAACGGAGCGCGGACGCCGGATTCGACAACGCGGCTGGGCGCGAACCTGACGGATCCATCGAAGCAGCCGGGGTGCCGTGCTGGACCCAGGAATCGACGGCATTCCAGATCGCCGACTTGGCGTAGTGGCGGACGTCCTGCAGGAGCATCGCCTGGCCACTGGACGCGGTGCCGAACGCGACCTGTGGTACTCGGCGATAGCGGACGCCGTTCGCGGCGGTGACCGTCATCATGGGAAGGTTTCCCACTTCCAGGGCCAGCGAGCCGAAAAGGAGGGGCTGGGCGTCGATGCCGCGGCCGGCCGCGGTTCGGTCGACGGCGTGCACGGCGCTCCAGGTTTCCGGCACGAAGAACGCGACCGGTCCATGGAAATTCGTGGCGTTGAGGAAGAGAGTCAGGTTCTGGTCACCGGTCGGTACCCCGAGTGGCGATGTCGTCGCCGGAATGAGCGGAAGCGCGATCCAGCCGAAGCCGAGCATCGCCTGCAGCGGCTCGTTGGCGACCGTGATGCCGTCAGGCGGCACCAGCAGTCGATTGCTGATTTGGGCGAGACCGAGCTTGTTCGGGGGCAGGGGATTGAGGTAGAAGCTCCACCCGGTGGAGGCGACTTCGGTGCTGTAGCAGTCCGGGGTCGAGTTGACGCGGAACTTCGGTGACGGGGAGGGGAAGGCCGTGGAGGCCCACTGGCCCGCGCCCCCTTCGATCGTCTGGTACACATCGCGGTACGACGGCC
>JANMXA010000293.1:0-3803 GCA_031394255.1 Gemmatimonadota bacterium
AGGTCGGCAATCGCCGGTGACGCGACGAAGCCGCTCATGGCGAAATTGGAGCGGTGGACCACCAGGATGGCGCCGGCCCGCTCGGAGAGCGCGTCCTGGTAGTCGCCGAGGTGAGTGCGGTTCGTGGTGCCGATCTCGCGGAGGACGGCGCCGCTCTTTTCCAGGATGTCGGGGATCCGGAACGAGCCGCCGATCTCCACCAGTTCGCCGCGGGAGATGATGACTTCGCGGCCGGCGGCGACGGCGTTCAGGGCCAGCACCAGGGCACCGGCGGCGTTGTTGACGGCGATGCCGTCTTCGGCGCCGCAGGTTTCGGCGAGGAGCGACGAGCAGTGGTCGAGGCGGCTGCCGCGGGCACCGGTGGCGACGTCGAGTTCGAGGTTGCTGTAGCTGCGGCCGATTCGGAGGGCGGCTTCGATTGCTTCCGGGGCTAAGGGGGCGCGGCCGAGGTTCGTGTGGAGGACGACGCCAGTGGCGTTGATCACGGGGAAAAGAGACGGAGCGCGGCGGTCGAGGACGCGGGCGGTGATCTCGGCGGGCCAGTCGAAGTCGGGATCTCGGTGGGCGCCCTGACGGGCCGCCCCTACGAGATCTCGGATCGCGGAGATGACGAGGTTACGGGGGGTCTCGGCGAGGAGGTGGGCGACTTCCGGGAGCGCGAGGAGGCTGGCGACCGACGGGAGCTGGCGGCGGGGGTCGCTCATCGCGGGACCTTGGGCTTGTCCTTCTTGCCTTTGGCGGATTTCACTTGGGCAGTCGAATCGGACTTGGCTTTCTTGGTGGAATCGGTCGTGGCCTTCTTCACCGAATCGGCCGCGGCCTTGGTGGTGTCCGGCGGCGGTTTGTCCTTGGGGACCTCGAAGCCGAGTATGGCGCGGCCGGCGACGCCGCTGACCGATCGGACGCCTTTCATTTCGACGGCGTACTTCGATCCCGGCTTGAGCGCCTCGTCCAGACGGATCACGACATTGTCGTAGAGCGGGGGCTTGGTCTTGAGCGGGCCTTCGTCTACCCGCCGGCTCAGGTCGGGCTTGCCGCGGAGACGACGGGCGGCCTGGGCGGCGCGGCGAACGGAATCGGCCCGGGCGACCGAGTCGGCGCGGGCCAGGGAATCGGCTTTCGCCTTGACCGCGGCCGAGTCCACCTTGGCCGTGTCTTTTTTCTCCGGCGGCCGGTTGTAGAGCGAGTCGTATCGTCCCTTGGTCACGACGAGGGACACCTTGAGATCGGTGGAGTCCGGCAGGAGGCGGACCCGGACCGAGTCGGCGGCAATCACCTGATACGGATCGAGCTGCATGTTGAACGTGGCGGTCACCGACATCGAGTCGTTCCGGGCCAGCGTCTGGAACCGGGCGGGCAACGTGTCGTGCTTGAACGCCCACAGTTCGCCGACGGAGTCGCGGCCCGGTTTGACGCGGATGGTGTCGAAGGACTCGCGGAGGTCGAGTTTGTTGTTGTGGTTCTGGTCCAGGACCCCGGCCACGACGAACTCACCATCGGGGAGCGGGCCGAACGAGAACCGTCCGGTCGAATCGGCGGCGGTGCGATAGCGGAGGCTGTCGGGCAGCAGCATCGCCTCGACGAGGGCGTGCGGCTGGGCACGGCTGGTGCCCCATTCCACCACGCGGCCGGTCAGAACCCGGGTCGGGATCGGGGCGCCGGTGGTGAAGGTGATGACCCGGCCGGTCTTGCTGCGATTGTTGCGCAGATCGGACACGCCGGGGAGGAATTCGATCCGGTAGACCCGGTTCGGCTTCCAGCCCTCCTTGGGGATGACCAGAATCCGGCTCCGCTTCCAGGTCACGTGCGGGACGAATTCGGTGGGCGAGAGCAGGACCAGTTTCTCGAGGTCGCCGCTGCCGAGTCCGAAGTTGGGCGAGGAGCCCTCGTTCACAATCTCGCTGAACCGAAACTCGGCCGGAGCCTTGAAGCCGGGCACCACGACCGTGGACTCGGGGAACGTGGAGACGACCTTCGGGGCCACGGTGTCCGGCGGACCGCCCGGGGGCTCGCCCATCTGGGAACACGCCACCGCAACGCCGAGCGCCAGGGCGGCCAGCGGGCGGGCCAGCGGCAGCGCCATCTTCATCCGAGCTTGGCCCGTTTGGCGGCCAGCACGCCCTGCTGTTCCTTCCAGCCGACCAGCTTCTCCCGTTCTTTGGCCACCACGTCGGCCGGGGCCCGGCTCACGAACTGCTCGTTGCCGAGTTTCTTCTCGAGGGCGCCGATGGCCTGGCCGAGCCGGTCGATCTCGGCGCCGAGGCGGGCGGACTCCTTCGCGATGTCGACCAGATCGCCTAACGGTACCGTCACGCTGGTCCCGTCGGTCAGCACGGCGGTCGCGGCCGCGCCTTCGTCGGCGGACCCGATGGTGAGGTGGCTCAGCTTGGCCAGCCGCTGCACGATGGGGCCAACGGTGGCCAGCGCCGCCGTGACCACCGGACCGGCGTTCCCCACTGTCACCCGCACCGCCTGGCCGGGCTGGACGTTGTACTCGGCGCGGATCGAGCGGATCGCGCCGATCAGGTCCTGGGCCGCGCCGAACTCGGCGAGCGCCGGCTCATCGCTGGCGCCGGCGTCGGTTGTGGGCCACGGGGCGAGCATGATGGTCTCGTTCTCGGTCCGGCCCGGAAGGCGCCGCCACAGGGTCTCGGTGATGAACGGCATCACCGGGTGGATCAACCGGAGGGCGATGTCGAAAGTATGGACCGCCACAGCCCGGGCCACGTCGCCGCCGGGCTGGTCGCCGTAGAGGCGGGGCTTGATGGCCTCCAGGTACCAGTCGGCCAGGTCATTCCAGATGAAGCGATAGGCCGCGTTGGCGCCGTCGTTCAGGCGGAGCCGTTCGAAGCCTTCGGTCGCCTCGGCGATGGTGGCGTTGGCCCGGGCCAGGATCCAGCGGTCCACCAGGGTCAGTTCGTCGCGCCGGACGGCGTTCGACGCGGTGCCGCCGAGCGGGCGGACCGGGCCGCCGAGATTGGAGAGCAGGAACCGGCCGACATTCCAGAGTTTGTTGGCGAAGTTCCGCCCGGTGGAGAAACTGCCCTCGAGATCCGCGGGGTCGAGGATCACGTCGGTCCCCACCGCCAGGCCGCCGATCACGGTGTAGCGGAGCGCGTCGGCGCCGTATTTCTCCACCACGTCGAGCGGGTCGATTCCGTTGCCCAGGGACTTGGACATCTTCCGGTGCAGGGTGTCCCGCACGGTGCCGTGGAGGTAGATCGAGGTGAACGGCACCTCGCCCATGAACTCGAGGCCGGACATGATCATCCGGGATACCCAGAAGAAGAGAATCTCCGGGGCCGTCACCAGGGTGTGGCCGGGGTAGAAGCGGGCCAGGTCTTCCGTCTTGTCGGGCCAGCCTAACGCGCTGAACGGCACCAGCTGGGACGAGAACCAGGTGTCGAGCACGTCCTCGTCCTGCCGGACGGCGCCGCCGCAGGACGGGCACTGGGCCAGATCGGTCCGGCTTGCGGTGGTGGCGCCGCAGGCCGCGGTTTCGCAGTACCAGACCGGAATCCGGTGGCCCCACCAGATCTGCCGGGAGATGCACCAGTCCCGGATCCCTTCCATCCAGATGGCGTACTCGGTACCGCGGCGTTCGGGCACGAACTGGAGCGTCCCGTTCCGGTGCGCTTCGAGGGCCGGAGCGGCGAGGGGCTCCATCTTGACGAACCACTGGTCCGACAGGCGGGGCTCCACCACGGTGTTGCAGCGGTAGCAGTGCCCCACGGCGTGCCGGTGGTTGTCGACCTGAACCAGCAGGCCCGCCGCCTCGAACTCGGCCACCACTTTCTTCCGGG
>JANMXA010000294.1:0-63360 GCA_031394255.1 Gemmatimonadota bacterium
ATCACCGGCGCCGGCGGCTCGATCGGGAGCGAAATCGCCCGTCAAGTTGCGGCCCTCGGACCCGAGCGGCTCCTTGTCCTGGGTCACGGGGAGAATTCGATCTTCAACATCATCCAGGACCTGTCGGACCGGCATCCCCAGGTGTCGGTGGTGCCGATCATCGCGGACGTCCGGGATGCGCGGCGGATTCGGCAGGTGTTCGAGCAATTCCGGCCGGGGCTCGTCCTGCACGCCGCGGCCCACAAGCATGTTCCGCTGATGGAGCTCAATGTGGCCGAGGCCGTCATCAACAACGTGGAGGGATCGCGGAACGTGGCGCTCGCCGCCGCGGAGTTCGACACCAAGCGGTTGGTGATGATCTCGACCGACAAGGCCGTCAGCCCGACCAACGTCATGGGCAGCACCAAACGGATCGCCGAGCAGGTGGTGCAGGGGGTGGCCAAGGACTACGGCCGCAACATGATCTCGGTCCGGTTCGGCAATGTGCTGGGGAGTCGCGGGAGCGTGGTCCCCACGTTTCTGCGCCAGATCGAGGCCGGCGGCCCGGTCACGGTCACTCACCCAGAAATGCGCCGCTACTTCATGACCATCCCGGAGTCCGTGCAACTGGTGCTCCAGGCGGCGGCGCTGAGTCTGGGGGGCGAGGTGTTCGTGCTCGACATGGGCGAACCGGTCCGGATCCAGCAGCTGGCCGAGGACATCATTCGCCTGTGCGGCCGCGAACCTGGCAAGGACATCGAGATCCAGTACACTGGGGTACGCCCGGGGGAGAAGCTCTACGAAGAAATGTTCTTCGGGCGGGAGCGGGCGGAGCCGACCGAGCACCCCAAGGTGCTTCGGGCATTGCAGGCCGAATTGCCACCAGGGGTGACCTCGGCGGTCGAGGATCTGGTCGAGGCGGCGAAAGCGGGACGGACGGAGGCTGAATTGATCGAGCGGATCCAGCAGTTGGTTCCCGACTATCAGCCGACCGCCAGCGCGCACAACATCACGGGGTCAACGAAGGGGACGACCCCGGCTCCGATGCAGTAACCACCGCGGACCAGAACTCGCGGGTTCGCCCCGCGATCACCGAGGTAACATACCGCTCCAGCACCCATTGGCGGGCACGGGTCCCGGACGCTCGGCAGGCGGCCGGGTCCGCCACCCAGCGCTGGAGATGTTCAGCCAGGTCCTCGGCGCCCGACACCACGGCGCCGGCCGGTCCGACCTGCTCCGGCAACGCTCCAGCCTTGGTCACGACCCCCGCGATCCCTCGACCCATAGCCTCCAACAGCAGGGGTGAGTGCCCCTCAACCCAGGCTGGGGTGTCCCGCGACGGCACCACCAGACAGTCGATTTCGTGCCAGAGCTGCTCGATCACTTCCGGACGGATCCCGCCCAGCCACCTGACTCGGGCGGCCAGTCCCAGGGCCTGAATGCTTCGTTCGATCGACTCCTGCTCCGGTCCGGTACCCGCGACCACCAGGACCCAGCGTCCAAATGTCTGACCGAGAGCCTTGACGAGGATATCGGCGCCGCGTTCCGGGGTGAGCCGACCCGCGAAGCCGATCACCAGGGCATCGCGCTCGGGCCGGGCCTGCGGGGGCGGGAGGGCGACCCCGGTCCTCGGAATGGCGGTGGCGAGCGCGTGCGGGGCCCGGTCCCGGAGGAGGTCCATGGCAAACCGGGTTCCGCCCTGGACCCCCGCGGCGTGCTGGAGCACCCGGCGGGCCCGGCCGCGAGCCAGGAAGCCGAGGCGGCGCGGTACCGACTGGGCGCTGAAGATCACATACGGAAGCTTGAGCTTGCGACAGAGTGCCGCGGTGGTGGCGGCCAGCGGGGTTTCCGGGTCGGCCTCGCAATGGACCAGGTTTGGGCGGACCTCGGTGAGGATTCGGCGGAGCGCGGCTCTGTTCCAGCGGAGTCGTTCCGGAGTGGCCGGGTCGCCGCTGACCGGGACGGGGAGCAGGCGGAGCGCACCGTCGCTCCCGGCGCTGCCGCCCGGGGTGGCGAGGTAGATCTCGGCGTCGAGTCCGGCGATGGCGCGGAGGCGCTCGCGGGACCCGGGGTCGTTGGGCTGGTTGGACAGGATAAGGACGCGCACTGGGCGGGAAAGATGGCGGAAGGGCGCCGAACGGCAAGACGTGACCGGCGGCGGGGAGGAGCGTATACTACTTGGCGACGGGCCCTTAGCTCAGGCGGTTAGAGCAGCGGACTCATAATCCGTAGGTCCTGGGTTCGAATCCCAGAGGGCCCATGCCATCTGCATGCAATTCGCCAGCGAACAGCGGAGCCTAGGTAGCGCGATGCCCAAGACCACGCGGATCAGATGGCTGCCGAAACCGGAGGCTCATGACTATCCGGCTGCGCTGTCGTATCTCTGCCTCCACTACCCCACGCCGGTGGCGACGAGGCTGGTGGGCAAGCTGAAGCGCGCCGCGATGACGACCTTCAAAGCCAAGGATATCTTCCGAGCGTCAAGCCTGTCCCTGCTCGGGGTCAGCAACGGCCATGTCGACAAGGATCGAGCCAAGATCGCGGGTGGCGCGGCGTTGTCGCCGCTCTTGCTGGTCCGGGCGCCGGCAATTGGGAAGGTGATCATCGCCGATGGGTACCATCGGCTCTGTGCGGTCTATTCGTGCGATGAGGACGCCCTCATCCCCTGCAAGATCGTTTAACGGGCCGGCGCTTGGGGGAGATTTGCGATGGGCGCTGATCACGCCGGGAGGCGGTGTTCGGGGTTCGAAGCCATTCGACAGCGCTGCTGGCGGACGCGGGGCACAATCTGAGCGACGTGCTCGGTCTGGCCTTCGCCTGGGGGGTCAGCCTGCTCGGGAGGCGCCCGACCACGAGCCGCCACACCTACGGGTTTCGGCGATCGTCGGTGCTCGCGGCGATCGGCAATGCGGTACTCCTGTTGACGACGACGGGTGCATCGCGTGGGAGGGGGTCCAGCGCCTTGTCCGCCCGGAAGTGGTTGGCACCGCGACGGTGATGGCGGTGGCGGCCGCGGGAATCGGAGTCAATCTGGCCACCGCGCTCCTTTTTCGGGGCGACCGCCATCGACCACGCGACCCTTCAGATCGAGCTTGGCGAGGGCGGCCCGCCCGGCCACCTGGCCGCGGACACGGTCGCCTAGGTTGGCCGGCGAGCGGGACGATTTCAGTTGGCCTGACCGGCTGCTCAACCACCCGACGACGGAAGCCAGAGGAGCCCTGATGCAGAAACGCGTTCAGATCGTGCTCGACGCCTTGGCCGCCGGCGCGGAACATCGGGATAGTGCCGACGGGAAGATGGTGAAGTTCAGCGTGCCGCGACCCGGGAAGGACGCAGGCGAGATTCGATGGCCGGTGGGTCTGCTGCTGGGGCCGGATGAGGCGAGGATTCGGGCCGTGGCCCTGGCGATTCAGGAAGAGGCCGACCGCACGGCGGACCGATTCGTGGCGATCGTGAAGCCCTTCGGGGATGGGATCGTCTGGGTCTTGCTGTAGGCCACCCCGCCGGTCACCCGGGACTGAATCGGCCGCAGCCGCTGCCGACACCTTCACCCCGGGATCCCGATGCAACCACCCTACTGGGCCGACCGGAGTTTCGGGGCGCTCGAGCTTCTCGTCGAACGGGCGGTCGCCGCGGATGCCCGGGGCCGTCTTTGCGTCCTGAACCCCGCTGCGCTCGGTGGCCTTCGCGCCTGGCTCGATCGCATCGACCGGATGTGGGAGACCCAGCTCAGCGCTTTCAAGCGTTATGCCGAGGCAGGCGGCTTGTTTGGACATACCGACTCCTTGGGCGGGTTTGACGGCGACACCAAACGATAGCCCGTGGGTCGTATGAGGGGCCGGAATGGATAATGAGGGCCGTCTCACGCGGCTCCCGACCCGGCCACCAAGGCAGCGCGCCCCAACCCGCAGTTTTCAGCCACGGTCCGCGGTGATTTGGTTATGGGCCGAGACCTGAGATGCCCCACCGTGCGGGATGCCGAGTTGCCAACCCCCGTGGGCCGAGACGACATTATGGCGATGCCAATTTCCATCCGCCGCTACACCGTCGACGAGATCGAATCGTGGCCGGAGGACGGCAACCGCTACGAGTTGCTGGACGGGGTCCTGCTGGTGACGCCGTCCCCGGGAGCCCCCCACCAGCTTGTCGCGACCCAGATCGCGGTTGCGTTGGCCGGATTCGTGGCTGAATGGCCGGACGTTCGGGTCGCGAACCCTGGAGTCATCATCGTCAAGCCCAAGGTCGAGCTCCAACCGGATGTCCTGGTCTTCAGGAAACCGCGGGGTGAAACTCGCTGGGAAAAGTTCACCGAGCATTTCCTGGCCGTTGAAGTCCAGAGCCCGTCCACCAAGGTGTACGATCGGGACTACAAGCGGCCGGCCTACCTGTCGCTTGGCGTGAAAGAAGTCTGGAGGGTCGACCTCGAACGGGAAGTAATCTTCGTTTCGCAACTCGGTGGGGCGGTCGACCAGCCTCACGCGGACGAGATCCGGTGGGAGCCGTTTGGTCTGGGCCGGAGCTTCACCGTGCCGGTGCGACCGCTGTTCCATGACCTGGCCTAACGGCGATTTCCCCGGCCATCCTCCAGCAGCCGAATCAGGTCGGGCACGAGCAAGTAGCGCCCAACCACGGCCATCACTTGGCCAATTGTGGTCCGGTAGCCGGCGCCGCCGCCGTGGTGACCCGCCAAATGACGTTGCCCACGTCGTCCGCCACCAGCAATGCGCCCTGTTTGTCGATGGCCACGCCCACCGGACGGCCGAACGCTTCGCCCTTCGCGTTGAGGAAACCTGTCAGGACGTCGACCGGGACTCCGTTGGGGGCGCCGGCAGCGAAGGGCACGAAAATGACCCGGTAGCCGCTCGACGGCTCACGATTCCACGAGCCGTGTTGGCCGACGAACATCCCAGCTTTGAAAATGGGCGGGAGGGTGTTCCCCTGGGAGGAGGCCAGACCGAGGGATGCGGTATGCGGCCCCAAGGCGTAATCGGGAGGGACGGCGGTGACAACGAGATCGGGCCGCTCTGGCTTGGCCCGGGTATCGAGGTGCTGGCCGTAGTAGCTGTACGGCCACCCGTAGAAAGCGCCGTCGTGGACGGCCGTGATGTAATCGGGTACCAGGTCGCTACCGAGCTCGTCGCGTTCATTGACTGCCGTCCACAGCGCCCCGGTCACGGGCTCCCATGCCATGCCGACCGGGTTCCGGAGCCCGGAGGCGAAGATCCGGTGCCTCCCGGTCGGAGGATCGACCTCCCAGATCGCTGCTCGTCCCTCTTCAGCCTCGATCCCGTTCTCCGCCGCGTTGCTGTTGGACCCGACCGTGACATACAGCTTCGAGCCGTCGGCCGCGGCGATGATATTCTTGGTCCAGTGATGGTTGATTGGTCCGGCCGGGAGGCTGACGACCGTGGTGCCGGGCGTGGTGATCTCGGTCTGGGCATCATCATATCGGAACGCCACGACCGCATCGGTGTTGGCCACGTAGAGGGTGTGCCCGATCAAGGCAATTCCGAAGGGCGAGTTCAACCCCTGCAACAGGACGGTCTGGATATCGGCCACGCCATCCCCGTCAACATCTCGCAGCAACGTGATCCGATTGGCACTGGCGCCCGCCGCCCCGGCTCGCTTCATGAACCGCTTGAAGAACCACCCCCGGATTCCGGTTTGGTCCTTGGGCCGCGTAGGGGCGTTGGTTTCGGCGACCAGCACGTCGCCGTTCGGGAGGACATAGACCCACCGGGGATGGACGAGGCCGCGGGCGAAGGGAGTCACCGTCATCCCCTGGCCCGGCACCGGTGCGCCGCCGCTCGGCCACCCGATCGCAGGGGCAACGTGGACGAGTGGCAGCATCGATCGCCGAGGCGCCGGGATGGTTGGATGGGGCCCCGTGCCCTCCCCGACCGTGAGACGGGCCGCTCCAACGCACCCCGCCAATGCGGCGTTTACCGTCGCGAGCAGGGCCGCCGTCAACAGGGCGCGAGCCGAGCCATGGCGCGGTCCGCTCGCAATCCGGGCATCGTGCTTCATCACCACTCCTGCGGATCCGTCGTTAGGCTCTGGAGCCGGGCCGCCGCCGGTCCTCCGCTAGCCGGCAGCCGCCCCTGGCCGGGTACCGGGTCGTCGCATCCATCAGGATGCTACTCGGGAAGGGCCCGGCCACCAATCGCTCCCGCGGCTCATCCCATTCTCAGTCCAAAGAACCATTGTGGGTGTTGTGCCGGCGTCGCCGATGACGCGGCGAGCTCCGCTCGATCCGACACTCGCTCCGCGTTCGTCCATTTGATGGATGGTGTCGCGTGAATGCGAACCCTCCAAGAGCCGGGGGGCGAGCTGCTCATTCGTGCGCTGGGTGATCGACCAATTCGCCGCCAGCACCCTCCTCGGATCGGATCTGACCCCGCTTCTGGTCGAGACGCCTCTCACGGGGGTCGCGAATATCGTGTCTGCAACCGGAGGCATTTTCGGGGACATGGTCGTCCAGTGGCAACTCGCCAACTATTTCGACGACCTGCCAGGCTTCATGCCGACCTCGAGCCGGCTTCGATACAAGAGCTGGGGCTTTCGGTCGATCTTCCTCGATCCCGCGAATCAAGCGCCGAATGGCCCGTTCAACGCGTTTCCGCTGATTCAAAAGAGCACCATTGGAGCGTACAACCACGCGGGCACCCTCCGAGGGGGCAGCGGGCGCCATCGGCGGCTCGTCCCAGGCCCCAATGGCGGGGGCATCGACGTCCAGGTAGTCGGGGACGCCCAAGGCACCGCGCTCGACCCAGCCCTCGTCGCCCGGCTCGGCATTGCCCGGATCAGGTGACGTGGCTCGCACCCCAACCCTCGAAACTCAGTCATTGGATCGATTCTATCAACGACCCGTCACCGGTACTGTGCTGCAGGGCAGGTTGCACTGGCCCCGTCGAATGCGCCATTTCGGGCGATCGCCGCATGCCATTCACAAGGAGACGAAATGGTGTTGAGGGCATGTCTGTTCGTCCTGCTGGGCAGCGGGTTGGCTTCGAATGGCGGAGCCGCGGCCGCTCCGCCCGCGAAGGCCCGCGATTTGGGTGTCGTGGTGGACCTCTCCAGGGGCCGGCTCGAGGTCAGGGTCGACGGGAGGCTTCGGGGCCGCTACCCGGTGTCGGTCGGCCGCGCCGGCTACCGGACGCCGACCGGAACCTACCAATTGTCGAAAGTCATTTGGAATCCCGCGTGGACTCCTCCCGACGAGGGGTGGGCGAAGGACAAAGCACGGAAGGCGCCGGGCGGAGCGGGGAATCCAATGGGCCGAGTCAAGATCCTGTTCGGGCCCGAACTCTACCTCCACGGCACCCAGGCGACCGGGGCGCTTGGTGAACCCGCGTCCCATGGCTGCGTCCGGATGAGTAACCGAGCGGCGTTGCGCCTCGCGCGGCTGGTGATGGAGTACGGCGGTGCCCACCGGTCTCCCGCCTGGTACGCGAAGGCTCACGCAAGCGCCAAGCGTTCCTTCGAGGTGGACATTCCCCATCCCCCAACGGTGCGGATCATGGAGTAATGCGGCGGCGGCGCCCGCCGCCTCAGAGTTGGGACCTGATGGGCCAGAGCAGCCGTTCGGTCAGCCGTTCCGTTCGGGGCCGGCAGGTCCATTGCTGGTACGTATAGCGAGTTGCACGCGTCAGGTCTTGTTCCATGACGGCCGTCATCGCCTCCGCGAACCCTTCGTCGTAGACGCTGAGGCTGGCCTCGTCATTGAGCCGGAAGGAGCGGGCGTCAAAGTTGGTCGATCCGACCGATACGAACCTGCGATCGATGATCAGCAGCTTGCAATGCATCATCGTCGGTTCGTATTCATGAATCTCGACCCCGGCCTGCAAGAGAGGCCCCCAGCATGCTCTGGACCGGAGCCGGACCGCGGTCGAGTCGATGTGCCGTCCCGGCACGAGGATCCTGACCCGCACTTGGCGCATCTGGGCCGCGAGGAGCGCATTCGCGGTCAGCTCGTCGGGCACGAAGTACGCCGCGCTCAGATCGATGGAACGATCCGCGGCGGCGATCGCGAGCAGGTACATCAGATGCATGCTCTCGGCGCCGCCGGCAGGCGACGCAATGCACAATTGGGCGAGCAGCTCACCAACCGGCGGAAGTGGCGGAAAATATTCGCGGCCGTTGAGCACCTCGCCGGCCGTCTTGATCCAGTTGTCGTTGAATGCCGACTGGAACTGGGCCACCACCGGCCCTTCGATGCGGTAGTGCGAGTCGCGCCAATGGTCCGGGTCGGTGGCGGACCCGTCCCACTGGTCGGCGATCCCGACGCCGCCCGTAAAGGCGATCCTGCCATCGATCACCAATAGCTTCCGATGGGTCCGGTTGTTCATCCGACCCAGGTGGTACCAGCGAAGGGGCCGGTAGCGATACAGGCGAACGCCAGCCTCCTCCATCCCCGCCAGCAGAGCAGCGTCCATCCTGATGCTCCCCACCCAGTCGATCGTCACGTGCACCGGAAGGCCGGCGCGCGCCCGTTCGGCGAGCGCGTCGCTGAAAGCCTGCCCGATCTCGCCGGACCAGTAGATGTAGGTTTCGAAGGTGATCGAGACGGTCGCGCTCCGGATCGCCCCCAGCATGGCCGGGAAGATCTCAGCGCCGTTCTGCAGCGCGGTGACCCGATTGCCGGGCAGGATGGACGGGCCCAGCATCACCGACATCTCGCGCTGGAATTGCGGATCGGCGATGCCACACCGGTGAGCGACGCGACGCTGCAGCTTCTTCTCGGGCGTCACGAAGTTCATCGCGACGATGGCCAGCCCAACCGTGCCGAGCACTGTGATCACGATTACCCACGCCATGGGATTGCGGCTCCTGCCAGTGAATGCTGTGTCCGCGATACCTGGTGAAACTACCTCGGTCGGGGGTTCGGCGCGCTCGGACGGTAGAGCCGGGGGATGGTGGTCGCTCGTTCGAGCGATGGTCGGGGAACGGCGGGGCCCTATGTTGGATGTGGTGGCATCCGGCCGGAGTCATTCCACCGTGCCTAACGGCACACCAGCAAAGGGTAGGGCCATGAGCACACTGTTTCGCGGTCTGGTCGCCGGCTACGGCGCGAAGAAGTTGGGTGGCGGGATCGTCACGACGATCCTGGTCTTCGTACTGCTATGGTGGGTTCTCGGACGCTTCAATGTGTTTCGGTAGGATGAGCTGGATCCCGCCCGGTGGCTCCCGACGCCACCCGGCGGTGCATGGGGCGCAACCGTGTCGATCTTTCGAGCGGGGCCCCACGAGCGATTGTTCGCCGCGGCTACGCAAACGATCTTAGGGTCACCGGGTCGGTTCAAGCCCACCTCTACTGCCCCCGTTCCTCCGAAACGATCCAACCTAAGGACATACGCCATGTCGCTCGACACCATCGAGGCCTTGCTGGTCGAACAACTGCAGGACCTCTACTACGCCGAGAAGCACTTGGTGAAGGCGCTTCCGAAGATGGCGAAGGCCGCCAGCACGGCTGAGCTCAAGGAGGCCTTCACCGCTCATGCCTCCGAAACCGAAGCCCACGTGGCCCGGCTGGAGCTGGTCTTCGAGGCCCTGGGGGTTTCGGCCAAGGCGAAGAAGTGCCCGGCCATCGATGGCCTTCTGGCGGAGGCCGCCGAGATGATGGCGGAGAGCGGGGAGCCGGCGGTGTTGGACGCGGGCTTGATCGCCAGCGCGCAGCGGGTCGAGCACTACGAGATGGCGGCCTACGGCAACATGAAGGCGTTCGCCGAGGCACTTGGCCGCGACGATGCGGCCATGTTGTTCGCTGCCACGCTGGAGGAGGAACACGCGGCGGATCGGCTCTTGACGAAGATTTCACGAGACACTGTGGTCCCGGCGGCGCTCCTGGTCGGAAAGCAGGATGCGGAGGAAACCGACGAGGATGACGGGCTGGTCGCCGCCGGGAAGAGCAAGGGGACGGCGAAGGGTGGCGGGGCCGGGGTGAACGGCCGAGCCCGTTCGCGCTAGGCCCCGACTCCACGTTCAAAAGGGGGGACGGCATGCGCAACATGGTTCGCTGGACAGGTCTCATCGGAGCGATCCCTTTGTCGGGGCTCGGCGGCTGCTATGGGCGGCAGCCGGGTCCGAGCGTCGACCCAACGCAGGCGACTACCGTCCGGGTGGACAATCAAGCCTTCAACGACATGAAGGTCTATGTCGTCAGCGAAGGCCAGGACATCCGGATCGGCACCGCGACCGGCCATGCTGAAACGGTGTTCACCATTCCGCCGAAGTTGGTTCGGACGCTCGTGGAACTTCGGTTTCGGGCCGACCCAATCGGGGGCCAGCACGAGCCGGTGTCGCAGGGCATCACCGTCCGTCCGGGAGACCAGGTGCTGCTCCAGATCCCACCCTGATGATGCTCACTCCAATTTCGCTCCTTGGGTTGATGGTGTCGCCACAGCGCAACTCTTAGTGTTGGGTCGGTTGTTCATGGTATTGTATCCGTGCCCCGGGAGGGACTCAATGACGGCATCCGACTCGTACCGCTTGTCGCTGCGGCCGATCCAATGACCGCGGGGGACGCTGCCATCGAGCACGGTCGAGCCGTCGAGGCGGTGGGCGTGTCTGAGCGTCGGCACCGGCAGGCCCGCGAAGGGGTGCGGCAGGCCAATGAATCCCTGCGCCGCGCGATTCGGATGGCGGAGGAGGCGGCAGTGGCCCTTGAGACGACCCGCCGGCGGATGGCGCGGGCGGAATGCTTTCTGTCTGAATTGCATGTGCCTGGCGCCTTGGCCGCCGGCCACGTCAAACCACGCAGGGATACACTGGTCGCGACGAACCAATCAGGTGGAGTCATTGCCCGAAGCGTGTGAGAGCGGGCTGTCGGAATCATCGAGACGCACTACAACGAGTCTACTCATCAAGGAGATACATATGTCAATGGACGATGTCCTGGCGGAAACGGCTGAATCGGCTCGCGACGTGGTCGGTCGTATGAAGACCTCGGTGGGCGACGCGGCCTCCCGTGTTCAGGACAAGGTGGCCGACCTGGGCCACGCCGCCGGCGAGAAGCTTCATGCCGGGCGGGGGATGGCTGCCGACCGACTCGACGGCGCGGCCGCCGGTCTTCACGAACGGGCCGATCGGATGGGCGCGATGGGACACCGGGCCGCGGACCGGGTCGGCGCCACGGCCACCTATGTCCGCGACCATGGGGCCAAGGAAATGATGTCCGACGTTGAGGAGTTGGTCCGAACGCATCCGGGCAAGTCCCTGCTCGCCGCGATCGCGATCGGATTTCTGGCCTCCCGCGCGCTGCGCCATGATTGATGCCACAGCCGTGAGCGGGGCTCCGCCCCGCTCCGTTGCCGCGGTGCTGCATGATATGCTCGGCAACGTCGACCGCATGATGCGGCTGGAGTTCCGCCTCGCCAAGGCGGAGGCGCGCGACGAGTTGGCCTCGCTGGGCGGGGCCGCAAAGTTGGTCGTCGCCGGCGCTGCGCTGGGGTGGTTCGCGCTCGGGTTCCTCCTGATTGGCGCGTTTCTTCTCCTCCAGACGATGGAGGCCCCATGGTTGGCAGCCGTGATCGTGGGAGGTAGCACCGCACTTGTCGCAGTCGTCCTGCTGCTCGCCGGGCTCCGACACCCTCAGCGGAGCCGCCTGGCGAGTGGTCCCCCGCCGGGCCACGGACTGAAGGAGACGCTATGACCGCCCAATTGATCGGCTTGGAGCGCGAGATCGCGGCCGAGCAGGAATCGCTCGGTGCCAACCTTCATGAACTCGAGAGTCGGGCGCGATCCGCCGCTGACTGGCGCGCCCAGGTGCAGCGGCACCCGTTGGCGATGGTGGCGGTCGCGTTCGGCTGTGGAATGGTCCTCTCCGCCATGCTCAGCGCTCCCCGGCGGCGGAGCCGGCCAGCCCCGGCGAACGGTGAGCCGGCTGGCTCCCCCCTTCCAGCACCGGAGCAAGGCCCGGTTGATGCCACGTGGGAACGGGTGAAGGGCGCGCTGGCCGCCGTGGTCACCAGCCGGGCTGCCGGTTTCCTCGACGAGGTGCTTCCGGGTCATCCGGAGCCAGGCGCTCGACACTCGTCGAAGGGGACCGGGCCGGGCGAGGCCTCCGGCAACGGGCGTCGATCCACCGAACTGTGATTGACTATCGATACACTGGAGATTGCCAATGTTTGGTCTCATTGCGGGTGTCCTGCTCGTGGCGTGGGTTCTGGGGTTCGTGGTCTTTCACGTCGCCGGGGGGCTGATCCATCTGTTGTTGGTCCTTGGAGTGATTTCCGTCGTGTGGCACTTCGTGCGCGGAAACCGGCCTACCTGACCCAGGGCTCCGCTCCGAGCCAGGTGTGGCGGTCGCCGGTGATCCAGATGCCGATCGGCGGCTTCACGATGCTATTGGAAGGAAGACACATGGTCAGAGCAACAGCCATTGCCAGCCTCGGCGCCGTCATGGTGCTGAGCGCAGGCATGAAGTGGACCGCGACACTGGTCTCGCAGGGCGGGTCGAGTGTCGTCGGCACCGTGACGGTGGAACAGCTCCAGCCCGCGTCGATGGCGATGCAGGACAGCATGAAATCGACGATGCCGGCGATGGCCTCGACGCGTGCCACGATCTCGATTACGGGAAGCAAGACCGGGGCGTCGCACGCGTGGCACATCCACACTGGCACCTGCGCCGCGATCGGCGCCATCGTCACCAAGAGCGCGGATTATCCAAATATCAGCGTCGGATCGGACGGCGCCGGTACTGCCACCGCCAACCTGATGGGTAGCGTGGGCAACAGCCCATTGATCGTCGCAGTGCACAAAGGAGGCGCCGAAACCGAAACCGTCGCCTGTGGAAGCCTGCGCTCCAGCGCCACGCCCTAACCACGGGGATCGGGGGGCAACGTGGGTACGTACGATCTCGCCACATCAGGACCCGCGACTAGCGGTCGGGCGGCCCCGGCGGCCGCCCCGCGTGCCCGGGGGCAGGAACTGCTTCGGCAGCTCTACCAACTCTATGCAGCGGAGCGGCAGCTTGATCGTGATCTGCTCTGGCTCTTTCGCCGGGCGGCCACGTTTGGCCTTCGCCTGGTTCTCGCCGATTGCCGGCGCGCGACCGACCGGCAGATCCTCCGGCTTGAAAATATCATCCAGGCGCTCACCGGGTCTGCCGGAACCGCCATGGCCATCTCGATCCCGGCAGATCTCTATCAGTCTCTGCCGTACACTACTCGACCTGGACCGATCCTGATGATCCCGCTGCGAAGCGCCCAGGCCGCATTGGAGAATTATGGGGCGGCGCTGGCCATCGCGAGGGAACGGGGCCCCCGCTCCCTGGTGGACCTGCTGGCGGAATCACTGCAGGAGAAGCGCGCGGCCACCGCGGTGCTTTCCCATGTGGAGGAGTTCGTCGATTGAGGGACGCAACAGGATTCGAAATCCCCCAGCCGCGCCGTGGCCGAGGTCCTGACCGAGACGGGACGGCGCCGAAGTCGCGGCGATCCAACGGGCGGGTCCAGTCTCACGCCAGCGCGGCGCCATCCTCGGCGGCCGCCATCTGCCGGCGCACCATCCCGTAGTAGGCTCCCCTGGCTTCCATCAACTCATCGTGGGTTCCCCGCTCGGTCACCCGGCCGTCCTCGAGCAGCAGAATCAAATCGGCCCGACGCACCGTGGACAGCCGGTGCGCGATCACGAACGTGGTCCGGCCCGCCAGCAATTCCGCCATCGACGCCTGGATTAACTGCTCGCTCTCGGTATCGAGGTTGCTGGTGGCTTCGTCGAGGATCAGGATCTGCGGCGAGGCCAGGAAGGCCCGCGCAATGGCCAGGCGCTGGCACTGGCCGCCCGACAGCTTCACGCCGCGCTCACCGATCGAGGTTTGATACCCGTCCGGCAGTTTGATGATGAACTCGTGGGCGTTGGCGCGGCGGGCGGCGTCCTCGACCTCGGCGTCCGTCGCATCGTGCCGGCCGTAGGCGATGTTGTCCCGCACCGAGCCGTCGAACAGAAACACTTCCTGCTGGACCAGGGCGAGGAGGTCGCGGTAGGTGCGGAGCTTCATGTCCCGGATGTCGACGTCGTTGACGAGCAGGCGCCCCGCCGTCGGATCGTGGAATCGGGCCACGAGGTCGGTCACCGTGGTCTTGCCGGCACCGCTCCGGCCGACCAGCGCCACGACCGAGCCGCCGGGGACGGTGACGTCGAAGTCCTTCACCACCGGCTGCCCCTCACGATATTCGAACGACACCTGGTCGAAGCGGATCTCGGTCACGATGGCCGGGGCCGTGGCGGCGCCCGGACGGTCCGGCTTGTCGCTGGCCATGCCGAGGACTTCGAAGACCCGTTCCATGGCGGCGAGGGAACGCTGGAGATCGGAGAACGAGTTCACGATCTGCCACACCGGGTTGAGCAACAGGAAGGTGTACCACTGGAAGGCCATGATGTCGCCGACGGAGGCCTGGCCCGACAGGTTGAGATAGCCGCCGTACCAGAGGATCACGACGTTGACGCCACCGAGCAGCAACCCCCAGGCGGTCCAGACGATCATTTCGCGACGTACTGCGAACAGCTCTTTCCGCACGACCGTGTGGCGGCCGAGCAGGTACTCGATCAGCTCCCGGACTTCGCCGCGGAAGGCCCGAACCACGCGGATGCCCGAGAAGGTTTCGCCGACCCGGCCGTCGATCAGCTCGGCGTCTTTCCGGAGCGAGCGGTAGATCGGCCGGATTCGCCTCGAGAAGGCGAGGCTCATGAGCGCGATCCCGGGAAGGATCGCGAGCGCGGTGAGTGCCAGGCGCCAGTTGATGCCGAGGAGCACCACCACGGCGATGACGAGACGGATCACGGAGAGGGCGGGGGACACCACGGCGAGCTGGAGCAATCCCGTTGTCGTGTCGACGTCGCCCGTCAGGCGCGACAGAATGCCGCCCGTCTTCATGTCGTGGAGCCGGGCGAGCGGGAGATGGAGGAGGCGGTCGAACAACGATCGGCGGAGCGACAGCATGACCCGGGTGTTGAGAAGGCGCTGGCGGTAGTCGCGGATGACCTGGGCCAGATTGGAGAGGATCACCACCGCCACGAAGGTGAGGCCGGCGATGTGCAGCCATCTGAGTCGGGCGGCGTGGTCGAGCGTCTGGCTGAGCAGAACGCGGTCGATCATGAACCGCATGAAGAGCGGCTCGACCATCTGGAGGCCGGCGCCCACGAGCGCCAGGACGGACAGGCCGGCGATCGCGTAGCGGTGCGGTCCGAGCCAGGCGAGGTAGGCCCGGATATGGGCTCGACGGCGGGCTTTGTCGGTCGGCGGCTTGCTCTTGCCGCCTTCGGGCGGCGTGGAGCCGTCGTCGTCGGGCGTGTCGTCGACCCGGCCACGACGATACTTGTCGATGAAGTCCTGGTAGCGGCGGCGGGAGGATCGGGGCAAAGCCATGGGCCAAAGATACTGCCCGAAGCAGCGGGCGTCCTCTCCAGCCGCTCCGGTTTCGCAGTTGCCGGGGTCTCCGGGGCTGGTTAAACTATCGGCCCTGAACGGGCGGTTAGCTCAGCTGGTTAGAGCGCTGGTCTCACATACCAGAGGTCGGGGGTTCGATCCCCTCACCGCCCATGCGAAAGGCCCCGCCGACCGTGTTGGTCGGCGGGGCCTTTCTGCCGGCCTGGCCAGCGCCCGCGATCAGATCGCGCCACCCCGTCGCCACCGACCGATCGCATCGTGCTCTTCGTCGTAGAGGGCGAGCACTTCAGCGGGGGTAACGGTGGCCACACCCGCCTTAGCCACCTCGAGACCGGCCGCATAGTTGGCGAGATAAGCCGCTTCGGACACCGACGCCCCCGCCGCGAGCGCGGTGGCCACCCAGGCCGTCACCGTGTCGCCGGCTCCTGAGACATCGAACACCTCGCGCGCCCGGCTCGGCACCGTGAGGCGTTTGCCTTCATGGGTCACCAGCGCCATGCCCTCGCTGCCGAGCGTCACGAGCAGGTTGTCGACGCCAAGGCGTTCGCGGGCCGCAACCAGCGCGTGGGGATCTCGGCTCAGGTCGACGTCGGCACCGAGGGCGGCCTCCAGCTCGCGGCGGTTGGGCTTGAAGACGCTGACCCCGCGATACTCGAAGAAATGCCGGTACTTGGGATCGACCACGACGGGCATCCCGCGGCGGCGGGCGGACGCGACCGCGTCCCGGATCAGCGCGGGACCCAGGGCGCCCTTGTTGTAGTCCTCGAGGACGAGGGCGTCGGCCGAGGCCATCATGGCATCGATCGCGGCCCAGAGCCGAGCGGCATCGTTGGAGTCGAGCGGCGTGTCGAGCTCCTCGTCGATCCGCACCACTTGCTGGCCGCGCGCGATGACGCGGGTCTTGGTGGTGGTGGGCCGGTCGGCCACGACGACGAGGTAACGGTCGTCGAGGCGCTGGGCCAACAGCTCGGCCCGGATGATCGCGGCGTGCTCGTCGTCACCCACCACGCCGGCGAGCAGCGGGTGGGCGCCGATCGCGGCGACGTTGGCCGCGACGTTGGCGGCGCCGCCTAACGCGGATCGGCTGGCCCGGACCGACACGACCGGCACCGGGGCTTCCGGAGACAGCCGGTCAGTGTCGCCGATCAGGTAGCGGTCCAGCATCACGTCGCCGATCACCACGACCCGGCGGCCCGTCATCCGGTCCAGCAACGACGTTACCCGGTCCCGATTGGGCGGAACCAGTCCGTCAGTGTTCATCGAGAGCTCCATGCGCCGAGAAACCCAGGGTGAGCCTGATCCGGGCGTCGGCGCGGTCGCGAGTGTGGCCGGCCACGTGGCCGGCGTTGGTATCATGAAAAAAGCCGCCCTGCACCGCGAGCCGGAAGGGGCCGGTCTGTCCGGACACGGCCCCGCCGATGCGGACGGTGGTGGCGACGACGCCGGACAGCAGCTCCGGCGTGGCGGTCAGCGCGGCGCCCACGGGGAAGGGATGGTCGAGACGGCCCTCGCCCTGGCGGAGCACGGTGACGTCCGGCTCGAGAGCCCACCGATTCTGGATCGGGATCGTGAGGCCGGCCTGGAACAGCCAGTGGTCGGGGAATTGCGGGCCGATGCCGAGGCCACGGTCGACGAAATTCTGGGTGCTGTCGAGCGTCTGGTAGGCCAGGTTGCTCACGACCGCGAGGCGGGCCCGCCAGTTGAGCGCGCGGCCGGCCGCACCTGATGCGCCAACGGTGGCGCCCCAGCGGCCTGGGTGGGCAGGCTCCCCGGTGCCGTTCGGGTCCGCTTTGAGCCGCCAGCGGTCGTCGATCATGCCCTGGACCTCGAGCCGGAGCGAGCGGCCGCGGCGCCAGGTCAGGTCGCCGCCGATGATGGTATTGCGATCGTCGGGCAGCCCCTGCTGGGCGGGAAACGAAAACAGCAGGAGCGGATTCTTGAACTCGGGATCGAAGCTGCGGTCAGCGCCGGCCAGGAGACCGGTCTCCCAGACGGCCAGGTCGAGCCTCCGGGTGACCCGCGCGTTCAGGCGATGGGCCATGAAGTAGCGGTGCGCGGTCGTGCCATTGGCACCGGGCATGTCGGCGAGCTGGGTGCCAAGCAGGTTGATCTGGAGCCGGTCGAAGACGATGTCGAGGGCGAAGTCGGTCCGCGGATAGCCGGCGTTGGCGATGCTCAGACCCGCCGATCCGGCCGGGCCCCAGTTCCGATCCATCCGGCCGAAGAAGATTCGCGCATGCGACCACTGGGCCGAGAGATAGGCATCATTGAAGCGATAGGCCTGGTTCTTTCGCTGTTGAAACGGCCCGCCGGGCCAATCAGGATCGAGCTTGAGCCGGTTCTCCGCCATGGGACGGCTGGAGGCGACGAGCGGGCCGAACCTGCCCTCCAGCGCGACTTCGAAGTACGGGCGCACGCCGCCGGCACCGGCCGGCCGGAACAGATCGCGGCGGGCATGGCTGAACCCGTCGACACCGGCAGCGGGCGCCGCACGAAACCAGTTCGGCTCAGCGGGGTCGGCGAGGGCCCGCCGGAGGCTCGCGGCCAGGCGGCCGCTCGGCGTGGTGGAGTCAAGCGTGGCCCGGTCGATGGCGCGGATCAGGTCGGCCCGTCGAAACGGCCGGATCATAGGGGATGGATCGGCCAGGTCGCCCCGGGCAATCAGGTACTCGGCCAGCGGGAGGAGCGGATGGTCGATCGGGAGGTACGGCGAACTCTGGGCGGCGAGCGGCGCCGCGGTCAGGACGAGGAGAAGCAGGAGCCGACGCACGGTCGAAATGTAACGGGGGAAGCCGCTATGTTTCCCAGGCCATGACTCATTTCCGAATCGAAGAGACCCGCGGAACCCTGGTGGAATCGGTCCACGAGGTGTCCGTCGCCGTGGTCGACGTCCACGGGGCCCTCGTGGCCCAGGCCGGCGACCCCGGGCAGGTGACGTTCTGGCGCTCGGCCGCGAAGCCGTTCCAGACCCTGCCGCTGCTCCAGGACGGCGCCGCCGACCGGTACGGGCTCGACGACGACGACCTGGCCATTGCGACGTCGTCCCATTCGAGCGAGCCGTTTCATCTCGCGGCCGTGGATCGCTTCATGGCCAAGACGGGGGTGGCCGAGACGGAATTGGCGTGCGGGCCGCATCCGCCGCTTTCGCCGGACGTCGCGCAGCAGGTGGCGCGCGAGGGGATCACGATGTCGCCGCGGTGGAGCAACTGCTCCGGGAAACACACCGGGATGGTGGCCCTGACCCGGCATCATGGCTGGGCGGTCGAGCACTACCAGCGGACCGGGCATCCCACGCAGGAGAGGTTGCTGGCGGAGATCTGCCGGTGGACCTCGCTCAAGTCCGACCAGGTGACCCAGGCGATCGACGGCTGCACCACGGTCTGTTTCGGATTGCCGCTCGCGGCGATGGCGCTATCGTACGCCCGGCTCGGGACCGATCAGAGTGCCGACGTGCGCCGGCTCTGGACAGCTATCACCGGGCGGCCCGATCTGATCGCCGGCACGAGGCGGCTCTGCACTGACTTGATGCGGCTGTGGCCCGGCGGGATCTTCGCCAAGGTCGGCGCGGACGGCGTGTACAGCGCGGCGATTCCGAGCCTCGGCGTCGGTCTCGCGATCAAGGTGCAGGACGGCGATGGCCGGGCGGTGTCTGTCGCGCTGGTGTCGGTGGTGCGGCAACTGCTCGAACGGAACGGACCCCGCGCCGTGCTCGACCGGCTCGATTCCCTGGCCGACTATGGCGCGCCGGTGGTCCGGAACACCCGCGGGGAGACCGTGGGCCACCTTGGCGCCGCCGGGAAGCTCACGTTCTGAGCGATTCAATGCTGGACCGACCGACCCTGGCGCTGATCCGGCTGGCGGCCGCGATCGCCCGGGGTGAGGAGCCGCTCGTCGAGGCGGCGGCGCGGGAGGCCGTGGTTCAGAGCGTGTCGGTGCTCTGGGGCGACGAACTGCTGCTGCAATCGGTCCTGATGGTGGGGTACCCGCGGGCGTTAGGCGCGGCCCGGATCTGGCGCGAGGTGACCGGTGCCCCGGCGGCGTCGCTCGAAGACGGCGGCGACTTCGGCCAGGCGGGGGCATGGCGCGCGCGGGGCGAGGCGACCTGCGGCACCATCTACGGGGCCAACTATGCCAAGCTCCGGGCGAATGTGGCGGCCCTCCATCCGGCCCTCGACGCCTGGATGGTCACGGAAGGGTATGGCCGGACGCTGTCGCGCCCGGGGCTCGACTTGATGCGGCGGGAGTTCTGCGTGATCGCCCAGGTGATGGTGCTGGGCGCTGAACGGCAACTCCATTCGCACTTGAAGGGGGCGCGGCATGCCGGCGCAACGGCAGCGCAGGCGGGTGCGGCCATTGCGGCGGCGGGGACTCTCGCCGGCTCCGGTGCGGTGGCGATGGCGGAACGGCTTCTCGAACGGATTGGGTGAATGAACTTCGTTGATCAGGTCACGATTCAAGTGGCGGCCGGCGCCGGTGGTTCGGGTGTGGCGTCGTTCGCCCGTTTCAAATATGTGCCGAAGGGCGGCCCGGACGGCGGGGACGGCGGCAATGGCGGCAACGTGTACGTGAAGGCGGACTCGAACCTCACCACGCTGCTCGACTACCGGTACCGGACCGTCTGGAAAGCCCAGCGGGGCGTCCACGGCAAGGGCAAGACCCGGACCGGCGCCAGGGGTGATGACGTCATCCTGCCGGTACCGGTGGGCACCGTCATCCGCGATCTGGGGACCGGCGAGCTAATGGGCGAAGTCCTCCGCTCCGGCGACACCGTGCTCGTGGCCCAGGGTGGTCGAGGCGGGCGGGGGAACGCCCGGTTCGCGACCTCCACGCACCGGGCGCCCCGCGAGTGGGAGCCCGGCGAGGCCGGGGTGGAACGGGAGCTCGAGTTCGAGCTCAAGCTGATCGCCGACATCGGCCTGGTGGGCGAACCTAACGCCGGCAAGAGCACCCTGCTGTCGGTGGTATCGGCGGCCCGGCCCAAGATCGCGGACTATCCGTTCACGACGCTCGAGCCCAATCTCGGCGTGGTGTCGATGGGCGACCACCGGACCTTCGTCGTGGCGGACATCCCCGGCATCATCGAAGGCGCCCACCTTGGGAAGGGCCTGGGGCTCCAGTTCCTTCGTCACGTGGAGCGGACCCGGGTCCTGGCATTCATGGTGCCGCTCGACGCCGAGGATCCCCAGGCGGTGTATGAGCAGCTGCGGCGGGAAGTGAAAGCCTACAGCGAGCCGTTGTTCGCCAAACCCCACGTGCTGGTGCTGTCCAAGCGAGATCTGTTCCCGGCCGACGAACCGCTCCCTCAGCTTTCGACCCCTGACGCCCGGGCGACGGTCGCGATTTCGGCGGCCGCCGGATTCGGGATCGACGAGCTCAAGCGGACCTTCTGGCAGCTGATCGAGTCGGAACGGGCGCTCGACGGGCCGGACGACGCCGAGTTCGAGGGCGAGAGCTTTGACCCGGAGACCGACGGCTGAGGTTAATCGCGTTCGTCTGGCACCCCGTCGCGTCAATCGGGTTAACGCGCGCGGACCCGGCAGCGGTACGATGGGGGCGTGATCGCCACCGATGATTTCGCCGAACGCACTGCCTACGTCACCCTCTCCCTGATTCCGGGGATCGGGCCGATCCGGCTCGACCGGATCAAACGGGCACTCGGCACGTACCACCGAGCCCTGACCGCACCGGCCAGCCTCCTCGAAGCAATCCCGTCCATGAATCGCGCGGCAGCGTCGGCCGTCGCAGCCGCCGATCGTTCGCTCGGACCTCGAGCCGTCGAGGCGACCGGGCAGCTCGGCGGCTTCCTGCTCACCCCGTTCGATGCCGACTACCCCGACCTGCTTCGCCACCACTCGAGCCCGCCGGCGTTGCTGTTCGGCCTGGGCCGGCGCGAAGTCCTGGCCCGGCCGGCCGTGGCCATCGTGGGCAGCCGGCATCCCTCGTCGTACGGGATCGCGGTGGCCCGCACCACGGCGTCGGGCGCGGCCCGGGCCGGACTCACCGTCGTGAGCGGCATGGCCCGCGGTCTGGATGCAGTGGCCCACTGGGCGGCCCTCGAAGCCCCCGGCGATACGATCGGCATCCTGGGCAATGGACTGGGCGTCATTTATCCCGCGGCCAACCGCACGCTCTATCAGCGGGTGGGGGAGGCGGGCCTGCTTCTGACCGAGTATCCGCCCGGGGAGCGACCCAATGGCGGCTCCTTTCAGCGAAGGAACCGACTGATCAGCGGCTTGGCCAAAGCGACGTTCGTCGTGGAAGCCACGCTCGAGTCGGGCGCCCTGATCACGGCGAGCACCGCCGCGGACGAAGGCCGGGACGTGTTGGCCGCGCCGGGCCAGATTACCAGCCGCACCAGCGCCGGCACCAACCGCCTGATCCGGGACGGGGCGACACCGTTCCTGGAACTCGACGATCTGCTGTCCCGGTTCGACGAGATCCCGCTCGCGGTGCGCCAGGAGGTCCGCTCGGCGGCCGGCCGCGACCCGATTCATGCCCGGCTCACGGCCGACGTGCGCCGAGTCTACGACCTGCTCGACTCGACCTCCCGGTCGCTGGATGCGCTGGTGGACGAGCTGCGGATCCCGCCGGGCGACGTCATTGCCGCGATCTCCGAACTGGAGCTGGGAGGCCTGGTGGAATCGGACGGGGCCGCGTTTCGGCGGGCCCCGTAGTCAACGGGAGCCGGTGCGGCCACCTTTCCCGGCTTCATGCACCTGTACGTCCACGTCCCGTTCTGCGCCCGGCGCTGCTCCTACTGCGATTTTGCGATCGCCGTCCGGCGGACCGTGCCGTCGGCCGAGTTCACGGGGCGGGTGCTGGCGGAGTGGGAGGCCTGGCAGTCGGCGCCGTGGTGGAGTGAGGTCGGCCCGATCGAGACGATCTACTTCGGGGGCGGAACTCCGTCTCAGCTCGATGCTGAGGCGATCGGACGGTTGCTGGACGGGATCCGGCGGCGGCGCCCGGTGGCGGCCCAGGCAGAAATCACCGTCGAGGCCAACCCCGAGGACGTGACGCCGGCGCTGGTCGCTGCCTGGCACCAGGCTGGAGTCAATCGGGTGTCGCTCGGGGTTCAGTCGTTCGCCCCCAACGTGCTCGAGTGGATGCATCGCGTCCATGGGCCGGAACAGCCGGCCCGCGCGGTGGCCGCGCTCCGGGAGGGCGGCATCGGCAACCTGTCGGTGGACTTGATCTACGCCGTTCCCGACACCCTGGAGCGGGACTGGCGCGCCGATTTCGATCGGGCCCTCTCCCTCGGACCCGATCACCTTTCGCTTTATGGGCTCACGGTTGAAGCCCGGACGCCACTCGGGCGCTGGGTGGATCGCGGCGCGGCCCATCCGGCGGAGGAATCCCGCGCGGCCCAGGAGTACCTCGAGGCGAACGCCCGGCTCCAGGGTGCGGGGTTTGAGCACTATGAGGTCTCCAATGCCGGGCGCCCCGGGTTCCATTCCCGCCACAACTACGCCTACTGGTCCCGGGCGCCGTATCTGGGCCTCGGCCCTTCGGCCCACAGCGCCGTGGGCACTCGCCGCTGGTGGAACGTCAGGGACTGGTCGAAATACCGGGCCGTGGAGCCGGGGCGGGAGGTGGCCGGGGAAGAGCACCTGACTCCGGACCAGGTCCGGCTCGAGGCGCTGTATTTGGGCCTCCGGACCCAGACCGGCGTTGCGGCATCAATGCTGCCAGAGAACCTTTCCAACCAGTGGATCGATGCCGGATGGGCCAGCCGGGTTGGCAGTCAGGTCAGGTTGACGCCCGACGGATGGCTGCGCCTGGACGCCTTGGTAACCCAAGCCGCAGGCGCCTAAATTACGATGATGTCAAGAGTTGACGACTTGTCCGAGCGGGAGATCCGGGTCCTCGACGCGGTAATCCAGCTCTATATCGAGACCGCCGAACCGGCGGGAAGCCAGGCCGTGGTGTCACGGTCGCGGCTGGGCGTGTCGTCCGCCACGATCCGGAACACGATGAGCGACCTCGAGGTCCGGGGATATCTGTTCCACCCCCACACCTCGAGCGGCCGGGTCCCGACCGACTTGGCCTACCGGGCCTACGTCGATCGGCTCATGCACCACGCGCCGCCCCGGCCCGACGAACGGGAGCGGATCGAGACCGAAGTGGCCGGCGGGGCGATCGGCGAGATCCTGAGCCGCGCGGCCCAGGTCCTCGGGGTCCTGACCCAGGAACTCGGTGTCGCCATGGCGCCAGCACTCGACCAGGCGGTCCTCGAACGGTTGGAACTGGTGCGGCTCAGTGCCGAACGGGTCCTCGTGGTCCTGACGCTCGCGAGCGGGGTGGCGCGGACGATCTTCCTCGAAGTGCCGGGGTCGGTGGCCACCGACGCGGTGGACCGGGTGGCCCGGGTCCTGAATGAACGGCTCGCGGGCCTGCCGTTAGGCGAGATCCGGTCGTCGGTGGCGGAGCGGCTTCGGGACGCCGATGGCTCGGCCGACGGTAGTCACCTGCTGAACGTGTTCATTACCCAGCGCGAGGATGTGTTCGATGTCCCCCAGGACGGGGGCGGGCTGCTGCTGAGCAGTGCCCAGCCCCTCGCCGACCAGCCCGAGTTCGCGTCCAACGGGCGGATGCGGGAGTTGCTGGAGCTGACCGAGCGGCGGGACCTGATCAGGAACGCCTTCGAGGCCCACCGGCGCCGGGGGCTGACGATCACGATTGGAAACGAGAACGACGATCCCCGGTTTGCGGGGTTCACGGTGGTCACGGCCTCGTACCGGCGTGGTGACCTGACCGGGGTACTCGGCGTGCTGGGACCGACGCGGATGCCCTATGACAAGATCATCGGCCTGGTGCAGCACACCAGCCGGATGGTGGAAGGATTGCTGACGTGAGTGAATTCTACGGCCTCCTCGGGGTTGGGCGGGACGCGTCCGAGGATGACATCAAGAAGGCCTATCGCAAGGCCGCGATGCAGTTCCATCCCGATCGCAACAGTGCGCCGGACGCGGAGGCGAAGTTCAAGGAGATCGCCGAGGCGTATGAGGTGCTGCGGGATCCGGACAAGCGCGCCGCGTACGATCGCTACGGCAAGGCCGGCCTGAACGGTTCCTCCGGCGGTGGCGCCGGGGGCTTCCATCATGTCGACCTGAGTGAAGCGCTCAACATCTTCATGCGCGACTTCGGGGGCATGGGCGGGCTCGAGTCGCTGTTTGGCGGTGCCGCATCGCGCGATCCCAGCGAGTCGCGGCGAGGGCAGGACATCCGGGTCACGGTCAAACTCTCGCTGCTCGAGGTGGCGACCGGGGCCAAACGCACGGTCAAGCTCAAGACCTACGTCCACTGCGGTACCTGCGCCGGAACCGGCGGGGCCAAAGGGAGCCGTCCGGCCCGGTGTGCCACCTGCGGCGGTCAGGGGGAAGTCCGCCGGACCAGCCGGAGCATGTTCGGGCAGTTCGTGTCGGTGGCGCCGTGCCCGACCTGCAACGGCGAGGGCTCGGTCATTTCCACGCCGTGCGAAGCCTGCCGCGGGGACGGCCGGGTGCGCGGCGAGCGAACGGTGGCGGTGGAAATTCCGGCCGGCGTATCGAGCAACAACTACATCACGCTGCGGGGCCAGGGCGCGGTCGGCCGGCGGGGCGGACCCGGCGGCGACCTCCTGGTGATGATCGAAATCAAGAACGACGACCGGTTCGAGCGCGAAGGCGACGACCTGTTCTACGATCTTTCGCTGTCGTTTTCACAGGCGGCGCTGGGGGCGGCCCTCGAGATCCCGACGCCCTACGGCGACGAGAAGGTCAGCATCCCGGCGGGGATTCAGCCGGGCACCATTGTGAAGCTCAAGGGCAAGGGCCTTCCGCGCCTGGGGCAGGGCGGGGTCGGTGATTTCAACATCCGGGTCACCCTGTGGACGCCCGACAACCTGACGGACGGTCAACGGACCCTGTTCGAGGACCTGGCCAAGATCGAGGGGGATCCTCCCAAGGAGTCCGGCGGCTTCTGGTCCAAGCTCAAGGATGCGCTCGGCGCATGACCTGGTGGCTGGTCGAAGTTGCCCTGACGGGCGCCGACCCGGACGTCGTGGCCCGGTCGCTGGTGGCGCTGACCGGCCACGCGGTTGAGGAACGGGACACGATGGTGCTGGGGTACGCGGCGGATCAGGACGCCGCTGAATCGGCCAGGGCCGGGCTCACGGCCGAGTTCGGCGCCGCCGTGACCATCACGACCCGCCCGGTGCCGGAAACGGATTGGACCACGGCGTGGCGGGATGGCCTTGCGGTGCGGACCGTGGGCCGGCTCCGCCTGGGGCCATCCTGGCTCCTCGCGCCCGGCCCCGATACGGTGGTCATCGATCCCGAAATGGCGTTCGGCAGCGGGGAACACGGCTCGACCCGCGGCGCGTTGCTGCTGCTCGACCGGTTTCTGGGACCCGGGGCCCGGGTCGTGGACCTCGGCAGCGGAAGCGGGATCCTCACGATCGCGGCGGTCAAGCTGGGCGCCCGGTCGGCGTTAGGCATCGAAGTGGATGACGAGGCGGTGCCGGTGTCGGAGGCCAATGCCCTCGCCAACGGTGCCACTGAACGGACCCGCTTCCTGGTTGGAGACGCCGCGATTCTGGCCCCCTTGGCCGGCCCGGCGGAGGTCGTGGTGTCCAACATCCTCCGGAACGTGAACCAGACGCTGCTCGAGCCGATCGTGGCCGCGCTCGCCCCGGGCGGGATCGCGATCTTCGCGGGGATGGAAGCACCCGAGGCGCCGCTGTTCCGGCCGGTGCTTGCCGAGCGGGGATTCGAGATTCTGGATGAGACGGTGGACCAGGGCTGGTGGTCGGTGGCGGCCCGCCGCCCCGTGAACGGATGATCCGGGTCCGGGTCGCCGGGCCGATCCAGGTGGGGCCGGCAACGCTCGATGCCGAGGAGTCGCACCATCTCGAGGTCCGCCGGGTCGAGGTCGGGACGTTGGTCGAGGTACTCGATGGGGCGGGGTCGATCGGGATCGGCCGGGTCGAGGCGGCGGGCAAGCAGGGCCGGGTGATCGTCGAGTCGGTTCGCACCGTGCCCCGTCCCGCAGATCTCGTCCTGCTGGTCGGTGCCGGGGACCGGGACCGGTTCATGTGGCTGGTGGAGAAGGCGGTCGAGGCCGGCGCCACCCGGCTGGTGCCGCTCGACACGGCCCGGAGCCGGCACGTCGCCACCAGAGTCCGGGCCGACCATCTCGAGCGGATGGAGCGACGGGCGGCGGAAACCCTGAAGCAATGCGGCGGGGCCTGGGACCTGGCGTTGGGGGCGCCCATCCCGCTCGAGCGGGCCATTGCGACGGTCGGAACGGGTCATCGATGGCTCGCCGCGGCGGGCGGGGCCCCGGCGCCGCTGTTGGCTCCGGCCGACGGCGTGACCGTCGCGATCGGTCCCGAAGGCGGATTTACCGAGGACGAAGAATCGGCGCTCCGGTCCGGCGGCTTCACGCCGGTCCGGCTGGGCGCCCGGAGGATGCGGTTCGAGACCGCGGCGCTTGCCGCGGCCGTAGTGGCCGGACTGGCTCGAAAGGACACCGATGGCTGATTGCATCTTCTGCCGGATCGCCGCGGGCGACATTCCGGCGACGATCGTGGGGCGAACCGACGATGCGGTGGCCTTCCGCGACCTGAACCCGCAGGCGCCGGTACACATCCTGGTCATTCCGACCCGCCACATCACCACCATGTTCGACGCCGACACCGATGAGGCCCAGGCGGCGGTCGGGCAGTGCATCCGGCTGGCCGTCCAGGTGGCCAAGCGGGAAGGTCTCGAGCCGGGCGGCTACCGGTTGGTCATCAACACCGCGAGGGACGGGGGCCAATCGGTCTTCCACGTCCACGTCCACCTGCTGGGCGGGCGGGCCATGGCCTGGCCCCCGGGGTGAGCGAAATTCGGGCGCTCGGGCATTTGTCTTGTCACCTGTCGGGGCGCACACTAAATTAAGGTCGCTCAATCTGTTGGCCTCCGCCGGGGGCCTTGAGAGGGGTGACCAGTCAGCATGTCGGATATCGTCATTCGCGATGACGAGAATTTCGAACGGGCACTCAAGCGCTTCAAAAAGAAGTGCGAGAAGGCCGGCATTCTTTCCGATCTGCGGAAATATCGCCATTACGAGAAGCCCAGCGAGAAACGGAAGCGGAAGATGATGGCCGCAGTTCGAAAGACCCGCCGCGTGGCACGATTCACTCGTGATTGAAGTAGTGACCGCACGGGACGACAACGGGGTGCAGGCGCGAGAGAGCGTCGGCACCCCGTTCCAATTTCCAACCGGGGTGCAACGTTCGTCGCTCGACGCGCTGGAGTTTGCCAGGGTGCTCGACGTCGTGGCCGTCCATGCCCGCGGGCCACTGGGTGCCGACCGGATCCGCTCCCGCATTCCCGAAACCGACGTCGTCCTCGCCATCGCGGACTTGATGCCGGTGGCCGAACTGTTGGTGGTGTGGGCGCGGGGAGAGTCGGTCGACGTGCCGCCCGTGCCCGAGATCAACGACGTGCTGGCCCGGCTCCGCGTCAACGGGAGCGTGCTGAGCGGGACCGAATTGCTGTTGCTCAAGCAGAGTCTGGCCGCCGCCCGGATCACGGCGTCGGAGTTGAGCCGCGTTGCCACCGACGCCCCCCGCGCCGCCGCGCTGGTGGTGCCGTTGCCGGAGCGGGCCATCGACGCCCGCCTCACCGAAGCCATCGGCGACGACGGCGAGGTCCTCGACACCGCGAGCCCGGCCCTCTTCCGCGCCCGGCGGGAAATCCATTCGGCCCGCGAGCGGCTGATCAAGAAGCTCGATCAGGTGATGAAGGGCGCCGACGCCACCGCGGTACCGAGCGGCGGGCAAGTCACGATCCGGGGCGACCGCTACGTGATTCCGGTCCGGCGCGATTCCCGCCAGCGCCCCGAGGGGATCGTCCACGACGAGTCGGCGAGCCACGGGACGCTGTTCGTCGAGCCCACCGCCGCGATCGAATTCGGCAACGCGCTCCGGAGCGCCGTGGTCGAGGCCGAGCGCGAAGTCCTGAAGGTCCTGCGTGCGCTCACCGATCTCCTCCGGCCCCACCTCGCCGATCTCGCGGCCGCGCACGAAATGTGTGTCGCGGGAGACGACCTGGTCGGCCGGGTCCGTTACGCGCACACGGTGCGGGGGGCCGTCCCGACGTTAGGCGGCGATGGGGTCACGCTCGTCGGCGCCCGCCATCCGCTGCTCCTGGCGCGAGGACTCGACGTCGTGCCGTTCGACCTTGTCCTCGACCCGGCCGAACGGACCCTGCTGATCAGCGGTCCCAATGCCGGCGGCAAGACCGTGCTGCTCAAGACCGCCGGCCTGGCGATGCTCCTGGCGCAGTCGGGCATCGTCCCACCGGTGGGGCAGGGCACGGCGCTCCCGGTCGTCGACGCGGTGTTCGCCGACATCGGCGATCATCAGTCCATCGCCGCCGATCTCTCGACCTTCAGTGCCCACGTCGTCACCCTCAAGGCCATTCTCGATGAGGCGGGCCCCCGGACTCTCGTGCTGATGGACGAGATCGGGAGTGGGACCGATCCGGCGGAGGGCGCGGCCCTGGCCTCCGCCACGCTCCGGGCCCTGACGGCCCGCGGCGTCCGCACCATCGTGACCACGCACCTCGGCGCTCTCAAATCGCTGGCCAGCGAGGTGCCCGGCGTCGTCAACGGTTCTCTCGAATTTGACGCCGAGGCGCTCAAGCCGACCTTTCGGTTCCGGAAGGGCGTGCCGGGCCGGTCCTACGGCCTGGCCATCGCCCGCCGACTGGGCATCCGGGCCGACGTGCTTGAACGGGCCGAGGCCGAAGTTCCGACGCAGGAACGGGCCCTCGATGAACTGCTGGCCCAGGTCGAGGCCCGCGCCCGGGAGCTCGAGCAGCGAGCGGCGGACGTGACCGGCCGGGAAGAATTCGTCCAGATGCGGGAGGAATCCGCCGCCGCGATCGCGGCAGCCCAGACCGTCCGCGACAAGGAACTCCGGCGCCAGGAGAAAGACGCTGAGCGGCGGGCGCGGGAAGAAGCTCGCCGGCACCTGCTCGAGGCCCGCGCCACGGTGGAAGAGGCGCTCAAGCTGGCCCGAGGCGCCGTCGATCCGGACCGGGCCCGTGAAGCGCGCCGGGTGGTGGAGGACGCCGCCCGGGCCGAGCAGGTGGTGCTTGACCGGGACCGTGACGAGGCCGCGGCGGCCGACGGCGCGGTGGCCCCGGGGCATCGGGTCCGGCTCCTCTCGGGCGGCACCGGCGTGGTCCGGGAGGTCCGGGGCGACGGCAAACTGGTCGTGACGTTAGGCAGCCTCAAGGTCGTGGTGCCGGCGGCGGAGGTGACGCCCCTGGCGGGGCCCGCGCCCCGATCCGAGCGCGAAACGCCTCGCAAGGAATACTCGGCGCCGGCGGCGCCGTTCGAAATCGATCTGCGCGGCTTCCGGGGGGACGAGGCGGTGACGATGGTGACCGCCGCTCTCGACGCGGCCATCCTGGCCGAGAATCCCTACCTCCGGATTATTCACGGGATGGGGACCGGTGTCGTCCGCGACCGGGTCCGCCAGGTGCTGGCGGCGGACCGGCGGGTCGTCCGCTTCGAGCATGCGCCGCCGAACCAGGGCGGCTCGGGTGTGACCGTGGCGGAGTTCTCGACCCGATGATGATCCCCGACGAAGTGATCGAGCAGGTCCGCGACGCGGCCGATCTGGTGGAACTCGTCAGCGAATCGGTCACGCTCAAGCGCACCGGCACCGACTGGCGGGGGCCCTGTCCGTTTCACGGGGGGACCCATCGGAACTTCGCGGTGGTTCCGAAGAAGGGGCTCTATTACTGCTACGTCTGCCATGCCGCCGGCGACGTCTTCACCTACCTGATGAAGCGGTTCGGGATGGATTATCCCACCGCGGTCAGGGACGTGGCGCGCCGGGCCGGGATCGTGATTCCCGACCGGCCCAGCCGGGAAGGGCCGGACCCACGGGAGCCGCTCTTCTCGGCCATGGCGGTGGCCGAAGAGTGGTTTGCCGCCCGGCTCCGGGAGGGGAAGGATGCCGAGGCGGCACGCACCTATCTCGAATCCCGCGATGTGCCGATGCCGGTGGCCGCCGAGTGGGCGCTGGGGTTCGCGCCGTCGGACCGGTCCTTCCCGGCGGCCATGAAGCAGCTCGGCCTCGACGAAGGGATCCTGCTCGAGGCCGGCCTGCTGGTGAAACGGGACGACGGCACGGTCAATCCGCGCTTTCGGGGCCGGCTCCTCTTCCCGATCAAGGACCAGCGGGGGCGGACGGTGGCGTTCGGTGGCCGGATTCTGGGATCCGGTGAACCCAAGTACCTGAACTCGCCCGAGTCGCCGATCTTCCACAAGGGCAGCACCCTGTACAACTTGCACCAGTCCAAGCACGCCATCCGCAAGGAAGGGTACGCCATCCTGGTCGAGGGCTACTTTGACGTCTTCCGGCTGGTCGTGGCCGGCGTGGAGCACGTGGTCGCTCCGTTAGGCACCGCCATGACGTCCGAGCAGGCCGCCCTGATCAAACGGCTGGCCCCGACCGTGGTGCTGATGTACGACTCGGACTCGGCCGGCCTCAAGGCCACCTTCCGGGCCGGTGACGAGGCGCTCCGCCACGGGCTCCGGGTCCGGGTGGCGACCCTCCCCGACGGGGACGATCCCGACAGCCTGGCCCGGAAGGGCGGGGCCAGGGCGGTGAACGCGATCCTCGATGATGCCGTGGACCTGGTGGAGCGGAAGATTCAGCTGCTGGAACGGAAGGGGTGGTTTGTCGGGGTCGAACGGCGCCGCGAGGCGCTCGACCGGCTGATTCCCACGATCCGGGCGGCCAGCGATCCGATCGCCAAGGATCTCTACCTCGGCCGCGTGGCCGAAAAGATCGGGCTGTCGCGGGTGGTGTTGGAGCAGGAGCTGGCGGCGAAGCCACGCCATGAACCAGTGCCGCCTCAGCCGCAGAGACCGGGGCCCCCGAACCAGGATCACCGGCCGGTCCGGGCTCAACCCCGGCGAGTGGGGCAGCGGACCGAGGCCGATTTGCTGGCGCTCCTCCTCAAGAGCCCCGAATGGCTCGACCGGGCCAGGACCGAAGTGCCGGTCGCCCGTTTCGAAGTGGGCACCTTCAAGGAGATCTTCGAGGCGCTCCTGACCTTCCCGGTCGGGGCCCCGGTTGCCGATCTGGCCGAAGGGCTGTCGCCGGCGGGTCGATCCGCCTGGCAGCGGCTCCAGGAACGGGCCGCCGACCTCGAAGGTGTCAAGGAAGACGAACTTTACGCGGCGTCGGTCAGCCGGCTCGAGGAGCGCGCCATGGTCGAAGCGCTTCCGCCCCAGGCCGAGATCGCCGCGCGCCAGGATTCCAAACAGCAGCTTCCCCCGACCGCCAAAGCGCGACTCGGTTGGGAGAAGCACAAAACTCAACCACGCTCCCGTACCCCGGACGCTCGACGTGAAGGATGACCCGACCCATGCTAGCTGAACTGGCCAAACTGCTCGACCTCCAATCCAAGGATCTCATCCTCCTCGAGGCCGACGTCCGCCTCAAGGCCACCCTCGACGAGAAGGCCCGGCTCGACAGCGAACTCGAGTCGGCCCGCCGCGAGGCGCAGGTGGCCCAGAAGCGGCTCGAGGACGGCGTCAAGAAGCGGGAGGATGTCGAGGTCAAGATCGACAGCTACCGGACCATCCAGGAGAAGCGGCGGTCGCGGCTCGAGGTCGCGCGCGGCGCCCGCGAAGCCCAGGCCGTGATGACCGAAGTGGACATGGCCCGGCAGGTACTCGCGAAGGAAGAGGGTGAGTGGGTCAAGGTGTCGGAGGCGGTGCACGATCTCGAACGCGGACTCAAGGCGGCCGAGGACCGGGCGGCGGCGCTCCAGGAATCCCAGACCGCCGAGCGGGAGCGGATCGAGGCCGAGCAGGCGGCGATCGAGACCGAACGGCAGGCTGCGAAGGCCGCGCGGGACGCCAGCGCCAGCCAGATCGAGAAGACCCTCAAGGCGCGCTACGACCGGCTTCGGTCCGCCCGGACGGTCGCGGTGGTCGTCTCGCTTCGCGGTGACGCCTGCGGCGCCTGCTTCACCGCCGTGCCGAGGAACCGCCGGACCCAGATTCGCGCCGGCCTGGCCTTCGACAACTGCGAAGCGTGCGGCGTCATTCTGTACGCGGAGGAGTCGCTCGGGTGAGGCAACTCCCGCCTCGCTGGGTCATCGCGCCCGAGCCCGATCGGGCGACGGTGGATGCGCTGGCGCGGACGATCGGCGTGCCGCCGGCGCTCGCGACCCTGCTGGTGCAGCGGGGGTACGGGGAAGCGACGCACGCCAAGCAGTTCCTCCGGCCCGAGCTCGAAAGTCTCTCCGATCCGCTGGCGCTCGCGGGGATGGCGGAGGCGGTGGAGACGATCGTCAAGGCGGTGAAGGCCGGACACCAGATTCTGGTCCACGGTGATTACGACGTGGACGGCCAATGCGCCACCGCGTTGCTGACCCGGGCGCTCAGGATCGCGGGAGCGAAAGTCGAGGGGTTCGTTCCCCACCGGATGACCGACGGGTACGACTTCGGGCCGGCCGGGCTCGCCCGGGCGATCGCGATCGGGGCCCGGCTGGTCATCACCTGTGACTGCGGCATCACCGCGGTCGACACCGTGCGGCGGGCGCGGGAGGCGGGGATGGATGTGGTGGTGACGGATCACCACCTGCTCGGTCCCGAGGTGCCGCCCGCCACGGCGTTGGTCGATCCCCAGCGGCCCGATGACACCTCGGGCCTCGGCTCGCTATGCGGCACCGGCGTCGCCTTCAAACTGGTGCAGGCCCTCGTGGGCCCCCTCGGCCTGCCGCCGGCACTGCCGCTTCACTTCCTCGACCTCGCGGCCGTGGCCACCGTCGCGGACGTCGTGCCGCTCATCGGCGAAAACCGGATCATCGTCCGTCATGGGCTCAAGGTGCTGGCCCGGTCGCGCTGGCCGGGGCTCCGGGCCCTCGCCGCGGTCGCCGGGATCCATCAGGCCGAGATTCGCGCCTCGCAGGTCGGTTTCATTCTCGGGCCCCGCCTCAATGCGGCGGGCCGGATTGGTGACGCCAAGGACGGCCTCCGGCTGCTGCTCACCGATTCGATGGACGAGGCCATGACGCTGGCGCAGCGCCTCGAACAGCTCAACGCCGAGCGACAGGACATTGACCAGCGGATTCTGGCCGAGGCCATCGAACACATTGAGGCGACGGTGGACCTCGATCGGACGGCGGGACTGGTGCTGGCGTCGGACCAGTGGCATCCCGGGGTGGTCGGTATCGTGGCTTCCCGGGTTGTGGAACGCTTCGGGCGACCCGCGTTTCTGATCGGTCTCTCCGGCGATGTCGGGAAGGGATCGGGGCGGAGTATCTCCCGGATCGATCTCCACGAGGTGCTCGGCGACTGCGCTGACCTGCTCGAGAAATTCGGCGGCCACAAGATGGCCGCCGGCCTCACCGTGCGCCGGGACCGGATCGATGAGTTCCGGGTCCGCTTTGCTGAAGCCTGCGCCCAGCTCATCGATCCGTCGGACCTCGGGCCGGAGCAGCGCGTGGACATCGAGCTCGACTTGAAGGACGCCACCGAGGACCTCGAGCGGTTGATCCGTCATCTCGAACCGTGCGGGATGGGCAACCCGGGACCGGTCTTTCTGGCCCGCGATGCGCAACTGGTCAACTGGAGCTACGTCGGTCAGAAGGGCGAGCACCTGCGAGGCTTCCTCAAGGGGGAAGGCGGCGGGGTCGCCGCGATCGGGTTCCAGTTCGCCGACCGGGTGACCTGGCTCGGAACGGACCCGATCGACGCCGCCTTCCGCCTCGAGCGCCACGAGTTCCGGGGACAGAATTACCTTCAGGCACGGCTGGTGGGGCTGGCCCCGGCCGAACAGGGCGGTACCCGGAACGCGGGCTCCAAGGCGGCGTGACCCGGATCGTTGCGGGGGAGTGGGGCGGGCGGCGGCTGGTGGTGCCCGGGGACGCCCGGGTCCGGCCGACGGCTGACCGGGTTCGCGAAGCCTGGATGAGCATCGTGGGGCCGGCGCTCGAGGGGGCCACCGTGGTCGATCTGTTTGCCGGGAGCGGGGCGTTAGGCCTCGAGGCATTGTCCCGCGGGGCCCGGCATGCGACCCTGGTGGAGATCAACCCGCCGTCGCTCGAGGTGATCCGCGTCAATGTCGAGGCGCTCGGCGCGGGCGACCGCGTCACGGTGGTCCGGCAGGATGCGTTGCGGTTTCTGAGCAGGATGCCGCCCGAAGGCTACGACGTGGGGTTTGCCGATCCCCCGTACGGACTCGGGTTGGCGGAGCGGCTGGCGCTGGCGTTCATGGACCGGCCGTTCGCCCGGATTCTGGGCATCGAACATCGGGCGTCCGAGACGCTCTCGTTCGGCGACACCCGAACCTATGGGGATACCGCGGTGACCTTCATCGAGCCGGCATGACCCGAACCGCACTCTATCCGGGGTCCTTCGACCCGCCCACCAGGGGGCACGAAGACCTGATCCGGCGGGCGGCCGCGCTGGTCGACCGGCTGGTGGTGGCTGTCGTGGTGAATCCCAACAAGCAACCCCTGTTCTCCGCGGCCGAGCGGGTCGGGTTGCTGGCGGAGGCGGTGGCCGATCTGCCTAACGTGACCATCAGCCGGTTCGAGGGCCTGGTGGTCGAGTTCGCCCGGACCATCGACGCGACCATGCTGGTCCGCGGCGTCCGGTCGGTCGGCGACTTCGAATCGGAGCAGCAGATGGCGCAGATGAACCGGCAGCTCCATCCCGGCCTCGAGACGGTGTTCCTGGCCCCCTCGCCGGGGTTGGGCCACCTGAGCTCCACCCTGGTACGCGAGGTCGCCAAACTGGGCGGCGACGTCGGTGCGATGGTCCCGCCCGGTGTGGCCGCCGCCCTTCACGCGAGGTTCGGCCGATGACCGCCCTTCAACCGGTGTTTGCGAAGGCCCGGCTCCGGTCGGCGCGGATCGGACTGATCGGCCAGGGCGACGGGTCGGTCGAAGCGGCCGCGGCGGAAGTCATCAGGCAGGGACTCGGCACCGTGACCATCTTCGGCCCCGGGGGCGTCGAGCCAACGACCGATCCGCGGCTGTCCAGGGTGGCTCAGGCGCTTCGCGAGCGGTGGCCCGAGCGCGTCCGCGACGGGATTCATGCGCTCGATCTCGCCGCCCATCCGCTGCTCTTTGCCGCCGGCCTCACCGCCGCCGGCGACCTCGATGTCCTGATCGGCGGCACTGCCGTGCCGGTCGATGCGATGGAGGAGGCCGCCCGCTGGGTGATGGGGCCCGGGCGGGCCATTCAATGCCGCGGCAGTCTCGGCTACTTCGCCGCCCTCGACGGCAGGCTGGTGACGATGGTGATGCCGGACTCGGCCGGCCCGCTCGACGCCCAGGGTGTTGCCCGGCTGGCCCTCACCGCCTCGAATCACCGGGGCCAGGCGGTCGGCGATCGGCCGGTGGTCGGATTCCTGGTGGCGCCTCCGAGCCAGGACGCGAGCCACGCGGACGCCGAACACGCGCTCGCCGAACTCAAGCTGCTGGCTCCGGGGATCAGCGCCAGCGTGGAGTGGAACTGGGCGACCGGTACCGCGGAGACCGGCCGATTCCGGTCCGGCCCGAACGTTCTCATATTTCCGAACCAGGTCGCCGGGCATCTGGCGGAGATCGTCCTTCGGGATGCGGCGGGCCTTCGGGTCTGGGGCCCGCTGTTTCCCGGCGCGACCTGGACCCTCGGCGGCGTACCGGACGCCGCCGACCGATCCGACATTGTTGCGGTCATTGCACTGGCTGCCGCCGGCACGGCGGCGGCCTAACCGAGGAGCCGTATGGGGTTCAGCAAGACGACGAGCGGGCGAGGCGTCACGGTCGTGAAGGTCGAAGGCCAGTTGATTGTCGGCAACCGCCAGGAACTGAAGGCGCTCATTCAGGAGGCCATGGAGGCCGGCGACCGGAAATTTCTGGTCGACTGCACCCAGACCGCCTACATCGATTCATCCGGCCTGGGGGCCCTGGTCACCATCTCGAAAAAGATCCGCGAGAATGGCGGCGAACTGCGGCTCGCCGGCCTGAACGAGGACCTTCGCTCGCTGTTCGAGCTGACCAAACTCGACTCGCTGTTCCACATCGCCCCGTCCCTCGACGAAGCGCTGCAAGGCTTCTGACGGTGACGGCGCCCCTCCGCCTCCACGTTCACCGCACCGGGCCCGAGGCCCGGGACGGCACCGTGGCGGTTGACCTGGCGCTGCCGAGTGACGTGAGCGAAGTGGAGACGGCGGTCGAACTGATGGCCCGCCATTGCTTCGCGGGGCTGGTGCCCTGTGCCCGGACCGCCTTCCGGCTTCGGGTCACGCTGGCAGAAGCCCTGTCGAACGCGATCCTCCGCGGGAACCAGCAGAATCCGGCCAAGCAGGTGTGGATCCGGGCCGAACTCACGGCGACCGCGATCCGCCTGTCGGTTCGGGACGAAGGAGACGGCTGCGACGCCACCCGGCGTGCCGATCCGGCGCTGCCGGGCGACCTCGAGGACGACGGGGGGCGGGGCTTGTTCATCATCAAGAGTCTGGCCGACCAGGTCGAATTCGACGACCGAGGAAATACCATCTGGATGACACTGCCGCGCTGCTGAAGCGGCTCAAGCCGGCCCTGGATATCCTCGACGGCACGATGGTGGCGCCGGCGCGGGTCTGGTTGTTCGACGATACCGGCGTGGCCTCGGTCCATGGCAGCAATCCCGACTGGACTCCGGTTGAACCGGGGTCCGCGGGACTGGTCCTGACTCCCGATGGCGCCTGCTGGTTCGAGCCCGTGCCCGATGAGCCGGGCCTCTGGATCGAAGGCGAGGCCGTGCAGAGCGGTGTCTCGCCCACCGTGCGGTCGTCCGCGGAACTGTTGGGCCAGCTTCTCAGACTCGAACGCGAGATGGCCCGGCTCTCCCAGGAACTCGCCTCCCGCTACGAAGAAATCGACCTCCTCTACACCATCAGCGAAATCCTCGGCCGGACCGTCCGCCTGGCGGAATCGGCCCAGATCATTGTTCGTGCCGTCAGCAGCGTGGTCGGGGCGCGTCGGGCCTCGATCGTGATCCACGATGAGGCGGGCCAGGTGCTCCGGACCGTGGCCTCGCAGGGCATTCCGCCGGGCCGGGCCGGCATCATCGCGGTGGACGATCCCGACTCCGTGGCCGCGCGGGTGTTCCGCGACCGGACTGCGATCATCGGGGACCCCGCCGACGGCACCGTAGCCCCGGCCGCCAAAGCCGACCGCGGCTACCAGGGCGGCGCCTACATGAGCGTGCCGATCTCGTACGCCGCGCCGGGCGCGGCCGCGCGCTGCATCGGCGTGGTCAACCTCACCGACCGGATCGGGGGCGACCGGTTCACGGTGACCGACCGGAAGCTGGTGGCCGCCATCGCCAATCAGATCGGCGCCGCGCTCGAGAACGCCCGCCTGGTGGAGCGCGAGCGGGAGCAGGAACGGCTCGAGCGCGAAATGGAACTGGCCTCGCGGCTCCAGCAGAGCCTGCTGCCCTCGCCGTCCGTGTTAGGCCGCGATGCCGACGTCGGCGTCCGCTGTCTTTCCCTGGAGTCCGTGGGTGGTGACTTCTACACCTTCGCCCGACTGGGCGGGGGCGCCGTGGGCGTGATGGTGGGTGATGTCAGTTCCCACGGATTTGCCGCCGCGTTGCTGATGGCGTCCGCGGTGGCCGCCGCCGGCATTCATGCCGCGGCCGCCTCGGCGCCCGATGCGGTGCTCGCGGCGCTCAAATCGAGCCTGGATGCCAAACTCGCAACGTCCGACAGCTACTTGACGGTGTTCTACGGGGTGGTCGACCCTGCCCGGCGGCGGCTGATCTTCGCCAACGCCGGTCACCCGCACGCATTCCGGCTGCCCCGCGCCGGCCTGCCCTCCCGGCTCGAATCCACCGAGCCGCCTCTGGGCCTCGGCCCCGCACCGTTCGGCTCGACGACGGTGCCGTGGGAGGCCGGCGATCTGCTCTGCATCTGGACGGATGGCCTGGCCGACGCGGCCAACAGCCGGGGCGAGCGGTTCGGCGAGCGCCGAATACTCGAGGCCCTCGCTGCCCTGCGTGACCAGGACCCCGAGGCGATCGTGGCCGGCGTGACGGCCCTCGCCGACGAATTTGCCCCCGCGCCGTCCGACGACCGAACGCTCCTCGTCCTGCGGACCCGTGGCTAAGAAGGCGCTCGGCCAGCATTTCCTGACCGACCCCCGGATTCTCGACCGGATTCGCCGCGCCCTCCCGGCCGACGCCGGCTCACGGGTGCTCGAGATCGGGCCGGGGCGGGGGGCCCTCACCCGCCAACTGCTGGCTGCTCGTTTTCGGGTGACCGCCATCGAACGGGATCGCGACCTGGTTCCGATGCTGCGCGCGGGGTTTCCCGATCTCGATCTGATCGAAGGTGACGCGCTCGACGTGGACTGGACCGCCGCCGTCAGTCCCGACCGCGGCCCCTGGTACCTGATCGGCAACATCCCCTACAACATCACGAGTCCCCTGATCGATCGGGCGCTCGAAGCCGATCCGCCGCCGGTATCGATCGTTTATCTCGTTCAGAAGGAAGTGGCTCTCCGCCTCGCGGCCGGTCCGGGCACCGCCGAATACGGCGCGCTCACGGTGGGGGTCCAGGCCGCCGCCGGGGTCGAACGGCTGTTCACCGTGCCGGCCGGCGCGTTCAGCCCGCCGCCCAAAGTGGACAGTGCGGTGGTGCGCCTCACCCCGCGCGCCCCAGGGCAGCGTCCGCCCGATGGCCGCCGGTTCCGACGCATGGTCGTCGGGCTCTTCGGCGCCCGGCGGAAGCAGCTGGTCCGCGGGCTCCAGACCGGACTCGGTTTCTCGGCCGAGGCGGCCCGACGGGTGGCGGAGCGGTCGGGACTCGATCCGACCCGTCGGCCGGAAACCTTCTCGGTCGCCGAGTTCCGGGATCTGGAACTGGTTGTCGTTGACGAAGCGAGGGCCGCGGGAGTATCATTGTGAAACTTTTCACATGCAATGAAGAACATCGCAGACAACACGGTCCGTCGGCTCTCCCTCTACCTCCGGTTCCTGGAGGAGTTTCAGCATCAGGGTGCGGCCACCGTCAGCTCCGAAGCGCTCGCGCAACGGGGCGGGACGACGTCTGCCCAGGTCCGGAAGGACCTCTCGTTCTTCGGTTCGTTCGGTAAGCGGGGGCTTGGCTATTCCGTTCCGCAATTGATCAGACGGCTTCGCGAGATCCTTGGCCTCGGGCGGCGTTACAAGGTGTTCGTCGTCGGGGCCGGGAAGATCGGCAGCGCGCTGGTCCAGTATCGCGGGTTCCACGAGCGCGGCTTCGACATCGTGGCGATTTTCGACACGGATCCCGAGAAGATCGGCAAGCCGTGGAACGGGCTGGTGGTGAAGGACGCGGCCCAGTTCGAGCGGGACGCGAAGGAGATGATGCCCGACATCGGGGTGATCGTGACGCCGGGCGAGGTGGCCCAATCGGTGGCGGACCGGCTGGTCAAGTGCGGCATCGGGGCGATTCTCAACTTCGCGTCGGTTCAACTCCAGGTGCCCGAGACCATCCCGGTCAAGGCGGTGAACCTGGTCCTCGAACTCGAAGCCCTGAGCTTCGCCTTGGCGAGCAAGTAGGGGAACCCCTGTTAGCTTCCGGCATGCCGCCGGTCCGCGTTACCTCCGAAATCGGCCCGCTCGAGGCCGTTCTGGTCCACACTCCCGGCAAGGAACTCGAGGCGGTCACGCCCGGGAACCGGGAGGACTTCCTCTACGACGATCTGATCGGGCTCGAAGTCTCGGCCCGCGAGCACGCCCGGCTCAAGGCCGTGCTGCAGCGGTTCGGCCGGGTCCATGAGATCACCGAACTCGTGGCCGAGGTGCTCAAGAAGCCTGAGGCTCGCGAGTATCTGATCGGCCGGACCATGGACGTGATTCCGTCCGAGCCCCTCGCCAAGCAGCTGGCCACCTTGCCGCCCAAGGCCCTGGTCCGCATGGTGGTCGAGGGTCTGCACGAAAAGCGGGGGCCGATCGCCAGCGCGCTGAACGAGGAAGGGTTCACGCTTCCGCCGCTGCCGAATCTGTTTTTTCCGCGGGATATCGGGCTGGTGATCGGGAGCCACGCGGTGGTGGGCTCGATGCGGTACGGGGTCCGCTGGTCCGAAGAACTCTTGATCAAGATGCTCTTCACCTTCCACGACGAGCTCGGCAACGCCGGAATTCTCTACGACGGGTCCGAAGAGCGGCGGACCAACTACACGCTCGAGGGCGGCGATGTCCACGTGCTCCGGGACGACGTTGTGCTGATGGGCTTCAGCGAGCGATCGAGTCCGGCGGCGCTCGACCAGTTGACGGACGACCTGTTCCGGCAGACCCGGGTGACCGACGCGATCGTCGTGGTCATGCCCCGCGAGCCGACCGCGATTCACCTCGACATGCTGTTCACCCACGTCGACAAGGAAATCTGCGTCGTCTATCCGCCGGCGTTCATCGGTCCCGAACGCCTGACGATTCTCCATCGCCGGAAGGGGCAGGCCCGGGTGAGGGAGATGCCGGATCTGTTCGCGGCCACCAAGAAGGTCGGACTGCCGCTGCTGCCGGTGCTGGCCGGGGGCGCCAACCGGACCAAACAGGAGCGGGAGCAGTGGGCCTCGGGCTGCAATTTTTTCGCGGTCCGTCCCGGCGTGATCGTGAGCTACGCCCGGAACCTGAACACGCTGGCCGAACTGGAGCGGACCGGGTTCCGGATCATTCCGGACCGTGACTTCCTCAAGATGGATCCGGCCCAGATCAAGGGGCGGGCGGTCATCACGATCGCCGGCGGGGAACTGGTTCGCGGCGGGGGTGGGCCGCGCTGCATGACGCTCCCGATCCGCCGGGCCGACATCTGGTGAGTGGCGTCATCGCCGTGCCCACGGGCACGCTGGCGGACCGGGCGATGGATCGGTTGCTCCGGGGGCCGGAGACGGCCATGGCGCTCGCGCGCGAGGTGTTCGGTCTGGTTCGCGCACCAGCGGCGGTGGCCGACCGCCTGGCGGTGGCGCTCCTCGGCGCCGATCCCCGGGTCAAGCGGTTGCCCGACGGCCGCTGGGCGGTGGTGGCGCATGCGGCCGGTTCGCCGCTGATCGAGGATGCGGCCTTCGCCGTGGTGGATGTCGAGACCACGGGATCGGCCGCCGCTGGGAGCGACCGGGTCACCGAGGTCGCGGTGGTCGTGGTGCAGGGCGCCCGCTGCGCGATCGCGATCGACACGCTGGTGAACCCCGAGCGGCCGATCTCGCCGATGGTCACCGCCATCACCAGAATCACCAATCAGATGGTTCAGCACGCGCCGACCTTCGACGTCGTGGCCGATCAGGTGCTGGCGGAACTCGCCGGCCGGGTCTTCGTCGCCCACAACGTCCGGTTCGACTGGCACTTCCTCCGGGCCGAGTTCAAACGGGCCAGGTCGTTAGGCATGGAGGGGCAGAAACTCTGCACCGTCCGGCTGGCGCGGCAGCTGATTCCCGGGCTCCCCGCCTACGGGCTCGACGTGGTGGCCGACTATTTCGGGGTCGACAACCCGGCCCGTCACCGCGCCGGCGGCGACGCGCTGGCCACCGGCCTCGTCCTGCAGCGGTTGCTCGATCTGGCCCGCGGCCGGGGGGCCCGGACGCTGCTCGATCTCGAGCAGATGCAGGCCACGCGGAAGAAGCGCCGGAAGGGCAAGCGCCGGACGAGCGTTCCCGAGGACATGATCTGATGAGCCCCCTGCCCGAACCCCTGTGCCAGGCGCTGGCGGGGCGGTACGACATCGAGCGACCGATCGGCCAGGGCGGTATGGCCACGGTGTATGTGGCCCGGGACGTCAAGCACGGCCGTCAGGTGGCGATCAAGGTGCTTCGGCCCGATCTCTCCGCGGCGCTGGGCACCGAGCGGTTTCTCCGGGAGATCCAGATTGCCGCCCGGCTCCAGCATCCCCACATCGTGCTGCTGATCGACTCCGGAGAAGCGGCCGGGCTGCTCTACTACGTCATGCCGTTCGTGAACGGCGAATCCCTCCGGAGCCGGCTCGAGCGGGACGGGCGGATGGCGCCCGACGCCGTCGTGGCCATCGCCCGCGAAGTGGGAGACGCCCTCGACTACGCCAACCGTCAGGGCGTGGTTCACCGCGACATCAAGCCCGAGAATATTCTGCTGGCAGACGGCCACGCGGTGGTGGCCGATTTCGGCGTGGCCAAGGCGCTCACCGAGGCGTCCGACAAGTCACTGACCAGGACGGGGTACCCGGTCGGGACGATCGGCTACATGAGTCCGGAGCAGGCGGCCGGCTTCACCGACCTGAACGAGCGATCCGACGTCTTCAGTCTGGCCTGCGTGATCTACGAGATGCTGGTCGGCCAAGTGCCCGGGATGTGGCCCAGCGACGACGCCATGCGGGTCCAGCGGTTTCTCGAGGCGCCGGCGGATCATCGTGCCGTGCTGGATCTCCTGCCGGGCGCGGTGGAGCAGGCGCTGGTCCGGGCGCTGGCCCTGCGCCCCGAGAAACGCCTGGAGACGTCGCGGGCCCTGGTCGACGCGGTGGCGGCGGCCTTTGGCGACCGGCCCCGGTACAGCGAGGCGCAGGTTCGCGGTATTGTGGCCCGGGCGGCGGAGATCGAGGCGACGGCGCCGACCGCGGCCGGGGCGCTGTCGTTAGGCGGCATTCAACAGCTGGCCGCCGATGTCGGGATCCCGCCTGAACACGTGGACCGGGCCGCCCGGGAACTTGCCCGCCGCTCGCCCCTGCCGCCGGTCCGGACCAATTTGTTCACCGGCTCGCCGCTCCGGATTCTGGTCGAGCGCTTCGTCGATGGCGAAGCGTCGCCCGAGGACTATCAGCTGCTGGTGGATGAGATGGGGATGGTACTGGGAGACCCCGGTCTGCCCTCCACATTTGGCCGGGGCTTGTCGTGGCGCACCACGATTCGGGCCGATGGCATGGGCCGCCAGGTGGGCGTCTCGATGACGCCGAGCAACGGCAAGACCCGGATCCTGATCGACGAGAGTGTGGGCCGGCTGGCCGGCGGGTTGTTCGGCGGCATCGTCGGCGGGGTCGGCTCGGCGCTGCTCGTGATGGGCATCGCCCTGGGGGCTGCGGAACTCCATAACGTATTGCTGGGATTCGTCTTGGGAGGGTCCGGGATCGGCGCGGTGTATGGCAGCGTCCGGAAGCTCTTTGGAACCATTCGGCAACAGCGGGAGGCCGAACTCGAGGCCCTGGCTGATCGCCTGGAGGCCCACGTGAGGGAGAGCGCGGGATCCCGCGGGCCCAGGTTGGGCCGGCCAGGTGGCCCCGCACGTTGACGCCGAGGCTGTAACTCCTTATCCTTTTGGCTCTTGAAGCGGGCGGAATACAGCCCCACCCCCAGCCGTTCAACGGCGACAGGGTCCACGCAACTGCTCCTTCTCGGTCCGGGTCGTCCCGGGCGGGGGAGCGTTCTGGACACCCCGGTCGCCCGGGGTGTTTTTCGTTTGACGGTCATCGGGCGCATCGGTCCCGCGGGCCGGACTCCTACGGATGGAGGATCACCGCTGAGCACGAACGAGCGCGAACGCAGGGTTCGGATCAACAGGATGATTCGGATCAGCCCGGTCCGGGTGATTTCGGACGCGGGAGAGCAGTTGGGGGTCCTGGCGGTCGAAGATGCGCTGGCCATGGCCGAAGAGAAGGGTCTCGATCTGGTCGAGGTCGCTCCGATGGCCCGGCCGCCCGTGGTCAAGATCATGGACTACGGGAAGTACAAGTTCGAAGAGGCCAAGGCCGCCCGGGCGGCGAAGAAGAAGCAGCACGTGATCGAGGTCAAGGAAATCAAGTTCCGGCCTGGCATCGATGATCACGACTTCGACTTCAAGGTTCGCCACATGCGCGAGTTCCTGACCGAGGGCAACAAGGTCAAGGTGACCATGATGTTCCGGGGCCGCCAGATGGCGCGGCTCGATCTCGGCAAGGCGGTGCTGGACCGGGTGTCGGAGCAGTTGATGGATATCGGCAAGGTGGAATTCGACGCCCGGGTCGAGGGGCGGACGATGACGATGGTGCTGGCGCCGAAGTAGGCGCCGCACCGATAGCGGGATGGGCGGATCGCACGGACGCCGCCTGACATTTTGAGGAGCAGCGCATGCCGAAGCAGAAGACGAAGCGAGCCGCGATGAAGCGGTTCTCCTTCACGGGGAAGGGCAAGATCAAGCGGGCGAAGGCGAACCGCCGCCACATTCTGACCAAGAAGACGCGGGCGCGGAAGAACAAACTGGGCAAGCCGGCGCTGGTGAGTTCCGCCGATTTCGGGCGGGTCAAGAAGCTGTTGCTGGCGTAACGGGAGACTACGATGCCTCGGGTAAAGAGCAATGTCGCGCACCACGCGCGCAAGAAGAAGTACATGGAAGCCGCCAAGGGTGCACGAGGCGGCCGGAGCAAGCTCTACAAGGCGGCGAAGGAAACCGTCGAACGGGCCATGCGGTATGCCTACCGCGACCGTCGCAAGAAGAAGGGCGAATTCCGGACGCTGTGGATCACCCGGATCAACGCCGCCGCGCGGATTCACGAGCTGTCCTACAACCGGTTCATTTCGGGCCTGAAGAAGGCCGGGGTCGAGATCGACCGGAAGATGCTGGCTGAACTCGCGGTGGTGGACGCGGACGCGTTTGCGCGCCTGGCGGAGTTGGCCAAAGGGGCCTGATCGTTTCGCTCGCGTGACTGAATGTTCGACCTCCCCCGCGGGCACCCCAATCCGGTGAACGCGGGGGAGGTTGTTTCGAGGAGTGCCAAGATGGACCCAACCGGCTATCCCGACCTGGATGCTCTGTTGCCGCGGCTCGCGGCGATCGAGAGCCTCACCCCTGATGCGCTCGAGACCGAGCGGATCGCCATCCTGGGGCGGAAGCAGGGCGCGCTCACCGCGCTGCTCCGCACCCTGCCGGCCCTCGCTCCCGAGGAACGGAAGGCGTTCGGGGCGGCGGTGAACCAGGTGAAACAGGCCTTCGAGGCCGCCTTCGACCAGCGGACCACCGGCGCCGGTGATTCCGCCGCGACGCCGGCGGGACTCGACCGCACCATGCCCGGCCGGGGCCGCTGGATCGGGGCCGAGCACCCGGTGACCCGGGTCACGGCCGAGATCTGCGAGATCTTCGCCAGCCTGGGCTTTGCTGTCGCGGTCGGCCCCGAGGTCGAAGACGAGTGGATGAACTTCTTCGCCCTGAATTTCCCCGAGAACCATCCGGCGCTCGACGCCCACGACACGTTGTTCCTGTCGGAAGGACAGTCGGAGCGGGCCGACCGGACCGGCGGGCGCCTGCTGCTCCGGACCCATACGTCGCCGGTGCAGATTCGGACCATGCAGTCGGGCCCGCCGCCCTATCGCGTCGTGATTCCCGGCATGGTCTACCGGAACGATCCGTTCGATCCGTCCCACGCGCCGGCGTTCGCCCAGATCGAAGGGCTCGCGGTGGACGAAGGGATCGGGCTGGTTGATCTCAAGGCCACGTTGACCCACTTCGTCCGGAAATTTTTCGGCCCGAAGACGGCCGTGCGGTTTCGGCCGTCGTATTTCCCGTTCACGGAGCCCTCGGGTGAACTCGACATCGAGTGCCAGCTCTGTCACGGAACCGGTTGCCCGGCGTGCAAGCAGACCGGCTGGATGGAAATTCTGGGCTGCGGAATGGTCCATCCCAACGTGCTGACCAACGCCGGCGTGGACGCCGAGAAGTATTCCGGCTGGGCCTTCGGCATGGGGCCGGGGCGCGTGGCGATGAATCGCTACGGGCTGCCCGACATTCGCTACCTCTACAGCGGCGACATGCGGTTGCTCCGTCAGTTGGGGGGGACCGGACGATGAACGTCTCCCGCCGCTGGCTCGAAGCGTTCTTGAACCGCCCGCTCGACGTCCGGGACTTGGTGCCCCGGCTCGCGATGCTTGGCCTCCCGGCCGACGCCGTGGAACCGGTCAATGCGCAGTTGGCCCCGGTCGTCGTCGGGCAGGTGGTTGAGCTCAAACCCCATCCCAACGCCGACCGGCTCTCGGTCTGTCAGGTGGACGTGGGCGGGGGCGAGCGCCGTCAGGTGGTGACCGGCGCCCCGAATGTGGCCCTCGGCGCCAAGTATCCCTTTGCGGCGCTCGGGGTGACCCTGCCTAACGGTCTCACGCTCGAGAAGCGCAAGCTCCGAGGCGAGGTGTCCGAGGGGATGCTGTGCTCGGCCGACGAGCTGGCGCTCGGCCAGGATCATGACGGGCTGATGACGCTGACGACCGATGCGCCGACCGGCACGCCGATCCTCGAGGTTCTGGGACTCGGTGACGACCGGCTGGTGCTGGACGTTTCGCCGATGCGGGGCGATCTGCTGGGTCACAAGGGTATAGCTCGCGAACTCGCCGCCTCGCTCAAGGTGCCGTTCCGGCTGCCGGCGGTGCCGGGCACCGATCCCGCGGTCGGGGCCTCGATCCGCCGGGTCGAACGGGGCGCGGCGCGGATGGCCGGCGCGTCGGCGCTGCCGGATGGATTCGAGATCGCCGTCGAGGCCGGATCGTCGTGCCGCCGCTTCACCGCGGCCATCATCGAGGGGGTCACGGTTGGCCCTTCGCCCGACTGGCTCCGCCAGCGGCTCGAGGCCGTCGGCCAGCGCTCGATCAGCAATCTGGTGGACATCACCAACTACGTGATGTTCGAGTTGGGGCAGCCCCTCCATGCTTTCGACGGGGCCCGGATCCGAGGCGGCCGGCTGGCGGCGCGCTTGGCCGCGCCGGGCGAACGGCTGACCACGCTTGACGGGGTGGAGCGGAAGCTCGCCCCGTCGATGACGGTCGTGGCGGACGGTGCCGGCGCGGTCGGGGTCGCCGGGATCATGGGCGGCGGGGACAGCGAGGTCTCGGACGCGACCACGACGATTGTGCTCGAGGTCGCGTTCTGGGACCCCGCGGAAACCCGGATGACTCGCCGGGCGCTGGGCTTCGTGACGGAGGCCAGTCAGCGTTTCGAACGCGGGGTCGACCTCTGGGGCCTGCCGGACGCGCTCCGCCGGGCGATCGAGCTCACCTTGGCGGTGGCGGGGGGCCGGCTGGTCGATGCCGTGGATGTCTGGCCCGTGCCGTCCAATCCGCCGCGGATCTTCCTCCGCCAGGCGCGGGTCCGGCAGCTCGTCGGGGTCGATCTCACGCTGGCCGCGATCGAGCAGACCATGGTCGCGATCGGTGCGACGGTGCTGTCCAAGCCCGACGACGGACGGCTGGCGGTGGACGCCCCCGGATGGCGCCGTGACCTGACCACCGAGATCGATCTGGTCGAGGAGGTCGCCCGGGTCTACGGGTACGACAAGCTGCCGGACGATCTCCGGCCGTTCCGCGCCGGCGCCCAGGTCAGGGCGCCGGTCGATGCCGCCGCCGCACGGGTCCGGCAGGGGCTCGCGGCGGAAGGCCTCTTTGAGGTCGTGCTGCTACCGATCGGCCCGGCCACCAGCGATCAGGCGGTGCCGGTGCTCAACCCACTGTCGGCGGACCATGGGTTTCTCCGGGAGCGGCTGATCCCGGGTCTGGTCCGTCAGGTCGAGGCCAATTGGGCGGCGCAGGTCCGCGATATCCGGCTGTTCGAGATCGGGACCGCGTTTGTGGCGGGACCCGATCGGCCGGCGGAGACCACCCGGGTGGCGGCGGTCGTGACGGGTGCCGCGGCTCCCGCGCACTGGTCCGACAGCGGGAGAACTCCTGACGTGGACTGGTGGGATCTCAAGGGCCTGTTCGAGCGCGTGGTCTCCCTGGCGAATCCGGGAGCGTCGGTACAAGTTGAAGGCGGGGAACTGGTTGCACGGCTTGCGGGAGGGCAGATGGTTGGCCGGGCCTCGGCGCTGTCCGCCGATGCGCCCCCGTGGGCGGGTCCCGTCTTCGGGCTCGAGATCGACCTCGACCCGGCGGCTCCGGCCCCGGTACCTTTCGTCCCGCCTCCAACGATCCCGGCGTCGTCGCGCGATCTGGCGCTGGTGGTGCCATGGTCGGTCAGCGCCGAAGCCGTGACGGCGGAGATGCGGAAATCCGGCGCCGGGCTTCTGGAATCGGTGGCCGTGATCGATGAGTACCGCGGCCCGGGCATCGCCGAGGGCGCCCGCAGTCTGGCGTTCCGGCTGGTATTCCGGCGCCGCGAGAAGACCCTGAAGGACAATGAAGTGGACAGTGCCGTGAATAGGATTCGCGGTGCTTTGGAGAAACAACTTGGAGTCACCCTCCGCAGCTGACGCGGCCCTGGCCGACCTGGAACGGATCGCGGCGTTGCTCGAAGACGAGCTCGCCGGGTGGCGGCGTCGGTGCCTCAAGGCGGAAACCGAGTTGGAGGATGCCAGGCACCGGGTGCCGCAGGCGACCACCGGGGACCTGCAACTGCTCCGCCAGCGAGTGACGGAACTCGAATCGGCCAACGAGACGCTCGAGCGCCGGATCGCCGGCGCCAGGGAACAACTCGAGCAGCTCCGGACCAGGCTCCGATTTGTCGGCGAGCAGGCGACGGGAGGGGTGCGATGAGCGGACCGGGACCGGTTGCAGTTCAGATCGGGGGGCTCAAGCTTCTGGTCAGTTCGGACCACGCTCCCGAATACACCCGCGAAGTGGCGGCTCACTTCGATCGGGTGCTGCAACGGATTCGTACGGCGTTACCGACCGTCGACGCCCAGCGGGCGGCCATTCTGGCCGGCCTGGCCGTCACGGACGAGTTGTTTCAGACCCGCCAGACCAGTGCGGCCACGGACCACCGCGTCACCGCGGTGACGGAACGGCTGGCGCGGTTGTTACCCCCGTCGAAACGGGGATCCCGAGCCCAAGAGCCGGTCGCTTAGGGCCTAACACGATACGCGGCCGTCCCCGGGGCGGTCGGCGTTCGGAGATACAGCGATGTCGATCATGGACCTGCTCCTTGCCGGTGGAGGAGCCGTTGTTGGCATACTGGTTACGTTTTTCGGCTACACCGCCCTCCTCCGCTCCAGGAAACGTCACGCCGCCGGGTTGATCGAAGCCGCCGAGCGGGACGCCCGTCAGATCGCCGCCCGCTCCAAGGACGAATCCGAGAAGGCCCGAGCCGCCGCCGTGGTCGAGGGCAAGATGGAGGCGCTCAAGCTTCGCGAGGAAGCCGAGCGCGATCTGGCCCGACGGCGCGAGGACATTGACCGGGGCGCCCGGGGTGTGGAAGAAAAGGAAAAGGCCGTTGGCCGCCGGAACGAGGAACTCGACCGGCAGGCCAAATCGGTGTCGGGACAGCAGAGCGCCCTGGCCCAGAAAGAACTCACGCTCGAGGGCAAGACCAAGGAAGTCGAGGCCCTGATCCACGAGCAGCGCCAGCGGCTCGAACGGGTGGCGGGCCTCACGGTCGAGGAGGCCCGCCGCGAGTTCCTCCAGCGGGTCGAGGATGAAGCCCGGGCTCAAGCCTCGGCCCTGGCTCGCGACATCAAGGACCAGGCGAAGAAGAGCGCCGACAAGGATGCCCGCCGGATCATCGCGATGTCGATCCAGCGGGTGGCCGCCGAACACACGGCGGAAACCACGGTGGCCGCGGTGGCCCTCCCGAACGACGAACTCAAGGGTCGGATCATCGGCCGGGAGGGCCGGAACATCCGGGCCTTCGAGATGGCGACCGGCGTCGACCTGATCATTGATGACACGCCCGACACCGTGGTCGTCTCGTGCTTCGATCCGATCCGGCGTGAGGTCGGGCGCCGGGCGCTCGACGCGTTGATCACCGACGGCCGGATTCACCCCGGCCGGATCGAGGAGATCGTCAAGAAGGTCCAGAAGGAACTCGAAGATCAGCTGGTCGAGCTTGGCGAGCAGGCTGCCTACGAGACCGGGATCCACGGCCTCCATCCCGAGATGATCAAGCTGATCGGCCGGATGCGGTATCGAACCTCCTACGGCCAGAACATCTACGAGCACTCCAAGGAAGTGTCGTGGATCGCCGGCATGATGGCGGCGGAACTTCACCTTGACGTCCAGCTTGCCAAACGCGGCGGCCTGCTGCACGACGTCGGCAAGGTGCTGACCCACGAGAGCGAGGGCACCCACGTCCAGCTCGGCGTCGAAATGGCGACCAAGTATCGGGAGAGTGCCCTGGTCATCAACTGCATTGCGGCCCACCACGACGATGTGGCGCATGAGACGGCCGAGTCGGTGCTGGTCCAGGCGGCGGACGCGATCAGCGGCTCGCGGCCGGGCGCCCGGCGCGAAGCGTTCGAGACCTACGTGAAGCGGCTCACCAAGCTCGAGGAAATCGCCGGGAGCTTCGAGGGAGTCGAGAAGGTGAACGCGATTCAGGCCGGCCGCGAGGTGCGGGTGATCGTGGTGCCGGACAAGATCGACGACGCGAAGGCCCAGGAGTTGGCGGAGACAATCGCCAAGCGCATCGAGGGCGAACTCCAGTATCCCGGTCAAATCCGGGTGACGGTCATTCGGGAGACCCGGGCGATGGGGCTCGCCAAATGACGGCTCGCGTGCTCGATGGCGTGGCGATCGCCAACGCGATCCGGCAGGATGTCGCTCTCGAGGCGGCGGTTCTGAGCAAACGCGGGGTCATCCCCGGCCTGGCGGTCGTGATCGTCGGGGAAGATCCGGCGAGCCAGGTCTACGTGGCGAGCAAGGGGAAGGCCTGCCTCGAGGCCGGCATGCACTCGGAAACGATCCGGCTCGCCGGCGCCACGACCGAGGCGGAACTGCTCGCCGTGGTGGACCGGCTCAACGCCGACCCCCGGATTCACGGCTTCCTGGTTCAGTTGCCGCTGCCGAAGCACATCAGCAGCGAACGGGTGCTGCTCCGGATCGATCCGAACAAGGACGTCGACGGGTTCCATCCGATGAATGTCGGGCGCGTGGTGGTTGGCGATCAGACCGCGTTTCGGCCGGCGACGCCGTTCGGGATCCAGCAGATGCTGATCAAGTCCGGGATCGACACCAAGGGCATGCATGCGGTGATCGTGGGCCGATCGAACATCGTGGGGAAGCCGATCGCGAGCCTGCTGGTGCAGGACACGCCGGGCGGCAACTGCACCGTGACGATCTGCCATTCCCGGTCGCGCGATCTGCCGTCCCTCACCCGGCAGGCGGACCTGCTCGTGGTCGCGATCGGGAAACCGGAGTTCGTCACCGCGGGCATGGTGAAACCCGGGGCGGTGGTGGTGGACGTGGGGATCAACCGGGTGCCCGACCCGGCCGCGGCCAAGGGCTATCGCATCGTCGGTGACGTGGCCTATGCGCCCGTGGCCGAGGTGGCGAGTGCCATCACCCCGGTACCCGGGGGCGTCGGCAAGATGACGATTGCGATGCTGCTGATGAATACGGTGCAGGCGGCGAGACAGCAGGCGGCCGGCTAAGCCGATGGTGAGGAAACGGGGGCAGCCCGCGCCGGACGATCTCTTCGGGGAGGGGCGGCCATCGGGGCCGCGGCCCGCGTCCGGATCGGGTGCCCCGGCAGCGACCGTACCCGCGGCTCGCCCGGCCTATTCCGTCACCGAGCTTGCGCTCACGCTCAAGGACGCGGTCGAAGCCGCGACCGGACAGGTCTGGGTCAAGGGCGAAGTGATCGGCCTCAAGACCTACCAGGCCGGTCATTGGTATTTCACCATCAAGGATGACGCCTCGCAACTCCGCTGCGTCATGTGGCGGACCTATGCCCAGCGGCTCCGGACTCCCCCGCCCGAGGGAGCCGAGGTCTATCTCCTGGCCACGCCGACGGTCTGGGGCCAACGGGGCGAACTTCGCCTGACCGGCGTCACCATGCTGCCCACCAGCGGCGTCGGGCTGCAGCAACTCACCTTCGAGCGGACCCGCGAGCAGCTCGAACGGGACGGCCTGCTCGATCCCGCCCGCAAGCGATCGCTGCCGCCGTTTCCGCGGGTGATTGCGGTCGTGACCAGCGCGGACGGTGTGGTGATTCACGACATCCTGACGGTGGCTCGCCGTCGCTGGCCCGCCACCCGGATCATTCTGGTGCCGGCCCGCGTCCAGGGGGACGAGGCCGTGGACGAACTCGTGACCGCGTTAGGCCTGGTCAACCGGCTCGAGGGCGTGGACCTCTGCATCGTGGCCCGGGGCGGCGGGGCCCGCGACGACCTCCTTGCCTTCAACGCCGAGCCGGTCTGCCGCGCGGTGGCGGCGGTGACCGTGCCGACGATCAGCGCCGTGGGCCACGAAACCGACATCACCCTCACCGATCTGGTCGCGGATCTCCGGGCGGCCACGCCATCCGCGGCGGCAGCGATGGCGCTGCCGGACCGGGCCGATGTGGCCCGGCACCTGGCGTCGCTGGCCAGCCGGCTCGGCGGCGGACTCCGGGGCCGGACCCGGGTCCAGTCCGAGCGGCTGGCGAGGGCGGGGGATCGGGCCCGTCGCTCGATCGAGAGCCGGATGGAGGAGCGGCGGCGGCGCTGGGAACGATTCGCGGCGTCGCTTGATGCCCTGAGCCCGTTGGCGGTGCTCGGGCGGGGGTACGGGGTGGCGCGGCTCGCCGACGGCTCGGTGCTCCGCCGCAAGGACCAGGCGCCTCCGGGGACCCGGTTCGGGCTCCGGGTCTCTGATGGGGACATTGCCGCGAGGGCTGAATGACGATCGATCCACTGTCCGCCGATTTAAAGCGTCTTGAAGAAATCGTCCGGCTCCTCGAGCGGGACGATGTCGATCTCGACCAGGCCCTGACCCTCTTCGAGGAGGGGGTCCGCCATCTCAAATCCGCCAAGGAGCGGCTGACCGAGGCGGAAGGGCGAGTCGAACGGGTGCTCGAGGATGCCTCGGGCGTGCTCCGGCTCACGGAACTCGATGACTGATCTCGAGCGGGCGGTCGCCCTGTTGGCCGAGGCACGGGACATCACCGACCGCCGTCTCGCCGAGGTCGCCGCCAGGCTCGAGCGAGAGACGCCGGGGCGGATCGGCCAGGCCCTGGCCTATGCGTTAGGCACCGCGGGGAAGCGGGTCCGGCCGGCGCTGGTGCTGGCCGGGTACCGCGCGGCTGGCGGCGCCGGCGACCCGGGCTTGCTGATGGCGGCCGTCGAAATCATCCACACCTATTCGCTGGTTCACGACGATCTGCCCTGCATGGACGATGATGACCAGCGCCGGGGCCGCCCGACGACTCATGTGGCCTTCGATCCGGCGACCGCGGCGCGGGTGGGCTATCTCCTGGTGGCCGTGGCCGTCGAGGTCCTGAGTGAAGCGACGGCGAAATTGGGCCTCGAGCCGGAGGCCCGTCGTGAGATCGCCCGCCGGCTGTTGGCGGCGAGCGGCATCCAGGGGATGGTGGGCGGGCAGTGGCTCGATCTCGAGGCCGAAGGCCGGTCGCTGGTGGAGGACGATCTGACCGCGATCCACGCCCGGAAGACGGGAGCGCTGATCGAGGCGGCGTGCGTCGTGGGCGGCCTGGCCGCCGGCGCCCAGCCCGATCTGGTCCTCGGGCTGGCCGGCTACGGACGGGATATCGGGCTTGCCTTCCAGGTGGCGGACGATGTTCTCGACGCCACCGCCTCGAGCGCCCAGCTGGGCAAGACGGCCGGCCGGGACGTCTCCCTCCAGAAATCGACGTATGTGAGCTTTTTGGGGGTCGCGGGGGCTCGGGCCGAGGCGGAGCATTTGGCCGGTCGGGCAATGGGGCACCTTCCGGCGGGATTCGGGACGTCGGCTCTGGCTGGCCTGGCGCATTATATTGTCCACAGACAGTCCTGAGGAATCCCATGTCATTGCTGGACGGCATTGCCGGCCCCGCCGATCTGAAGCGCCTGCGCCGCGACCAGCTCCCCGAGTTGGCCGCGGAGGTGCGGGAACGGCTGATCCAGGCCTGCGCCGCGACCGGCGGTCACATCGGAGCGAGCCTTGGCGTCGTCGAACTCGCGATCGCGCTCCTGTACGAATTCGATTCCCCGACCGACAAAGTGGTGTGGGACGTCGGCCATCAGGCCTACGCCTGGAAACTGCTGACCGGGCGGAACGACCGGTTCGGGTCACTCCGCCAGCGCGACGGGATTTCCGGTTTCCTCAAGCGGTCGGAGAACCCCCACGATCACTTCGGCGCGGGCCATGCCGGGACGGCCATGTCGGCGGCCTTCGGCATGGCGACGGCCCGCGACCTTCTCGGCCAGAACCACAAGGTCGTGGCGGTGGTGGGTGACGGCGCCCTCACCTGCGGGCTCTCGTACGAGGGGATGAACAACGCGGGTCACTCCGATCGCGACGTCATCCTGATCGTGAACGACAACGGAATGTCGATTTCGCCGAACGTGGGCGCCATCAGCAAGACCCTCGGGGGCATTGTCGCCAACCCGCTGACCAACCGGGTCCGCGAGACGGTCAAGCAGGTCACCAAGAAACTGGGCGGGGTCTTCGGACCGGGCGTGGTCGAGTTCGCCAAGAACGTCGAGGAGAGCGTCAAGAACCTCTTTTCGCAGGGCATGTTCTTCGAGGAACTCGGCTTCCGCTACTTCGGGCCGATCGACGGCCATGATCTTCCCAAGCTCTGCGACACGTTGCGCTTTGTCCGCGGCTTGAAGGGTCCCCGGGTGATCCATGTGCTCACCGAAAAGGGAAAAGGCTTCGGCTTCGCGGAGGAAAATCGGGAGAAGTGGCACGGCCTCGCGGCCTACGATCCGGAAACGGGCGAGGCCCTGAAGAAGGCCAGCGGGCCGCCGACCTGGACCCAGGTTTTTGGCGATGCGATAACCGACCTCGCGACCGATCACCGCGACTTCGTGGTCATCACGGCGGCGATGCCGTCCGGCACCGGAACCAGCATCTTCCAAAAGAACTGGCCCGAGCGGTTCTTCGATGTCGGCATCGCCGAGGGACATGCGGTGACCTTCGCGGGGGGCCTGGCCACCCAGGGAGTCCGGCCGGTCTGCGCGATCTACTCCACGTTTCTGCAACGCGCCTACGACAACATCATCCACGATGTCGCCATCCAGCATCTGCCGGTGATGTTCTGCATGGACCGCGCGGGGCTGGTCGGGGAAGACGGTCACACCCACATGGGGCTCTACGACATCGCCTATATGCTGGCCGTGCCGGGGATGGTTGTGACCGCGCCCAAGGACGCCGACGAGCTGATCGGGCTGCTCAAGACCGGGCTCACCCACAACGACGGCCCCTTCTGCACGCGGTATCCCCGCGACAAGACGCCGGCAGCGCCCAGTCCGATCGCGTCGGTCCCCGCGGTTCCGTTCGGCTCCTGGGAAAAACTCCGGCGCGGAAAAGACGTGGCCATCCTCGCGGTCGGCACCATGGTGGCGCCTGCCGTTGAAGCCGCCGAGCGTCTGGCCAAAGAGGGCGTCGACGCCGCCGTGGTGAACTGCCGGTTCATGAAGCCCTACGACCGCGCGATGCTCGATGCCATCACGGCTGAGACTCGCCTGCTGGTGACGGTGGAAGAGGGCGTCGTGGTCAACGGATTCGGGGCCATGCTGGCCCGCGAGATGGGCGAACGGAGCCCCGAGGTGCGGGTCGTGTCGATGGGGACCCCGGACCGGATCATCGATCAGGGACCCCGGGCCGAGCAGCTGGCGTGGTTCGGACTGACCGGCAAAGGCATCGCCGACCGGGTCCTCGCCGCCGCGCACGAAGGAAGCTTCGAACCGCGATGAACGTCGGCGTCGTGGGGAATCCGCGTTATGGCGGACTCGCGGCCATTCTCTCCGGAATGGCCGCGCGTGCGCCGGGTCTCGGTATTTCCTATTTCACCGAACCGGAACTGGCCCCGCTCTGGGACCGGCCGGTGCCGCCGATCGGGATCGGCAGCCTCGACGCGCTGTTGACGCTCGGAGGTGACGGCACCCTGCTGCGCGGCGCCCGGGCCCTGGCCGGAAAGCCGGTCCCGGTCCTCGGCGTGAATCTGGGCCGGGTCGGATTTCTCACCGCCTGCACCCGGGCCGAACTCGATCAGGCGCTGACCCGTCTTTCGGCGAAGGATTTTGTCATCGAGCCGCGCCTGGCCGTCGATACGGAGATCCATGGCGCCCAGGGCAACCGCTTTGCGTTGGCCGCGGCCCTGAACGACGTGACGGTCCACAAGGCCGGCGTCGCCCGCATGATCCAGCTCCGGGTCCAGGTCGATGGCCAGGATGTCGGTCCTTACAGCGCCGACGGGCTCATCATCGCGACTCCTACGGGCTCGACCGCCTACTCGCTGTCGGCCGGCGGCCCGATCATCGCGCCCGACGTCGAGGCCCTCGTGATCACCCCGATCTGCGCCCACACGCTGGCGGTCCGGCCGCTGGTGATTCCGTCAAGCTCGACGATTCGGATCATGCCGCTGCGGGGATCATCCGAGGATCTGCTGGTGTCGGTTGACGGCCAGCAGGCGATGACTGTCGGTCCCGGCGATGCGATCGAGCTCAAGAAGGCGAGCCACGAGGTGCAGCTGGTCCGGTTCGAGCAGCGGAGCTATTTCGGCCGGCTGCGGGACAGCCTCCGCTGGGGCGACCTGGCCGAGCGGGATCCGGCGCCGTGATCACCGAACTCCGGGTCCGCGACCTCGTGACCGTGGCCGACCAGACCCTCTCCTTCGGGAGCGGGCTCAACGTCCTCACCGGCGAGACCGGGGCGGGGAAGTCGATGCTGGTCGACGCCCTGGCGCTGCTGCTCGGCGGCCGGGCGGACGCCGGCGCCGTTCGGCCCGGCGGCGGGAAGGCGATCGTCGAAGGCGTCTTCGAACCCCTGCCCAAGGCGTTAGGTGCCGTCCTGGCGGAGCTGGGCCTCGATGCCGAAGATGACCGCCTGGTGATCCGGCGCGAAATCTCGGCGGAAGGACGGTCCCGCGCCTGGGTGAACGGGAGTCCAACGACGGTCGCCGCCCTGGAACGGATCGGCGGCCTGGTGGCCGATCTCCACGGCCAGCACCAGACCGTCTCGCTGCTCCAGACCGACACCCAGCGCGATCTGCTCGACGGTTTCGCCGGCGCCCGGCCCGAGGCGGTCGCTGTAGCCGAGTGCCACGCGGATCTCGAGCGTCTGGTGACTGAGGAGCGGGCCCTGACGGCCCGCCGGGACGAAGTCCGGAAGAAAGCCGACTATCTCCGCCATGTGGTTCAGGAGATCGATGCCGCCCGCCTGGTTCCCGGCGAGGACGAACGCCTCGACGCCGATATCCAGAAACTCGCCAACGCCTCCGAGATCCGGACCCTCGGCGATGCGGCCGCCCGGGCGATCGATGACGACGACGGCGGGGCGCTCAAGGCGCTGCACCAGGCCGAGCGCAGCATCACGCAACTCGAGCGACTCGACCCGGCGGTCGGCGAATGGCGGGCGCTGATCGACGCCGCCTACACCGCGCTCGACGAACTGGCCCGCACCGCGCGAAGCTACGCCGAAGGTGTGGATGAGGATCCCGCCCGGTTAGCTGAGCTCGAGCGCCGCCGGGGCGTACTCGACCGCCTCTGTCAGAAATACGGCGCTACGGTCGTGGAAGTCGTGAAGACCCGCGAGGAATCCGAGGCGGAGTTGGCGCTCGCCGACGGGGCGGAGTTCGACCTGAAGACACTGGGCGCCCGGCGGAAGGCCGCCGAGGAGGCGCTCCGGAGCGCGGCCAAGTCGCTCAGCGAACGGCGGCGGGTCGGTGGCGATCGTCTGGCCCGGGCGGTAAACCGGCAGCTCCCGAAGCTCGGCCTCGCCGGCGGCAAGTTCGAGGTGACGCTGCTGCCGGCGGCCGTGACCGGGGCCCATGGCGCCGAGACAGTGCTGTTCATGGCCCAGCTCAATCTCGGGCTCGACGCCCGGCCGATCAGCCGGGCCGCATCGGGCGGCGAACTCTCGCGGCTGATGCTGGCGTTGACGGTGGCGCTGGCCCGCCAGGACGGTGTCCCGACCCTGGTGTTCGACGAGATCGACCAGGGCGTCGGTGGGGAAGTCGGTGGGCAGCTCGGCGAGGCGCTGGCCGAGGTGGCGGGACACCATCAGGTCCTGGTGATTACCCATCTCCCGACCATCGCGGCCCGCGGCGACCGGCATCTCGTCGTGACCAAGAAGGCGAAGGGTGGGATTGCGACGAGCGCCGTCGAGGTGTTGCACGGCGAAGACCGGGTGACCGAGATCGCCCGGATGCTGGGCGATTCCGACAGCGCCTCCGCCCGCCGTCACGCCATCGCCCTCCTCGGCGCCGCCCGTTAGCCCCCCCCGCCGTTCCCGGAACGTAGGGGCGGGCTTACGCCCGCCCTTACGGGAAGGGGTCGGCCGGGGTCAGTGACCGAAGAAACGGCCGTAGAAGCGGAGGTCGATGCGGACGGAGGCCGCGTCGGGGACGAGTCCGGTTCGGGAGCGGGCGATCCGCTGGTACCGAATGCTCGCATCCATCGGCAGTTTGGTCTCCCCCCGCTTGTTGAAGCCGCTGTGCGTGAAGGAAATCCCACCAGCCAGCATCAGTGCGTCCGAGGCACTCCCGTCCGCCAACACCCCGATATCCACGCCTTCGACCGGCGGTTGACCGGCCGCGTAGGTGAATTTGTCCCGCATCCGGTTCCAGTAGTCGACCGATCCGAACAGTGAGAGATAGGTCGCCAGGCGGAAGAACGGCTGGGCCGAAATCCGGATGACATCGCCCGGATCGCGGCGGACCCCCGCGAGCGTGGCAAGGGGTGCGATCGGGGCGTCGAACCGGGTGACCCGGCGGGTCTGGTTCCCGGGTAACTGAAGGTTGTATCCGCCGCTCATCCGGACGCCGAGGCGATGGGAGACGTAGTCGGCGACGAGGGAGACGTCCACGTCCGGCTGACGGTCCCCGGTCCCCAGATCCATGAACCGATCCGGGCTGTCGAGCTTGGCGGTCCGGAGGCGGATCGTGGCGTCCACCACCGCGCGGAACCCCGCCCCGATCCGGTTGCTCGGAAAATGATCGATCAACCCGTACGACACGCCGATCTCGACGTCGCCGAGATACGAAAGAGCCGGGACCTCGGTGAGGCCGCGGCTCGCGATCGGCCCCTTGTCGCCGGTGAGGTAGCTGTCGAAGAATTCCGCGCTGAACGGGCTCGACAAGAGCGCGGGTTGCTGGTTGAACGAGGTGATGTTGAGGACCCGGAGCTGGGCCTGAAAGTCGCTGATCACCTGCTGGACCGCACGTGCCACGTCGGTCCCGGCTCGGGGCGTAAAGTAACCGTCGGTCGACTGGAGCAGAGCCGCCAGTTCAGCCTGCAGCGCCTCGCCGCGGGCCAGCGTGGTCTCAGCCAGCAATTCGGTCGCGGGATCGCTCTGGTAAGCGCCGGCCGCGATCCTCGCCTTGAGCGTGTTCAAGGCCGAGGCGAGCTGCGACAGGAATGCGTTGGTCTGGGCCGTGGCCGAGGGGTTGGCCGCCAGGAGGGAGGCCGGGTTGATAGTCGCGTTGCCACCGGTGGTGTCCACCAGGAACCGCGGCTCGATCTTCACCGCGATGATCGGCACCATTCCGTGGAGGGTGATCCGCCGGGTCAGCCCCAGAGCGCCGCCGAATCCGGTGGTACCATAGTTCACGAAGTATGACGACGTCGATTTGCCGAGCGAAAGGGACAGGTTGGTCAGGCCGGTGATCTTCTTGAGGTGGTCTTCAGCCGCACCCAGGCCGGGAACGAACCGGCGGTCCATGGTCGACCGGTTGAAGTCCGCGGCAGCCTCTTCCCTGGTCCCGTCATTGTAGCGGTGATCCCAGTTCTGGAACTGGCCAAGGATGTCGACCCGGAGCTTCCCCTTGGGGACGAGCAGGGGAGTGATTTGCGCCGTGGCGGGGCCTGCCAATGAGAGCATGGCCGCCGAGGCGAGCGAAATCCATCGGATCTTCATGGGTGAAAGTTGAACGGAACCGGAGTCGGATGCTAGGGGCCCTGGCCGGCGGTATGTTACGGTACCATGACCATCCCGACCTTTCGGTATCACGCCGATCCGGTGGCCAGCGGGAGTGTGGTGGCCTCGGAGGCCGCTTGTCTCTGCTGCGGGCAGGCTCGCGGCTTCGTCTACGAGGGGCCCATCTATGCTGAGGGGCACGCGCCGACCCCGGTCTGCCCCTGGTGCATCGCCGATGGCAGCGCCCATGAGAGGTTCGACGCCTGCTTCGTCGATGCCGACGCCTTCGACGAAACCGTGTCCGAGGCCACCGTCACAGAGATCACCGAGCGAACCCCGGGCTTCGCGACGTGGCAGGGCGAGACCTGGCCGTCCTGTTGCCAGGACGCGGCGGTGTTCGTGATGCCGGCCGGGATCGCCGAGATCCGGGCCCGGGTGCCCGATCTCGAGGGGCAGGTCATGAGCCACATCGTGTACGACATGGGCGTGTCGGGCGGGGCCGCGACCCAGTTGCTCGACTCCCTCGATCGGGACCGCAGCCCAACGGTCTACGTGTTCAGGTGCCCCCAGTGCGAAACCCATCTCTTCCACATCGACCGAACCTGACATGGCCCGGACGCTCGGCACTCTGACGGTCGTGATGCTTGTGGTGGCGGTGCTGCTTTGGGGGCTGACGCTGGCCGGACTCGCATCCCTCGGCCGGGAGGATCCGGCCGGGCGAGGCCTGGCAACGGTCTTTCTGGTAGCCTGGACCATCGTCTTGTGGCTGCTTCTGGGAGCCCTGCTCGTGATCGGCGCCCGGACCCGCACGGCGCCCACGTGGGCGGGCCTGGCCGGGCTGTTGCTTCATCCGGTGTCGGGAGCTGCGGCGGTGGCCGCCGTCGCAATGTTCGGCGACCGCCAGCCCGGATGGTTGGTCGTGGTGCCGGCGCTGGTTCCGGTGCTCCTCGGCGCCCTGGCGTTGTGGCAACTGGTGCCGGCGTGGCAGGCCAGGGTGCCGGTCTCAACAGTCGCCACGGTGGTTTGGACCACGGTCGCGCTCGTCTCGGTGCTGCCGGTGGCGGCACCGCTTACGCGGGCCCGCCGGGCCCAGGCCGCCCGAGCCGCCGTCGATACTGGATAGCCTTGAAGCGGACTTCCTGATCAGGAGGTGCCTCATGAAGGGCGGAACGGTTGGACTGGACCTGATGACCGATCAGGATGCGGCCGACGTGGCTCGCATCGCTGGTGATCGGGACCTGGGGACGCGGATGCGCGGCGAACGGGATGATGGCACCGGGTACGGGTTCGTCATCCGGGATCGAGGCGAGATTCGCGGGGTCGGGGTCGTACGGGGCGTAGGAGAAGGCGTGGCGCGGGACGTGGCCTGTGTCGTGGACGCGCCGATGCGGAAACAGGGCCTGGCCCGCTTTGCCCTCGGACTGATGTTGGACTTCGCCTTTCGGAATCTCCGACTGGAACGTGTCGTGGCGCGGGAGAGCGCCGATCCGGCCTGGCATCGAGTCCTTGAACGGTTGGGGTTCGACGTCCAGGGGCAGCTCTCGGCCGCCCAGTGGACCGAACTTCGCGATGGCCCCAACCTGGCGGCGCTTCATCCCGGGCTCCGGTCGATTCTCGCGATGGAGCTCGCTGCCGGCAACGAGGTAATGGAAACCGGGCGCGGTTGGCCCGATCCGGACAGCATCTTCGTCAGGCTGAGAGAGCCGTTCCAGGGGATCGGCGGCGCACTGCCGGAAGGGGTCCGTTACGCCGACGTGAACGACCCGCACTGGTGGCGGGCCGAGTATCATACGGAGAAGCCGAAGCACCTGCTGGTGTGTTGACCGAGTCCGGCTGGGTGGCCGGGTACCATGTCTTCCCTTTGAGGGAGTTGCGGATGCGTGACGTCTTGGTGGCGATGGCCGCCGTAATGCAGGTGGGCGTCGGGGCTGTCGGGGCGCAGAGCGCCGGGTTCGACATCGTGATTACCGGGGGTCGGGTGATGGACCCGGAGTCGAAACTGGACGCGGTCCGCTCGATCGGGATCAAGGGCGGCAAGATCGTGGCGATCGCGGCCGGCCCTCTCAAGGGAAAGACGACGATCGACGCCCGGGACCTGGTCGTGGCGCCGGGGTTCATCGACCTCCACGCCCATGGCCAGGACGACGACAACTATCGGGTCTTCGCGATGGACGGCGTGACGACAGCCCTCGAACTCGAAGTCGGCGTGGCGGACGTTCCGGGGTTCTACGCCGCCCGCGAAGGGAAGGCGCTGATCAACTTCGGTGCGTCGGCCGGGCACATCCCGAATCGGATGGCCGTGATGAAAGACCCGGGCACGTTCCTGCCGGTCGGGGTCGGCGGCCGGGATCCGGCCACGGATGAACAGATCGCCGAGATCAGGCGCCGAATCGATGCCGGGTTGGCGGCAGGCGGGCTCGGTGTTGGTTTCGGGCTCCAGTACACGCCAGGGGCCAGCAAGTTCGAGGTCCTCGAGGCGTTCCGCGCGGCGGCAAAGTATCACGCCCCGGCGTTTGTCCATACCCGGTCGTGGGGCACCACCGATCCCGGCAGTTCCGTCGAGTCTTATATGGAGGTGATCGCCGCCAGCGCGATCACCGGGGCGCCGCTGCATTTCGTCCATCTCAACAGCTCGAGCCTCGAATCGACGCCGAGGACACTCGCCCTCGTGGCCGAGGCGCGCGCCCACGGGCAGGATGTCACCGCCGAGGCCTATCCCTATAGCGCGGGGCTCACCGAAATCAGTTCACCGCTGCTCGACCGGTTCGTGGGCGGGCCCGACAGCATGTTTGCCAAGCTGATGCTGGTCAGCACCGGCGAGCGGCTCACCCGTGAAACGTTCGCCGCCAGGCGGACGCCAGGCGCCATGGTCATCCTGTTCCTCAATACCCCTGAGATGGAAGCGATGGCGATGACGAGCCCGCTCACCTCCATCGCGAGCGACGGAGGGCTCCGGCAGGGGAAAGGCCATCCGCGCACCGCCGGCACCAGCGCCAGAACGTTGGGCTATTACGTCCGCGAGACCAAACAGATCGGCTTGATGGATGCGATCCGAAAGCTGGCATTGATGCCCGCCCAGCGGATGGAGCGCGTGGCGCCGATGTTCAAGAACAAAGGCCGGATCCGGATCGGCGCGGACGCGGATCTGACCGTATTCGATCCGGCCACGGTCATCGACAAGTCCACCTACCAACAGCCTGCTTTGCCGTCGGTCGGGTTCCGGCACGTGCTGGTGGGCGGGGTCCCGGTGGTGCAGGAGGGAGCGCTCCAGGACGGCGTGTTCCCGGGCCG
>JANMXA010000295.1:0-3035 GCA_031394255.1 Gemmatimonadota bacterium
CGGCCGCTCGACCACCTCGCGGCGGACTCCGTGCCCGGCAGCGAAGGAGCCCATTCGCCGGCGTGGTCGCCGACCGGCGACTCCCTGGCGTTCCAGATGGACGGCAGCGATCGCGGCGAAGTCCGGGTGTTTTCCACTCGGCAGGGTGGCGGGGTGGCGACAGTCTGGCGCGGCCCCCCCATGCGGTACGGCCTCTCGTGGGCGACCGGGGGGATTCTGGTCACCACCTCCTCGGGGTTGGGGCGAATTGATCCGGCGAACGGCGCCCTCACGCCCGTGCTCAGGAGGCCCGACGGGCCAACATCTTGGGCCTGGCCCTATTGGGTCCCGGATGGCCGCGCGGCGACGTTCACTATCCTGAACAGGGAGACCCGCGCCAGCCAAGTCGCCCTGGTCCGTCTCGGGGACCCTTCGCGGGTCGATACGCTGGCCGAGGGATTCAACGGCCGCATCCTGCCAAGCGGCGAGCTGCTTTGGGCCGACGGTGCCGGCACGGTCTACACTGCCCCGTTCGATCTCGACCAGGGCCGGCTCCGGGGGGGGCGGGCTCAGCTCGTCGCCGGAGTCATCGTGGAGCCCGGCCTGGAGCTGCAACTGAGCGCGTCGGACCGGGGGGCGATCGTGTATGCGCTCGGCTCGTCAGTGCGGGCCGGAAGCCGCATCGCCGTGATCGATCGGAAGACGGGGGAGCGAACGGTCCTCCCTACGCCGCCCGAGACCCGGGTCTTTCCCGACTTGCATCTGTCGCCCGACGGTTCCCGGCTCGCCTTCTCAGGTATTCGGGGGATCACGGAGGATATCTGGCTCTACACGTTCGCGACCTCGCAGCTCGACCCGTTCACCGTTGGTGGCATCAACATGTACCCGACTTGGAGCCCCGACGGAGCCCGACTGGCGTACTGTATCTACCCAAGTACCGGTCAGGTCGTTTCGCGGCCGATCGACCGGCAACGTCCCGCCGAGCGGATGGGGCCGGGCGACCAGTGTCCCCCGTCCTGGACCGCCGACGGGACGACCTTGGTGCTAAAAGGTGGCTGGACTCTGACGCCCCCCGACACCATTCCGCGGCGGGTGCCCGGCGGAGCGGACGGCGATTTCGCTCCCGCGGTGTCTCCCGACGGTCGATGGCTGGCTTATGCGGCCACCAGAGACGGGACGACCGACGTCTGGGTCCGGGGGTTCCGGACCGGCAGCGGCCCTTGGCAGGTCTCGCACGGCGGCGGCTTCGATCCGGTCTGGAACAGCGACGGGCGGAGTCTCTTCTTTCGGACCGACTCGACCATCCTGGTGGCGACGGCCGCCGTGGCCGGGGCGGCCTTTCAGCCCGGTCCGCCGGCGCGAGTCGCCGACGTCAGTTCGGCGGTGAGCGCGGTCCAGGGACGGTCGTTCGACGTCTTCCCCAGCGGACAGCGTCTGGTCGTCTTCGAGTCGGGGACCGGGGCCAGCGTCGAGCACCTGATCCTCGAGACGAACATCGCCGGGCGAGCCCGGAAGGCGCCGTGAACCGGGCAAGCCTTCCGAGATTTTCACATCGACGTACCAACGGCCTCGATCAGTAGTGGTAGCGGGCCTGGAGAAACTCGACGCGGTCAGCGAAGACCTCGTAGACGAGGCGGTCCGCCTCGTTGATCCGGCGCGACCAAACATGGCCTCCAAGGTGTTTGAGCGGTTCTGGTTTGCCAACGCCGGTGAAGGGATCTCGCAGAACCGCCTCGATCAGATCCAAGACGCGGAGTGCAGTCTTGCGATTGGTGTCGACCCAGTAGCGGAGATCCTCGAGGCATTCGTCCTGCAGGACCGCGGTCCGGATGCGCCGGGATCCCTGTTTCAGGATGCCTCCACCAACCCGAGCTCACGGCGGAGTGAGCGGAGGTCAGTCGGCTTGGTCCGCCCGCGCCGGCCCCGGGTCAACGCGGCCAGCAATCGCACCGCATTCTGCGGAGAACGGAGGAGGTAGGCCGTCTCCCGCAGACTGGCGAGTTCGTCGGCCGGGATGAGTGCCATGTCCTCGTGGCCGCGCCGCTGAATGACGGCCGCCTCGCGGGAATCCTCCACCCGATCCCAAAGCGAGGCCAGGTTCTGTCGGGCGTGACTGTAGCTGGTTTTGACCGCCATGTGGTGCTCCGATATCTTGTACAATGAAGCTGTACAATAACAGAATCCCTGTCAAGAGTCGCTGCGGTCTCGGCGATCCGCCGGCGGCCGAAACAGGGATCCGCCGCAAGTCGCTATTGTTGGCCGCCTGCCGTAATCTTGGAGAGCCGAACCGTAGTCTCCCCGACCCCCGGACCATCAGGACCGAACCCCAGACCCGCCTCGCGACGGCCCTCGCCGACCGGTACCGGATCGAGCGGGAACTCGGCCAGCGCGGCATGGCCACGGTGTACCTCGCCGAATACCTGAAGCATCACCGCAAGGTCGCCGTCAAGGTGCTCCGGCCCGAGTTGGCCGCCATGATCGGGGCCGAGCGATTCCTCGCGGAGATCAGCACCTCGATCGAGGTCAGATCGAAGCCAGGCTGAAACACGCCAATACTCGTGACGGCCTGGCTGTCTTCGGGCAGAAAGGTCCGGCCCAGGGCGGGATCATCCTTGCCCAAGGCCTGCGAGCGCCAATCGCTCGTCGCGGCCCTGATCGTTCACCACCTTGGACTCACGGTTCAACACCATGGTGGCGCGGTCGGCGACCGTGTACACAGGCCAGCTCGGCAATCCCCGATGACCCGGGCTCCCGGTCCGGGCAAACGCGGCCCACGCCCCGCTCACGGCGTCGGCCAAGGGCTGCAGTCCGGCAGCGGGACCGACCATGTCCGGCACCTTGTCGAGGTTGTCGAAGACGAAGGGCAGTTCGATCCCGTGGGTCGCTTTGAACTTCCCGCCGAGCACAGGCGTCGGCCAGGCGAACAGGTACATGTACACCGGGGCTGCCCCCTGGGCGACCTTGCGCTCTGCCTGAGTGATGGCGTCCTTCCGAAGAAGGTCAGTATTCACTGCGTAGAAGAGCTCGACCGGGGTCGCGTTCGGCCGGCTCCACGG
>JANMXA010000296.1:0-11992 GCA_031394255.1 Gemmatimonadota bacterium
CACCGACCAGTGCGGCACCCTCGGCGGCCTGCCCTGTTGAAAACTTCACGGACACCGCGTGCTGGTTCTGGCTGTACGCCAGAACGGGACAGCCACTCTGGAGCCGGGCCGCGGTCTGGAACACCTGCTTGATCTCCTCGACACTGCGGCGGGAGACGTCGTAGTCCTGGCCCGTCGCTTTGGTCCAGACCGAATCGTACGGCGCCGGTGGGAGGTACGGCGCATGCCCGTCCACGTAATTCGCAAACACGAAGAACGGCCGCCGGGGGTGGCGATCGACCCACGCCAGCAGATCACGGTTCACGGCCGCGGCCGAGCGGGCCTCGATGATCCGATTCTTCCCCAGCCATTCCTGGAGCGCCGGATACCGGAGAATCCGCCGCACCATGGCCGACATCCGCAGCGCCTCGGCCAGATCCAGAGGGTAGTCGACGTAGGCGTCGAACCCGCGTGCGAGTCCGGTCGAACGGCCTGCAAACCGGTAGTTGCCGATGAACCCGCCGGTCGAATACCCGGCGGTCCGCAACACTTCGGCAAGGGTGGGCTGCTTCTCGTCGAGCGGCCGGTCCCAGTTGGCCGAGAGCGCCGTCGGCCACCGGCCGGTGAACATCGACGCATGCGAGGCGAGGGTCCACGGCGCCGAAGCCAGGACCCGGTCGAACACGACGCCACCGGCGAACCGACGGTCGAGGTGGGGGGTCGTGCTCCGGGCGTAGCCGTACAGGCCAAGGTTCCATGCCCGTACCGTGTCGAGGACCAGCAACAAAATATTGGGACGATCCGCCCGAGCCGTCGCCACGGGCGGTGAACGCCCACCCGCCACCCGTGCCGCGGCCGACTGGGTCCCGGCCGCTACGGCCACCAGCGCAATTCCAAACCCGGCCACCTTGGCCGCCACCGCCACGGCCGACACCCCGGGCCGCCCGGCCAACCGGCCGAATACCGTTCCAATCCCGAGGGCCAGCAGCGCCGACGCCGCCCAGTGGATCTGGTCGAACCCGATGAGGACTGCAAAGGCCGTCAGCGCCCCGAATAGGCCGGCCACCACTCCGGAGGTGCCCAACCGGCGAATGACGCGCGAGGGGCCGATCCAGAGCGCCCCCAATACCAGAAAAATCCCCGCCTCGGTGAGCGGGGTGACCCAGACGAGCTCCGGGCCGAACAACCACATCCGGCCCCGGAACAGCCGGCTGAACAGCGCCAGGCCGGTCTCGGTCCACCCGGCCAACAGTCCGGCGGCAACGGCCACCGAGAGGAGGCCGGCCACGGAGATCGAACGAGGCTTCGCGGAGTCGTTCATGGGCCGAATATACGCAAGAAAGCCGGACCCGAGGGCCCGGCTTTCCTGTCCATTACCTGCGAGGTCGAGACTAGTGCCGGCTGCGGCGGCGCGCTTCCATCCGCGACGCCGTCGAAATCTCTTCCCAGATCGCACGAACGTTGCGGATCTGCCGGCCATCACTGTCGACGCCCGGGGCCGCATCCGGCTGGCCAGGACCACCAAAGGTATAGAGTTCCTTCTGGAGGACCTGGAGTTCCTTGGCCGGAACCGGCATGTGCCGCGGGGTGCCGGGGATCAGACCGCCGCTGCCGTCCGCCGGAGTACCGGCGCCTGGCGCGGTCCAGACGAACGGCGCCCGACGACGCCTATTGTAGAAGATGCTGGACGAGGTGCCAAGGAGTTCGGTGTCCTGCTCGTACTGCAGGGCCGCCTCGAGCACGGCATCCGACTCACCGCCCGTCAGCGCCGACAGGCCGCCGCGGGTCACCCGGGTCTTGTTGATGAGCGTGGCGACCTGGGTCTTGCTCCCACCGCTCCGAAGCAAGCCTTCCGCCCAGAGCAGGTCGTTCAGCGTCTTGGTGAATTGCGGGGCAAAGCCCTTGCCGTCTTCACCGGGCAAGCCGTAGCCCGGATACGCCAGGTACGAATACCGGCGGTAGCCCAGGTTGCTCTGGTGGTACTGACCACGGGCCGGCCGGAACTGGGCCTTCGAGGCATAGAGGAAGTCCGTTCCCTCATTGCCCGTGAACACCACGGTGCCAACGCCAAGGAAGTCCGCATCACTTCCGTAGGACCCGTCGCCGACTCGCTTGTCGAATGCGTTCGGCTGCGGGTTGCCGGCCGGGTCGGGCCAAGGGAACTTGGCGCGCTTGGCCTCGCCCTGGGGACCGTCAGTGATCAGACGGGCCACACGGTTGTCCACCCGAACAGTGGTCGGGTCGGCACCCCACTCCTTGTTACCGTCATAGAAGTTGGTCCGGTCGTCATAGTACCCGACGTCCGTCCCGCCGGCTGAAATGCCGGCTGAGGCATAGGTCGCCACCTGACCCCAGTTGACAGCACCATTTTCCGCCAGCGTGCGGGGATAGAATGCCAGCGTCATGGCCTGGGCCGTCTTGGCCATCCGGATCATGTCGGCCGTGGTGTAGGTCGGCTGGTTGACACTGCCGAACCACTCCTTCGGGAGCGCCGACGTGACCGAACCCCACAGGGTAATCGCCTCGCCGAGTTTGGCGATGGCGGCGTCCCGCATGGCCGCCCGCGGAGAGAAGTTCAGGGCCTGAACCTTGTCCGGGGTGGAGAGGTCGGTGGCCTCGGTCACGATGAACCCCTGATCGTAGTTCATCGCGATTTCGTGGAACACCAGGCCCTGAATGGTCACGGCGGCCGCCTCGAGCGCCTTGGTGAAGGCGGGGCTCGTGATGACCACGTTGTTCTTCCGGATCGCCGTCAGCACGTCGTTGGCGTTCGAAAGCGCCGCGTAGTTCCCGTACCAGTAGGTCTCGACCTGGAACCGGAACGCCGAGCTGGGGTTGTTGTTCCAGCCGCAGCGCTGCGCGCATTCGTTGCCTTCAGATGCGTAGTAGCGAATGTTGAAGTTGTTCCACGACGCCGTCAACCCATCACCCATCGTATTGAGGAGCAGGGCGCTGTTGTATTCCGAGTGGCTGTTCCACCACCCCTTGAAGGCGCCGGTCACCAACCCGGCGACGGCGCCGGGATCGGCGAAGGCGCGCTTGGCGTCCGGCGCGTTCGGATTCTCGACGTCCAGGCTCTTGCAGCCGAGCGACGCCGCGAGTCCGATCATGCCGGCCCACCGAGCGAAGTTCGTAAACGTTCTCATGTCATCATCCTCTCGTGAGTGCGTTCGGACTCAGAACGCGATCTCAACCAGACCGGTGAAGGTCCGGAAATGGGGATACGTGAACCAGTCGATCCGGACCTGGAAGGGGTCATTGTCGAACGGGCTGGAGACTTCCGGATCGTACCCGGAGTACTTGGTGAACGTGAACAGGTTCCGGCCAATGGCGCCGAGCCGGACGTTCTCGAGCTTGCCCAGACCAATCGACTTGAGCTGCTTCCGATCGAGCGTGTAGTGCACGGCCAGCTCGCGGATCTTGAGGTACGTGCCCGGCTCGACGAAGAAGTCGATCGGGTTCAGGCTGTTGTAGAAGAAGTTGTAGTACCCCTGGCTCTTCTTCGCCGCTTCCGGCTTCTTGCTCTGATCGTAGATCCGGTCGCGGTTCTCGAAGAACGGCCACTGCCGGGTACCGTTATAGATCTGGCCACCCTGGCTCCAGTCGACCAACCCGTTGATCGCGAGCTTCTTCCAGTTGAACACCGGGTTGAAACTCAGATTGAACTCGGGGTTGGCGTCGCCGATCTTGACGATCGACTCGCCGGCGCTGTTGACGTACATGATCGGCTTCTCGCTCGGCGTGTGGTACTGCGACGCCTTGACGAGGTAGCCTTCCTCATTGACCACGTAATCCGCATCCGCCGCATTGGCGAACTTGGGGTTTTCCTTGAGCTCGGCCATCGACCGGACGACCCGGTTCCCGTACATCACGCCGAGGGACGCGCCCTTGTTGATGTAGAAGGTCTGGACCGGACCATACAACTGGAGCGGCAGCGGCCACTCGGTGATCTTCTGCCGGGTCCGGTCGCCCGTGATGTTCAGCTGGAGAGCCATGTTCCGGTTGTTGATCACCTGGAGACCGAGGGCCACCTCGTGGGTATTGGCTTCGAGGGTGCCGACGTTCTGCCACTGACTCAAGAAGCCGACCACCGACGGAAGGTTGACCTGGATGATCTGGTCTCTCGTCTTCTTCTTGGAGTAGGTGTATTCCAGGGTAATCCGTCCGCCGGCCAGTTCGAGGTTGGTTCCGACTTCCAGCTCGGACGACTTGGCGGGCCGGAGGTTCCGGTTGCCCAGCGTCTGTTTGGTGAAGGAACCGGCGCCCACCGCCAGGGTCTCGTACTGATACTCGAACCCGGGACGGAGACCCGCGGTGCCGTACGAGCCCCGGAACCGGAGTTCGTCGATCCCGCCGATCTTGAGGTCCTCGTTGGCGCGCCAGGCGCCGGACACGCGGTAGTACGTCGACTTCCGGGCGTCCGGCCCGAAAAGCGACGACTGGTCCTGCCGAATGAGACCGTCGATGATGTACCGGTCCTTGATGTCGAACGTGGTGACCGCGAACGCATTGCGGTTCCGGATGCTCGACTCGAACGAGGTCGCGGCGAGCGAGGACGGATCCACGGCCGCAAATTCGGGGACCTGCTTCACCACGAGCTTGCTGCCACTCGCGGTCAGGCTGGTCCGGGCCTCGTCTTCATAGATGTACGACAGCTTCGTCGTGTTGGTGATGCCCCAGAAGCTGCGGATCGCCGACAACGTGACGCCGGTGTTGTAGGTCCGACCGGTGTTGTTCTGGCGGAACAGGTTGCCGTCAGTAGGCTGGCCGGCTGAGTTGATGAAACCGAACGGAATGACGTCGGAGAAGTCGTTGCGGTCCTGGTCGAAGTTGTAGTTGCCTTCGGCCGTCAGCCAGTCCTGGATCCGCCACCGCATCCGGCCTGAACCGGTAAACCGGCTCCGGTCGTTGTTCCGGCTCTCGTTGAACAAGTTGTAGAGCGGATTGGAGGCGTTGGAGACCTTGTCCGGAATGAAGGCCCGGTAGGGGCTTCCGTCCGCGTTACCGCGTGTCCCGCAGGGGATCTCGTTGGCAGGGCAGCGGGCGAATAGGTCGATGTTCGGCTCGACGAAGGTGAGCGCGAAGAACGGCGCGCCCGGACCCTGGGCGGCATCGTTGTTGTTCGACTTGCCGTAGAACGAGCTGAAGGACAGGTCGAGGTGCGGCGTCAGCTGCTGGTCCACATTGACGCGGAAGTTCTGCCGCTGATAGCCCTTGACCCCGAAGATGACACCCTCGGTCTTCGAGTTCTGGAACGAGGCGTTGAAGTTGGTCTGTCCCTTCCGCTGCCCAACCGACACATAGTTGGTCAGGAAGGTACCGGGCTGAACGACCTCGGCCTGGTGATCGTAGTACTGCGGGTAGGGATTGTCCGCGATGCCGTCCGGTTCGTTGATCCGGTTGCCATTCGACCGCGCAAAGCAGACGCCGCTCGGGAACGAATCGCAGGCAATGACCTTGTACGCGTGGGCATTGGCGTTCGGAATCCGCTTGGTCATGAACGATGCGCCACCCTCGTTGCGGGTGGTGACCAGCAGCTTGCCGTCGGCCAGGTTGGCGCCGCGCTTGGTGAAGATCTGGATCACGCCGTTGGCCGCGTCGGAGCCATACAGTGACGATGCCGCAGCGCCCTTCACGACCTCGACCCGCTCGATGTCTTCCGACGCGATGTCGGCGAGGGTGAGGCGGGTGATCGTGCCATCGACGATCACGAGCGGTTCCTGGCTGCCCGAAATGCTGGTCGCACCGCGGAGGCGGATCGAGGGGGCGTCCCCGGGCGAGCCGGTCGCTTCCACCAACCGCACGCCGGACACCTTGCCCTGCAACGCACCCAGGGCGGTTACGCCGGGAGTCTCCTGGAGCTGGTCCGCCGACACCTTGCCGACCGCGAAGGCCAGCTTCTTGGTCGACGTCGCCTCGGATACGCCGGTCACGACGAGTTCGTCGAGCCGGAGCGGATCGTCAGCCAGCTGGAAGTCCACGGTCTGCGTGCCGGGGGTCAGGTTGATCGTCTTGGTTCCCGGCTTCTTGCCCAGGAACCGAGCGCTCATTGTGACCGCCTGTCCCTTTGCGTTCTGCCCCCCGACCACGATGGTGTATACACCATTCGTGTTGGTAGCCCCGCCGTTGGAAAGGCCGACGAGCAGCACGTTCGCGCCGCCGATCGGCCGCCCCTGGGCGTCGGTCACCTTGCCCGTGATCGTCGACTGCGCCCACGCCGTCTTCGCAGACAGCGCGAACAGCAACGCGACGGCCCCGGTACGGAGACCATGCAATGCGGTACGCCTCATGATACGGATCCTCGATTGAAGGAGTAACGACCTGTCGAAATCCCACACCGTCCGACCAGCACCGGCACCGGTGCAACCCTGACGGCCCTGCGTGCATCTAACTGCCTGATGACCTGGAGCGGGAACGTCCCGCGAGAATTGCCGAGTTGTAACCTCCCCCGGAAAGCAGATTCCATGCCTTCCGTGACGGTCACGTAACTGTTTGCCATTCAACAGAATCACTCACATCGGACCAAGGCGCCGTGTCCATCGGACACGATCAAGACTCCTCTAGCCGTGTCCGATGGACACGTGGGTCACGATCCGGTTATGGCATGCGTAAGAAGGACCAATTTTCTCGCCTCGGCACGAAAAACGCAAGCCGCTAGATTCCTTCCGTTCCCTAATTCCAGGAGCCCGAGGATGCGCCTTGCCAACGCGACGCTCACCGCCATGCTGCTCACCAGCTCGGCTGCCGCTCAGGACAAGAGCCAGCTGATTGGCAAGGTGTTCGATTCCAAGTCGGGAGAAGCCTTGACCACCGCCCAGGTATCGGTCGATCAAGTCAAGGCGAATGTCACCCTGTCCAACCAGGCCCGGTTCGTCATGGGCGGCATGGAACCCGGACGCCACCGGATCGACATCCGGAATGTCGGTTACCGACCCCTGACCGCCTTCATCGAGTTTGCCCCCGGTCAGACCGTCGAACGAACCTTCGAGCTCGAATTCACCGGCGAACAGCTCCCCAACCTTGAAGTCGAGGCGAAGGCGTCCAAATCGCTGTCCCGTTTCGGTGATTTCGAACGAAGGAAGGCCAGAGGCTCCGGCCACTTCATCACCCGGGACGAGATCGTGGCCCGAGGCTACATGAACATGGGGGACGCCCTCCGGACCGTGAAAGGCGTGAAGGTCTACTGCGACGCCATCGACTGCCTCGCCCGGATGACCTCGGCTGCGGCCGGGTGCGGCCCGGTCTTCTACGTCGACGGCCAGATCGCCCGGTCCTTCGCCACCACCACTCCGATCAACGACGTCCAGGCCATCGAGATCTACCGCGGCGCCGGCGAGGTTCCCGCTGAATTTACCGGCTCGAGCGCGGGGTGTGGCGTCATCGTTATCTGGACCAAGTCCACGCCCTAGCGCCTCAGGGACGCTGGACCACAACCTCCCGGGCGGCCGGGCCGAGCGGAACCCGCCTGGTCCGGCCGCCCGGCCAATGTACCACCACCGCTGTCGGCTCGGCCGCGGGCCGGCGGCCCATCACCACACCGCCGTCCTGGGACCAGTAGCCCGAGCCATAGTGGACCTCCCGTGCCGGACCATCGGGGGCACCGGCGTACTCCAGGCGGATGATCACCCCGACGGCCTCACCCGCGGCCAGCCGGACCCGAATCCCGGGCCTCCCCATGACGTTGCGGAACAGCCGGGTCGGGGCCGCGTTCTCGCCTACGGCGAGGTCGGGGCGGCCATCCCCGTCAAAGTCCGCCACCGCCGCGCCGCGCTGATCAGCCGGCATGATGATGCCGGATCGCCCCCCGCTCAGCGCCTCGAACCCGCCCCTCCCATCCCCGAGCAGGACCAGGCCTCGCCCCGCGTCAAACCGGGGGGTTGTGATGCTGGTGGCCGAGAAGTTCTGAGCCAGAAAGAGATCCTCGTTGCCGTCGCCGTCGAAGTCCGCCACGACCACGCCGAATGCCGGGGCCTCCTGCGCCACCCGGGGCAACGGCCGGGCTTCGAAATGATCGCCCCGGTTGAAAAACACGGTATGCTCAAGCGTCGTCGCGACCCAGCGGCCGCCTCGGCCCAGCAGGTCGCCTAACGCCCGGTCGATGGTGGCGTCGGCGTAGGCCGCGAAGGTCGGAGTCCGCTGGCGCTGTTCGGGCAGCGCCCGGCCCAGGCGCGAGAGCGTGACCATCGGGCCGATGCCCTTGAGCCGGGGGTCGTACTGGGCCATGGTCATCGACACGCCGGCGCCGCCCCAGGCTCCGTAATAGAGATAGAGGGGCCGGGTTGAATCGGCGCTGACCCCGGTGTTGGTGCCCCAGTTCGTCGCCACCAGATCGAGCCTGCCGTCGCCGTCGAAATCACCGGTGGTGATCCCGTTCCAGCGCCCCTGGTGATCGTCGAGATGCCACGCCTGGGTCCGGTCGATGAATCGGCCGTGGTCGTTGATCAGCAACTTGATGGCACCCCACTCAGTCGCGATCACCAGGTCGGGATCGCCGTCACCGTCGATGTCGGTGAACACCGCGGCCGAAACCAGGCCGATGCCCCGGAGGACGATGCGATTGGCCTCATCGAGCACGTACTTCCCGCCCTCGTTCAGGAACAGGCGGCTGTTCCCAGAGAGCGGATAGACTCCTGGGGCCACCCGTCCGCCGACAAAGAGATCGAGATCGCCGTCGCCATCGATATCCGCCAGCGCGATCGGTCCGGCGCTGGTCGTGTCACCCGGCACGACAGCCAGGCCGGAGCCCGTGGCCCCGATCCGGAACGCCGCCGGCGCCGCCAAGGCACTCGCCGGGCTCGAAGCCTCATAGCTCGACTGGCCGACCAGCGCCGTGCCCCCCCCGCCATTGGCGACCGCCGTCTGGTCCAGACTGTCCGCCCGGAGGCCGTCCACCCGCCTGAACCGGCCCCGGTCGTTGATGAACACGGCGAGCTTGCCACCCGCCCCGCTCCCGACGATCAAATCGTCGTCGCCGTCGCCGTCGAGATCGACCCAGCCGATGCCTGGTCCCAGCCGACCCAGTTGATAAGGGAGGAGCGGCTGACGGTCGGTCTCTTCGAACCCGCGGTCCTGGTGCACATGATCGAGCAGCGCCGAGCGGTCTTCGAACAGAGGCGCAACCGATGGCGGGGCTGGCGCCGGCGGCGGCGGGGCACCCGACGGCTCCTGGATTTCGTAGGTCCGGTTCGACCGGGCTCCCTCGATCCGCGACACCCGTCCCGAACGCCAACGGACCTCGATCGACAGGGTATCGCCGAGCGCCGCGAAGGTCAGCGCCGGATCCGAGCTCGACAGGTAGAGGCCGCCTAACGTGACCTCCTTGCTCTGGGCCGGCCCCGTGGTACCGGTAACCCGGATCACCGCCCCCGCCCCCGCCGTGTTGGGCGCGAGCCCGGCCACTCGCACTTCCACCCGCGGCGCCGTGGCGTCGTTCCGGAGCACCAGCGCCGGGGCGTCGAGCCGGTTGATAACCACGTCGAGGTCACCGTCACCGTCCAGATCGGCGGCGGCCATGCCGTGGGAGATGTCTTCCTCAACTCCAAAGCGCCAGACCGCGCTCGCGTCTTCGAATCCCCGGCCCCGTTTGTTGTGGAACGCCACATTCCGTTCCGCCAGGCGTGGGTAGAACTTCCGCTCGCCCCGCCAGTCGGTGCCGGTAACCGAGCTCTTGAGCCGCTCCAGGACGTCGGCGTCCATCAGGTCCCAGAGGTGGCCATTCCCGATGAGCAGGTCCTCGTACCCGTCGAGATCAACGTCGAGGAAGAGGGCCGACCACGACCACCCGGAGGCCTCGACGCCGTCCATCATGCCGACTTCGGCGAACGTCCCGTCCCCCCGGTTCCGGTAGAGCACGTTCCGCTGCCACTGGGCCCGTTCCGAATAGTCGCCGGGCACTTTCGGCAGGGGCGTATGGGTGGGGGTCTGGGTCTTGAGCCGGCGGCTGTCGTTGGCGAGCATGTCCACTTCGAACAGATCGACCAGCCCGTCCCGGTCCACGTCGGCGGCATCGACCGCCATTCCCGAGTTGCTGGTCTGCCGGATGGCCTCCCGGGCGATCAGCCGGAAATGCCCCTTCCCGTCATTGAGCCAGAACTGATCGGGATCCTCGAAGTCGTTCGCCACGTAGAGATCGGGGGCGCCGTCGCCGTTGACGTCGACGAACTTGGCCGTAAGACTGAAGTAGTCGGGCTCCTCGTCGAGCTGGCGTCCGGCCTCATTGAGGAACCGGGGGTTGTGGGCCATGCGCTCCCGGGAAAAGTGGCCCTTCCCGTCATTCAGGTAGAACCAGTCGGCTTCGGCGCGTTGCACCGCCGCGACGGCGTGGATTTCGGGCTTGATCACGACTTTGTAATCGTTCCGCAGCGAGGGAACGATCTCGAAGTCCTTGCCGACCTGTTTGATGATCTGATCGAAAGCCCGCTCCTGCGGCGGCAGCGTGTCGATCATGGTCCGGGCCTTGTAGTTGGCGATGTAGAGATCGAGATCGCCATCCCCGTCCACATCCGCCAGCGTGACCGTCGTGCTGCCCCGGGATTCGGCCACGAAGCCCGATTGGGCCGTGGCGTCGACAAACCGGCCGTGGCCGTCGTTCATGAACAGCGTGTTTCGCCCGGCCATCGCGGCCACGATCAGATCGGGATGGCCGTCCCCATCCACATCGGCGAAGACGGCCCCGGTGGACGGCCGGTCGGCCAGCTCCACACCCGCCTGGTGCGCCACGTTCTCGAACCGGAAGCCGCCCAGGTTGTGATAAAGTGCGTTGGGCCCGTCAGTGCGCGTGAGGTAGATGTCGGGGAGCCCGTCGCCATCCACGTCCGCCATCGCCACGCCGGACCCCTGAACGAGGTGACGATTGGCGTACGCCTTGGCCTCGGCGACGTCGTTCCGGAAGTCGATGCCGGTGGCGGCCCCGCCGAGCGAGGTGAAGCCCGTGGTGCCGTGGCCCGGCGGCGCAACGTCCCGCCAGCGATATCCCGGCTCCTGGTGCCACGGTCCCGGCGCCGGGGCCGCAGTCCGGCAGCCGGCGAGGACCAGCAGACCGGCGACCGCCCGGACGTTCATGAGCCTAACGACGCGTCTTGACCCGGGCGAGGACCGCCCGGCCAATGCATTCACCCTGGACCCGTCCGGCGTCGTGATCCATGCGGTAGTGAATCCCGCCATACCAGCGGGAATGCCCCGCTTCCTCCGCCGCGGCATGGAACGAAGCCAGATGCTTGACCGGATGACCCAGTGTGATGTGGGTGGCGTCGTCGTACGGACGGTTGTCGCCAAACAGAGCCGTCAGCACCTGGGCGGCCGCGGCCGACTGGGTCGAGTGGCCGGAGCTGTAGGTCGGGAACGGCGGGGTATTCAGCAGCGTCTGCCACGTGGGGTCGATGTAGCGCTGGATGTAGGTCACCGGCCTGAGCAGGTCGGTGGCAAACTTTTCCCGCCAGCAACCGATGAACGCGTCGGCCACGGCGATCGAGGTCAGGGCGTAGGCCTCCACCGCCCGCTCGGGCGTGAGCTTCCACTGCGCTGCCAGCCCGGCGATGACGCTCATCCAGTGGCCGGCCGGGGTCCCCGACTCGCCGCTGTTATCGGCCCAGAAGTAGGCGATCTTCTTTTGCTCGTCCGTCAAATTCCGGCCGATCTCGTAGATCTCATGGGCCTGCTGGTAGAACGGCGATCCGGGCTTGGGCGAGAACGGAATCGGCGGAGCCACCGGACATTGCTCGGCCCCGGTCAGCGCAAAGTGGCGGAGAGCGCCCCACCCCGGTTCGAGCGCCACGGTGGGATTGATCCCCGGCGTATTGACGGCCTGCGCCGTCTTGGGGCGATTCAACGTGAGCGAGCGCTCGCCTGTCAGTGCGCCCGACTTCCCTTTGCCGGTCGGATCGTCGAGCACCACGACGTCGCTCTGGGCCGAGAGGTTCTGGGAGCGGAACTGCGCCTCGGTGGCGGTGGGAACCCAGGATTCCGGCTTGGCACCGACGGCATAGGTCAGAGCCCGGGTGGCAAATCCGTCCCG
>JANMXA010000297.1:0-30578 GCA_031394255.1 Gemmatimonadota bacterium
CGGCCGTAAGGCCGCCCCCCTCGAGCCCCCAAAGACGGCCCCCTACCGCGGGGCCGTCTTCCTTTCCAAAAACCGCAGCCGCCAATCGACCGCCTTCGAAATCCCGACCCTCGGCGTGATCACGACCCCCTCGACAAGCGCCCGTGGCGCCAGCCTGACGGTCGAATCCGCCATCCTGGTCCCATCGAGCGCCCGATCGATCCCAAGAGCCTGGCACAGCTTGCCAGGCCCATCGCTGTAGCGGGCCTGGGGCACCCGGGGTCGCCGACGGGCGGCCACCTCCAAACCAGACTCAATCAGGATTGCCCTCAGGAGCACCGCCGCCCCGAGCCCGCTCGGTCCCGTGACCAGGTTGGCACACCAGTGGATCCCGTACGACCGATACACATACCAACTTCCCGGCGCCGAATAGATCCCCTGGTTGCCGGCGTGACGGCGTCCTCGAAACGCATGCGAGGCCGGGTCATCGATGCCGAGATACGCCTCGGTTTCGATGACCCGGCCCCGCACCACCACCCCACCGACCGTGGATTCGATGTCGGCCCCGATCAGTGCCCGCGCCACCGTAGCGGCGCCCTGATCGAAGAACGACCCTCCGAACGGACGCTCCAGCTCTACTTGCCCCGGCCGCGGGGCGGCCGCTTGGCCTTCGGCTTCGCAGCGGCCGGCGGCTCTGCCGGGGCCAGGACCGCGACCTTCGGGGAACGCCCGCGTCCGCGCGGTTTCTTGGGGGCTTCCTCCGCCACCGGTTCGGGAACCGGCACCGGCGCCGGTGAGATGTCTACCATCCCGATCAGCGGGATCTCCTGCGGCCGCATGACCGAACGGGATCCCCGCCGGAACCGTCCCATTGCGGGCCGACCGACCGCCGCCGGTTCGTCCGATGGCTCCGACGAGCCTGCGGCACCGTTCTGCGCCACAGACGAAGCCTGGCCATGCGACCGGCCGTTCTCCACTCCGAGCCGAGCCCGTTCGATCCGGCTCAAGCTCACCTCGAACGCATCTTCACCGACCCGCCGGACATCAGCGATCTCGGCGTCGTTCGCCTGGCGAAGCAGCCGCTCGAACTTGTCGGCGTCGAGCATCTGGTCTTCCCGGCCGTAAATCGCGGCCATCCGGGCTCGCAGCGCTTCGCCCTGGACCGGATTGGGCAACTCGCCGAGCGCCTTGTTCATCAGGCCGAATGCGCCGGCCAGCGTCAGCCGGTCGACGACCGGGGCAGCCGGCGGTGGCGATGCTGCCGGGGCGGCCGCTGCTGGGGCGACCGCTGCCGAAGCTGCGGGCCGATCGTCCCGACCTCGGCCCCGCCCGCCCCGCCGACTCCGGCCTCGCCCTCTGGCCTCACCACCGCGATCCTCAGCAGTCGCCGCCGGAGCCTGGGACTCTTTGCCAGCGGTAACCCCGGCGACTTCGTATTGGCCGTTGTCGAGCTTCGAGATGGTCAGCAACCCGCGCGTGCCTGCCTCCGCAACGAACTTGCTGAACCGGTTGAAGCCGACGTTGCGCTCGTCGAAGTTCGGGTCGAGCTGCTGCATCACCTGCTTCAGGCGATCCGAACGCATCACATCGCCGTGACGGGCCATGTGAGCCACGGCTTCGCCCACCAGCTCCCACGGGTCTCGTTGCGCCGACGTCGTGTCGGTTTCCTTGCTGAGACCGGCGAGTTCGCTGTACGAGTAATAGTCGTCGCAATTCTGAATCAGAAAATCACTGGCGGATTCCCTGATCCCGACGCCAACGACGTACTTGCCGTATTCCTTGAGCTTGATGACGAGCGACGAGAAATCGGAGTCGCCGGACAGGAGGATGAAGGTCCCGATCTCCGGTCGGGTAAACACCAACTCCATCGCGTCGATCGCCAGGCGGATGTCGGTGGCATTCTTCTTTGTCGACCCGACGGCCGTCGCGAAGATCAGGTCGATCGACCGTTCAGAAAGCGGCACGATGTACTGCGGATACCGGCGCCAGTCGGCGTAGGCCCGCCGGACGGCAACCTTGCCGCGGATGATGTCGCTGTTCAGGAGCGTCTTCAGCTCTTTGGTGAGATCGGAACGGATGCCCAGCGTGACGTTGTCGAAGTCAATCAGGAGGGCGGCGTGCGGCGCGTGATGGACGGTAACAGGGACGGCGGGTGCGGCGGCCGGGGCGGCCTGGCGGCCACCCCGAGAAGTCTGGTGAACCAAGTTGTCAGTTCCTCCGACCGCTCCGTCCGAAGTTCCCCTTGCTTCCCTTGCTCCTTGGAGAGCGCGGGGAATTCAACCGGGAACCCCGGGGTGGGGCGATCGCTAGTCGGTATTCGGCCTCTCACCGGAAACCGCCCTATGCGGGGCCGGAAGGCCATGACAGCAAAGTAGATACGTTGGTTCCATTTTGGAAGCCGAATCCCCGCAGAATCGGGCGCGGCAGGGGCTCATCAGGATCGGCACTGAGTGTGGTATTCTTGCTACATCAATCGTTGGGATGACATGGCAAACCCGGTAGGGAAGGCATTTGATTCGTCGCGAAAATTGACGGCCAGCTGTCACGTAAGGCACTCATTCATAAAGTTTTACGAGAAATCATGACCTGCCGCTTCCGCCCGGAATCCCAGGGGCATGAACCTAGCCAAGACATCACCAGCATGCCGACCCCGACCATTTCGCCGACCCCCCTTCGGGTGGGCATAGACCTGATCGCCCTGCGAGATGTCGCGGCCTCCCTCGGACGTTTCGGCGTTCAATACGAGGAACGGGTGTTTACCGCCCGAGAGATCGCCTATTGCCGATCGAGTCCTGGCACCGTGGCCGTGGGCCGCTTCGCAGCCCGGTTTGCGGCCAAAGAAGCCGCGATCAAGGTGCTCTGCCCGGATCAACCCGGACTGGATTGGCGTTCGATCGAAGTGACCCGCGAACCGGATGGGTCGGCGAGTCTCGAGCTGCACGACGACGCACGCGCCCTGGCCGCCAGACGCGGGCTCAGCCGCTTCGCCATCAGTCTGAGCCACGACGACGAATACGCGACCGCGATCGTCGTGGCCCAACCATGAGGAACGAACAATGAACGACACAGGCCAACTCGCGGACGGCATCCGCACCGTACTCCGGGACCATGCCCGGCTCGCGATCGATCCGCACAGCCTCGACGAACAGACCGACCTCTATCAGGCGGGCCTCACCTCCCACGCCAGCGTCAATCTGATGCTGGCGCTCGAGGATCGATTCGAGATCGAATTCCCGGAACGGATGCTCCGGCGCGGGGCGTTTTCGAGTATCGGGGCCATCCGATCGGCCATCGAGGAACTCACCCGGGTGGACGCATGACTGTTGTCGCCGGGCGTGACCTGGCCACCGTGGCCCAGAAGATCGGCGCGGAGGTGGTGGCCGGCGCGGCCGATGCCGTGGACCGGGACGCCCGGTTTCCCGCCGAGGCCTTCGCAGCGTTGCGGGCCGAACGGTTCCTCGCGGCCATGGTTCCGGAGGAATTCGGCGGCGGTGGACATTCCCTCGCTGAAATCGCCACGGTCTGCCAGACCCTCGGACGTCACTGCGCCTCGACGGGCATGGTCTACGCCATGCACCAGATCCAGGTTGCCTGCCTCGTCCGCCACGGCCGAACCAGCCCGTTCTTCCAGGGTTTCCTCCGCCAGCTCGCGGAAGACGAACTGCTCCTCGGCTCGGCGACGACCGAGCTTGGGATTGGCGGTGATGTTCGCACCAGTCTCTGCGCGGTTGAACGCAACGGCGATCGGGTCCGGCTGACAAAGCAGGCCCCGGTGATTTCGTACGGGCTCGAGTCCGATGCGATCCTGGTCACCGCCCGGCGCGCCCCCGACGCGGCGAGCAGCGACCAGGTGATCGTCCTCCTCAAGAAGGAAGACTATCGCCTGACCCAGACCAGCGGCTGGGACGCCCTCGGCATGCGGGGAACCTGCAGCCTGGGCTTTACGCTGGAGGCGGAGGCCTCGGTCGACCAGATCGTGCCGCAGCCCTACGGCGAGATCTCGAGTCACACCATGCTGCCGACCTCGCATCTCCTCTGGGCCTCCTTGTGGCTGGGCATCGCCTCGGACGCCGTCGCGCGAGGACGGGCATTCGTCCGCGCCGAGGCCCGTCGGAAACCCGGCACGGTCCCGCCATCGGCGACTCGTCTGGCCGACGTTGTCGCCGACCTGTACGCGATGCGTGCCACCGTACACAATGGCCTCGCCGAGTACGAGCGGGTCCGGCACGACGGCGACGAACTCTCGAGCCTGGGCTTTGCCCTCCGGATGAACAACATCAAGGTCCTGGCCTCCCGAGCGGTCGCCGACATCGTGACGGCGGCCCTCGGCGTCACCGGCATCGCCGGCTACAAGGCGGACTCGAAGTTCTCGCTCGGCCGGCACCTCCGAGACGCCCACGGTGCATCGCTCATGATCGCCAATGACCGGATCCTCGCGGCCAACGCCGCCATGCTCCTTGTCCAGAAGGACGATTGAGATGGCTCCCGATCCCCGGTTCCTCGAGGCCGCCCGGGCCTATCGGGACGAACTGATCACGGCCGGTCTCCTCATCCCGACTGGCGTCCCCGGGGTCATGGGCCGGGGCGGCCAATTCGAAGACACCCTCAACCGGGTCGACGCGCTCGTCACCCGGTTCGGTGCGCCGGACGGGGCGACCGTCATGCGGTTTCCCCCGATCCTGAACAAACTCACGTTCGAAAAGAGCGAATATCTCAAGTCATTCCCCCAACTCGCGGGGACGGTCCACAGCTTCAACGGCGACGACGCCGCCCATCGCGCCCTCCTCCACGGCGTTGAGGCGGGGACCGACTGGGCCGGGACCCTTCCTTCGACCGACGTGGTGCTGACCCCGGCGGCCTGCTACCCGGTCTACCCCGCCGTGGCCGGCGTCCTCCCGGCCAACGGCCGTATCGTCGATGTGCTGTCATTCTGCTTCCGCCACGAGCCATCGGACGACCCGGCGCGACTCCAGGCGTTCCGGATGCGTGAGCACGTCCGGATCGCCACCCCGGAACAAGTCGCCTCGTGGCGGAACACCTGGTTCCAGCGGGCCGACCAGTTCACGGCGGCCCTGCAGCTCGACGCCAGGGTCGAAGCGGCCAATGATCCATTCTTCGGCCGCGGCGGGAAGCTGCTCGCCGTGAATCAGCGCGACCAGCAGCTCAAGTTCGAGGTCGTGGCGCCCATCGCGTCGTCCGAGTGGCCGACCGCCATCATTTCGTTGAACTACCACCAGGACCACTTCGGCCACCTGTTCGGCATCACGACCAACGATGGCGCCACCGCCCACACCTCCTGCATCGGCTTCGGCCTCGAACGGATCACGCTGGCGCTGTACCGGAAGCATGGATTCGACCGCGAGCGGTGGCCGGATGACACCCGGAAGGTGCTCGGCCTGTGACCGTGACGCTCCGCCCGATCGACCCTGCCTCGCATCAGCCGCACCCGCTCCACACCGCCGACCGGGTCTGGCCCCAGTCGAATTGCTACGTCGATCTCTGGATCGAGCTGCTTCATGGCAACGGATACGACCCGCTGGCCGCCGGTGCATTCACCCTGACGACGGACCTCGAAGGCGACCAGTGGACCTTCTTCAAATACCCGCTCGCCGACCTCGAGCGTCTCTACGGCATCGAGGTCTTCGAGTTGAACGTCTGGCGCCCGTTGGCCTCCCACATCGCCGATCAGCTGGTCCAGGGACGATCGGTGATCCCTGAAGTCGATGCCTTCTACCTGCCCGATACCGCTGGCATCAGCTACCACAGTGAACACGTCAAGACGTCGATCGCGATCCAGCACCTGGACCTGCCCGGCCAGCGGCTCGGCTACTTCCACAACGCCGGGTTCTACGAGGTGCGTGACGATGATTTCACCAATCTGCTGCGACTCGAAGGACCCCTCACCAGCCCTGAGTACCTGCCCCCGTACGTCGAAGTCGCGAAGTTCGGCGCCCGGCCTCCGGTGGCCGGCCCGGCGCTGACCGGCGCCGCCGTCGATCTATTGCGAACGCACCTCGATCGGGCCCCCGCCACGAACCCGTTCCATCGGTACGCGGCCCGCTTCGCCAACGACCTCGAATGGCTCGGACAAGAGCCCCTTCCGGTGTTCCACGGGTATGCGTTCGCCACGCTCCGCCAATTCGGCGCCAGCTTCGAGATGGCAGCGCTGTTCCTGCGGTGGCTGGCCGAGCGTGGCGAGACCGGCCTCGAGCCGGCCATCAACGCTTTCAGCGATATCGCGGCGACCGCGAAGTCCCTTCAATTCCGAACCGCGCGGCTGGTTGGCGCCGGCAAGGCGTTCGCACCGGGGCCGTTTCTCGATGGGATGGCGGCGAGTTGGAATACGGGGTTCGAGTTGCTCCGATCCCGATACGGCCGTTAAACCGACCGGCGCTGCCGATGCCCAGTCTCAAGTTTGCCGGACCGCACGCCGCCGCCGCCCTGGATGGCGACTGGTCGCTGGGGTCGCTCCCGCCGGACCATGCCAACGATCCCAGCGGCCTGGAGGCCGCCGGAATCGCCTGGGTATCGATCCCCGGTCCCGTTCCGGTCGCCCGCGCCCTGGGGCGTGGGACAGAACTGAACGACGGAGCCGACCCGGAGATCGACCGGAAGGACTGGTGGTACCGATGCCGCTTTGCGGCTCCCGGGGCCGGGACCATTCGTTTCGACGGGCTCGCGACGCTCGCCGAAGCCTGGCTCGACGGCGAGAAAGTCCTTACCTCGGCGAACATGTTCGCGGCGGCCCGCGTGCCCCTCGGCGAACCAGCGGCGGGCGATCGAACCCTCGTCATCCGGTTCGCGTCGGTCGAGCGGTGGCTGGCCCGGAAACGACCTCGCCCCGCCTGGAAAACCCGCCTGGTCGAACATCAGCAGTTGCGCTGGCTCAGGACCAGTCTGCTGGGCCGGATCCCGTCCTGGTGCCCGCCTTTGCCGATCGTCGGCCCGTGGCGGGGGGTCTGGTTCGAGCCCGCACCGCCTATTGCCGCCGTGGGGCACCGGATCTGCGCCTCTGTGGCCGGTACCGACGGCCACCTCGAGGTGAGCGTCACTGTGACCAGGCCCAGCAGGCCGTCCGGCACGGTACGGGTAGGCGCCATGACGGTTCCGTTGACAGTGGAACCCTCGGGCGAGACCTGGAACCTCACGGCGACCGCGATCATCCCTGAGGTCGCGCTCTGGTGGCCGCACACCCACGGCGGGCAGCCGCTCTACCAGGTCACGACGACCATCGTCGCCGGCGAATCGTCCGTCGAACTCGACCTCGGTCACGTCGGCTTTCGAACCATCGAGGTGGACCGCGGCTCCGATGGCCGCGGCTTCGGCCTCCGCGTCAACGGGGCCGACATCTTCTGTCGGGGAAGCTGCTGGTCCCCGCCGGACCTGGCGTCGGGGGCAACGGTCGATGGTGTGCCGGAAGCGCTGGCGCAGGTACGAGCCGCCGGCATGAACATGATCCGGGTCGGCGGCACGATGGTCTACGAAAGCGACGCGTTCCATGACGCCTGCGACACCCTCGGCGTTCTCGTGTGGCAGGACCTCATGTTCGCCAACATGGACTATCCGGCCGCCGATCCGGAGTTTGCGGAGAGCGCACGCATCGAGGCGGAAACCCTGTTCAACCGCCTCCAGGGACGGCCGTCAGTCGCGGTGATCTGCGGCAGCAGCGAGGTCGAGCAGCAGGCCGCGATGCTGGGGTTGAGCCCCGAGCGGTGGACCAACCAGTGGTTCGATGAACGACTGCCCGGCCTGTGCCGGGAGTGGCTTCCGGACGCGGCGTATGTGCGGTCGAGTCCAACCGGCGGATCCCTGCCATTCCATACGGACGAGGGCATCAGCCACTACTATGGCGTCGGAGCGTACCGTCGGCCCCTTACCGACGCCCGCCTGGCCAACGTGCGCTTTGCCGCCGAGTGTCTCGCCTTCTCGAACGTCCCGGAGCCCAATGCCGTCGACCGGCTGCTTGGTGACGGGAATCGGGCGCCGCATCACCCGACGTGGAAGGCCGGCGTCCCGCGCGACCCCGGCGCCGGCTGGGACTTCGAGGACGTTCGGGACCACTACATCGAAACGCTGTTCCACCTCTCGACCTCCGAACTTCGCGAGATTCGGTCGGCCGATCCAGACCGGTACCTCGAACTCGGCCGGGTCGCGACCGGCGAGGTGATCGCCCGAACGATCGGAGAGTGGCGCCGGCCGGGATCGTCGTGTCGCGGTGCCCTGGCATGGTTTCACCGGGACCTCCGCCCCGGCGCGGGTTGGGGATTAGTCGACCATGGCGGCAACCCCAAGGCGGCCTATTGGTATTTCCGGAAAGCGGCGAGACCGGTAGCGCTGTTGATCGGCGATGAAGGGCTGAACGGCCTCGCCATCAACATCATGAACGACGAAGCGGGGCCGCTCGCGGCGATCCTCCGCGTGACGGTCTATCGGGCAGGCCGTACCGTGTTGGCAACGGCCGCCCGGCGTATCGGGATACCGCCCCGGTCCGGCGAGCGCTGGATGGCGGACGATCTCCTGGGCGGATTTCGCGACCTGACGGGGGCCTATCGCTTCGGCCCGCCGGCCCATGACGTCGTCGTCGCCAGCCTCCTCGACCCGCAAGGCCAGCCGATCGCCACCGACTGCTTCTGGCCCTTTGGCCTGCCGACTGGTTCGCCCCCGGAAGTGCGTTTGACCGCCCGGCCCGACGAGGACGGCAATTCGCTGACCCTGGAGGCTGACGCGGTCGTCTCGGGCGTCGCGATCAGGGTTCTGGGCGCCGCGCCCGAGACCAACTATCTCTCGTTGGAGCCGGGAACGCCTGTTCGCGTGCGTTGGCGCCGAAGCCCCGGGGCCACCGTACGTGGCCAGGTGATGGCCCTGAACGCCAGTGCCGTGGCCATCGGCCCATGTTGAACACCGCTGACGGCGAAGCCATCTACTTCGGCCCGACCGGGGCCTCGCTCTTCGGGTGGCTGCACCGGACGACGACCGGCGCGCCATCGGCCAGCGTCGCGATCGTCTGCCCCCCAATTGGCTTTGACGCCGTTTGCAGTTTTCGAAGTATGCGCGTCACCGCGACGACCCTCGCGAACGCCGGCATCCCCACCCTGCGATTCGACTACTACGGCACGGGAAACTCAACCGGCGACCCCCGCGACCCGGCGCAATGGGACCGGTGGCTCGCATCCGTTTCTGAGGCTATCGACGCCGCCCGAAGCCACACCTCCGCTCCGCGAGTTGCGCTGATCGGCGTTCGGGCCGGGGCGCTGATCGCAGCGACCGCGGCCGGCAATCGCCGGGAGGTGACCGACCTTGTCATGTGGGCTCCGCCCCGATCGGGCCGCCACTTTGTCCGGGAACTCCAGGCACTGGGACGCCTTACCAACGGAATGGACGAGCAACCGGGTAGCATCTTCGAGGCGGCCGGGTTCCCCATGACCGAGGAGACTGCGGCAGACCTGTCCAGCGTCGGTCCCGCGGTCGCATCGAACCTGAAGGGGCGCCGGGTGCTGGTCGTGGGGCGGGATGATTTCCAGGACGACCCGGTGTGGCCCGATCACCTGACCGCGGCGGGTGCCGACGTCACGACCGAACGAATTGCCGGGACCGCTGGTATGCTCGTCGAACCGATGAGCGCCAAGCCACCACTCCATCTGATCGGACGGATCGTCGAGTGGGTCGCGGTCAATGGGTCCCCGGCGGGCAAGGCCACGCTCACGGGCAGAATCGCACCCGCCGGCCGGGTGGCGCCGGGCGCCACCGAGGAAGCCATCCGATTCGGCGACGAGCGGCGGCTGTTCGGGATCATTACCCGGCCGGACCGGCCGGGAACCCGTGGCGTCATGGTCCTCAACACCGGAGCCGAGTACCACATCGGCCCACACCGGACCTACGTCGGTTTTGCCCGCCACCTCGCCGAACAAGGGGTTCCCGTCTTCCGCTGGGACCTCGGGGGCCTGGGCGAAAGCCTGGCGCCGGGCGAGGGCAAGGATGATGTCTCGTACCCGGACCACGCGCTCAACGACATCGCCACCGCGCTGGCTGAGTTTCGCCGTAGGACCGGCGTGGTCTCAGTGGACTTGGTCGGCGTCTGCTCCGGGGCCTGGCACGCATTCGCGGCGGCCCGCGACGGACTGGACGTGCAAGGGTTCCTGGCGGTCAACCCGCCGTTGTACCTGCGAGACGGGCCGGACTACTCGCTCGACGAACTCTGGACCCACCGGGAGGCGGAGCGCTACCGTCGATCTCTGCTGGACCGCAGCCGCCTCAGAAAAATTCTGCGAGGCCAGGTAAAGGTCCGTCATTTTGGGCGGGTGCTGAAGGCCAGTCTGGCTCGATGGATCCGCCAGGCAGCGCCGGTCTCGGTGCCGGCCGGGAGCCTGATTGGCGACCTGACGGCGATCGACCGCCGCGGAATTCGGGCCCACTTTACCTTCAGCCGGCACGACCCAGGGCAGACCTACTTCGAGATGCGGATAAATCGGTCGATGACGCGGGAGCTGACCGGTCTGGGATGGAATGTGGTCGAGGGCGCGGACCACACTTTCCGTCCGCTCGACGCCCAGGCCGCCCTGCGCGAACGGCTGGAACAGTTCGTTCAGGCCGGCGCCGCGGAGGCCCCTTCACAAAACCATTGCCAAGTCTCCTCGAGCCCTTCTTTCAGCGGAGTAATCGGCTCATAGCCGAACAGTGCCCGGGCACGGTCCAGGCTCGCCAGCGAGTCGCGAACGTCGCCTGGCCGGGGGGCCTGGCGGTCGAGCGGAACCGGCCGGCCGGAAACCGCTTCGATCAAACGCACCAGGTCGAGCAACGAGGTCCGACCGCCGGCTCCGCAATTGGCCACGACGCCGTTCGCAGCCGCCCCCGTGGCCCCGGCCGCGAGCAGATTGGCGTGGACGACGTTGCGGACGAAGGTAAAATCACGAGTTTGTTCACCGTCGCCGAAGAGCCTCGCCGGTGTGCCGTCACGGGCCGCCGCCATGAACGAGGGGATCACCGCAGCATACGCCGAGTTCGGCGTCTGCCGCGGGCCAAATACATTAAAGTATCGGAGGGCGGCGCCTTCGATCAGGCCGGCACGGGCAAAGCTCAGCACGTATTGCTCGCCAGACAACTTGGCCACGGCATATGGAGACCGCGGCAAAGGCTCCATGGTTTCCACCTTGGGCAGCACCGGCGTGTCACCGTACACCGAACTGGAACTGGAGTACACCACCCGCCCCACCTTGGCGTCCCGGGCCGCGATCAGGAGCCGGAGGGTCGCCGCCGCGTTGTGCTCGTGGGACGCCCAGGGGTCCTTCATCGACCGCGGAACGCTCGGCAGCGCGGCAAGGTGAAAGACCCATTCGACGCCGTCCACGACCCGCTCGCAGATTCGGGGATCGGTCAGGTCTCCCACCACGAACTCGACCCGCTCCCGGAATCCTTCGAGATTTGTTTCGGATCCTGTGGACAGATTGTCCACGATCCGAACGCGATGACCAAGGTTGAGCAGGGCCTCAGCCACATGGGAGCCGATGAACCCCGCACCGCCGGTGACCAGACATTCCTTCGTCCTCATACCGCCACCTGTCGGCCCGTGGCCGGATTGACGAGTTCGTCGGGGCTTCCCGCCGAATGATTCAGCAAGCTGGTGACCACCCGGTGACCCGCGTGGCCGTCCCAGCCCTCCGGCCGTCGTGGCACGTGCTGGCTCTGCGTGAGACTGTGGACCACGTGATCAACGGCCGAGAGGATGGATTGACGATCCGGCGCCACCAACCGATTGGTCCCCTCGGTGACTGTCACCGGCCGTTCGGTATTCGGACGCACGGTCAGGCAGGGCACGCCAAGAGCCGTGGTCTCCTCCTGCAGCCCGCCCGAGTCGGTGATCACGACCGCGGCGGTATCGACCAGGCTGATCGAGTCGAGATAGCTCAACGGCGCAATCACCTTGACCTGGCGAACCGCATCCCGAAGGCCAAATTGTTCGATCCGGGCCAGGGTTCTCGGATGGGCCGCGAAAACGACGGGGAAATGACGAGTCGTGGCCTCGAGTGACGCCAGGATACCCCGAAGCACGTCCGGATCGTCGACGTTGCTCGGCCGGTGCATCGTCACGAACGCATACTGGCCCTTCGCCAGACCCATGCCGGCCGCCGCGCGCCGTTCACGGGCCTGACCGAGGAGCCGAAGGAGAGTATCGACCATCACGTTGCCCGTGAAGCGGATTCGGTCGGCTGAAATACCCTCGAGCCGGAGGTTGTCGTTGGCGTCCCGGCTCGGCGTGAGCAGGAGGTCCGCCAGCTGATCAGTCACAATCCGGTTGAGCTCCTCCGGCATGGTGCGGTCGCGCGAGCGTAGCCCCGCTTCGACGTGGGCCACTCGAATCCCCATTTTCGCCGCGACCAGCGCGCACGCCACCGTCGAGTTGACGTCGCCGTACACCACCACCCAATCGGGACGGTAGCGAGCGACGACTGGCTCGAACGCCGCCATCACCGCCGCCGTCTGGGTCGCCTGCGAGCCCGATCCGACCCCGAGGTTCTCGTCCGGTGCCGGGAGGCCCAGATCAGCGAAATGCGTATCGCTCATTTCCGGGTCGTAATGCTGACCCGTGTGAATCAGAATCTGTTCAACCCCGGCGTAGGCCCGCGCCGGCCCGATGACCGCGGCCGCCTTCATGAAATTGGGCCGAGCGCCGACGACATGGAGCAATCGGGTCATCGAATCATTCCGTCGTTTGCGTCGTTGGTCGGCGGCAACTCGATCACGAATGAAAAGGTGGTGCCGGCGGCCGCCCCGGTGGCGACTTCGAGTTCACCCCGCATCGCCTCGACCAGCTTCCGGCAGATGGCGAGACCCAACCCGGACCCGGAGAAGGCGTAGTCACGGTCGCGCTGGCGCCGGCGGAAGGGCTCGTAGAGCATCGCCAGCCCCACTGGAGGAATGCCACGGCCGGTATCCTGGACGGAGAACCGCACCCGGTGATCGCCGAGGTCGCGCGCCGCGACTTCGACATGACCCTCGTCGGTGAACTTGAGGGCGTTGGTCGTCAGGTTGAGCAAGACGCGGCTTAGTGCGGCCGGATGGCCGACCCGGGCGTCGAGGTCGGGAACGACCAGTCGGAGGGCCAATCCCTTTTCCTCGGCGATCGGGAAGACAATATCCCGGACCCCTTCGACTGTGTCGCGAAGGGAGAATGGCAACGGGTCGCTGCCCACCAGCCGATCCCCCCCACGGGCCAGTTCGATCACATCGCTGGCGATTGAACTGAGGCCAAACGCGGCGGAGTAGACCAGGCCAAGTTGGCGCTCCTGCAGCGGCGTGACCGCGCCGCTGCGCCCCCGCTGCAGGGTTTCGGCCAGGAAGAGGATGGAGGTGAGCGGTGACCGGAGGTCGTGGGCGACCTCGACCACCAGGTCGAATGCGTCAGGCCCGGAAAGCCGGTTGGCCAGCCGTTGGTGCCACTCCGGCTGCATGGCGGCTCCAACCCGCTCCAGCGCGGCAAACACGCCCGCGACCGCCGCACCATCGAGTTCGGGCCCCAGGCGCGTCATTTCCTCAACCAGCGCTGTGCGGAACAAACCGTGTACCCGCCGCGCGACCGGCGCGTTGGGAAGGCCCTGCGCGCCGCGCCCCTCGAGTTCGCCGGCCACCGCGTCCTGGATAGTCAGGGCCAGACCGGCGACCTCGTCCGCGGAGGTGGCGTCGTCCCGAACGGTCTCCCAGCGGGCCGATACCACTTCGGCGACCCGAGACAACGCCTCGGTCGGTAACGGGGGCTTCCGATAACCAGACATGTTATTCGGTCCGCCCCGACCCTTCGCCGCGAAGCAGATTGTGTTTGTCCATCAGGCGGTACAGCGTGGTCCGGTCAACACTCGCCAGGCGGGCGGCCTTCGACATGTTGCCCCCGGCCCTGGCCACGAGGCGGGTGAGATACTCCTGCTCGAACTGGGCGATGATCCGTTCCTTGGCCGGATGATACGGCTCGTCCGACACCGGCATGAACGAAGTCACACTGCCCGCCGGCTCGGCCTGCTCATCGTAAATCGGAATGTCGTTCGGCTCGATCAGCTGATCCGGCTCCGCCAGCACCGCGACATGCTCGATGACGTTCTGCAACTCTCGTACGTTGCCGCGCCAGGGCCGGGAGCGAAGAAACGCGATCGACGCCTCGGTCAGCTTGGGCGGATGACCGGGAACGTCCCGGTGCCGCGCCCACGAGTGGATCAGGAAGTGGTTGGCCAGCAGCGGGATGTCTTCCACCCGCTTCCGCAGCGGCGGCAGGGTGACCGGCACGACCCGAAGGCGATAGAAGAGATCGCCCCGGAGCAGGCCCGATGCGACCGCCTGTTGCGGATCGCGATTCGTCGCGGAGATGAATCGAACGTCGACCTGGGCATCCTGCGTTTCGGATCCAACCCGGCGGACCACCCCGTCCTGAATCACCCGAAGCAGCTTCGCCTGGAGGGACATTGGCATTTCGGACAGCTCATCGAGGAACATGGTCCCGCCGTTCGCCACCTCGAGCAGACCGGGCTTGTCCCGATCAGCGCCAGTGAACGAGCCTTTGCGGTGCCCGAACATCTCCGATTCCAGAAGCGGCTCGGGGAGGGCCGCGCAGTTCAGCGGAACCAGCGCCTTCCTGGCCCGACGACTGTGCTGATGGACGAACTGGGCGATGACTTCTTTGCCCGTGCCGCTTTCACCTGTGATGAATACCGAGGCATCGGTCGGCGCCACCTTGCGGGCCAACTCGACGGCCTTGCGGAACAGCGGTGAAATGCCGATCAGGGCCGGACCGGAGTCCTGGCTCCCCTGCTTGAGGATCTGCTGACGCAGACGATCGGCCTCGCGATTGCCGCGGACGGCATGGGAGGCTCGGCCGATCAAGACCTGGAGATGGGTGGCCGAGAACGGCTTGGGAAGGTAGTCCCAAGCCCCGGCCCGGAGGGCTTCGATGCTGGTCGTGACGCTGGGATTGCCGGTCATGACCACAACGATCGTATCGGGATGAGCCGCCAGCGCCTCTTTGAGGATCTGGAGGCCGGGCACCCCGCTCATATACAGATCGACGAGAATAATATCGAACCGGCGTTGCTTGACCAGGTCCAGCGCTTCTTCACCCCGGCCGGCGAGGGTGACGGAGAATCCGTCACTCTGCAAGACGCTCGCGCAACTCTCCCGCAGGGTCCGCTCGTCATCCACCAGCAGGATCCGAATGCTGGCCTTGACCTCCGGCGGGATCGACAGGGGATCCCGAGCAGAGGTCTCATTGGTCGACGGTGTTTCGCCCCCGAAAGAGCTCGTCACAAGGGAACTCCCCATCGCTGCGTCTACTCCGCGTGGTGGTGCTGGAACCGGAAGGTTCCCCCACCCCATTGGCGAAAAGCATGCCCGAACAGTAGCGCCAGCGAGACACCAATGCGGGCTGGCGCCATACCTGTAGATTGCCCGAATCACTCGCTTGTTGCATATACACAACAGTAATGATGCATATTACCAACAATCGGCACTTAGGGCCAACTCTTTCGAACCAGGAATCCGGTCCCACATTTGCGTTACGGGCCGACCAGACCGACCTTTCAGAACCCGCTCGCCTCCTGCGACGGGCTGCCGCGAATCTGAGGACCTCATGAACGGCGTTGATTTCAACCAGGACCCTGCCCACCTGCCGGTGCCCCGAAGCATGGCGGGACTGCCTTCCACCGACTTTGGCCCGCCCTCACCAACCGGGCCGGGCCAGGATGCGGGCACCGTCAACGCCAACCGGATCATTGCCGCCCTGCTCCGCGGCAAGTGGCTGATCCTCGGACTGACCGCCTTGGGGCTGGGCGGTGGCGTCATGGCCACCCGCTTCGTGGCGCCCGAGTACGAATCGGTAGCCACCATCTGGATCGAAGCGCCCAATCGTGGGAAGGGCGCCCCGGTTCAAGGGGACGAACTGCTCCGGCCGCAAGCCTGGACCGAATTGGTAACCAAATACAAGGTGCTCGATCCCGTTGTCGTCGAGCGCAAGCTGTACATCAGCGCCGCCAATGGTCGGGATTCCCTGCTGTTCCGGAATTTTTCCACCGGCGATCACGTTTATTTCGGCTCGCTGGTCTACAAGGTGGATGCCGCTGCCAAGACCTTCGAGCTTGGCGAGGTGGACGGACGTACCGTGCAGACGGGCGCCGTCGGTGATTCAGTCGGGCTCCAACTCGGGTACAAATGGGTTCCCCATCCCGACCCCGCCCCCAAGCCGAGGACTCTCAAGTTTACCGTGATCCCCCCCCGGGACGCGTCGATTGCTCTCATCAAACGCCTCAAGATCCAGCTCAAGGAAGACAACTTCCTCGAGCTCAAGCTGGCCGACCAGAGCGCTTCCAACGCGGCAACCACCCTCAACACCGTGGTTCGCCGGTTTGTTGACGAAGCGGCCCTCCAGAAGAAGGAACGGCTGACCCAGATGCGGACAGCGCTGGACGGGCAGCTGGCCGACCAGGAGACCCGGCTCCACGGGGCCGAGCGTGAATTGGAACAGTTCCGGGTGAATACCGTGACGCTTCCCCGGGAAGATGTCGCGGTCGCCCCCGGACTCCAGATGACGCAGGGAACCGCCTACGGCGACTACTTCCAGCTCCGGAAGCAGATCGACGACCTCAAGCGAGACCGGAGACAGCTTCAGGACGCCATGAAGCGTCTCAACTCAGGCGACGCCACCATTGACGCCTTTCAGACGATCAACGCGGTCCGCACCGCGCCGGCCCTCATTGCGGTCCTCGACCAGATCGGCAAAGCCGAGATCGAGCTCCGAATTGCGAGGACCCGCTATACCGACGACTACAAGCCGGTAAAGGACTTGATCGATCAGGTATCCACCCTGAGAAACATCACCCTGCCGACCTACGTGGGAGCCTTGGATCGCCAACTCGCGCAGCAGGAAGCCGAGTTCGAAGGACGGGGAAGCAGTTCCGCCCGAGAGTTACACGACATCCCCACCCGTTCGATCAACGAGGCCCGATTGAAGCGGCAGGTCGACCAGGCCGACATCCTGTTCCGGACCCTCGATCGAAGCCGCCAGGAAGCGCGGATGTCCGAAGCCAGCGCGGTTCCCGAAGTCCGGATCCTCGATACCGCTGTCGCGTCGACCCGTGCGTCGAAGAACAACGCCCCGACCCTCATCGCTCTCGGCCTGGCCGCGGGACTGATGCTGGGCATCGGGCTGGCATTACTGATTGACCTCATGGACCGGCGGGTCCGGTACCCGGATCAGGTTTCGCACTCGATGGGCCTGACAATCATGGGAGCAATCCCCGCGATCAACCATGGGCCTGAAGGCGCCAATGGCTCCGAAGACCGGGGCCAGGTCATGGAGTCCTTCCGAACCCTTAGAATGAACCTGGCCCACGCCGTGCCGAACGGCGAACCGCTGGCCATCACCATCTCGAGCCCGTCGCCCGGCGACGGGAAGTCCCTGATCTCGTCGAATCTGGTCCTGTCGTTCGCGGAGGCCGGCTTCAACACGGTCCTGGTTGATGGCGATACGCGAAGGGGCGGCCAGCACCGGACGTTTAACGTCGAGGCCAAACCCGGCCTGCTTGACTACCTGAATGGCGATGCCAGCATCGCGTCAATTACCCGGCCGACCTTCCACCCAAGGTTGACGGTCATCCCGGGCGGCAGTCGTTTGCGTCAAGCCCCCGAGCTACTCGGCTCCTCCCGCATGATGGAGTTGATGAGCCAACTCAGGTCGCGCTTCGAGGTCATCATTATCGACAGCCCGCCGCTCGGGGCCGGCATCGATCCATTCGTCCTTGGGATGGCGACGGGGGCGATGCTGGTCGTGGTTCGGGTTGGCGAGACGGACAAAGATCTCACCCTCGCCAAGCTCGACAACTTGCGACGGCTTCCGATTCGCGTCCTCGGCGGCGTCCTGAACGACATCAAGGCCGGCAAGGGCGCGTATCGCTACTACAACTACAGCTACGGCTACTCGGAGGAACCCGCGGCCGAATCGGCTGGAGAGCTTCAGAAGAGCGGGTCCGTCACCTGATCCGAGCGCGAAACGAAGACGGGGGCGGCCGCAGCATTGCGACCGCCCCCGTCTTTTCGTCGCAGCCAGAGCCGTTCACCCGACCATGGCCATCCTCACCGGCGACTCCGCCGTCGCGGCCCTGAGCGCCTCCCGGGCACTCCCGATCAAGGCGTCGATTTTCCCGATGGCTCCCAGATCATCGACACCGCAGTAACCGATTCGAAGCGCACCCCGATCGCCGTTGGTACTCGCGTCCTGGAACCGATGGACAATCCGGTCAACGAGATGCCTGGCACCCTCCGTTCCGGCTTCGGCAACCACGAGCACCTCGCCGGGCGCCTGTCGACCGACGATGTCGGACGACCGGGCACCGGACTTCACCAGGGAAACCAACCGGCACCATGACTGGTCGGCCGTCGCGGCGTCGGCCCCCACCGAATCGGATTTGAGGGCAACCACTGCGGCCGGACGGCGGAACCGCGCGGCTTCCGACCCAAACTCGCCGGCCCGCATCGAAAGGCCTGATTCGTTGTAAAGCCCGGTGTCTGGATCGACCCCCGCGACCCGCCGGAGTGTGTCAGCGACGGCCTTCGCGGCGAGAAACGACCGCAGTTTTGCGATCATCAGCTCGCTGTCAAACGGCTGACTGTAGAACTCCCAAGCGCCGGCCCGAAGCGCCTCCAGCCGTTCCTGTCGACCCGACTGACCGGCCGTGGTCAGAAAAATCGGCACCGCCGCCTGAAGCGTGAGTTCACTTCGCAGCCGTCGGCAGACCTCAAGGCCACTGATGTCCGGGAGCTGGACATCGAGAAAGATGACATCGGGATCGGCCGCCAGAGCCTTTCCGATCGCCTGTAGCCCCGTATAGGCGCGGATAACCCGATGGCCCTCAGACACGAGCACACTCTCAAGCGACCTTCCGGTCCATTCCTGATCGTTGGCCACGAGGATTGTTGCACCCGCCTGGTTGGGCGGCGACCCAGAACTACCATTCATCGGCATTGCAAGGCTTCTTCGCCTCAAGGGAGGCGGTTGTCGTTTATCGGAGCGAACGGACCGCAGCCCGTTGCGGTGACGCAACACAATCGATATTCCTCGCCCGCTCCGTGGTTACCCGCCCAATTACCGCCCCGGGTTAATCATTTGTTAATCTTTATGGACCAACAGTTTACGTCATCAACGAGGTCCGGGGACGGTGCTCGACTCGGCAATCGCTGATCAGGTGGTCACCTCCACTTCAATCGATCCTGCAATTGTCCGACCATTCCCGCCAAGAACGAGGGGCCTAAGTGATTCCACCGCATGGCGTAAGAGTTGCCGTTCGGGGTCCCGGCTCGGGGATTATTGATGGTTCGGCTCCATGGGTTTGCCGCGGGGGCAGCACAGCCGTTGCATGAACTCGGCAAGTCCCCGAGATTTGCCTCTCTGCCTTGGGTGGTCAGCGATAGTGCCAAGCCATTGCGGGTCAAATGGATATAAGGCCTGAGTGTGGTCCCGGGCCGTGAGCATGAATACTGCAAAGTTGCTGCACGTCGCCAGAAATGAACTCGAAGGGGAGGTTTGGAGTGACAAGATCCGGGCTGTGGATTGCCTCAATCGCTCTCGCGATGATCTCAATGACCTCGAATCGCGGGGCTGCTCAAACCGGCGCCACCTCGCCGAAGGCCCAGGCATCCCGCCAGCAACTCCAGGAAAGCCTGGCCCAGATCGATCAGTTGTCCAACTCGACCGGCTACAGCAGCCGCATCCGCAACGCGAAGAAGGCCGAGGCCGCACTCCTCCGGGACCGTCTGGCCGAAGGCGATCTCCAGGTTGGGGATCAGGTCGTCCTCACCGTGGTCGGCGAGCCCAATCTGACCGGGACGTTCTCGGTGTCCGCCGGCCGGGTGCTGCAGTTGCCAGGACTGCCCGAGATCTCCCTTCGTGGTGTCCTCCGTTCGGAAGTCCCGCAGTTCCTCACTGATCGATTGCAGAAATTTCTGAAGGATCCGACGATCCGGGTCCAGACAATGATCCGGCTCAGCGTGCTTGGCTCGGTCGGCAAGCCGGGGTTCTACCAGATTTCCGCGGACCAGTTGGTCGGCGACGCGATCATGCTCGCGGGCGGACCGGCCGGCAACTCCGACATTCAGAAGACGTTCGTTCGGCGGGCCGGGGTGGAGATCGTACCGCGGGAATCGTTCGCCGACGGCCTGACGCGCGGCCTGACGCTGGACCAATTGAACCTCCGGGCGGGCGATGAGATCGTTCTCGGGTCGAAAGGCACCGGCGTATCGCCAATGCTGCAGTTCGGTGTACCGATCCTGTCGTTGACGATGATCGTCCTCCGAGCCGCCAAGGTATACTAGGACCACGGTGACCATGGCCGGACCAATGCCGACCAGCATGCCATCGACCAACGAACACCTCCCGCACGCGCCTCCTCCTGGTGGGCGTGACGCCGCTGGGCCGTTCAGCGATGACTGGGCCCCTGGACTGTCACCGGGGCAAGAGCGAGCCATCCGGGTTCTGAACCTCGCGGTGGCGGTCCTTGGCTTGATCGCGTTTCTCCCGGTTGGGGTCCTGGTCGCGGTGGCGATCAAACTCTCGTCTCGCGGACCGGTGCTCTATACCCAGACCCGGATCGGGCTCGATCGCCGGACGCAACCGGCCCGAGCCACGACCCCGAAGCGATTCAAGGACCTGGGCGGAAAGCCATTCAAGATTTACAAATTCCGGACGATGCGGGTCGATGCCGAGCACGGTACCGGCGCCGTATGGGCCAAGAAGCACGACCCCCGGGTGACCGCCATCGGCGGCGCGCTCCGCCAGTATCGGCTCGACGAGATCCCCCAGTTGTGGAATGTGATCCGGGGTGAGATGTCGGTCGTTGGGCCCCGGCCGGAACGCCCGTCGATCTTCGCCGAACTGCGCGAACGGATCCCCGACTACAAACACCGGCAACGGACCCTCCCCGGCATCACCGGGTACGCCCAGATCAACCTCGCCTACGATTCGAGCATCGAGGACGTTCGCGAGAAACTCAGGCATGACCTCGAGTTCATTCAGAAGCGCAGCCTTTGGCTCGAGATCAAAATCATGCTCCAGACGGTGCCGGTCATGCTGTTCCGTCGGGGAAGCAGGTGAGCGGTCCTTCGACGCCCATCCAGGTGCCCCGCCTCCCGACCGCCGTCTGGGTCGCGGCCGGGTTGTTTGCGATCCTCTTTGGAGCGCCGGCGGTCGGGCTGGCCAGGCAGTGGTGGACCGACCCCGATGCGGGGGCTGGACTCCTCCTGGCACCCGTCGCTGTCTGGCTGATGTGGCGGGAAGGCCTGGCCCCGGACCGGAAGCCGATCCGTTGGCTCGGGACGCTCGGGTTGCTGGTGGCGGTCGCCATCCGGTACCTGTCGACGCTCGGCGCCGAATTGTTCACGATGCGGATGTCGATGCTGCTCGGCGCCGGCAGCCTCGTCGTGTTCTTCCTGGGCGTGGCGCAACTCCGCCGCTGGTGGTTGGGAGTTTCACTGCTGGCCCTTTCGGTGCCCCTCCCCGATGTCATCTTGTCGGCCCTGGCATTCCCGCTCCAGTTCAAAGCCTCGGAGATGGGGGCCGCCCTGCTTCGCTGGCGGCAGATCCCGGTCAATCTCGACGGGAACATCATCGTCATTCCGGGGCACCGGTTGTTCGTGACGGAAGCGTGCAGCGGCCTCCGGTCACTGAGTGCCCTGGTCAGCCTCGGACTCCTCAGTGCGGGTCTTTGGCTCAGACTGCCGGCCTTCCGCACGGCCCTCCTCGTGATCACCCTGCCAATCGCCATCTTGATCAACGGCGTTCGGGTCTTCCTGACCGGGTTTCTGGTATTCTTCGTCGATCCCAAGCTCGGCGAAGGTTTCATGCACCTGACGGAAGGCTGGCTGATGTTCCTCGTGGCGTTCGGCCTGGTCGGCGTGACAACCTGGGCACTTGGGGGCCTGGAGCGGTCGTGGCAACGGCGGTTCGCTGCGGATGTCTAAGCTCGTTCCCTGGGTGCCAGCCATCATCCTGGCCGCCGGGTGCGGCCTGCTGCTGAGTGTTGCCGGCCAGCGACCGAGACACCTCGTGGCGCCATTGAGCTCCCTGCCGGACCAGGTGGAAGGGTTCAGGGCGAAGGACCTCACGATTGACCCCGCCGAGCTCAAGGTCGCCGGGCCGAATGCCTATTTGATGCGGCTGTTCCAGGACAGCTCACGAACCCGCCTTTCGCTCTATATCGGGTTCTACGAGCAACAGCGCCAAGGGAAGACGATCCACTCGCCCAAGAACTGCCTGCCAGGCGCTGGGTGGGAACCGGTTCAGGCCGCAGTCCGGACCATTGAGACAGGCCGGGGGGCCATCACGATCAATCAGTACCTGATCGCCAAGGGCAACGCCCAGGCGCTGGTGTACTACTGGTACCAGGGGCGAGGACGGGTGGAGGCCAACGAATACCGGGTCAAACTGCAGATGATCCGCGATGCCGCGCTTTTGAGTCGTTCAGACGAAGCCCTGGTTCGGATTGTGGTGCCAGTTGACGGGACGCGGCCCGACGCGGAAAAGCTCGGTGAGGCTGCAGTGAAGCGCCTGTACCCCGCCATCGCGGGTGTCCTCCCGGGCTGATCTGGTACAGCCTGGAACGCGAATGGGGCGCCGCGAACTCGCGGCGCCCCATCTGTCCTTGTCAGCGCGGCGAACTCAGGGTTTGGCCGAGTTCATCACCAACGGTGACCCCTCCCTGGACTTGGCCAGTGACTCCGTCTTCTGCGACGCCCCCAAAGCAGACAGCCCAAGCCACACCATGCCGAAGATCGTGATGATATGCTTCGCCAGCGCCTTGACCACACCGATATCGAACATCGAGACCGACTCCGGCGGAGCCTGCCGGCGCAACTGGACCGCATCGAGTATGAACGACAGGGTCAGCACCACGAGCAGCGCCCCGGCCGCGAGCGCAATGATCGAGACGACCCGCAGGACGCCCCGGTTTTCGGCGACCGCGGCGACCGCGGCAAAGAGCGCCAAGGCGAGGAGCGGCATGAGCGTGAACGACGAGAGCAGCCCCTCGGCGCCGTAGCGCCATCCCAGTGACGAAAACTGAAATGGGTACACGTTGCCAACCAGATCCACCAGCGGAATCACCATCCCGATCAGAAAACAGACGTACAACGGCCTTTCGATCCTGGCCAGTCTCGCTGGAGCGTTGCTCATGAATCGATCCCGGGGGATTGAGAGTGATTGGCTTGCCGCTCGTGCGGCCGCCTTTGATAATAACCTACCCTACGCAAAACGCGGGCTAGCGATGAGGCGCTAGCCCGCGTCTGCAACAACCTGGTTTGACTTACTTCCGGCGACGACGCCGACCCGCGACACCGAGCCCGACCAGCCCGCACGCCAGCAGCAGGGAGGTAGCCGGTTCCGGCGTGGTGGTGATCAGTTCCTGAGCGCTGTCCAGGTCGGCCTGGGCGCAGCGCAGGGTGTAGAGACTGTTCGGGTTCGGCAGCCCGGTCCGCGGGTTGACGCAGCTCGGGAGGTTGGTATTGATGTTCGTCAGGACCGTGAACTGACCCCACGACCAGTTGCTGGGCGTGTTGTTGACGAAGTTGGCCGCCTGAGTCTTGTAGGCCGACACCGCCGACGCACTCCACGGGATACCAAGCGAGACGGGCGTCGAAAACAAGCTCCAGATGGCGATATGGAGACTCGCCCAGTTGGCCTGCGCCGTGCTGTGGAACAAGGTCGACAGGTAGGCCGCCTGCCGGTACTTGAACAGGGCGTTGGTCTGGTACCCAAACCGGGTGTAGCTCAGGGGAGTCGCCCCACCGAGATCGGTGCGCCACACCTTGTACGCCGTTTTGGACGACAGATGGTTGAAGAAGTCCGTGCAGGTCACGTCGAACGGGGTGCCGGACTGGCTGCTGCCCCAGTTGGCGCCGTAGTTGCCAAGGCCGTGGAAGTTGCCGGTGTTCTGGACGTATATATTCCACGCCTGCGGAGCCGCGTGGGCCTGGTTAGCCGCTGCAACCGAAACGGTTGCGGCAAGGAACAAAGAACGAATTATGCCCATCGCTTCTTTCCTTTCAAACTACGGGTTCTGTTCCACCGCCGTGAGGTCGGCCTGGAACCGGGAGATCGCCAATTTCTTCTACGGCGGCGAGTTTCTAGACGATTCCCCATTGGGCAAGAGCCAGGCCAGCTCGACCCTCCGTCATCTTATTCATAAGAACTTATAAATCAACTACTTATGTAAGAGCGCCAATTCTTTCATCTGCCCAATAAACTCAGTATGTTGTTGCTGCGCCGCAACAGGGTCCGAGTTTCACGCCCTTTGGCCGAATCGCATGACCGGTAAGATTACCGTCTCGGAGCCGAGCCCGCAACGGGACGAAGACCGGTCCGGTCCCGCGACCCAAGTTGGCTCTGGGCATCAAGAAACAGCCCCTTGAGGGCCCGAGTTTTGCTGTTTGGAAGTGCCAGAAGATGCATTGCCTGGATACCGGAACATGCGGCTCCGCCGCCGCCTGCTCCGCAACAACCGCGTTCACTGGACCAGATGACTCAGCCCGCCACACCGATACCCGTCCCGAGCCCCCTCATGCCTCCGGCCGAGCCAGCGGTTCCGCCCGTTGAGACAACCAGCATCCTTCGCGACCTTCAGGACGTTGGCCGCGACCTCTGGGGCGCCCGCGACCTCCTGCTCCAGCTGACCCGCCGAGACGTGACGATCAGGTACAAACAGGCGGTGATGGGCTTCGGCTGGGCGTTGTTCATGCCGCTGATGACACTGGTCGCGAGTGTGCTGATCCGGGCGCTGGTGCAGACGGCGTCCGGCAAGGGGATGGGGCCCGCGAATATCATCGGCATGGCGGTGAAGTCCCTCCCGTGGGCCTTCTTCGTCGGCTCGCTCGGTTTCGCCACGCCAAGCCTGATCGCCAACTCCAACCTGGTCACGAAGATCTATTTCCCGCGGGAGGTCCTGCCGCTGTCGGCTGTGCTGGCCCAGTGCTTTGACACCGGGCTCGGGATCATCGCCTTTACCCTGGCGCTGCCCTTCCTCGGCTTTCACCCAACCTGGGCGTTGCTCTGGGTCCCACTGCTGCTGGCGCTGCTGCTGCTGTTCACGGCCGGTGTGTGTCTGTTTCTCAGCTGCGCCAACCTGTTTTTCCGGGACGTCAAGTACATCGTCCAGATATTCCTCACCTTCGGGATCTTCTTCACCCCGGTGCTGTTCGAGCCGTCGATGCTTGGCCAGCGTCTGAGCCGGATCATCTGGATCAATCCGCTGACGCCGTTGCTCGAGGGCCTCCGGTTGGCGATCGCCGAGGGCCACAATCTGGCCGAGCCCCTCCGTCAGGTCACGGCCGCCGGCGTCACGGTCGTGCTCTGGACACCCGCCAGTCTCTGGTACTCCGGGGCCTGGGCCGTGGCCGGCTCGCTGATCGCGGCCGTCATCTTCCACCGGGCGGCGCACGTGTTCGCCGAATACGCCTGAGGCCTCTGTGAGCCACGCCACGGTTCAGCTGGACCACGTCTGGAAGAAATTCAGGCGGGGGCAGATCCATGACTCGCTTCGTGATCTGATCCCCGCGGTCGCCAAGAAACTGATGGGCCGGGGCCCCAAGGCCGACGAACTGCGGCAGGGAGACTTCTGGGCCCTCCGCGACGTGTCCTTCGAGGTCAAGGCCGGCGAAGCGCTCGGCATCATCGGCCGCAACGGGGCGGGCAAGAGCACGATCCTCAAGGTGCTCACCCGGATTCTCCGCCCGACCCGCGGCCGGGTCCAGTTGACGGGCCGGGTCGGCTCCCTCATCGAGGTATCGGCCGGCTTCCATCCCGACCTTACGGGTCGGGAAAACGTGATGCTGCAGGGCTCGATCATGGGGATGCGGCCGCCGGAGATCGCCCGCAAGTTCGACGAAATCGTCGAATTTTCGGGCATCGCGGAGTTCATCGACACGCCGGTCAAGCGGTATTCGAGCGGCATGAACGCCCGGCTCGGGTTCTCCATTGCCGCCCACCTCGACCCCGAGGTGCTGATCATCGACGAAGTTCTCTCGGTGGGCGACCTGGCCTTCCAGCAGCGGGCGTTCGGCCGGATCGCCGAGATGGTGCGGCGCGACATCCCCGTGGTGATCGTGTCGCACCAACTGGAGCGAGTGGCCTCGCTCTGCACCCGGGCGATCCTGATGGAGCACGGCCGGGCGATCTATGACGGGAGCGTGACGGACACGATCACGATGTACGTCCAACGGGCATCGCAGCAGGACACCGAGAGCCTTGCCGCCGCAAGCGACTGTCCGGTCCGGATCGGTTCGCTCAAAGTCACGACGGGCAGCAATTACGAATCGGGCACCACCGCGAGCTACGAAATCCGAGTCGAGACCCTGACGCCGGTGCGCCAGGAGATCGAGCCACTCCAAGTCGCCGTCCGGGACATGCAGTCGGGAACCCTGGTCTTTAGCACCACTGCCTCTGGCCTCGGGGTCGATATTCGCCAGCCTGGAGTGCGCACACTCAGCGGAACGCTGCAGCTCAATCTGCCGCCCGGGACGTATCTCCTCGAGACCCAGGTCACCGACAACTACAATCACCGCGCGATTGCCGTTGGCCCCGAGGCCGTCCTCAATATCGTGCCGGGGCGTCATTTCCGGGGCCGGGTCCAGCTGAATGCCGAACTGGCGCTGGCCCCCGGCGGCGATGGCGTGAGGCTGGATGCGGCCGGATGACCGCCTGAACATCCTGATCGTCACCCCGTGGGTCGAAGCTGGGCTTGGCGGCGTGGAGACGACGACCCGGATGCTGACTCGCTATCTGGCTGACGCGGGGCATGATGTGACGACGATGACTCCGTCGAGTAGAGCCACTGTCGCGGAGGCCCACTGGCCGGGACGCCTGTTTGCCCGGCGGATGCGACCGCCGATCGACCGTGGCCACCCGATTCGAAGCCGCCTGGCATATGTCGCCACCGCGCCCGGCGACCTGGCGTGGATCCGTCGTTTCCTCCGGGAGCAGCGAATTGATGTGGTCAACGTTCATTATCCCCTTGGGCTGTTCACCAATGTGGCGCTGGCCTGCATCGGCGGTCCGCCCCTGGTCGTCTCGGCCCACGGTTCGGACCTTGGGGCCAATTCCGAATCGGGTCCGCTCGAGGCGGGGGTCGCGATGACGATCCGGATCGCCAAGGCGGTGATCAGCCCGTCCACGTCGTTCGCTGACCGAATCAGGAACCGGGTCCCGAGTTCGGCGGGGAAGATCCAGGTCGTGCCGCACGGCATCGGCGTACCGACCGAGACCGGCTCGGATGCCCCCTGGCCCCGCCCGTACGTGTTGAGCGTCGGCGCCCTCAGGTTGGTAAAGAATCAGGGGATGTTGATCAGGGCGTTCGCGAAGGTGGCGGCCCGCGTTCATTCGGTCGACCTGTTCCTGGCCGGTTCGGGGCCGCTGCTTGGCGAATTGACCGGCCTTGCCGAGAGCCTCGGGATCGCCGATCGCGTCGGATTCCTGGGCAGCCTGCCGCCGGCGGCGATCGATCGCTGGCAGCGGCACGCCCGCGTGGTCGCGGCGCCGAGTCCGGCCGAGACGTTCGGCCTTGCCGCGGCGGAAGCCATGGCCCGGGGCCGACCGGTGGTCGCGGCGCGGGAAGGGGCGTTGTGCGATCTGGTGGACGACGGCGTTTCAGGGCTGCTGGCATCGGCCGCCGATCCGGACGGCTTCGCGGCCGCCCTGGAGCGACTGCTGGTGAATCCCGCGATGGCCGATGCCATGGGCCAGGCCGGCAGGGCCACCATTCGGGAACGTTTCAGCCCCGCCGCGATGGTCGCGGGGTATGAGCGAGTCTTTGGCGGTGTGCTTGGAGCGCCCGGCCGGTCGTCCGCTAGCGAGACCCGACCCAAATTCGAGCACTCCCCCAACGTCAGAAACGGCCGCCGTGACTGATCTCCTCGAGCACCCGGTACCGCCGCGCCCTGGCCCCGTCATCGTTCCCGGCGCGCGGAAACGCCGCCGGGTGGTGATCGTGAGCTATCACTATCCCCCGGACCACGCCGTTGGGGGCCTGCGGCCGGCCCGACTGGCCCGGGCCCTCGCGGCCGCCGGGCATGAGGTGCGAGTGGTCACCGCCGAACGCGCCGGGGACACCCGCGACTCATTGACGCGAGTCCAGGCGGTCCAGGTCCGCCCGGTTCAGATGCAGCCGAGCCCGCGGGCGGCGTTGATCCAGATCCGGAACGAGTTCCGGGGAGATTTTTCCAAGAGCGTCGCCGAGCCCGAGGACTGGGCGGCCGAACCCGGTGAGAGCCACCAGGGATCACACTGGAGGCGACGCCTGTTGTCCCTCCTGTGGTTGCCTGATGACCTTCAAGGGTTCATCGTGCCGGCCGCGCGGGGCGTGCTGGCGGAAACCAAACGGGGTTGCGACCTGATCTACACGTCTGGCCCTCCATTTTCGACCCATTTGGCCGGGTGGCTCGCCCAAATGGTTTCGGGCGTCCCCTGGTTCGCCGAGTTCCGTGACCCGTGGACCGACAATCCCGGCAAGCCGCGGTTCGTCCGCAGTTCGGTCTCGGATTCGATCGAGCGTTGGCTCGAACGGAGGGTACTGCACCGGGCCGACGGCATCGTGGCCGTGGCCCCTGAGACCGGGCGGTTGCTGGCCGACAAGCTGCCGCCCGGTCGGCGTGACCGGGTTCTCGTTGCACTGAGCGGCATCGATCGGATTCGGACCACGCCGACGGCGAAGAGAGCAGACTTGATCCGGATCGTCTACACAGGGAACCTCTACCTCGGGCGCGACCCTCGGCCATTCCTGCTGGGGTTGGCCGAAGCCCGGCGCCGACTGTCGCTCGGGCCCGAGGATCTCCGGGTGGACTTCGTCGGCGACTGCCGCCTGTTCAAGGGCCATTCGGTCCGAGCCATGGCCGATGAGGCGGGGGTAGGCGACCTGATTCACTTCGTCCCCTGGGCCTCGCCCGACCATTGCCGCGCGCTTCAGGAAAACGCGGATCTGCTGCTTCTGTTGGCTGAGGGCCAACCCCTCCAGATCCCCAACAAACTGTACGAGTATCTTGGCACCCGGCGACCGATCCTGGCCTTCGTCGATGCCGGCGGGGAGTCTGCCCGGATGCTCGCCAAAGTCGGCGAGCATCTCGTGGTCACGGATTCGCGACCCGGTGCGGCGGCCGACGCGATGATCCGCGGCCTCGGACAGGCCCGGAGCGGGCGGCCCTGCGGCGACCCGGCGGTGCTGCAGGAGTGGACCAGTGAGTCCCAGATGTCCGCTCTGATTGGGAGGATGGAGGCCGCCCGGTGAGTTGGGACTCCCTGCTGGACCGCGCGCGGCGGGGCGAGGGTCCGCTCAAGCACGCCCGAGCCTGGTGGCGGGCCGCGCTCAGGTTCTACCTGCCATTGCCGCGATTCATCGCCGGTTTCCTGTACGCGGAGCGGGGCTTCCGGCAGCGGGTGCTGCCACTAATCGCCAAAATGTTGTACCGGGAGCCGCTGATGCGGTATCGGTGTGCGAAGGTAGGCCAGCGGCTCTACCTTGAAGGGGAAATCCCCCTGATCATCGGCGGCGGCCGGATTGAGCTGGGCGATGACGTGGTGATAGGCCGCCGCAATACCTGGGTGGTCGGCCTCAAGGAATCGACCGGCGCGGAATTGATCGTGGCAGATGGGGTCGCCATCAACTACGCGATCACGATCAGCGTGATGGCGAGTGTTCGAATCGGAAAGGGCAGTCTACTGGCCAGCAACGTCCAGATCTACGACAATCCCAGCCACCCGCTGGACCCCGATCGGCGCCGGCGGGGCGAGGGCGTTCGCCTCGACGAAGCGCAGCCGGTGATCATCGGAGAAAACGTCTGGATCGCGACCGGCGCCCTCATTCTGGCCGGCGTCGAAATCGGGGACAATACGGTGGTGGCCGCCGGTTCGGTCGTTACCAAGTCGATGCCGGCCAACTCGCTGGTGGCGGGAAGCCCCGCGCGGGTCGTCCGCCGGTTTGGGGAGGGCCAGGATACCCGATGAGGGGCCTATCCGGCCCTTAAATTGCACCAATATCGGCTGCCGCTCATCCTGGCCCGGGAACAACGCCCCGAGCAGCCACTAAGACGTTAAAAGAAAACGAGTTACCGTGACGGCACCGGCCCAAGTGTTCGACTACAAAACCGCGCCCCGACTCGCCCTTGATCGCACCTCGAAGCGGGATCGCCTAGCGGTGGTCATCATCGTAGCGATGCTGGCAGTGTTGGCGGTACGATTGCATGAACTCATTCCCAGATTGGGGCTTTTCCGGCCGGCCGTGACCGTGTCAGTCGGGGGACTGGCCATCCTGCTCTATCGGTCAGAGCGGGGCACGTTGGGCCGCCTGCTGAGAGACCCGGCCGCGCGACTATTAATCTTGTATTTCGGCTGGGCCTGTTTTGGGGTGCCATTCGCCCTCTGGCCTCGAGGTGCGTTGGGAATGCTCCGGCTCCTCTACCCGGCCATCCTTCTAGTTCTCGCCATCCTGATCTGTCCACGATCATGGGACAACTTTGATCGGGTATTGAGCGGGTATGTCGTTGCCGTGGCTAGCTTCGCGCTCGCGCTGGTCGTCAGCGGGCGGGTGGTTGAGGGATTC